>NZ_JAJCTH010000004.1 GCF_020594515.1 Rhodoferax sp. U2-2l
CGGGCAATATGCACCATTGCTACACCGGTCTTTGCCTGTGCCACGCTCCACCTTGCCACATTTGCAACGCCCGCGCCACGTGTTTCTTCGGAACGATTTGCGGCGCAGGCGGGCCGATTACTTCGCTAACCCCACATGGCCTACCCACAACGTCAGCACCTCAGCGAATGAACCCGGTATTCAACCCCGCCCAAGTCCGTGCTCGGACCATCAAACCCGGCCTTAACGCACCGCCTCATCGGGCACCACAGCCGGTGCGGGCACAGACACCGGTGCCACCGGCCCCAAGGTAGGCACGGCGGTCGAGGCTGAAATGGGCGATACCGGCGCACTGGCGGGCAGCGTGACTTGCGACTCCACAAACTCGACCGGTTCACTGGCGGGCACAGCGGGCTCCGGCGCCACCACCTCCTCGTCCGGGATGGGGGCGGGCTGACGCACCGGTTGTGGCACAGGTACGGGCTTGGGCGCCATCAGGCCTTGGGCCCAGTCACGCAAGCCTTTGGCCAGCTGGCTGAAAAAGCCCTCGGGTGGTGCCTCGAAGCGCTCGCGTGGGTCGATCAGCTTGGTCCGCAGCGCCTGGGCGGTGACTTCACCAACGATCGGCAAGGCGCTGTGCGCGCCCTGGCCCCAGTAGTCGCTGCGCAGCGTGATGCGGCCATCGTTGAAGCCGACCCAGGCACCGGCCACCAGCTGCGGGTGCATCAGGATGAACCAGCCGTCGGTGTTGTCCTGGGTGGTGCCGGTTTTGCCCGCCACATCGGCGCGGATGCCATAGCGGCTGCGGATAGCGACGCCGGTGCCTTTGTCCACCACACCCCGCATGGCGTCGAGCAGCTGGTAGTTCACTTTGGCAGACAAGGCCCGCTGAGGCTGGGCCGGAGCGAACTCGGCCAGCACCTCACCCTGGCGGTTCTCGATGCGGGTCACCAGCATCGGCGCCAGGTACTGGCCGTCGTGCGCGATGCTGCTGTAGGCGCTGACCATTTCCTTCAAGCTCACCGGGCTGGTGCCCAGGGCCAGCGCGGGCACCGCCTCCAGCGGGCTCTCGTTCACCCCCATGGCACGTGCCAGCCGGGCCACCCGCTCGGGGCCCACGGACTGCATCAGCTGGGCGGTGATGGTGTTTTTGGAATAGGCCAGCGCATCGCGCAGACGCATGGGTTTGTCGCTGGGCGGGCCGCCGTCGCTGGGGCGCCAGACTTCACCACCGGGCAGCGGGATCTCCACCGCCTGGTCGATCAGCGTGTCGTCGGGACTCGCGCCCTGGTCGAAGGCGGCGCCGTAGACAAAGGGTTTGAAGGTGGAGCCGGGCTGGCGCCGTGCCTGTGACACATGGTCAAACGGCTCTTGCGCAAAGTCGCGGCTGCCCACCCAGGCGCGCACCTGCCCGTTGCGCGGGTCCAGCGCCAGGAAACCGGCCTGCAGCCGGGTTTTCTGCGCGCGCAGTTGGTCCATGAAGCTGCGGTCTTTCAGCAGCGCGTTCAGCACGTCGTCAGCGTTTTGGCCGGCCTCGACCGCTCGGCGGAATTCCGGTGTTTCGCGTACCAGGGTCTGGACCAGGGCGCTGTCGGGTCCCCAGGCCCGGCGCGGCTGCCAGGCGGCGTCGGCCAAATTTTGCAGATGGCGGCTTTGGCGCGCCAGCGCCTGGTTGGCCAGGGTCTGCAGGCGTGCGTCAATGGTGGTGTGCACCACCAGGCCGTCGGCATAGAGGTTGTAGTCGTGGTCGTCGGCCCAATCGATCAGCCATTTGCGCAGCTGCACCGCAAAGTGTGGCACCGGCCCGCTGTCTTCGACCTGGCGCTCAAAGTCAATGCGCAGCGGGCGTTTGCTCAGGCTGGTGTACTGCGCCGCCTCAAGCTGCCCGCGTTTGACCATCTGCGCCAGCACGGTGTTGCGACGCTGCAGCGCCCGCTCGGGGTTGAGCACCGGGTTGTAGTAGCTGTTGCCCTTGAGCATGCCCACCAGCGTGGCGCTCTCCAGCACACTGAGCTGGTCGGCTGATTTGTCAAAGTAGGTGCGCGCCGCCATCTCGATGCCGTAGGCGTTGTAGAGAAAGGGCACGGTGTTGAGGTAGGTCTCCAGGATCTCGGGCTTGGTGTAGAGCGCCTCAATCTTGAACGCGGTGATGGCTTCCTTGAGTTTGCGTGTCAGCGTGGGCGCGCGGCCAATCTCCTGCGGAAACAGGTTGCGCGCCAGTTGCTGGGTCAGGGTTGAGCCGCCTTGCCGGTCACCCGAGAAGGTGTGCAACGCCGCTGAGGCGGTGCGCCGCCAGTCCAGCCCGAAGTGCTCATAAAAGCGGTGGTCTTCGGTGGCGATCAGCGCGTTGACCACCGAGGGCGACACGTCTTTGAGCGGCACCCAGACCCGGTTGGCCCATTTGAACTCGGTCAGCAACTTGCCGTCGCTCGACATCACCTGCGCGGGTAAATCGACCTTGGCCTTGCGGATGTCGCTGATGGCAGGTGTGAAAGGAATCAGCAGCAGGGTGTAGACCAGCAGCAGGGTTGGCAAAGCGGCCAGCGCCCAGAGCAGCTCGCGCCGGGTCGGGCGGCGCCAGCGCTGCAGAAACTCAATCAGAAAAGGGGGGAATCGGGAGGATAAGGACACGCAGGAACCAAAGAGCATGGGTTGCCAGGGCAGCCGGATTATCCGCCTGCCCTCCATCGCCCCCACAGCACGCCGCATGACCCGGCACTTGGCGTGTACCCGCCCAAAGCTGATCGCAGGCAACGCCCTGTTTGATGCCACCACCGCCTTGCTACGCCAGCACTGGTCGCCCCAACAAATCGCCTCCCACCTGGCTCAACTGCATGCCACTGAGGCTGCCAAACGCGTCTCGCACGACACTATTTGGAACGTCTGCTGCGCCCAACTGCGCAAAGAGACCGTTGCTTGCCGGCGCATGGCACGCGCCAGGCACTGGCCTCGCACCAAGGGTGAGGACCGGCGTGGTCAGCCCGCAGACCTGCTGAGCATTCATGTGCGTCCACCCGACATGGCGGACAGACAGTCCCCCGGTCACCGGGAGGGGGCCTGATCTGTCACGCTATGCCCAGGAGCGGCCCGACGCATCGATCCAACAGACTCCCCCGTGTTGCACTTGGATTTGAAACCGCCAGGGCTCGAGGCCAAGATGGCTCAGATTCTGTGCCGCAATCTGGCGGAAGCCTTCCGACACCCGCCCATCGCTGGCAGCGGCTTGCCAGAACGTGACGGCGAGCGGGCGGCGCGTTCAGGCAGGCTGTGAAAACGCGCAAATGCCGCCGCGCGGCTGGCGTTCTTTGGGCGAGTCCACGCCGTGTGAGTACGCTGGCGCACTGAAGCACTCGACGCCATCAGCCACAATCGCGCGAGAAGCTGGACACTCCCGGAGCCAGTCACCTGGAAAGTCTGACGTGTATGGTTTCACCCACCCCTTCGGTATGGCGCCGTTCTTGGCTGCGGGTCGGCGCTGGCCTGTTGGCGCTGGTGCTACTGGCGGTGCTGACCCTCGCGCTGGTGGGCTGGAACTGGCTGCGCGCGCCGGTGGAGCGTCTGGTCCTGGAAAAAACCGGCCGCGCGCTGGTGATCAGCGGTGACCTGAGCGTCGATTTTGGCTGGCCGGTGGTGCGCCTGCACGCGGCCGGCGTGCGCTTTGCCAACCCGGCCTGGGCGCAAGAACAACAGATGGTGACGGCTGAAGGCGTGGCGGTCAGTGTCGATCTGCCCGCGCTGCTGCAGCGCACCGTGGCCTTCACCGAAGTGCGCCTGGACCAGGCCGCCATTTTTCTGGAACAGGCGACCGACGGGCGCAAAAGCTGGCTGCTGGACCTCAACCAGCAGGACGAAACCGCACGCATCCACATCGGGCGCGTGACACTGAGCCAAGGAACGCTGGGGTATGACGATGTGCGCCAAAAAACCAGCATCCGCGCCCAACTCTCCACGACCGCTGGTGTGGACACGGGCCCAACCGGGCTGGATCTGACTTTCTCAGCCACCGGCCAGTTCAAAGGCCTGCCGGTCAAGGCGCAGGGCAGCGGTGGGCCGGTGCTGGCGCTGCGTGACACCAGCCAGCCGTATCCGCTCAAACTGAGCGCCAGCGTCGGCCCGACCCGCGTGGAGGTGGACGGCACCCTCACCGGCTTGCTGGCGTTGTCGGCGGTGGACATGCAGATGGCGCTGCGCGGCGGCAGCCTGGAGCAGCTCTACCCGCTGCTGGGCATCGCTTTTCCGGCGACGCGGGCCTACACCGCCGAAGGACGTTTGATCCACACGGACCAGCGCTGGCGTTTTGAGCAATTTGCCGGTCGCATTGGCGCCAGCGACATCGCCGGGTTCGTCCAGGTGGAAACCGGTGGCAAGCGGCCCGCCTTGCGCGCCGACCTGACCGCCAAAGTGCTGGCACTGGACGATCTGGGCCCGCTGATCGGCGCCCGCACCGGCAGTGTCACCCGGGCGGTGGCCGACCCGCTGGCCAAACGCCGGGTGTTGCCCGACTTGCCGTTCAACGCGGCGCGCTGGAACTCGGTCGATGCCGAGGTACAGCTCACCGCCAAGACCCTGCGCCGCGCCCAAGCCCTGCCGCTGGAAGACCTCACGGCGCACGTGAGTCTGCGCGATTCGGTGCTGACGCTGGACCCGCTCAACTTTGGCCTGGCGGGCGGTGAGCTGCAGACCCGCATCACGCTCGATGGCCGCAAAACGCCGATCCAGGCGACGGTGCAGCTGCGGGCGCGCAAGCTGTTGCTGTCCAAACTGTTCCCCACGGTGGACCTGACCCAGGCCAGCATCGGCCAGATGAACGGCGAGTTCAGTCTGACCGGCAGCGGCAACTCGGTGGGCAAGATGCTGGCCAGTGCCGACGGCAAGGTTGCTCTGGTGGTGGCGGGCGGCCAGATCAGCCGGCTGATGATGGAAAAAGCCGGCCTGCATCTGTGGGAAATCCTGCAGCTCAACCTGACCGGCGACAAGCTGGTGAAACTGCGTTGCGCGGTGGCCGACTTCAACGTCAAAGCCGGCACCATGCAGACCGAGGCACTGGTGTTCGACACCCAGATCACCACGCTGCTGGGCACCGGCAGCATCAACCTTGCGCGAGAAACGCTGGACCTGACGCTGACCCCCAAAACCAAGGCCACCAGCCCGGTCGCCTTGCGCAGCCCGATCTACATTCGCGGCAGCTTTGCCCAACCCCAGGTCAGCATCGACACCGGCCGGGTGGCAGCGCGTGCCGTTGGCGCCGTGGCGCTGGGCCTGGTCAACCCGCTGCTGGCCTTGTTGCCGCTGATCGACGCGGGCCCCGGTCAGGACAGCGATTGCGGCCAGTTGGTGCGCGACGCCCGGGTCGGGCCGCGCGCATCGGGCAATCCAGCCAAAGCTCAGAAGTAGCCGCCAAGCGCTGACGCTGCGTGACTCTTGTCACCGTCGTTTTGATACCCGGGCAAGTACCATGATTTCCAGCGTTTTTCACTGGAGATGAGTGACCATGAGCACCCCCGCCGCACCTGCTGCCGCATCCGCCAATGCCCCCACCGCCGCACACGGCCATCTGGAACACCTGCCGGTGTCGATGTTTTCGATCGTCATGGGGCTGGCCGGCACCACCATCGCACTGGAAAAGGCCGAGCAGTTATGGGGCTGGTCGGTGTCTCCCAGTGCGGTGTTGCTGGCCGTGACCGCGCTGGTGTTTGCCGCCATCAGCCTGGCTTACCTGGCCAAGTTCGTGCTGCACCGCCAGCATGTGGTGGCCGAGTTCAACCATCCGATTCGGCTGAGCTTTTTCCCGGCCATGTCGATTGGTTTGCTGCTGCTGGCCATAGCCGTCATGCGCCACGCGCCCGGTGTGTCGCTGGTTTTGTGGGCCGTGGGCGCTGCGGCGCAACTGCTGTTCACGCTGGCCGTCCTGTCGGCCTGGATGCACCACGACAAGTTTCAGGTGCAGCACAGCAACCCGGCCTGGTTCATCCCGATTGTGGGCAACATCCTGGTGCCGGTGGCCGGGGTGCCGCTGGGTTATCAGGAGGTGTCGTGGTTCTCCTTCAGCGTCGGGCTGATGATGTGGACACCGCTGCTGGCGGTGCTGTTGAACCGGTTCTTCTTTCACCCGATGCTGCCTGCCAAACTGCTGCCCACGCTGTTCATCCTGATCGCGCCACCCGCGGTGGGTTGTCTCTCCTGGGTCAAGCTGCACAACGGGGTGGTGGATGATGTGGCGCGTATCCTGTATTACTTTGGCCTGTTCATCACCTTGCTGCTGCTGTCGCAGGCCAGGCACTTCTGGAAGCTGGCCTTTGCCCTGCCGTGGTGGGCCTACACCTTCCCCGTGGCGGCCATGACCCTGGCCACCTCTGTCATGCTGGAGCAGGTCGGCGGCGGCTTTTTTGCCGCGCTGTTTGTTGTGCTGTTGACGGCGCTGGTGCTGCTGGTGACGCTGATCAGTGTTCGCACCGTGATCGCCATGCAACGCGACCAGATTTGCGTGCCCGAATAAGGCCACTGTGCCGCCGTCGCCAGCCCCGGTGGCGTCATCAATCGTGACAGTTGCCTGCCGCTGATGGATAGAAGCGGGGCTTATCGCGCCTGAAAGCAGCCGCCAAAACCTACCTGATGGGCGCCTAAGTCAATAGAATTGAAAGTTGCCTGCGGTAGCGACGCAGCGACAGGGTGTAGTGAAACCATGAAGGGCCAACACATGACAGACTTTGACGAATCCTCGTTCGGCTCACGCAACGAGCGTGACCCCCGACTTGTCAGCCACTTGACACGCAACACCTTCGCCATGGTACTGGCGGGCGGGCGCGGCAGCCGCCTGCGCGAACTGACCGACTGGCGCTCCAAACCCGCGGTGCCCTTTGGCGGCAAGTTCCGCATCATCGATTTCACCCTGTCCAACTGTGTCAATTCGGGCGTGCGCCGCGTGGGTGTGGCCACCCAGTACAAATCACAAAGCCTGATCCGGCATCTGCAGCTGGGCTGGAGTTTTCTGGATGGCCGCCTGGGCGAGTTCATCGAGATCATGCCCGCACAGCAGCAAGTGGATGAGTCCCATTGGTACCAGGGCACGGCGGACGCGGTGTTCCAGAACCTGCGCGAAATCCGCCACGCCAACCCGGAATATGTGCTGATCCTCTCGGGCGACCACATCTACCGCATGGACTACGGCCGCCTGCTGTTGGGCCACGTCGAGAGCAAGGCCGACATGACCGTGGCCTGTATCGAGGTGCCCCTCAAGGACGCCAGCGAATTTGGTGTGATGGCGGTCAACGACGAGGGTCGCGTGGTGGAGTTCCAGGAAAAACCTGCCAACCCGCCGCCCATGCCTGGCAACCCGGACATGGCGCTGGCCAGCATGGGGGTGTATGTGTTCAACGCCCGCTTCCTGTTCGAGCAGCTCAACCGCGACGCCGACGACCCCAAGTCCAACCACGATTTCGGCAAGAACATCATCCCGCACTGCGTCAAGCGCTACCGCACCTTTGCGCAAAACTTCTCCGAGAGTTGTGTGCAAGAGCCCGGCAAACCGCCGTATTGGCGCGATGTGGGCACGCTGGACGCCTATTGGTCCGCCAACATGGACCTGGTGGAAGTCACCCCCGACCTGAACCTGTACGACGAGAACTGGCCCATCTGGACCTGGCAAGAGCAGCGCCCGCCGGCCAAGTTTGTGTTTGATGACGAAACCCGGCGCGGCAGCGCGGTGGACTCCACCGTGTCAGGCGGCTGCATCATCAGCGGGGCCACGGTGCGCCACTCGATGCTGTTCTCAGGGGTGCACGTGCACAGTTACTCGCTGGTGGAAGACTCGGTGGTCCTGCCCAATGTGCAAATTGACCGCCACTGCATCGTCAAGAAATGTATTCTGGACCGGGGCTGCCACCTGCCCGAAGGCACCCAGATTGGCGTCGACCACGAGGCGGACCGCAAGCGCTTTCACGTGACTGAGACCGGCATCACGCTGGTCACACCCGCCATGTTGGGCCAACTGAAAGACACCATCCGCTGACACCCACCAAGAGACCAGCGCCCAACTGGCGCGGGTCCAGCCCAATGAAAAAAGGCCCGACTGCCATGCAGCCGGGCCTTTTGATTGGGTGTGACCCGAATTACTTGGCGACCACGCGCACCATTTCCAGGCACTTGTTGGAATAACCCCATTCGTTGTCGTACCAGGCCACGAGCTTGACGAAGGTGCCGTCCAGCGCGATGGAAGCGTCAGCGTCAAACACGCTGGTGCGGGTTTCGCCGCGGAAGTCGGTGGCCACCACTTTTTCGTCGGTGTAACCCAGCACGCCCTTCATGGCGCCTTCGCTTTGTGCCTTGATTTCGGCACAGATTTCAGCCATGGTGGCGCTGGTGTTGAGTTCAACGGTCAGGTCAACCACGCTCACGTCACTGGTGGGCACGCGGAACGACATGCCGGTGAGCTTCTTGTTCAGCTCAGGAATGACCACACCCACGGCCTTAGCAGCGCCGGTGCTCGAGGGGATGATGTTTTCCAGAATGCCGCGACCGCCGCGCCAGTCTTTGTTGGACGGGCCATCGACAGTCTTTTGTGTGGCAGTCGCTGCGTGCACGGTGGTCATCAGGCCGCGCTTGATGCCAAACTTGTCGTGGATCACCTTGGCCAGCGGGGCCAGGCAGTTGGTGGTGCAAGAAGCGTTGGAGATGATGGCTTGACCGGCATAGGTCTTGTCATTCACGCCAAACACAAACATCGGGGTGTCGTCTTTGGACGGTGCCGAGAAGATGACCTTCTTGGCGCCCGCTGCCAGGTGTTTCTCGCCGCCGGCCTTGTCCAGGAAAATACCGGTGGATTCGATCACGATGTCGGCGCCGACTTCGTTCCACTTCAGGTTGGCCGGGTCTTTTTCTTGCGTCAGGCGGATTTTTTTGCCGTTGACGATCAGCGTGTTGCCGTCGACCGACACGTCACCCTTGAAACGACCATGCACCGAGTCATATTGCAGCATGTACGCCAGGTAGTTGGGCTCCAGCAGGTCGTTGATGGCGACCACTTCAATGTCGTCGAAGCTCTGCAGGGCGGAACGCAACACGTTGCGGCCAATGCGGCCAAAGCCGTTGATACCAATCTTGATCGTCATACTTTTTCTCCGGGAGTTAATTAAAACCAACCTGTGGCTTGCTCGGCGTTCAGAACCGGCGCGGTCATGTTTCAAGCGGGTCAGCGCCTATTTTACCGATCACCAGCACGGCTGGGAACATGCGGGTAACACGCCCGCCTGACGCGCACCCGACAGCACCGGCGGGCCAGGCCGTGGGCTATGCTTGCGGCCCCGCCAGCAACCACAAGCCCCTGCCATGAGCCTGCTTTTTTCGCCCTTGCATCTGCCCTCGCCACGCGGTGGCCTCACCCTGCCCAACCGTCTGGTGGTGGCGCCGATGTGCCAGTACCAGGCCGTCAAGGGTTGCGCCACCGACTGGCACCTGATGCATTGGGGCAACCTGCTCAACAGCGGCGCGGCGATGTTCACCATCGAAGCCACCGCCGTGCTGCCAGAAGGCCGCATCACCCCGGCGTGCCTGGGGTTATGGGACGACAGCACCGAGGCCGCGCTGGCCGACCACCTGCAGCGCGCCCGCGCGCTGGCGCCCCACACCGCGGTGTGCATCCAGCTGGCCCACGCCGGGCGCAAGGCGTCGAGTGCCGTGCCTTGGCAGGGCGGGCAACTGCTGTCACCGGAACAAGGTGGCTGGCCCACCGTGGCGCCCTCTGCCTTGCCCCATTCACCTACCGAGGCAGCACCGACCGAGATCAGCGCGGCTGAGCTGGTGCGCATCCGCGAGGCATTTGTGACTGCCGCGCAGCGCGCCCAGCGCATCGGCATGGACGCGATTGAACTGCACGGTGCCCATGGCTATTTGTTGCACCAGTTTCTGTCGCCGCTGGCGAACCAGCGCAGCGATGCGTATGGCGGCTCGTTGGAGAACCGCATCCGTTTTCCACTGGAAGTGTTCCAGGCGGTGCGCGCGGCCTACGACGGCGTGTTGGGTCTGCGCCTGTCGGCCTCTGACTGGGTGGACGGCGGCTGGGACTTATCCCAAAGTGAAGCCTTCTGCCAGCAACTCAAGGCGGCGGGCTGCGACTTCATCCACGTCTCGTCGGGCGGTGTTTCACCCTTGCAAAAAATCACGCTGGGGGCAGGCTACCAGGTACCGTTGGCCAAAAGTGTTCGCGCCAGCAGCGGCATGGTGACCACCGCTGTGGGCTTGATCACCGAACCGGCCCAGGCCGAAGCCGTTCTGCAAGCCGGTGACGCCGATCTGGTGGCGCTGGCGCGGGCCTTCTTGTACGAGCCGCGCTGGGGCTGGCATGCGGCAGCCGCACTAGGCGGTACGGTGGCGGCCTTCCCGTCGTATTGGCGCTGCCTGCCACGCGCAGCGCAGGCGGTGTTTGGCCAAGTATCGGTGGGTATGCGCTAACTGTTTGAGCGCGTGGGGTCGTCGCGGCCCTGTCACAAAAGTTTCATGCTGGGCGGGAACACTCGCTGGGTTATTCCATCAACCTACGAGGCCCCGACCGTGAACCAACCAACCCTGCGCCCCAACGACCTCTTCAACGAAGAAGACTCCAACACCTCCAGCAACCCGCACATTGATGCGGTGGTCAGGGCCCGGCTGAGCCGTCGCAGCATGTTGCTCAGTGGTGTGGGTGCTGCCGGTGGTGCCCTGTTGGGTGGTCTGGGTTTGAGCGGCTGCGCCACCTCGGCCACCGCAGGTGCCGGTGCCGCCAGTGCCATGGGCCTGTCTGCGCCCCTGAGCACCCTGGGTTTTGCCGCTGTGGGCAAAAGCCTGATGGATACCGTGACCGTGGCCGACGGCTACCAGACCCAGGTGCTCTATGCGCTGGGCGACCCGCTCACCGCCAGCACACCCGCTTACAAGAACGACGGCACCGACACCGACTTTGACAAACGCGCCGGTGACCACCATGACGGCATGGAATGGTTTGGCCTGGATGCCAATGGCAAGCCTTCTGCCTCCAGCACCCAACGCGCGTTGTTGGCCATCAACCATGAGGCCACCACCGACGAAAAACTCAGCTCCTTCTTCCTGCACGCCAACGGCGGCACCTCCAAGCTGCCGCGTCCGGCCAGCGAGGTGGACAAAGAGTTGGCCATCCACGGTGTCTCGGTGGTGGAAATCGAAGCCAAGGGCAACCAGTGGGCGTACAAGGCGGGCTCCCCGTTTAACCGCCGCGTCACCACCATGACCGAAGTCCTGGTCCACGGCCCGGCCAAGGGCAGTGGCCATCTGGTTACCAAGTTCAGCCCGGACGGCACCCGCGCGCGCGGCACGCTCAACAACTGCGGCACCGGCAAAACGCCCTGGAACACCTTTGTGTCGGGTGAAGAAAACTGGTCTGGTTACTTTTATCGTGATGCCAAGGACGACGACCGCCGTGGCAAGAAAAACCCGCAAGTGTTGGGTCTGGACCGTTATGGCCGCAAAGCCGGCGCTGCCAGCCGCCATGGCTGGGAGAGCGCGGGCGCGGGCGACAGCTATGTGCGCTGGAACAACGGCGCACTGGCGTCTGACGCCAAAAGCGACTACCGCAACGAGATGAACACCTTTGGTTATGTGGTGGAAATGGACGCCTACAACCCCCAATTGGCGGTGCGCAAGCGTACCGGCTTGGGCCGTTTTGCCCATGAAAGTGTGAGTTTTGCCAAACCCGTCCCCGGCCAGCCGATCGTGGCCTACATGGGTGACGACTCGCGCGGTGAATACATGTACAAGTTTGTATCAACCGCCAAATGGGATGCCGCCGACGCCCACAGCGCCAACCCGCTGGACGTGGGTGACAAATACCTGGACAAAGGCACCTTGTACGCGGCCAGTTTCAAGGCAGACGGCACCGGCCAATGGCTGGAGCTGTCGATGGCCAACCCGATTGTGGCGGCCAACCCTGACTTTGCCTTCAAGTCCGATGCTGACATTGCCATCTTCACCCGCCTGGCCGCCGATGCAGTCAACGCCACCAAGATGGATCGCCCGGAATGGGGTGGTGTGAACCCACGCACCGGTGACTTCTACATGACGCTGACCAACAACAGCAACCGCACGGTGGACGGTGAGATGGGTGTGGACGCGGCCAACCCGCGCACCTACACCGACCTCAAAGCGGGCAAAGAGCAAAAAGGCAATGTCAACGGCCACATCATCCGCGTGGCGCAAGCCAACCCGGCGGACACCCAATTCACCTGGGACATCTACCTGTTTGCCTCGGAAGCCGACGCCGACAAGACCCGTGTCAACCTGTCGAACCTGACCGATGACAACGAACTGTCGGCACCCGATGGCCTGGTGTTCAGCCCGTCCACCGGTGTGTGCTGGATCCAGACCGACGACGGCGCGATGACCGACAAAACCAACTGCATGTTGCTGGCGGCCATTCCCGGCAAGGTCGGTGACGGCAGCAGCAAAACGCTGACCTACAAACGCGAGGACGGCAGCGAAAAACAGGTCAGCACCCCGATGGGCAAGGCGCAGTCGGCTGACATTCTCAAACGTTTTCTGGTGGGCCCGGTCAACTGCGAGATCACCGGTCTGTGTGAGTCACCCGACGGTCGTGCGATGTTCATCAACATCCAGCACCCCGGTGAACTCACCCCGATGGCCGACATTGGCAACCCTGCCAAGTACACCAGCCACTGGCCTGCCAACGCAGGCTACGGCGCCGGTCAGCGCCCCCGCTCCGCCACCATCGTCATCACCAAAAAAGACGGTGGTGTGATCGGTAGCTGAGGCGAGCGGCCTCCATGCTGATGCGCCAGCAGCTGTTGGCCAGCTGGCGCCTGCTGCGGCTGGGCGGCCACCTGATCGGTGGTCTGGCCACGCTGCGCTGGCGCTTTCCGGGCTGGTCCGCCGCCCGGCAACAAGAGGAAATTCAGGCCTGGGCCCTTGCTGCGCTTGGGCTTTTAGCTATTGATTTAAAAGTATCTGGCGCGCCGCCCGCAACAGGCCCGGCACTGCGGGTGTCCAACCATGTGTCGTGGCTGGACATTCTGGTGCTGCAGGCCACCAGCCCGAGCCGCTTTGTCGCCAAGGCCGAGGTGCGCCAGTGGCCGCTGATGGGGCGGCTGGCGGCCAAGGCTGGCACACTGTTCATCAGCCGCGAGTCACCCCGTGACGCACTGCGTGTGGTGCACCAGATGGCCGAGCATCTCCAAGCCGGTGAGGTGTTGACCATCTTCCCGGAGGGCACCACCAGCAACGGGCAGCAGGTGCTGCCGTTTCACGCGAATTTGTTCCAGGCGGCGGTGTCTGCCAAGGCGCCAGTGCAGGCGCTGGCGCTGCAGTTTGTGGAGCGTGCCAGTGGCCAGGTCAGCCTGGCACCCATCTACGTTGACGAAGACACGCTGTTGCAGTCGATGTGGCGCACGGTGCGCCATCCGGGTTTGCAGGCAGAGGTGCGGCTGGGTCCGGTGCAGTCACCTTTGGGGCGGGACCGCAGGGCGCTCGCCCAGGACACCCGCGCCGCTGTGGACAGCCTGCGTTGTTTGGTGTGAGCTGAGCGCGCACCAGCGGCGAGGGGCGCCTGAACGCGGCGCCCCGTCAACCAGAGACTCAGTTACCCAGAAAGTGTTTGCGGTAACGCGCAGGCAGGTCGTGGATGCGCATCAACATCGGCAAGTCGGCGGTGTTGAAGTCCGGGTCCCAGGCCGGGGCACCCAGCACCTTGGCGCCCAGGCGCAAGTAACCTTTGATCAGCGCCGGTGGCTCCACCTGCAGGCTGGCATCGAGCTGCTCCACTGGCAGGGGAAGGCGCGGGCGCACATGGAACTCGATGGGTGCCATGTGGGTGGCCTGGAGCTGGCGCCAGATGCTGGCCGCCACATCACCACTGACCACACCGTTGTGCAACATCGGGATGCTGGCGCAACCGACCATGGTGTCGAGCTGGTTGCGCACCATGAACTCGGCCAGCGCGCCCCACAGTGCCATGATCACACCGCCGTGGCGGTGCTCCGGGTGCACACAGCTGCGGCCCAGCTCGACCATGCGTTCGCGCAAGCTGCGCAGGCGCACCAGGTCAAACTCGGTGTCGCTGTAGGTGCTGCCAATGCGTTTGGCCTGCGCCGGGGTGAGCACGCGGTAGGTGCCAATCACCTCTTGCGTGGCCTCGTCGCGCACCAACAGGTGTTCGCAATACGGGTCAAAAATGTCCACGTCGTGGCCGGGCACGGTGGTGCTCAGGCGGGCACCCATTTCCTCGGCAAATACGCGGTACCTCAGGCGCTGCGCCTGGCGGACTTCATCCGTGTGGCGCGCCCACGATACCTGCAGACCGCCGCGCTCAGGGCTTGCCACGACGCGCGACGCGTCAGGCTGACAAAGCTCAGGTCGATGAAGTGACCCCCTGGGCAACGAGACCGGGGAAAAAGCAAATGTGGGGTTGGGTAGTTCTCTCATGGTCATGCTCCTTGGTTTGCCATGGATGGTGCGGGTGCGGGGTGACGCTTTGATGGCGATTTGATGACATCGCCGTGACAGGGCAGCCCAGCCATCTGCTGACCAGGCTGGCCCTGCTGCCAACGCGCCGCCAGCGCCTCCCGTATAGTGCGGCCCGTTGTTGACAACCCGAAGAAAGCCCGTTGAACACCTCCCACGCCACCGATACACCGCCGCGCTTTGACTGCGTGGTGAAGGCCTGGCGTGCCCATGAGGCCGAGTTGCTCGCCTACCTGTCACGCCAGTTGCAGGACCACAGCCTCGCGCAGGACGTGCTGCAAGAGGTGTTTCTGAAATCCATGCGTGCTGGCCAGGGCTTTTGCCGTCTGGACAACCCGCGCGCCTGGCTGTTCCAAGTGGCCCGCACCACGCTGGTGGACCACACCCGCTTAGCCAAACCCTGGGTGGACTTGCCCGACGACTTGGTGGCACCGGTGGCCGAGCCGCGCCCGGCGGTCGACGCGCTGAATGCCTGCTTGGGCCGAAACCTGGCACGTCTGGACGAGGCTGATCGCGCCGTCATTGAGGCCTGCGACCTGCACAGCCAGACGGTGCGTGACTTTGCACAAACCCACGGCTTGAGCCTGAGCGCTGCCAAGTCCCGCCTGCTGCGCGCTCGCCAGCGCCTGCGCCAGCACTTGGTCGCGCACTGCGGCGTGCAGTTTGACGAGCACGGGCAAGTGTGCTGCCACGTTGCCATGGAGGCCACATGAGTACCCACCACGATCATGATCATGGCCACAGCCATAGCCACGACCACCACCACGGACACAGCCATGCGCCGGCCAACTTCAACCGCGCTTTTGCGATTGGCATCGGGCTCAACACGGTGTTTGTGGGCATCGAGGCGTTTTACGGCTGGCAGATCGACTCGCTGGCGCTACTGGCCGATGCCGGGCACAACCTGAGCGACGTGGCCGGGTTACTGCTGGCCTGGGGCGGCGCGCTGGCGGGCAAGCGCCGACCGGATGCGCGGCACACCTACGGCTTCAAACGCGCCTCCATCCTGGCGGCCTTCATCAACGCAATGTTGCTGCTGCTGGCCATGGGCTCGCTGAGCTGGGAGGCGCTGCAGCGTCTGCAGTCCCCCGAACCCACCCAGGGCTGGACCATGATGGCGGTGGCGGGTGTCGGCATCGTCATCAACACCGCCACGGCGCTGCTGTTCATGCGCGGCAGCCAGGACGACATCAACATCCGAGGCGCGTTTTTGCACATGGCCGCCGACGCGCTGGTGTCGCTGGGCGTGGTGCTGGGCGGCGCGCTGTACCTGTGGCAGGGCTGGGCCTGGATCGACCCGGTGATGAGCCTGCTGATTGCGCTGGTGATTGTGCTGGGCACCTGGAGCTTGCTGCGCCAGTCGGTGCACCTGCTGTTTGACGGCGTGCCCGACTCGGTGGACGTGGCCGCGGTGCGCCAGCGGCTGCTGGGCCTGGGGGGCGTGGCCGAGGTGCATGACCTGCATGTGTGGGCCATGGGCACCTCCGACATTGCGCTGACGGCGCACCTGGTGCTGACCGACCCGGCAGCCGACAGCGGCGCGCTGCTGCACCTGGCGGAACATGAATTGCATGAACACTTCGAGATCCGCCACGTCACGCTGCAACTGGAGTCACCCGGCTACGCGCTGAACTGTGCGCTGCGCGAGGGCGCGGCCTGCCAGTAAGTTCAAGGCGCTGACGGGATGGCAGTCATTGTCCAAGGCGGGCCTTTCCCGTGGCGGTCATGGCGGACGCAAGGCGCCTGCCCCGGGCTCGATCCGGGGCAACCCATGAACACTGGAGGCATCGATCCCGGGCCAAGCCCGGGATGACCGTTAACTGCACCCGGTATTTTGAGGGCACCTAGCCCCAGGCTGAATCCTTTTGGGCATTGGCGCGTCTTCACGGGTATGACCGCCCTCACAAACTCACTTGCCACCCTGCCCAAGCGCCAGCCGCTGGCTTTTCTGATCTTCGCCGCCGCGCTCTGGCTGGGCCTGTACCAGCTGTTGCTGCCGCTGTCTGAAGCGGCCGTGGCCGCGCTGCCGGTGGCGCGCGACAGCCACCTGGGCGGCGCGTTGCAATTCTTCATTTACGACACGCCCAAGGTGCTGATGCTGCTGACCGGCGTGGTGTTTGTCATGGGCATGGTCAACAGCTACTTCACCCCCGAGCGCACCCGCGCGCTGCTGGCCGGGCGCAGTGAAGGTGTGGCCAACGTGATGGCCGCCAGTTTGGGCATCGTCACGCCGTTTTGCAGCTGCTCGGCGGTGCCACTGTTCATTGGTTTTGTGCAGGCGGGTGTGCCGTTGGGCGTGACGTTTTCGTTCCTGATCTCGGCACCCATGGTCAACGAGGTGGCGCTTACCCTGCTGTTTGGCCTGTTTGGTTGGCAAGTGGCGCTGCTGTACCTGGGCCTGGGTTTGAGCGTGGCGATTGTGGCGGGCTGGACCATTGGCCGCTTGAAGATGGAAGCGCATCTGGAAGACTGGGTGCGCGACATGCCCAAAACCTCGGCGCAGTTTGAGGACGGCGGCATGACGCTGGCGGATCGTCTGGACGGCGGGTTTGCCGCCGTGCGCCAGATTGTCGGCAAGGTCTGGCCCTACATCCTGGCCGGTATCGCCATTGGCGCGGGCATCCACGGCTATGTGCCGCAGGATTTCATGGCCAGTTTCATGGGCAAGGACGCCTGGTGGAGCGTGCCGCTGGCGGTGCTGATGGGTGTGCCGATGTACACCAACGCGGCGGGCATCATCCCCATCGTGCAGGCACTGCTGGCCAAGGGCGCAGCACTGGGCACGGTGCTGGCGTTCATGATGAGTGTGATCGCGCTCTCGTTGCCCGAGATGATCATCCTGCGCAAGGTGCTGAAACTGCGGCTGATCGCCACCTTTGTCGGCGTGGTGGCCAGCGGCATCCTGATCGTGGGTTTTGTGTTCAATGCGGTGCTCTGAATCGCTGATTTCTCCCATTCTTGAAAGGAAAAACCATGGACATCCAAGTACTCGGCACCGGCTGTGCCAACTGCAAAGCCACCCTTGCCCTGATCGATGAGGTGGCCCAAGCCAAAGGCGTGGCCATCACACTCGGCAAGGTCGAGGACATCAAGCAGATCATCGGTTACGGTGTGATGAGCACCCCCGGCGTGGTGATTGACGGCAAAGTGGTGCACGCCGGTGGTGTGCCCAGTCGCGACAAGGTGATGCGCTGGTTGGCGTCCTGAGCCTCGGCTGGCCTGGCTGGGACGTGTGATCTGGCGGCTGTCTAGGCCAGGGCCGGGCGGCGCGGGCCGCTGAGCGCCAGGCTGCCCGCCACAGGTTCCCGCAGCGGGTCGGCATCGCCCAGTTTGAAGGCGCCCACCATTTGCACCAGGTCCATGGCCTGGGTTTTGAGGCTGCTGGCCGCTGCGGCCATTTGCTCGACCAAGGCCGCGTTCTGCTGGGTGGCTTGGTCCATGTGGGTGACCGCTTCGCCGACCTGGGCCACCCCCAAAGACTGTTCGGTGCTGGCGGCACTGATCTCACCCATGATGTCGGTCACCCGTTTGATGCTGTTGACCACCTCGGTCATGGTTTCCCCAGCCTGGTCCACCAGAACGCTGCCTTGACCGACGCGTTCCACACTGGCGTTGATCAGTTGCTTGATTTCCTTGGCCGCCTCGGCACTGCGCCCGGCCAGGGATCGCACCTCGGAGGCCACCACGGCAAAACCCCGACCTTGCTCCCCGGCACGGGCCGCTTCCACCGCCGCGTTGAGCGCCAGGATGTTGGTCTGGAACGCAATGCCGTCAATGACGCTGATGATGTCGGCAATTTTGTGGGACGACTCGTTGATGCCTTTCATGGTCTGCACCACCTGGCCGACCACGTCGCCACCTTGTTGCGCCACCGCAGACGCACTCATGGCCAGCTGGTTGGCGGTGCGCGCCGATTCGGCATTCTGTTTGACGGTGGCGCCCAGTTCTTCCATGCTGGCCGAGGTCTGTTCCAGGGCGCTGGCTTGTTGTTCGGTGCGGGCCGACAGGTCGTGGTTGGCTTCGGCAATCTGGGAACTGGCTGTGGCCACACCTTCGGAGCCGCTGCGGACGTGACTGACCACCTTGACCAGATTGGCCTGCATCAAGGCCAGGGCATCAAGCAGCTCACCCACCTCATCACGGCTGGCGTGCAGGATGCGGGCGGTGAGGTCGCCACTGGCTGTGGTCTGGGCAAACGCCACCGCTTCACCGATGGGGCGGGTGACGGAGCGGGTGATCACCACCGCCAACACACCCGCCAGCAGCAGCGCAGCCAAGGTGGCGACCGCAATGACGATGGACGTGGTGCGATTGGCCTGGGTGGCGGCTTGGATGTCCGCTTTGGACATGTCCACCTGCAGCGCCATCAGCTTCTCCAGGGGTCCAAAAAATTGGGGCGCCAGCGGACTGACTTTTGATTTGTAGATGGTGAGGGCATCCTCGAGTTTCCCCTCAGCCAGGGCCTGTTTGGCCGGGTTCAGCCCGTCGTTGCGAAAGGCGGCCATGGCAGGTTCAACCTCGGCGACCAAGACCTTTTCTTGCGGGGACAGGTTGGTGGCGAGAAAGGCTTTCCAGTCCTGGTCCATGAGGTCGAAATTCTTGTCCATCTCGGACACACGTTTGACAATGTTGGCAGGCTCCGGGTTCAACAACATGTCCATCACCAGGGTGCGGTTGCGGATGGCCAGGTATTGCACCGCGCTCATGTTGTTCATGGGAACAAGACTGTCGTTGTACATGTCGACCGTTCCGTCGAACGTCTTGCCAATACCCGCCCACCCTGCATAGGCAATACCCAGAAGAAGAAGCACCAGGGTCAGGAAGGCGCCGGAAAGACGGGCACCGATTTTGAAATTGTTAAGCATGATGGTTTTCTCTCAAGACATAGAGCCACAGGTGACCAGGTGCAGCACGTGCGCGTCTTGCGGGCAGTCGGCCAGGCCGGGCGGCACAGTCTGCCATCACCTGAAGCCGCGGATATTACAGGCAGGTTCAATATGGCACATCTGGATGCCCATGGGCGTCGGTAGAACGAAGGCGGCATGCGGCCGACTTGGTGGTGACACGGCATCGTCACGCCACAAACGTAAACTCCTGGTATGAACAACGGCACATTCCTGGCAGCCATTGACCTGGGCTCCAACAGCTTTCGGCTGGAAATCGGGCGTTTTGACCACGGGCAGATCCAGCGGGTGGACTACCTGAAGGAGACCGTGCGCCTGGGCAACGGTTTTGACGAGGAACGCAACCTGTCGGTCGAAGCCATGACCCGCGGCTGGGATTGCCTGGCGCGGTTTGCCGAGCGGCTGGCGGGCTTTGGCCCGGACCAGGTGCGCGCCGTGGCCACCCAGACCCTGCGCGAAGCCAAAAACCGCGACGACTTTCTGAAGCGTGGCCGCGAGGTGCTGGGCTTTCCGATTGACGTGATTGCCGGCACCGAAGAAGCGCGCCTGATCTACCAGGGCGTGGCGCACTTTCTGCCGCAAAGCGCCGAGCGCCGCCTGGTGATCGACATCGGCGGGCGCTCCACCGAACTGGTGCTGGGCCATGACCTGGACGCCACGCAAACCGCCTCATACCGGGTGGGCAGCGTCACCTGGTCGATGAAATACTTTCCCAAGGGTGAATTCACCGAACAGGCCTTGTTTCGCGCCGAAGTGGCCGCCCAAGCGGTGCTGGATGAAGCGCTTGCCAGCTACGCGCCCCACCAGTGGGACACGGCCTACGGTGCTTCTGGCACGATCGGCGCGGTAGCCGACATTCTGGCGCTGGCGGGCTGGGGCAGTGGTCAGATCACCCGCGAGGGGCTGGACTGGCTGGTCAAATGCCTGTTGCGTGCGGGCAGCGTTTACCAGGTGCAACTGGAGGGGCTGAAAGAGGACCGCCGCGCGGTGATCGGCGGCGGCGTGAGTGTGCTGCGCGGGCTGATGGACCTGCTGCAGATCGACACCCTGCAAGTGGCGCAAGGCGCGCTGCGCCACGGCGTGCTGCAGGAGATGCTGACGCGCGACGCCCACGCCACCGACGCGCGCGACACCTCGGTGCAGCGCTTGGCCCTCAAATTTGCCGTGGACGCTGGCCAGGCAACCCGGGTCAGCCGGGTGGCGACCCGCCTGCTGGCGCAGGTGTTGCCAGACGACGCGCCAGACGCCCACGTGCTGCAGCGCAAGCTGCGCTGGGCGGCGGCGCTGCACGAAGTGGGCATGGCCATCTCGAACAGCGACTACCACAAACACGGCGCCTACATTCTGGAAAACGCCGATACGGTGGGGTTCAGCCTGCCCGAGTTGCATCGCCTGGGCCTGCTGGTGCTGGGCCACCGTGGCAAGCTGCGCAAGCTGGAGGCCGACTTTGAAGAGTCCGGCTTTGTGATGCTGCTGCTGGCCATGCGCCTGGCTGTCATCCTGTGCCACGCCCGCCAAGACCCGCAAGACGAGCGCGTGACGCTGGCCTACGCGGCCAAACGCCAGCGCTTCACCCTCACTGTGGATGAGGTCTGGGCCTCGGACTACCCGCAGTCAACCCACTTGCTGCGCCAGGAAAGTCTGGCCTGGCAGAAGATGCCCTGGAGTTTGGAAATGGTGGTGAACTGAGCTGCCTCAGATCAGCTCCGGGCTGATCACGGAGACCAGGTGCACGCGTAGCTCTTGCTCGCGCTGGCGACTGCGCAGCCACCAGACGGCACCTTTGCGGATGTCACACGCGGCCTCATCCACACCCAACAGGCGCGCGGCGATCTGGCCCAGCATCGGCTGATGGCCCACCAGCAACACCGCGCCTTTGTGCGGCGGGCCGTTTTCAGCGGTCCATTGAATGAAAGCCAAAGCTTCATCGGCATTGGACTGCGGCGCTAGCTCGTCGCGGAACTTGAACTTGCGCCCCAGCGCACGCGCGGTCTGCTCGGCCCGCCGCGCCGGGCTGACCAGCACCCGGGTGCTCTCGGGCAGCTGGCGGTCCAGCCACTTGGCCACGCGGGCCGCCTGGCCCTCGCCCTTGTGGGTGAGAGCGCGCGACAGGTCATCACAGCCGGGCTCGGCGTCAAACGCCTGGGCGTGTCGCCAAAGGATCAAATCCATAGCTTGTCGTCCTTATGCCATCAGGGCTTGGCTGAATAAAGGGCCATCAACCTGGCCTGCGCACCGACCGCTGCTTTGGGCTTGGCCGGACTGCGGGGCGGTGTCACTTGGTGGTAGCTGCCATCGGGCGCCATCGTCCAGGCATCGACGTGGTCAGCCAGGTACATCGTCAGACACTCGCTGATGATGCGCTGGCGCAAGGCTGCGTCTTCCACCGGCCAGGCCAGCTCCACGCGGCGCAACATGTTGCGGTTCATCCAGTCAGCACTCGACAGGTACAAGGTTTCCTCGGCGCCGGTCTGGAAGTAGAACACCCGGGAGTGCTCCAGAAACCGGCCGATGATGCTGCGCACCCGGACGTGCTCGGTGAAACCCGGCCGCTGTGCCGGCAGCATGCAGGCGCCACGCACGATCAGGTCCACCTCGACACCGGCTTGCGAAGCCCGCGCCAGCGCCTCCATCAGCTTCTCGTCGGTCAGGCTGTTCATCTTCAGGATGATGCGGCCCGACACGCCGCTGGCCGCGGCCTTGGCGACCTGGTCCACCCGGTCGATCAGGCTGCGCTGCAGGTGAAACGGCGCCAGGATCAGCTTGTTGAGCTTGGGGATGCGGCTCTGGTTGGCCAGCAGGCCAAACACCGTTTCCATGTCGGCGGTGAGTTTGGGATTGGCCGTGAGGTAACTCAGGTCGGTGTAGAGCCGCGCAGTTTTGGGGTTGTAGTTGCCGGTGGACAGGTGCGCGTAGCGGACGATGTTGCGGCCCTCGCGGCGCGACACCAGCAGCATCTTGGCGTGGGTTTTCAGACCGACGATGCCGTACACCACCTGGGCGCCGATGTATTCAAGCTTTTCCGCCCAGTTGATGTTGGCTTCTTCGTCAAAGCGCGCTTTGAGCTCCACCACCACGGTGACCTCTTTGCCGCGCTGCACCGCCTGGCGCAGCAGCTCCATCAGCACCGAGTCCGAGCCGGTGCGGTAAATGGTCTGCTTGATGGCCAGCACATCGGGGTCGTAAACCGCCTCACGCAAAAAGGCCAACACGCCGTCAAAACTCTCGTAGGGCTGGTGGATCAACACATCGCCCTCGGCCAGGCGCTCGAAGATGGTGGTGTTGGGTGGCAGCTGGCTCGGGTAGCTGGCCTCGTACCGCGGCCACAACCACTTGGGTTGGTCGATCAGGTCAATCAGCTGGTTCAGACGCACCAGGTTCACCGGGCCATGCACCCGGTACAGGGCGGAGGCGGGCAGCTCAAACTGGCGCAGCAGCAGGTCCGACAGGTGCTCGACACAGCCCGCCGACACTTCCAGGCGCACCGCCTGGCCGTAATTGCGGTGCACCAGGCCCTGGCGCAACGCGGTGCGCAGGTTTTTCACATCTTCCTCGTCCACCGACAGATCGGAGTGGCGGGTGACGCGGAACTGCGAAAAATTGCCCACCGTGCGGCCTGGAAACAGTTCTTTCAGGTGGGTGCGGATCACGCTGGAAATCGACACAAACAGCGTGCGTTTTCCGGACAACTTTTCCGGCAGGCGGATGAAACGCGGCAGGCTGCGCGGCACCTTGACGATGGCGATCTCGTTCTCGCGCCCGAACGCATCGTGGCCCGACAGCCGCACGATGAAATTGAGCGACTTGTTGGCCACCTGCGGGAACGGGTGCGACGGGTCCAGCCCCACGGGCAGCAGCAGCGGACGCACCTCGCGCTCAAAAAACGACTTCACCCAGCGGTGCTGCGCCAGCGTGCGCTCGCCATGCGGCACGATGCGCACGCCTTCTTTGGCCAGGGCCGGGATCAGCACATCGTTGTACAGCGCGTATTGCTCTTCGACCAGTGCGTGGGCCGCACGGCTCAGCGACTCCTGCGCTTGCGCATCGATGGCGTTGAGGTCAGCCTTGGGTTTGGCCAGGCTGGTGTAGAGCGCGGCGCGCACCTCAAAAAACTCGTCCAGATTGGACGACACGATGGTCAGGTAGCGCAGGCGCTCCAGCAGCGGTACATCGGTCTTTTTCGCCCAGTGCAGCACCCGCGCGTTGAAGGCCAGCAGGCTCACATCGCGGTCAATCCAGGACGTGTCAACGGGTGCGGGCGCAGGCGCCGCCTTGGGCCGGGCTTTGCGTTTGACGGGTGCGGCGATGGCAGCGGGCACGGGCGGTGCCTCGGGGGTGGGAGCGGTGTCGGTCATGCGGGCCTGGTTCGGTGATCCACGAAGTGTGACGGTTCGGTATGTCATTTTGATGACAAAACTGTGGCGTTGGCAACCGGGCAGGCGAATCACGCCCGCCCAGCAAACGCCGGGCGACATGTCACGCTGCATTGCGGCACACCTTTGCCAAACGGCAGGACCAGAAAACACGACGGGGGAATCCCCGCATCGACCAGTTTTGCACGGGTACACAAGCCTCAGCCCCGCCAAATTTCAGCAACAACAAGCGTTCATGGTTGAGGGATTGGCCACGATCCTGGCACTGCGATGGTGGCCAGAGCAGCGCACCCTCACACATCGGCGACTTGGATCGCTTGAAAGCGCCCACAAAAAAAGGCCCCGAAGGGCCTTCTTTTGTCGGTCGCAGGGTTCGCTTACATCTTGCGACGACGAGCCGCAGCTGCCAAGCCCAGCAAACCCAGCGCCATCAGCGCCAAAGAACCGGGTTCGGGCACGTCATTGGCTTGCGCGGCTGGAGCGACTGCATTGGCCAGGACAGAAACATTGTCGATGCCGGCACCGCTGTTCCAGGGATTGCTGCAGTTCCTGCCCGACGAGCATGTGGCGCTCTCATCCAGGGAGAACGTGATCCTGTACAAACCGTCCGCCACATTGGCGTACGAGAACGATTCATTCGTATTGGAAGTGAGCACATCCGTCATGCCAGAGGCCGCATTGGAGATCCGGGACCAGCCACTGTCTACCCACGAAAAGACAGCGAACAGGGCGTCGCCGCCGGCACTTCTTGCATTCTGAGAATTGAGTGCCCAGTCAAAAGAAACCACGAGATCGGAGAATCCGGACGCTGTATCCAGCGTGAACTCCTGGTAGATGGCATGGATGCCGCCAGCTGTTTCTCCGCCCACCACACCACTTCTGTCACCCAGCACCGCAAAGGCGTTGGTGGATGTCACAACGGTCTCGGTACGTGGGAACAAACAACTTCCAAACACGACCATTCCGCAAGTCTTGGTTTTGGTCGAGGTGGGTGTGCCGAAGAAATCGTTGAACCCACCGTTTTCAGCGCTGGATGTATTAATGGCATCGGTATTCAGGCGCGCACCGGCCGTGCCAACAGTTGTCCAGGAAGCCATCGATGCACTGGTCGCCGTTCCGAAGCTGCCATTGGTGATCATCTCTACGGGCGCTGCAGCAGCGGGCAAGGCGAGCCCCAGAGTGGCAGCAGTGAGCGCTACCAGGCGTGATGTTGAGTTGGAGATTTTCATGGCGATTTCGATCAGCTTGATTGTTGGACTATGACACCCAAAGCCGGGTGATACATCCACAAAAGCATGATACGTGCCAATACGTATTGAACCGATTTATACCTTATAAATCATATAGTTAAATTTAATCTCCAGCACGCATCCGCTGAGCGCTTGCAGCGCATGCCACTTGTTGTCAACGCCAGCAACACGGCCATTTAGCCGTGTGGGCGATCACTGATCTGCCCACAGTCAGCACACCGCACAGGCCGTGCAGGGCCTGGTCTGGCATCAAGACGGCGAATGCTGGCGCAGAAAATTGATCAGATCTTGCTGGCGGCGCATGCCGGTGGCCTGAAACAGGGCGGCCAGGTGGTCGCGGGCGGTGCGCCGGGTGATGCCCATCTTGTCGGCCGCCTCATCCAGGCTATGAAAGGTGAGCAGCAGCCCGGCCAGTTCGCGCTGACGCGGTGACAGCAGGCGGCGCTCCGGCCAGTACGTGCCGGATGCGCCCGCTGTGACGGCCTGGCCGGGGCGCGCCCTGGCCGCCGCGCTGACCAGCACAAATGGCGAGCGATCCGGTTGCTCCACGCGCCGCAAACCCACCTCCACCAAATCGTCATTCAAGTGCAGCACGGTCTGCGCCGTGGGACCAGGGCGCACTTCAGGGGGCACCAAAACCGCAAAGCCCGTGACAAAGCGCGACTGCAGTGCACGGTCACTGGCACACAGCTGACCGGCGTCCAGTTTGAACCAACGCGGATGCTTAAGTTCTGCCGCCCCGGCGGCGTTGGCATGCAACAGATGCCGGTTGACATCACACAACCACGCCGCCACCGGCAAGGCATCCAGCGCAGCGAGGTAGGTGTCCTGCAAGTAACAACGCACCGTGTGAAGCCCGTGTTCAGACGCCCCGTTGACGGGTATCACGGGGTAAGCACCCTTGCGCAAGACGCCGTCGTGGGGATGGCATCGCCGGTCCGCCCCCGGACTACAGCGTGCCGACTCGGTATTGCCCGGCGGCTGGACAGATGCCGCGCGTGCAG
The DNA here is from genome assembly GCF_020594515.1 of Rhodoferax sp. U2-2l. Classification (GTDB taxonomy): domain Bacteria; phylum Pseudomonadota; class Gammaproteobacteria; order Burkholderiales; family Burkholderiaceae_C; genus Rhodoferax. The sequence continues at coordinate 25,989 of NZ_JAJCTH010000004.1, forward strand.
GAGGTCGATCAGCGTCACCCACAAATTCGTTCAACGCCTGCCAGGCCGCCCGCCAGCGCTGGGGGTCACTCACAGCGGCGTGGAGTTCGGCGGTCAAGTCATGCAAACGGGGGTTGGGCAGCATACGGTGGATGTTTTTTTGAAAAATGCGTGTGCCAGTTTAGTCTGGCCGTTTACCCGGATTTCTTGGCCTGTCAACCGCCCCACGCCCCGGCGGGCTGCGCCCGGAGCTGCAAGGCCAAGGGCTTGAGCGGACCTGGAAAATTTTCACACCATTTTTTGTCACACCACCCTGTCAACGATCCGCACCATGAAGTTGCGTCCATGCACCTGTGTTTGGGTTTTGTTGGGGGCACTGGCTGGGCTGGCGTCACCGCTGGCTGCGGCAGAGCCTCCGAGCTTGGAGATCATTGATGCGAAACACATCACGGGTATCCAACGTGTCGCCGTGGCATCGTTCGTGGTGCAGTACGTGGTGGCGCAGGAGGCCACCTCCAAGGGCGGCGCCAGTTCCGGCATCGACTTCACGGCGCAGCTGTAGCGTGGTCGCCTGCAGGAAACGACGGAAGCGATCTACCAGCAGTTCATTCAAAACGCGCAAGCCGCTGGCCTGGCGGTGGTCGCGCCGCAAGCGCTGGCCGAGTTGCCGTCGTTCAAGAAGATGGTGGAACTCAGCGCCCCCACACCGCGCGACGAAAGCACCTGGAGCCGTGGCAAGGGTGGCGGCTACAACAGTGTGATGATGACCCCGAAAGGCTTGCCGCTGGTTTTGCACGGCGACTTTGACCACCTGATGGACGGCTGGTCGTCGGTGGGGGACCCGACCCTCTCGTTTGCCGGCCGACTTAACTTGTACACAACCAACTGGGCCTATTACGACAAGGATGTGCAAAAGGACCTGGGCGCGGCCACCTTGCATGTGCGCCTGTTTGTGCCGCTGGCCGTCACCAGCACCAACACCTGGATGGCTGCCAACTGGCAACGCGACCGCTCCACCACCACCGCCGCGCTGCGCATTGGCGAGCGACTCAGCCGCTTGTCCGTGGGCCACAACGGCGGCATTGCCAAAATCACCTTGAAGACGTCGCTCTTCATGGATGGGGTGATTGGCGAAAGCAACACGCCGAAACCCGGGCCGACACTGACGGGTTTTCTGTTTGGCACGACGGACAACTCGGCCAGTTTTTCCCTGAACGTGGACAGCTATTTCAAAGAGGTGCCCGCCGCTGCCGCCAGCGTGCTGGCCGAGTTCATCCGGCCGCTGCGTTGAGGCCGTCAACCGCTGTGCGTTGGGGCAACAGCGGCGATGAAAAAGGTGTTCACGCACCGCTTGGCCGATGCCGCCAGGGTGAAGGCACCGCCCGATGGCCTTGACAAGCCGCCCTGGCTAGTTGGCAACAGGTGCCGGGTAGCTCACCCGCAGCACCTCAATCTCATCCACCCGGTCAGGCATGACCAGCTTCAACACATCGCCTTCAAACGCTTTGAGCAGGGTGCGGGCGATGGGGGAGATCCAGCTCACTTCACCCGCAGCGCTGTTGGCTTCGTCAATGCCGACGATCTTGACGCTGCGCTCCACGCCCGCGTCGTCCACATAGGTCACGGTGGCGCCAAAAAAGATCTGCGTGTGCCCATGGTGCAGCGCGGGGTCGGCCACCACGGCGATCTCCAGGCGTTTGATCAGGAAGCGGATGCGCCGGTCGATCTCGCGCAGGCGCTTTTTGCCGTACAGGTAGTCGCCGTTCTCGGAGCGGTCGCCGTTGCTGGCGGCCCAATGCACCGCATCAACGATTTTCGGGCGCTCCACCTCCACCAGTTCTTTCAGCTCGGCGCGCAGCGTGGCAAAGCCGTGCGGGGTGATGTAGTTTTTGCCGCCAGCGGGCAGCGGCGGCAGTTGCAGCTCGTCGTCATCGTCGTTGTCAGACTCTTTGGTGAATGCCTTGCTCATGGTGTGTTGCTGCCCTGCTTGATGGATGGCCCGGAATGCGCCCACAATGTGCGCATCATGACCCACGTTCTCCATCTCGATACTGTAGCTGCCTGCGCGCTGTGGCAACCGATCAACGACCAGGTGATGGGGGGCCTGTCCAGCAGTGGCTTTCGGCTGGACGCGGCGGGTTGGGCGGTGTTTGAGGGCACCGTGTCGCTGCAGAACAACGAGGGCTTTGCCTCGGTGCGCGCCAACACCCGTGCGCTGGCCCGCGCCGGTGCGGCGGGTTACCTGCTGCATGTGCTGGGTGATGGCAAGCGCTACAAATTCAACCTGCGTACCGACGACGCGCTGGATGGCCTGACGTACCAGGCCAGTTTTCAGCCGCCAGCGGGGGTGTGGACCGACATCACCGTGCTGGTGGCAGGCATGACCCCCACCTACCGCGGGCAGCTGGTGCCGCGTGCGCCGCGGCTGCAGCCCGAGCGCATCCGGCAGGTGGGCTGGATGATTGCCCATGGGCAAGCGGGTCCGTTTGCGCTGGGTATCCGATCGGTGACGGTGTTTTGACGTTCGCGCGGCGTTAGTCGAAGCCGACGCGATCGGCACCACCACGGTTGCGCAGCTCTGGCGGGCCATCAGGCAGCAAACTCACACCAGTTTTTTCAGCAACTCGGCTTTCTTGGCGTCAAATTCTGCCTGCGTCAGAATGCCTTTGGCTTGGAGCTCACCGAGTTTCTCCAGCGTGGCCATCACATCCTCAGGTCTCACACCCACCGCCGCTGCCACCGGCGCCGGGTTGCTCAGACCCTGCAGCCCGGCGGACAAGTTCTGCGCCAGTACCTGGCCCAGGGCCACGCCAGCGCCCAGGCCCATGGCGTCGCCGGCCATGCTGCCGCCACCGCCGCCTGCTGCACCTTCGGCGAATTTGGGGATGGCCTGCGCCGTCTGGTATTGCATGAACTGGGCCATGTCCTTGCCGACCATGCCCATGCCGATCTTCTGGTCCAGCACCATTTGCAGCTCTTCGGGCAGCGAGACGTTTTGTACCGTCATGCCTTCGAGCTGGAGGCCGATCTTCTCGAACTCGGGCGCCAGTTGGTGCGTCAGGGCCTGGGCAAAACTGAGCTGGTTGGCCGCCAGGTCCAGAAAGGCGATGCCGCTGCTGGCCACCGCGTTGCTGATGTTTTGCAGCACCAGGCCGCGCAACTGGCCGTCAATGTCTTGCGTGGTGTAACGCTCGCGCGTGCCCGAGATTTCGGTGTGGAACAACTTGGGGTCAACCACGCGGAAACTGTAGTTGCCAAACGCGCGCAGGCGCACCGCGCCAAAGTCGGCATCACGCAGGGTGATGGGCTGCGGCGTGCCCCATTTCTGATCCACCTGCTGGCGGGTGCTGAAAAAGTACACATCGCTCTTGAAGGGCGATTCAAACAGCTTGTCCCAATTCTTCAGGTAAGTGAGCACCGGCAGCGTCTGGGTGGTGAGCTTGTAGGTGCCGGGGCCCAACACGTCGGCGGCTTGGCCTTCGTTGACAAACAGCGCCATTTGCGATTCGCGCCGTTCTGGATTTCCATGTCCGCCATCGGGAAGCGCCAGGCCAGGGTGCCGTCGTCACCTTCGGTCCACTGAATGATGTCAATGAACTGTTTTCTGATGAAGTCCATGAGTGCCATGTGTGCTCCTGAGGTGCTGTTGCAGCGGGATGATACACAGCGCTTGTGGCCCGGGCAGGCGCTTTGGGGGCAACACGCCACCTTATCACTTCTGTTGGCGACACATGCCAACGCGGCCACAAACACGTGTGGACTGACCGGTGCTTTTGCACCCGGCCACCACCTGACCAACCATTCGCCCTACGCTGCGCGGATGAGCACCCGCCCACCCGAAGAACCGCCTGCGCCTTATGTGCCGCCCCCGTCCGAGGCGCCGCCCAAGGAGATCGTGCCGCTGGCCTGGTCAGCACCAGCGCGCTGGTTGCGCCTGGGCTGGCGTGACCTGGCGGCGCAGCCGGGCATCAGCCTGTTTTACGGCGCAGCCTTCTGGGCCATGGCGCTGGCACTGACCGCGGTGTTTCGGACCAACCCCGAATACACCATGACGCTGGTATCGGGCTGCCTGCTGGTCGGGCCGTTTCTGGCGCTGGGCCTGTACGACGCCAGCCGCCGGCGCGAGCAGGGGCTGCCACCCGACTTTGTGGCCTCGCTGACCTGTTGGAGGCATCACCTGCGCAGCTTGAGCCTGCTGGTGGGGGTGTTGATCGTGCTGGAATTGTTGTGGGGCCGCGCCTCGCTGGTGGTGATTGCAGTGTTTTTTACCACCGGCATGCCGTCGTCAGTGGGCATTGCGCAAGCGGTGTTGAACCCGCAAAACCTGGAATTCTTGATGGCCTACCTGATGGTGGGCGGCGTGTTTGCCACACTGGTGTTCGCCACCTCGGTGGTGTCGATCCCGATGATTCTGGACCGCGATACCGATGCAATTTCTGCCGGAATCACCAGCATCGAGGTGGTGCTCAACAACACCGGGGTGATGTTGTGGTGGGCCGCGCTGATCGTGGTGCTGACGGTGGTGGCGCTGCTTTTGCCGTGGTCGCTGGGCCTGTTGCTGGTGGGGCCGTTGCTGGGGCATGGCAGCTGGCACGCGTACCGGGGCGCGGTGCGCTGGCTGCCGGTCAGTTGAGCTGGGCTATGCTCGGCAGGGCCTGAGCGTGGTCACGCTGGGGCCTTGTTTCACCTGCCTACACCGATGTCCTTGTCCACGTCTGATCCCCATCCCAACGATGTTCCCACGGCCCCAGCCATGCTGCTGGCCGCTGGCCGGGGCGAACGCATGCGCCCGCTCACCGACACCTGCCCCAAGCCGCTATTGAGCGTGCAGGGCAAACCGCTGATGCAATGGCATCTGGAGGCGCTGCTGCGCGGCGGTTGCCAGCGGGCGGTTATCAACACCGCCTGGCTGGAGGACGTGATCGTTCAGCGGTTTGGGGATCGTTTTGGCCCCCAGCCATTGGCGGTTGAGGGTGAGCAGCGCTTTCATTCGGCGTCTTTGGCGTTGGTGTATTCGATGGAAGGGCGTGACTTTGGCGCGGCGCTGGAGACCGCGGGCGGCATTTGCCGGGCGCTGCCGCAGCTGTTGCCAGCGCAGGACGACCGTGCGGGTGACGTGTTCTGGGTGCTGGCCGCCGATGTGTTCACACCCGGTTTCACCTTCACCCAGGCGGCGGTGGCGCGTTTTGTGGCCAGCGGCCAGCTCGCGCACCTGTGGCTGGTGCCCAACCCGGCGCACAACCCGCGCGGCGACTTTGGCCTGGACGCGGCGAGCGGGCTGGCGCTGAATCTGCCCAAAGACGATCCGCAACCGCGCTACACCTATTCCACCATCGGTCTGTACCACCGCACCCTGTTTGCGCCACCGTGGTGCGCCATCCCAAGCGGCAACCCGCAAGGTCTGACAGCGGCACTGGCGCCACTGCTGCGCGCCGCCATGGACCAGGGCCGGGTCAGCGCCGAGCTGTATGAAGGCCCCTGGACCGATGTTGGTACACCCGAGCGGCTGGCGCAGCTCCATGCCTGAAAATCAACCCGCTGCGCCTTGCGCAGGGGCGGTCAGCAGCACAATGCTGGCTTTTGAACATCCTCTGCATCCAGGCCAACACGCTTGCATCCATTCACAGACAAACAGCCATGAGTACCCCATCTGCCCTCTACGCCCAACGCCGCGCCGCACTCGCCAAAACCATCGGCCCAGGCGGCATCGCCATCCTGCCCACCGCGCCCGAGCAGCAACGCAACCGTGACAGCGACTTCCTGTTCCGCCACGACAGTTATTTTTATTACCTGAGCGGCTTCACCGAGCCCAAGGCCTGGCTGGTGATCACCGGCGACGGCAAAACCACCCTCTTTTGCCAGCCCAAAGACCTGGAACGCGAGATCTGGGACGGGTACCGCCTGGGCCCTGAGGCGGCGCTGACGGCCCTGGGTGTCGATGCCGCGTTTTCCATAGCCGAACTGGACAAACAGTTGCCCGCCTTGCTGGACGGCAAAGACTCCGTCTGGTACCCGTTTGCCACCCACGCCGGTCTGGAGTCACGTGTGGACGGCTGGCTGGGCACACTGCGCGCGCGGGTGCGTTACGGCACCTTGTGCCCGCAGCAGCAGCGTGACCTGTGTGGCCCGCTGGATGAAATGCGCCTGATCAAGGACGCGTTTGAGCAGGACGTGATGCGCCGCGCCGCGCAGATCAGCGCAGGGGCCCACGTGCGCGCGATGCAGTTGAGCGCCCGCATGCTGCGCGCCGGGCAGGAGGTGCGCGAATACCACCTGGACGCCGAGCTGCTGCACGAATTCCGCCGCCACGGCTCGCAATACCCGGCCTATGGCTCCATCGTCGCCGCCGGGGCCAATGCCTGCGTGCTGCACTACCGCGCCGACGCGGGCCTGGTGCAGAGTGGTGACCTGGTGCTGATCGACGCGGGTTGCGAGCTGGACGGTTATGCGTCAGACATCACTCGCACCTTCCCGGCCAACGGCCAATTCACCGGCCCGCAAAAAACCCTGTACGAATTGGTACTGGCGTCCCAAGAAGCCGCCATTGCCGCCACCAAGGCCGGTGCCCGCTTCACCGACCCGCACGACGCCACCGTCAAGGTGCTCGCGCAGGGCATGCTGGACGTGGGTCTGCTCGACAAAAACACCGTCGGCACGCTGGACGATGTGATCGAAAAACGCGCCTACTTCCCCTTCTACATGCACCGCACCGGCCACTGGCTGGGCATGGACGTGCACGACTGCGGCGCCTACACCGAACCCAGCGAGATCGGTCAGACCAGCGAACGCAAAGACGCACTCACTGGTGAAGTCATCAAGAACCGCCCGGCGCGCATCTTGCGCAGCGGCATGGTGTTGACGATTGAGCCGGGCATCTACGTGCGCCCGGCGCCCGGCGTGCCCGAGCACTTTCACAACATCGGCATCCGCATCGAAGACGACGCCATCGTGACCAACACCGGCTGTGAGCTGATCACGCGCGGTGTGCCGGTGAGCGTGGCCGAGATTGAAGCGCTGATGCGATAAGCACCCGGCCAGCCGCACCGCCACGGTTTAGCCACCCGGGGCGGCGTTTCCCTACCAAGCCCATCCCTACCATGTCACAGTCTGCACCCCACGGCACCCCTGCCCAGCGGCCAACACCCGAGCAAATCAACGCGTTTTTCACCCAGCATGGTGTGACCGATGTGGAGTGCATCTTTGCCGATATCTCCGGCTTCCCGCGTGGCAAGCTGATGCCTGCCGGGCGGTTTGCCGAAGGGGCCGAGCTGCGCATCTGCCAGGCAATTCCGATGCAGGCGGTGACTGGCGAGTATTCGTACAACCCGGTGTTCCCCGACAGTGACCCCGACGTGCGCCTGGTGCCCGACTACGCCACCCTCACGCTGGCACCCTGGGCCAGCCAGCCGCGCGCCGTGGTCGTGCATGACTGTGTGGAACTGAGCGGTGAGCTGTGCACCTTTGCGCCGCGCAGCACCCTTCAACGTGTGCTGGCCGACTACACCGCGCTGGGCTTGACGCCCGTGGTGGCGCCAGAGATCGAGTTTTACCTGACCGCTGCCAACGCCGACCCGGCACAGCCGCTGGCGCCACCCACCGTGCGCGGTGGCCGGACCGAGGTGGGCCAAAGCGCCTTCAGCCTGAACATGCTCAACGAGCTGGCCCCCTTCTGGGACGAGTTCCGCGCCGCGCTGGTCACCCTGCACATCGACGCCGACACCTGGATCCATGAGGTCGGCCCGACGCAGTACGAGATCAACCTGATGCACGGCAACGCGGTCGCGGTGGCCGACCAGGCGTTTCTATTCAAGTACGCCGCACGCGAAATCGCCCTGAAACATGGCCTGAACGCCGTCTTCATGGCCAAACCCATCGCGGGCAGCGCGGGCAGTTCGATGCATTTGCACACCAGTCTGGTGGATGCGCACGGTGCCAACGTGTTCAGCCTGCCCGATGGCGCCGAGAGCCCCTTGTTTGGCCAGTTCATCGCCGGACTGCAAACCTATGGCCCGGAACTGATGCTGATGTTGGCGCCCAACGTGAATTCGTTCCGGCGCTACGTGGCGGGCAGCCAGGCGCCCACCAACATGGCCTGGGGGTATGACAACCGCACGACCGGTCTGCGCATTCCGGCCAGCCACCCAGCGGCGCGGCGGGTGGAAAACCGCATCGCCGGGGCCGATGCCAACCCGTACCTGGCCATCGCCGCCACGCTGGCGGCCGGGTTGGCGGGCATCCGCGAACAATTGCAGCCCTCCAGACCGTTGGCCAGCAACGGCTACGACGAGGCCCATGGCCTGCCGCGCAACCTGGAACTTGCCCTGGCAAACATGCAGCACAGCACACTTGCCAGACAGGTGTTTGGTGATGACTTTGTGACCGGGTATTGCGCCGTCAAAGCCATGGAGAACAACCATTACCTGAATGAAGTCAGCGCCTGGGAGCGGCGCTTTTTGCTGCCACAGGTGTAACCACGGCTGGGCACTTTGGGGGAATTTGTGCTTCATGCCAGGCTGATTCAGCCAGCGTGTTGAGACGTTACGTCTACTTACAAGCGGCCCCAACCCCCACCCTAGAATGCGCGCATGAACACACTAACACGCTCGTTGGCCACCTTTTTGACCGTCGCCGTGCTGTCCAGCACCGCCGCGGCAACGGATGTGGGCGTCTCTGTCAACATCTCCCAACCTGGGTTTTATGGCCGCATCGACATTGGCCGGGCACCGCAACCCGTGTTGATTTACACCCAGCCGGTGATCATTGAACATCGGGCGATGCCGGTCATGCGCCAACCGATTTACCTGCGGGTGCCGCCGGGGCACGAAAAAAACTGGGCCAAACATTGCCGCAAATACAGCGCCTGCGGCCAGCCGGTGTACTTCGTGCAGGACAGCTGGTACCGTGAGGTGTATGCGCCGCGTTACTACGGTGAGCCGCCATACCGTGGCGAGCCGCCACGTCGGGCAGATCAGCGGGAAGATCGCCGTGATGACCGCCGTGACAACGGCCGCCATGGCCACAAGAAAGACAAAGAGAATCGCGGCAACAACTGATCAGCGGGTCGCTGGCACCGCGGCTGGCGGTGCTGCCGGCTACAGCGTGCCGGTGAGCTTGAAACGCTCGGTGGCTGCCACCAAGGCGCTGGCAATGCCGGGCTCCGATGCGGCGTGCCCGGCGTCATCGACAATCTGGTAACTGGCATTTGGCCAGGCTTGGCGCAATTGCCAGGCCGTGCGGGGTGGGCACACCACGTCGTAGCGGCCCTGGATGATGACCGCCGGCAGATGCGCAATGCGCGCCATGCCGTCGATCAACTGGCCTTCTGACAAAAACATTTTGTTACTAAAGTAATGGGCCCCCAGGCGCCCGACGCCCAGCGCGACACACGCCGTGCTGAACATTCTGGCCACTTCCGGGCGAGGCAGCAAATGCAGGCAATTGGCTTCGTAACGGCTCCAGGCTTGTGCTGCACGCAAGCTCACCACCGGATCGTCACCAAACAGGCGTTTCATGTAAGCCTCCAGCAGGTCGCCGCGCTCTTCCTCGGGGATCTGGCTGACAAACTTGGCATGTTCGTCCGGGAAAAACAGCGGCATGCCCTGTAGAAACCAGTCGATCTCGGCCTGTGTGCCCAAAAAAATGCCGCGCAAAATGAACCCGGTGCAGCGCTGCGGGTGCGCCTGCCCGTAAGCCAAGGCCAGCGTGGAACCCCAGGAGCCGCCAAAAATAAGCCAGTCTTCAATGCCCATCATCTCGCGCAGGCGCTCGATGTCGTCAATCAGCAGCTGGGTGCTGTTCTGACGCGCTTCACCCAGTGGGGTGGATTGGCCCGAACCGCGCTGGTCAAACAACACGATGCGGTAGTGGGACGGGTCAAAAAACTGGCGGTGGCTGGGTGCCGTGCCAGCCCCCGGGCCACCATGCAAAAACAGCACCGGCACACCCTGCGGGTTGCCGCTTTCTTCCCAATACAGCGTGTGCAAGTCGTCCACCTCCAGCCGACCACTGCGGTAGGGCTTCAGGGGCGGGAAGATGCCACTGGGAACGTAGGAGTCAATCTTGTTATCGCGCACTTGGTGTGTCTGGTTGGTTTGAAAAGTGAGGTTGTCTGTTGGGAATCCAACACTTGCCCCGATTGTCGTGGACTTCGCCAAAAAAATGAAACACCGCTGTTACAGCGGACAGGGTGTGGCAAGCCCTCGCCCGGTGGGCCAACGACCGATCACACCGCCCATCCGTGTTGCAGACGGATGCACTTGCGTGACCGGTGGGGTGGCCTCGGGACCATGGACGCGCGGGCCTACAATTTGTGCCCTTTCACCTCATCAAGCGTGCCGCTCCAAGCCGCGTGATGGCCGACGGAGATCTGCATGCCCCACAACTCGCCCGAAGAAAAGCGTGTCCAACTGCGCCGTGCTGCGCTTGACTACCACCAGTTGCCCACGCCCGGCAAGATCGCCATCGCTGCCACCAAACAGCTCACCAACCAGCACGACCTGGCGCTGGCCTATTCCCCCGGCGTGGCCGCACCCTGCGAAGAAATCGTCAAGGACCCCAACAACGTTTTTAAGTACACCAGCCGCGGCAACCTGGTGGCGGTGATCACCAATGGCACGGCGGTGCTGGGTCTGGGTGACATTGGCCCGCTGGCGGCCAAGCCGGTGATGGAAGGCAAGGGCGTGCTGTTCAAGAAGTTCGCTGGCATCGACGTGTTTGACATCGAAATCAACGAAAAACACGACCTCGACAAGCTGGTCGACATCATCGCGTCGCTGGAGCCGACTTTTGGAGGCATCAATCTGGAAGACATCAAGGCGCCCGACTGCTTCTATGTCGAGCGCAAGCTGCGCGAGCGTATGAAGATCCCGGTGTTCCACGATGACCAGCACGGCACCGCGATCTGCGTTGGTGCGGCGATTCTGAACGGACTCAAAGTGGCGGGCAAAGACCCGGCGCAGGTCAAACTGGTCACCTCAGGCGCAGGTGCCGCCGCACTGGCCTGTCTGGGGCTGCTGGTCAAGTTGGGTATTGCGCGTGAGAACATCTATGTCACCGACTTGGCGGGTGTGGTGTATCAAGGCCGCACCGAGCTGATGGACGACGACAAGGCCTTTTTTGCACAAAACACAGCGGCCCGCACCTTGGGTGAGGTGATTGAAGGCGCCGATGTGTTTCTGGGCTTGTCCGCTGGCGGCGTGCTCAAAGCCGACATGGTGCGCAAGATGGCGGCACGCCCGCTGGTGTTTGCGCTGGCCAACCCAACGCCCGAAATCCTGCCCGAAGAGGTGAAAGCGGTGCGGGATGACGCCATCATCGCCACCGGCCGCTCCGATTACCCCAACCAGGTCAACAACGTCCTGTGTTTCCCGTACATCTTCCGCGGCACACTCGATGCGGGTGCCTCCACCATCACCATCGAGATGGAAATTGCGGCGGTACACGCGATTGCCGAACTCGCGCAGGCCGAGCAAAGTGAGGTGGTGGCCGCCGCTTATGCCGGCGAAAAGCTCGCTTTTGGCCCCGAATACCTGATTCCCAAACCGTTTGACCACCGGTTGATGATGAAAATCGCCCCGGCAGTCGCCCAGGCGGCGTTTGACAGCGGCGTGGCCACGCGCCCGATCCAGGACATGGCGGCCTACCGCCAGCAGCTGCAAAGTTTTGTGTATGCCTCGGGCACGGTGATGAAACCCATCTTCACCGCCGCCAAAAAGGGCCTCAAAAAACGTGTGGTCTATTCCGAGGGCGAGGACGAACGCGTGCTGCGGGCCTGCCAGATCGTGGTGGACGAAGGCCTGGCGCTGCCGACCCTGATCGGTCGCCCGGCCATGATTGCACAGCGCATCGAGAAATTTGGCCTGCGCCTGCGTGAAGGAACTGATTACGCCGTGGTCAATGTGGAAAGAGACCACCGTTACCGTGATTTCTGGCAAACCTACCACCGCATGACCGAGCGCAAGGGGGTGACCGAACAGATGGCCAAGATCGACATGCGCCGCCGTTTGAGCCTGATTGCGTGCATGTTGTTACACAAAGGCGACGTGGACGGCATGATTTGCGGCACCTGGGGCAGTTTGTCCTTGCATCTGCAGTTCATTGACCAGGTGCTGGGCAAACGTGTTGGCGTGAACACCTACGCCTGCATGAACGGCCTGCTGCTGCCAGACCGCCAGATCTTTCTGGTCGACACCCACATCAACTACGACCCCAGCGCGGCCCAACTGGCTGAAATCACCACCATGGCGGCCGAGGAAATGAAGCGTTTTGGCATCACCCCTAAAGCAGCCTTGTTGTCGCACTCTAATTTTGGGAGCAGCAACCAGCCCACGGCCGTCAAAATGCGTGACACACTGGATTTGTTGCGCGCCAACACCCCGTGGCTCGATGTGGACGGTGAAATGCATGGTGATCTGGCCCTGGACGGCAAGTCGCGTGCGTCCTTGATGCCCAACAGCACATTGACAGGTGATGCCAACCTGCTGGTGTTGCCCAATCTGGACGCCGCCAATATCTCCTACAACCTGCTGAAAACCGCCGCGGGTGGCAACATCGCCATTGGGCCCGTGTTGCTGGGTGCCGCCAAACCGGTGCATGTGTTGACCCCCAGCACCACCGTGCGGCGCATCGTCAACATGACCGCGCTGACCGTGGCGGACGCCAACGTCGTCCGTTAGCGACTGGAGCACAAAAGTGGGTTGAGCACCTGAACGGCGCCTCAATCCCACACGGCTGTTGCCTATTGTTTGAGCAATAGCTTGCATTTTTCTTGCAAATCGCGGACACTCGCGTCCTTACAGATTCGGGTTTACCCGGGGGTTGAGAAGGAAAGCCAGTACATGTCGCGATTTAAAAACTTTAAGTTGGTGCTCACTGGCTTATTTTTAACCGCGGTATTGGCGATCAGCCCGGCGCAAGCCAGGGCACCCGCGCCGACCGATATCCAGGCCACCATCCGGGTGACTGAATTGCCCCGACAGGGTGAACGAATCTACGCCCTGATCCATCAGGGCGGTCCGTTTGCAAGTGAAAAAGATGGCACGGTGTTCGGCAATCGGGAGCGGTTGCTGCCACTTTACAAGCGGGGGTTTTATCGGGAATACACCGTCCCGACCCCAGGTCTGAGACACCGGGGAACCCGGCGAATTGTGTGCGGCGGGCCGCCTACCAAGCCCGACGTTTGTTACTACACCGCCGACCACTATGCGAGTTTTCGCAAGATCGTGCCGTGAAGCTGAATTGTTACTTTGAACAGAAGAGAGAAGATGAATATGTTACTTGACCAGGCAGCCCTCAAGCCATCGGCCGCGCTAGCCGATGTGCCCCTGCGAGGTGTGCGTCCCAACATTGTCCAGTCGATCCGGGCGTTTCGTGTGCCGGACCTCCAGGCCGCAGCGCAGGGATTAGGCCATCATTTTCTGTACGCCAACCTGGCCAGCGCCCAAAGCAAACAGGATGTGCTGGACCTGATCAGCCAGCAGTTCATGCTGACCGTTCAAGTTGGAAAGAATTTTGACTCTTTGTACGACAGTATGACCGACCCGGTGCACAAGTCGGGCCCGCAGCCCGGCTTCATCGCGGTGCTGGAGCACATTCCTGCCAACGCCAAGTTTGACAAGGAAGCGCGCGAGCAACTGCTGGACATCTTCCGCGACACCGCTGACTATTGGGGGGACCGAAAGATACCCTTCAGGTGCTTCTATTCTTTTCTGTAGCCCGTTCTGCACACACTAGCCAAGCAGACCGGGCCAACGAGGCTAACAGCAACAACGGCGCCGCCCTCCCGGGTGGAGAGGCCATTGAAGTTCACACCGAAACCGGCGAGAAGATGCCCACTGACAAGTTGTTGGACATTTCGCCCCAGGCGTTGCGCATGAGCAGCCCTTTCAACGCCGGGTATTGGATGGCCAGCTAAGGTGCAGGCGCGTCCTCTCCCAAAAAAGCCCGCCGCTGCGGGCTTTTTTTCGTCTCAACGTTGACCGACTGACAGCGCCAGGGCGATGTACTCGTCCACCGGCACCTCTTCGGCGCGGCGCTGCACATTGAACTCGCCCGCATAGTTCTTGCCTTGCAGCCATTGGCCCAAGGTATGGCGCAGCAGTTTGCGGCGCTGGCTGAACGCTACTTGCACCAACTCACTGAGCAGGTCCACGTTCACTGCCGCCGGGTTGTCACGCGGCACCATGCGCACCACGGCGCTGTCGACACGCGGGGGTGGCTCGAAACTCTCTGGCGGCACCAGCAACACGTTCTCCATGGCGTAGCGCCACTGCAGCATGACGCTCAGGCGCCCATAAGCCGCCGTGGCCGGGCGCGCCACCATGCGGTCGATCACCTCTTTTTGCAGCATGAAATGCTGGTCTTCAATGACCGCGACATGCTGCAGCAGATGAAACAGGATCGGCGTGGAGATGTTGTAAGGCAGGTTGCCGACCACTCTGATTTTTGAAGCAGACAGCCCTTGCGCCACCTCCGCAAAGTCCACTTTGAGCACATCGGATTCGATCACCTTGAGCTGGCCGTGGGCGCGCAGGCGCTGGGCCAGGTCACGGTCCAGCTCAATCACCGTGAGGGTGCCGAGCCGCTCCACCAGCGGCTGCGTCAGCGCCGCCAGGCCGGGCCCGATCTCGACCATGGCCTGGCCGGGTTTCGGGTTGATCGCCTCCACGATGGCATCGATGATGCCGCCGTCAGTCAGGAAATGCTGACCAAACCGCTTGCGCGCAATGTGTTTCATAGGTGATGGGGCCGCGGCGCCGGGTCAGGCTTCAAAGCGGCGGTTCTCGCAGTTCGACATAGGCGCGGGCGCGCACGTCCTGCGCCCAGGTCAGGTAGGCCTCGTCGAGTTTTTTCTCGCGCAGCATGGCACGCACCGCCTCTCGCTGCTGCTCGGGTGTCAGGCTGGCCTTGCGGCGCTCCAGCAATTGGATCAGGTGCAGACCAAAACGCGACAGCAGCGGGTCACTCACCTCGCCGGGTGCGAGGCGGTTCATGGTGGCCTCGAACTCAGGCACAAACATGCCCGGGCTGGCCCAGCCCAGGTCACCCCCTTGCGCGGCGCTCCCGTCTTGCGAGTTGTCGCGGGCCAGGGTGGCAAAGTCCGCCTGGTTGGCCACCACCTGCTTTTTGAACTCGGTCAACTTGCGCCGGGCCTCGGCTTCGCTGAGCTTCGCACCGGGCACCAGCAAAATATGCCGGGCGCGGCTTTGCGTGACCGCCAGGGTGGGCAGGCCAGGGCGAACTTTCTCCACCACTTTCAAGATGTGAAAACCGGCCGGCGAGCGCACCAGTTCAGCCACGTCACCGACCGACAGCGCCGTGGTGGCCTGCACAAACAGCTCCGGGTAACGGGTGGTGCTGCGCAGGCCCAGCTGGCCGCCGCTGCCCAGATCGGTGGCATCCGAAAACTCACGCACCAGCGCGGCAAAGTCATCCCCTTTGCGGGCGCGTTCCAGCGCGCGCTGGGCGCGCAGCTTGAGCGCGTCCACCTGCTGCTCGGAGGCACTTTCAGGCACGGCCACCAGAATCTGTGCCAGGTTGATCTGGGTGTCACCGGTGGTATCCAGGGCTTGTTGTTCCCGCAAAAATTGGTCAATGTCCTGCTCACTCACCCGCACCCGGCCTTCGACATCGCGCTCACGCAGGCGCTGCAACAGGATCTGGTCACTCAACTGGGCGCGAAACTGGCTCACCGACATGCCATCGCGCACGACGCGCCGCCGCAGCTCGGCCACGTCAAACTGGTTTTGCACCGCAATGGTTTGTTCGGCCTGGTCGATGGCGGACTCTTCCACCCGCAAACCGGTGTCGCGCGCCAATTGCAACTGGGCCTTGCGGTTGATCAGGCCCTCCAGCACCGCGGGCAGCAGCTCCCGGGCGTCGGGCGGCGCGCGGCGCTGCTGCACCAGTTGCTGGTACTCGCGTTGCGCCTCACGCCGCACCTCCATGTTGGTGACCGGCTCCGAGTTCACCACCGCCACGATGTAGTCGGCCTGCGTCGATGCAGGTGCGACCGGCGGCGCCAACACCGGCGCGGCGGGCACGCGCAAACCCTGCGCATGGACTTGCCAGCTGGCAGCGAGCGCCAGCACGGTCATGGTGAAAGTTCTCAGGCGATGGGTCATGGTGGGTCAATCGTAATTACTGAAACGGCTGGGATCTTCCGCAGGCGGACGCAAGATCTGGTAGCCGGGAACATTGTCTCTGAGGGTCTTGAGCGGGTTCACCCCCAGGCGCGAGAAGCCGACCAGCTCCAGCTGGAACATGATGCTTTGGGTGGCGCTGGCGGTGCTGGTTTGCACGCGCTCCAGCACAATGCGCCCCAGCCAGCAGCCCGCGTCGTATTCAAAGCCCAGCACGGTGTTGACCATCTGGGCCTCGTTGAGGCTGTAGTTCAGGCGCCCGACGCTGTACCAGCGGCCCGCGCCCGGGTCCATGGCGTCTTGGCTGCGACCCCGCCACAGGTCGCTCAGTGGCCATTGCCAGCCCAGGTCGATCTGCTCGCTGCTGTCTCGCTGGAAACGGTAGGCCGCCGTCACGGTGCGGTAGCTGCCTGGCCGGTAACTGGCGCCCAGCGTGGAGCGCACCGTGCGCGAAATGTCGGGGTTGTACTGGACAGTGCCGTTGACGTTCCATTGCGGATGCCAGTTGACCGAGCCGCCCAGCAACACGTCGCTGATGCGGTCGGTTAACGGAGCACCACCAGGCAGGGTCACCCGCTGGTCGTCAAACAGCACCCGCTGGGCGACACCAAAACGCGCGGCTTCGGCGCCGGTGTCGGGGTCCAGCAGGCGGCTGGTCACACCCAGGGTGACCAAGTGGCTGTCGGAGATGCGGTCATGGCCAACGAAGGCGTTTTCGGTGTAGACGGTGGAGATGTTGAAATCGTTGGCGCCCGAGTCGTAATTGGGCAGCGAGTTCTGGTCGCGGTAGGGTGTGTGCACGTAAAACGCGCGGGGTTCCAGCGTCTGGCTCAGATTGCGGCCAAAAAACTGGGTGTCGCGTTCAAACACCAGGCCACCGTCCAGGCTGAAGGTGGGCACCACACGGCTGACTTGGGTGGCACCGTTGCGCAACGGCGCATCAAACTGGTACTGGGTGGCGTGCAGCTGCAACTTGGGGGTGATGAAGCCCTCGGGCGCACGCCAGGTGCGGCTCGCCTGCAGCATGGAAAACATCCGCTGGCCATTGACCTGATTGGTCAGTGCGCTATCCGAATGAAACTGGGTGTAGTCCACATCGGCCGACAGGTTCAGTCCCGCCTCGGAGGTGCTGGCGTAACGCGTGGCAATTTGCGGCATGCGGTCATAGGGTGGCACGATCGGCGCGGTCGGGTCTTGCAGGGTTTGCCACTTGAGCGTGCGCACCATGCTGCTGAACGGGCCATTGGTCCAGGACAGCTGGGCATCGTTGGCCAGCAGGCGCTGGGTGAGCAGGGTGTTGGCAGCAAACAACGCGGTGTCGGTCGCGGACAGCTGTGTGACCGATCCGCCAGCGCGGGAGAAATCGCGCCAGTAGTTGTCGTCACTGACGCGGTTCAGGCTCAGGTTCAGGGCGAAGCCGTTGTCGGTCCAGCCGCTGTCGATGCTGCCTTGATGGGTGGCATTCACGCTCCAGCGATCGGCGTCGCGCAATTTGTCGGACGACATCCAATCCAACTGTGTGGTGCCCGAGTAATCAGGCTCCAGGTAGCGGAACTCGGCGCCCAGGTTCAGCCCGCGTTTGCTCATCAGCGTGGGGGTGAAGGTGGCATCCCGGTTGGGCGCGATGTTCCAGTAATAGGGCACCGCCACTTCAACCCCATTGACGTTGTCCAGCCCCAGGGTGGGTGGCAGCACGCCGGACTTGCGCTGCCCGCTGAGTGGGAAGCTGAGGTACGGAATCGGCAGCAGCGGCACGCCCTGGAAGCTGAGCAAGGCGCCCTCGGCGGTGCCGACGTCTTCGGCATTGTCCATGCTGAGCTGGGTGGCTTTCAAAATCCAGGCGGGCATCCAGTCCGGGCCGCCCTGGCGCTTGCAGGTGGTGAAGGTGGCGTTGTGGATGACGGCGCGCTGCTCGTCCAGAAAATCCACCCGGTCGGCCTGGCCATGGGCATCGTTTTTCAGGAAATGGTAGGTGGGCTGGTTGAAAAAACCTTCAAACGCATCCACCCGCAGCTCCAGCAGCGGGCCTTCATAGACGTTGCCCGCGCGGTTCACCCGCACCTGGCCGGTGGCACGGGCGAGGTCGGTGGACTGGTTGTACTCGAGCCGGTTGGCGCGAACCACCATGTCACCCTTGCGCAACATGGCGTGGCCCTGCACCACGGTTTCCAGGTCGGTGCGGCCGGTGATGGTGTCACCCGAGACAAAAATGGGCAGCACACTGCGGGTGAGCGGGCTGATGGATTCCTCCAGCATCTGGCTGTTGCGCAACTGCAGCAGCTCCGGCGTTGCCGCCCCCTGCGCCAAGGCCAGCGCGGGCGCCAGCAGACCCGACGTCAACGTCAGGCGCAGCCCCGGCCACCGGACAGGCACCGCCCCAACCAGAAGGTCAAGCTTCAAGAAAACCATGGAACGCAGGCAAGGTGGGCCATCAAAGCAGGGTGGTGGGCAGGCTAAATCGGGTCAGTAGAATTGATTATCCATGAGCGACGCCCTCCCCCTCCAAACCCCCGCCCCCGGCAGCCTGTCTGCAGCCCACCCCATTCTCTGGGCCGACCCCCAACGCGGCCAGCGGTTTACCCAGTGGCTGGCAGCCACCGCTGCGGCGCAAGGCCTGCAAGCCGACAGCCTGCGGCTGGCCAGCGCAGATGCCAGCTTCCGGCGCTATTTCCGCATCGATGCCGCCGCTGGCAGCCGCATCATCATGGACGCACCACCCGACCGTGAAAACTGCCAACCGTTCGTGAAAGTGGCGCAACTGATGCACAGTGCGGGTCTGCACGCCCCCGAGGTGCTGGCCTGGGATGAGCCCAACGGCTTCATGCTGCTGACCGACCTGGGCGGCCAGACCATGATGCAGGTAATCGACAAAACCAACCCGCAAGCCAACCTGCCGCTGTATCTGCAGGCGGTGGACGCGCTGATCACCTGGCAACTGGCATCCAAGCCGGATGTGCTGCCGCCCTACGACGAAGCCCTGTTGCGCCGTGAGTTGGAACTGTTCCCCGACTGGTACCTGGTGCAGCACAAGGGCCTGGTCATCGATGACGCCATGCGTTTCACGCTGGACAACACGTTCGAACAGATCATCGCCACCAACCTGGCGCAGCCCAGCGTGTTTGTGCACCGAGATTTCATGCCAAGAAATCTGATGGCGCCCACCGTTCCAGGTGCGCCGTTGGGTTTGCTGGATTTTCAAGACGCGGTGTACGGCCCCATCACCTACGACATTGCCAGCCTGATGCGGGACGCCTTCCTAAGCTGGGACGAAGATTTTTGCCTGGACGTGACCGTTCGCTACTGGGACAAAGCGCGCAAAGCAGGCTTGCCGGTGGGCGACGACTTTGGCGAGTTTTACCGCGGTGTGGAGTGGATGGGCCTGCAGCGCCACCTGAAAGTGGCCGGTATTTTTGCCCGCCTGACACTGCGCGACGGCAAACCGCAGTACCTGGCCGACACCCCGCGCTTTATCCACTACATCCGCAGCACCTGCGCGCGTTACCGCGAACTCAAACCGCTGCTGCGCCTGGTGGACAAGGCCGAAGGCATCGTGGAGCCTGATATTTTTGGCTTCGGGCGACAGGCCTGAGCTGACCGGCCCAGGGCGTCAACCCTCACACCCCCCAGCGGTGACACCCGCGCATTGCCCAACCCTTCACCATGCCCCGTTTCTACTGCCCAACCCCGCTGGCCCCCGGTGCCCTGCTGGACCTGCCCGCCGGCGCGGCGCGCCATGTGCAGGTGCTACGCCTGCAGCCGGGTGAACCCATCACGCTGTTCAATGGAGAGACTTCGGGCGAATTCAACGCCACCGTCACCCAGATGGGCCGCAGCAACGTGCAGGTGTTGGTGGGCGACTTTGTTGCGACCCAGCGCGAACCGGCCTTGCGCGTGGCTCTGGCCGTGGGCATGCCCGCCAATGACCGCATGGACTGGCTGGTGGAAAAAGCCACCGAGCTGGGCGTGGCCAGCATCCAGCCCCTGATGACCGAGCGCAGCGTGTTGCGCCTGAGCGGCGAGCGTGCTGAGAAAAAGGTGGCGCACTGGCACAGTGTGGCCGTGGCCGCGTGTGAACAATGCGGCGGCAACCGGGTGCCGCTGATTCACCCGGTGATGACCTTGACGCTTTGGCTCAATAACTGGCGTGCCGGCGGTATCGATGCGCCGACGGGCTTGTTGCTGTCCCTGCGCGAAGATGCTCAAGGCGTGCGCCAGGCGGTGAGCCAAACCACCCTCACAACGCCCGGTCAAGCCGCCATCAACCGGCCCGTCACCTTCCTGTCCGGCCCCGAGGGCGGCTTGAGCCCGGTCGAAGAGGACGCTGCCTTGGCGGCAGGCTTTCAGCCCGTCACGCTGGGCCCGCGGGTGTTGCGCGCCGAAACCGCCGCGCTGGCGGCTTTGACGGCGCTGCTGGTGCCGCTGTAACGGCTGGTGGTCGCATCTGCACCCAGATCGCGACCCGACCGAGAAGCATCAGGCGCGCAGCCGCGGCTCCACAATCCCCTGCGCACCCGGCCTGAACATCAGCAACCGACCGGCGTGCGGGTCGGTCTCCAGGTCCTTCTCGCCCCGGCACAACGAGGTCACCAGCATGGTTTGGCCATCGGTGCCGCCAAACGAACACATGGTCGGTTTTTGCATCGGCGTCAAAATTTTGCGGTCCAGCTTGCCTTGCGGGGTGAACCGCATGATGCAACCTTCATCCAGACCACAAATCCAGTAACACCCATCGGTGTCGATGGCAGCCCCATCCGGGCGCCCCACCTCGGTGCGCAGGTCGACAAACGGGCGTTGGTTGCTGGGCATACCTGTGTGGATGTCATAGTCAAACTGCCAGAGCATGCGCACATCGCGGTGGGTGTCGGAGCAGTACATGGTTTTACCGTCCGGGCTGAAAGCTGAGCCGTTCGGAATCACAAAGCCGCCAAAGTCAGACGCCATCAGGCCGTCCTGGCGGGTGTAGCGAAACCAGCGCCCAGCCGGATCACCGAGTGAAATGTCCATCACCATGGTGGACACCCAGAGCCGCCCCTGCCGGTCACAACGGCCATCGTTGAAACGCATGCCGGTTTTGGGGTGGGTGATGGCGGCCAAGCGGGTTATGCGGGCGGCGTCACCCTCACCGAGGTCCACATCAAAAATGCCGGTCTCACAGCTGCACACCAGGCCACCGTCGGGGCGCAGCACCATGCTGCCGATTTTTTCGGTCACCGACCAGTGGCGGGGCTGGCCGGTGGCCGGGTCCAGACGGAAGGCTTTGCCCGCCTGGTCGATCCACAGCCAGCACGCCGCGTTGGCATCCCAGACCGGGCTTTCACCCACGGCGTTACGCACCTCGGGGCAGATCAGGGTGTCAGCACCCAGGGTTGTTAAGTTCATCTCGTTGACCTTTGCAAAGTGGGGGTGTCAGGCCGCAGGGGCACTGGCCAGACGGCTGAGCCGACGTTTCTGCTGGTACCTGCGAAACACCGGGAAGAACAGCGACAGCAGGGCGATCACCAGGAAGGTGGCGGTGATCGGGCGGGTGTACAAAAAGTCATAACTGCCGTTGGAGAGCGACAGGGCGCGGCGGAAGTTGGCCTCGGCCATCGGTCCCATGATCAGCGCCAGCACGATGGGCGACGGCGGGAAGTCCCACTTCTCCATGAAGTAGCCCAGCAGCCCGGCCGCCAGCATGATGCCGATGTCGAACATGCTGTTGTTGATGGCGTAGGTGCCCACCACACACAGCGCCAGAATGGTCGGTGTGAGGATCGACTTGGGCATCTGCAAAATTTTGCCGATGAAACGCAGCGAGCCCAAACCAATCACCAACATGGCCAGGTAACAGAACAACATGCCGGCAAACAGCGTGAAGACCAGACCACTGTGGTCCTTGAACAGCAGCGGCCCCGGTTGCAAACCTTGCAGCGTGAGCGCACCCAGCATGACCGCGGTGGTGGCATCCCCCGGAATGCCCAGCGTCAGCATCGGCAACATGGCGCCACCGGTACAGCCATTGGCACCGGATTCGCAGGCGGCCACACCCGCCAACTCACCCTTGCCAAAGTTCTCGGGGGTCTTGCTGAAGCGCTTGGCTTCGTTGTAGGCCACATAGGCCGCAATGTCGGCACCGGCACCCGGAATGGAGCCGATGAAAATCCCCAGTCCGGCTGAACGCAGAATGGTGAAGATCAAGCCCTTGAACACCGACCAGGGCGGAATGATGCGGCCCAGCTCGGCGGCTTTTTTCTTGACGATGTCGCTGGTTTCCATCTGCTTGAACGCTTCAGCGGCGGCAAACAGGCCAATCATCACCGGGATGAACGGCACACTCATCAGTTCAACAAAGCCGCCGGTGAACCGCGGAAAACCGCCCATCGGGTCCAGCCCGATGGTGGAGATCAGCAGGCCGACAAAACCGGCAATCAGGCCCTTGATCAAGGATTTGCCCGAAATGCTGGCGATGATGCTCAAGCCAAACACGGCCAGCGCAAAGGTTTCAGACGCGCTGAACTCCAGCGCCACGCCCGCCAGCAGCGGGGCCATGAACACCAGCACGATGATGCTCAACGTGCCGCCCAGGAACGAGGAGATGGTGGCCGTGCCCAAGGCAATGCCGGCCATGCCCTTTTTGGTCAGCGCAAAACCATCCATCGCGGTGGCCGCCGCTGCCGGGGTACCGGGAATTTTGAGCAGGATGGCGGTAATCGACCCGCCATAGACGCCGCCGAAATACACCCCGGAGATCATCAGCAGACCCGAAACGGGGTCCATGCCAAAGGTGAAGGGCAGCAAAATCGCCACCCCCATGGTCGCGGTCAGCCCCGGCATGGCACCGATGATGATCCCCACGGTCACGCCGATCACCGCCAGCAGCAGCGCCAGAGGCTGTTGCGCCAAGGCGGCAAACCCGTTCAAAAGCAAATTCAGTTCTTGCATGGCATGTCTCCAACGATGGGGTTCTATTTATTCAAACAGGCTGCCGATCGGCAAAGGCACATTCAGCCCGACCGAAAAGGTGACATACAGGACGGCAGCGATCGAGATCGCCAGGACAGGGTTCCAGGCCTTGTGCCGCATGCCCATCAGCCACATCAGAAAAGACAGGTAGCTGGCGGTGACCAGGCCATAACCCAGGTAGGGCATGGCGGCCAGGCAGATCACCGAACTGACAACGCCAAAAAAGGTTTTGCGGTAACTGCGGACTTCCACGTTGACCACCTGGCCCTCAGGCACCGCCTGCGGCTTGGGCCGACCCTGCAACCAATGGCGGGCGACCAGCATCGCACACAGCACCAGCAGCGCACCGGCATAAATTTGCGGAAACCGGGCCGAGCCGATGTCCGTGGTCAGGCCGGTGGTCGGGAACTTGCGCGAAAAAAATATCGCAGCAACAGCCACCGTCGACACAATGGCGGCGATCACGATGTCCATGTTCCACCGGCCGGATGTCGGCTCGGTCGGGCTGGATGTTTGGGATGTAGTCATGTTATTACCCTCACGAATTGGCAGCACAACCCCGGCCGGTTCGGGCAACGAGCCCGCCGGAGAGCGCTGGCTGACTTGGCTATGTTGTCTGATCCGCCCGCTGTCACCGGGCAGCATCAGGTGTTACCTGGCGATACCAAGTTTGGTCATCAGGGTTTTGAAAAACAGGTTGTCCTTGTCGATGGCCGTTTTGAAGGCGGCGCCATCCAGGTAGGCGTGGGTCAGGTTCATCTTGGCCAGCTGCTCCTTGAAGACCGGATCGTCCACGGTCTTCTTGGCGGCGGCGCGCAACACATCCTGGACATCTTGCGGGGTCTTCTTGGGAACCACAATACCGCGCCAAGTCAGGATGCTCAGGTCCACACCCTTTTCCTTCAGGGTGGGCACCTTGTCAAACGCGGGCTGACGCTGGTCAGCCATGACGGCCAAAATCTTGATCTTGCCAGCGGTGACATGGCCGACCACTTCAGCCGGGCTGACCGTGACGGCTTCAATGTGATTGCCCAGCAAGGCCGTGACCGCAGGGTTGGCACCGTCGTACGGAATGTGGTTGAACTTGGCGCCAGTCTTTTCAGCCAGGGCTTCAGCCGCCAGGTGCCAGATGGCACCGGTGCCTGAGTTGCCGATGCGCACCTTGCCCGGGTTGGCCTTGGCGTAGGCAATGAACTCTTCATAGGTGTTCCACGGCGCGCTGGCGTTGACCGAAATCGCCGATGGCTCGGCGTTCAGACGGGCAATGGGCGTGAAGTCGTCAGCCGTGAACTGCACCAGGCCCATGTGCGGCAGCATGGCCAGTTCCACCGTGCCAGTCCCAATTTTGTAGCCATCAGGGCGCGCCATCGCGATTTCAGACAGACCCACCGCGCCGCCACCGCCGGTCTTGTTGACCACACCGATGGCCTTGGGCAGGTATTTTTTGGCGGTGTCGACAAAGGCGCGAGTGACCAGATCGGTGCCGCCGCCGGCAGCGTAAGGCACCACCACTTCGATCGGTTTGGTCGGGTAGTCGGCTGCGTGCACCGCGGCACCGAGCAAAAGGGTCGAGGCGCACACCGCCGTCAACAAACGCGCTATCACTGTTTTCGATTTCATCATTGCTCCTGATCTTGAAAAGATATTGACTGTTGTTGAAAAAAACCACTCAAACATGAGATTCCCGGCGCGATCGTCAGGAACTCTTTATGCCACGCACTGCGCCTTCCACGCAGCCACAAAGCATTCGGCTTGCCTGGACAACTGTGCCAGCGACACTCCAGGCGAATACAAGGCAGAGCCCAGGCCAAAACCACTGGCACCCGTGGCGAGGAAGGGCGCCATGGTGTCTGGCGTGATGCCACCCACCGGAAACAGACGTGTGCCCTTGGGCAAAATGGGTCGCATCGCTTTCATGATGGCAGGCGACACCAGCTCGGCCGGGAACAGCTTCAGCGCATTGGCACCAGCCTTCAGCGCGGCAAACGCCTCGGTCGGTGTGACGATGCCGGGCATGCAAATCAGTCCCAGGGCCTTGGCGGCACTGATCACGCTGGTGTCGGCGTGCGGCATCACCACCAGCTCACCACCGATGGCTTGGAGGCGGGACACATCCGACGCCTCAAGCACCGTCCCGGCGCCCACCAGCGCATCGTCGGGCAGGCACTGGCGAATGCGCGCGATGCTGGTGAACGGGTCCGGTGAATTCAACGGGACTTCAATCAGACGAAAGCCCGCCTGGTACAGGGTTTGGGCCACCGGTTCGGCCTCGGTCGGGGTCAGCCCGCGAAGAATGGCCACCAGGGGCAAGTGCTGCAGCGCAGTCTCAAATCGGGTGTGAATGGGGTTGGTCATCGTGTGTTCTCAGTTGATTTCAGTCAGGGGTTGGCGGATCAGTCCCAGCGCTTTGGCGAACTCCCAGAGACCGCGCGGCGCCGGGTTGTCCAGAATGCCGGCCACCGTCACGCCCAAGGCCGCAAAAGCCTTCGCATACCGCTGGCACAACGACACTTCACCAATCAGCAACAGCGGCCCTTGCGCCTGCAAGGTGGTCGACGATTTCGCCAGGCCGGACACCAGTTCGTGGCCAATCAGCAACCCCGAGAGGTAACTCTTGAGCAGGTGCTGCGGCAAGCGTTGGCTCAGCCCGAGGGTCCGGGCGGCAAAAATCTGGTGCGTGAAGTCACCGGGCTGGCTATCGCGCGCAGCCATCAAGCCTTGCAGGAAGGCGGCTTCGGTGGCCCCGGCATCGGCGCCGGCCTCATCGGTCATCAACCGGCCCAGGATCGAATGTTTGACCAGCACCGAGAAAATTTCACCGGTCATGTAACTGGTGAAGTGGGTGATCCGCCCGTCTGTGATCTGCACCCATTTGGAATGGGTACCGGGCAGCACCAGGGTGGCGCGCTCGGCCAGCGCCGGGTTTTCGGCCAGGGCGCCGGCAATCTGGATTTCTTCGCCCCGGATCACATCCGGGGCCATGCCCACGTCATCCAGCAACACACCAGGCGCAATCACCACATCCACACCGGCCCCGCTGGGCACCCGCACGCTGTGGGCAGCCAGTGACCCGACGTCCGCCGGGCAGCGCACATACGGCGCTTCTTTCCAGCCCTGGATGCTGCCGACCATGCCACCGGCCACCACAGGCAGGTGGGGCCAACTCGCCAGCCAGTCACCGGCAATGTCGGCAAAGGCTTTCTCAAAACCCGCTGCACCCGGCAAGGGCAGCGCTTGCAGCCCCTGGGCGGTGCTGCGGGTTTGCAGCACCTGGCCGCCTTCACCCAATAAAAAGGCGCGCAAACTCGACGTTCCCCAATCCAGCGCCAGCAGCTCAGGGGTGCTGCTTGTGGTGATGTCATTCATGACGGTTTTTTCTCCAGTCCTAACTTTTCGGATATGTGTTGTGTCACGGCCAGTACCGTGGGCCCCAAGGCCAACAGCCTTTCTTTGGGGATGTAGGGCACCGCACTGGCCACGCTGACAGCAGCCACCACTGCACCGCTGATGTCGCGAATCGGCGCGGCCACGCAGCGGATGCCAAGTTCGTTTTCTTCCAGATCCAGCACCCAGCCCTGGGCCCGGTAGTGCTGCATGTCGGCCAGGTATTGCTGCCACGGCGGCAGCAGGACAGGTTCACCCGCCTTGACCTTCTCGGCCACTGCTTCGTCATAGAGGGGTTTCCAGGCTTCTGGCGCCAAGCCCAGCATCAGCGCCTTGCCCACGCCGGTGGAGGCCAGCGGCATGCGGTGACCCACCCGCGAGCGCATTTCCAGCCCTTTGGTGCCGGCAATCTTGTCCAGATAAAACACCCGGTTTTCCTCCCGGGTGCCCAGATGCACGGTGTCACCGGTCTGGGCTGCCAACCCTTCCAGATAGGGTCGCGCCAAGGCGCCCAGCGGCCGCTGCTCGCTGGCCTTGGCACCCAGATAGATCAACCGGAAACCCAGTGAATAGCCGCCATACGGCACATGGTGCAGATAGCCCTCGGCCACCAGACTGTTGAGCATGCGGTGGGTGGTGCTGCGCGGTGTGCCCAGGTGCGCCGCGATGCCTTTGACATCCGAGATGCCCTGCGCCACACATTCAAGCAAAGCCAGCCCGCGCAACAGCGTCTGGGTTCCGGTCGCTTTTTGCGGGTCTTTCTCTTCGGTCGACAGCAAGGGTTTGGCTGGATTGTTCAAAGGGCACTTCAACTTCGTCTCAACTATTTGTCGGGTTGACCAAATAGTAGGATTTAAGTACTATTGTGTCAAATAGTTTTTTAGTGTCCATATAGTGAGACATCAAGCACTAAATCTTGCCACACGGTCAGCCACTTTTCATCACAAGGAGAAAGAAAATGTTCAATGACTTGAAAGACAAACGCGTGTTGATCACCGGGTCAACGGCCGGCATCGGGCTGGCAGCCGCGCAGTCTTTTGCGCGATATGGCGCCAAGATCGGCATCACCGGACAGACGTTGCCCGACGATCTGCCGCAAACACTGGAGGCACTGCGGCAGCTTGGCGCCGAGGCCGAATTTTTTCAGGGTAACCTGTGCAACACCCAGGCCTGCCAGCAGTTGATCGAGCAATTTGTGGCCCGCTTCGGCGGCATTGATGTGGTGATCAACAACGTCGGCGGCTTGGTGGGCCGCAAGCAGATCGGTGACATTGACGACGAATTTTTTGACCGGGTGTTTGACCTGAATGCTCGCTCGGCGCACATGGTCACCAAATACGCCATGCCACACCTGAAGGCCTCGGCACAGGCCAGCGGCACCACCGCGTCAGTGATTCTGGTGGGCTCGTTTGCCAGTTACATGGGCGGTGGGCCGGGCGCGTCGCTGTATGCCGCTGCCAAGGCCTGGATCCACACCATCCAGAAAAACTGGGTCTCGTCTTACACCAAGGACGGCGTGCGTTTCAACGTGGTGTCACCGGGTACCGTGGACACCGCGTTCCATGCCGACAAAAACGACGCCGTGCGCGCCCAGATCAACGCCACCATTCCGATGGGCCGCTTTGCCACCGCACAAGAGGTGGCGCCCGCCTTCCTGTTCCTGGCGTCGCATGCCTGCAGCGGCTACATCACCGGTCAGGTGATCAACGTCAACGGCGGTCAGTACATGCCCTGATGTTGGCTCGTGCGGCGGCTTGAGGAGACACATGCGCGTTGGACACTTGACAACGTGCATCGTTTCCGGGTGCTGCATGCATCGTTGGGGGCTGGTAGGTGATGACCGATGAGACTGGGGCGAATGCTTCCGCGGCTGTCCCCCGGTTTGGGACGACGCCCCAAACCTCCTCCTTGATGCCGCTGCACCATTCACCCCAGTCTCATCGGTCGCCAGCGCTGTAGGTAAACCAACAATGAATTCCTCACGCTTCGCACTTTGTTGGCTGACTCAGGACGGCGTGGCATTCAGCGCAGCGGCATCAAGGAGGAGCCCGCAGGGCGGGGGACAGCCGCGGAGCTGAGTGCCGCGTCGTCCTGAGTCCGGGCGTACCCGGATCCCCAGAGCTTCACCCGCGTGCAAGCTGGAAAACAGCCATTCCAACGTGACCACCTTTGAAATCATGGATGGCATATCAAGCCCGCCATGACAGCGAAACCATCGGGCTGTGCCCCCAAAATCACCCGAAAGTCTCTCGAATAAATTTTTATAAATCAATCACTTAAGGTGATCGATTTGCGCGTTTTCTAAGTGCCCTTCTTCTCCCGGGCAGCCACACGACCGCGCTGCGCCTTCTTGGCGACCACCCGCCTGCGCGCTGCTTTTTCGGTTGTCACTGGACTGTCCGCATCCACCCCGCCCAGAGGCTCATGCGGCAGCACCAGCCGGATCACCCCCTCGCATTCAGCTTGCGACAGATACACCGGCACCGGGTAATTGGTCATCGCCTCGTGGCAGGCGGCGCGGGCCAGGGCGGGGATATCTTCCTCACGCAGCGCGGCCAGCGTGGTGGGAATGCCCAGGCGGGTGTTCATGGCGTCGATGGCATCCAGGAACTTGGACGCCAGCACGGCATCAGACTCGGTCTTTTTGCCGACCTTGGAGCGCAGCGCCAGCTGAGCCAGCTGCGGCTCAATGGCCGGGCGCATGAACCGCAACACATGCGGCAGCAGGATGGCGTTGGCCAGGCCGTGCGGCGTGTGGTAGCGCCCACCCAACTGGTGCGCGATGGCGTGCACATAGCCCACATTGGCGCGGGTGAAGGCCTGACCGGCGTAGTTGGCGGCCAGTGCCATCTTCTCGCGCGCTGCCAGGTCCTGGCCGTTGGCGTAAGCCACGGGCAGCGCCTCAAAAATCATGCCCACGGCCGACAGCGCCATGCGGTCGGTGAACGCCGTGCGCCAGTGGCCAATATAGGCCTCGATGGCGTGGGTGAGCGCGTCCATGCCGGTGGCTGCGGTGATGTCAGGTGGCAGGCCCAGCATCAGGTTGGGGTCGAGCGCGGCCATGCGCGGCACGATGCGGGTGTCGGCAATCACCAGTTTGCGCTGGGTGTCGGGGTCCGAGATGACGGCGGCCACGGTCACCTCGGAGCCGGTACCGGCGGTGGTGGGCACGGCGTAAATGGGTGCGGGTGTGCGCAAGCCCTTGAAGTAGCCCGCCAGTTGCGCCGGGTGTTTGTTGTTGGCCGCGGCCAGGGCAATGGCCTTGGCCGCATCCATCGCCGAGCCGCCGCCAAAAGCGATGACGGCATCACAGCCCTTGCGCTTGAACAGCGCCACACCTTGCTCGATCAGTGCCACCGGCGCATCGGGCAGCATCTTGTCAAACACCACATACGCCGTGCCGCCCGCCTTGAGCGCCGCCAGCAGCGGCGCCATCAGCCCCAGCTTGGCCACCACCGGGTCGGTCACCACCAAGACCCGGGTGTGATCAAAGTCACAGATGGCCTGACCCAGCCGGGCGCTGGCGCCCGGGCCGACGAGCATCGTGGGTTGGGGAATGGGCAGCAGCCGGGTGGCCACCCCCACGGCACGCATCACCGCTGTCAAACCCACGGAACGCACTGTTCCCGACAGCAAATTGGTCAACATCATGAGCTTCCTTCTTCCTAAAATTCATGGCCGACTTAACCCGTCGCCAGCTGCCATGATGCATCGCGTAACGGCATTGTTGTAGTTGCATCTCTCCAAACCAACTGTCGTGAAAAAGGTGCCCATGAAAACAGTGATCGGTATCAGCCTGGGGGCCAGTTCCCAGAATTTTGAGTTCAACACCACCTTTCTGGGTGAGCCGTTACACGTCAAGCGCCTGGGCACCGATGGCAGCCTGGCCAAGGCCACCAAACTCCTCAAGAGCTGGGACAAGCGCGCCGACGCCATCGGCCTGGGGGTGTTGAAAGACAGCTACAAGGCCGGCAGCCACCGCTTCATCGAGAAAGACAGCGCCAAGCTCAAATCGGTGGCGGTCAAGGCGCCGGTCACCATGGGCGGCCCGCTGGGTGACATCTTGCAGGAATGGGCGCTGCGCCATGCCCAGGTGGCGCTGGGCAACTATTTCAACAACGCGCGGGTGCTGTTTTTCTCGGGCCTGAAAAACTACAAGCTGGCCATGAGCATGGCCGAGTACACCGACAACCTGAGTTTTGCCGATCCGCTCAACCAGCTGGCGGTACCCAAGCTGTTGACCAGCCTGCAGGCGCTACAGCTGTACGCCAGCGGCGCTCACTACGTGAAAGACTGGTCACTGCCGGCGGCCCTGTCGAGTGGCCCGGTGAAGGAGTGGACGCGCTTTTTGCTACGCAAAGCCATGCAAAAAGCCAGCGTCATCGTGGCACCGGTGCATGAGCTCGATGAATTTGGCCTGGAAGAACTGGCCGGCAAAACCATCATCACCTCCACCGTGAGTGATGAGCGCATGGCCCAACTGCAGGCCAAAGGGGTGCACCTGGTGATCGACGGTGCGCCGGTGATGCACGGCCACAGCCTGGGGCCGGATTTGCTTGACGCCATGATCTGCGCCGCCACCGGCAAGGCCCCCGACGAGATTCTTGAGGACGATTACCTGGAAATCATCACCAGCCTGCAACTGGCCCCGCGCCTGGTCTACCCGAACGGTTTCAAGCGGGTGAACCGCTTTGCGTTTGTGATTCACCCGCTGTCGCAAGAGTATTTCAAGAAGATCAAACCCATTGATCTGCTGTCCCAGGTGTCGCCCCCGGTGATGATGAATTCGCTGGAAAAGATCATGGCCTACGCGCCGCCGTTTGTGTATTCCCACGTCAGCGGCATCCAATCGCCCACCGGTGTGGAGGCCGAGGGCTGGTTGATCTCGGTGGGTGGCACGCCCAAGGAGATCATGCGCCACAGCCCCGAGTTCACCTACCGCCGCCTGCTGGACGCCGCCGCCATGGCGCAACGGCTGGGCGCGCAGATCATGGGGCTGGGTGCGTTCACCAAAGTGGTGGGCGATGCGGGGGTGACGGTAGCCAAACGCTCGCCGCTGCCCATCACCACCGGCAACAGTTACAGCGCCTCGGGCGCACTGTGGGCTGCGCACGACGCCCTGCTGCGGCTCCAGTTGCTGCCCAAACCCAACGGCAAGCAGCGTGTCAAGTTCAAGGCGATGGTGGTGGGTGCCACCGGCGCGATTGGTTCGGTGTGCGCGCGCCTGATCGCCAAGGTGGCCACCGAGGTCTACCTGGTGTCGCCTGAAACCGCCAAGCTGCTGGCGCTGAAAGAATCCATCCTGAAGGAGACCCCCGACGCCAGCCTGTTTTTGTCAGCCCGTGCCGACAAGGACATCGCCGACATGGACATGATCGTCACCGCCACCTCGGGCGCGGGCAAGAAGGTGCTCGACATCATGAAGGTGAAGCCCGGCTGCGTCATCACCGACGTGGCGCGCCCGCTGGACCTGCCCGCCAGCGAGGTGGCCAAACGCCCGGATGTGCTGGTGATCGAGTCGGGTGAGATCCAGCTGCCTGGTGAACACATCCAGATGAAAAACATCGGCCTGCCCAAAGGCGTGGCCTACGCCTGCCTGGCCGAAACGATTGTGCTGGCGCTGGAAGGCCGCTTCGAGAACTTCACCGTGGGCCGCGCCATTGAGTGGGAAAAAGTGCGCGAGATTTACAAGCTGGGCCTCAAACACGGCATGCAGCTGGCCGCCATCAGCGGTGTGAACGGGCCGTTCAGCGACGACGACATTGCCCAGGTGCGCGCGCTGGCCCTGGCCGCGCGGGCACAAACCAAAACCGGCGCGCGCACCCGCAACCGAACCAAAGTCACCCCAACGCCTCCCCCCGAGGTCAAGAAACGCACCCGCGCCCCGAGAAAGCCCGCCCTAGATGCCACATCGCCAATTTGAATCCAAAGGTGTTGCCGTTCCCAGCGGCCGTTTGTCGCGGCTGGCGCGGTTTGGCGGCATGGCCGGGGGCATTGTCGGGGGCATGTTGCTGGACGGCGCCAAACAGCTGGCCCAGGGCAAACGCCCCAGCGTGAGTGACCTGCTGCTCACGCCCGCCAACGCCCTCAAGGTCACCCACCAGTTGGCGCAGTTGCGCGGCGCGGCCATGAAGGTGGGGCAACTGATGTCGATGGACGCGGGCGAGATGCTGCCGCCCGAGATGGCCGAGATTCTGGGCCGCCTGCGATCGGACGCACAACACATGCCGCGCAGCCAGCTGCAGGCGGCGCTCAACGCCCATTGGGGTGTCGGCTGGCCCGCGCGTTTTGCCGAGTTTTCTTATCAGCCGGTGGCGGCCGCCTCCATCGGCCAGGTGCACCGCGCCCAAACCAAGGACGGGCGCGACCTGGCCATCAAGATCCAGTACCCCGGCGTGCGCCACAGCATCGACAGCGATGTGAACAACGTGGCCTCACTCATGCGCCTGTCCGGCGTGTTGCCCAAAACACTGAACATTGCGCCGATGCTGGCCGAGGCCAAGCGCGAGCTGCACCAGGAGGCCAACTACCAACAGGAAGGCCAGTACCTGAAACGCTTTGCTGAACTGCTGGCCGACGCCCCCGAGTTTCTGGTGCCCAAGTTACATGCCGACCTGACCACCCAGAGTGTGCTGGCCATGGACTATGTGGAGGGTGTGCCGGTGGAGTCGCTGGTGGACGCGCCCCAAGCTGAGCGTGACCGGCTCATGACGCTGCTGGTGGGCCTGTTGTTTCGCGAGCTGTTCGAGTTCCGCCTGATGCAGACCGACCCCAACTTTGCCAACTACCGCTACAGCCCCAGCACGCGCCAACTGGTGCTGCTGGACTTTGGCGCCACGCGCGAGTTTCCGCCCGAGATGCCGCCGCAATACCGCCGCCTGATGAACGTGGGCCTGGCCAGTGACCGGGCTGGTGCACGCCAAGCCATGATTGACATCGGCTTCTTCACCGAGGCCACGCCCGAGCACTACCAGAACGCGGTGATGGACATGTTTGAGCTGTCGCTGGAGCCGCTGCGCGAGGACGTGCCGTTTGACTTTGGCGACACCGACATCGCGCTGCGCCTGCGCGACGGCGGTATGGCGATTGGCCAGGAGCGCAGCTTCTGGCACATCCCGCCGATGGACACGTTGTTCTTGCAGCGCAAGTTTGGCGGCATCTACATGCTGGCCAGCCGCCTCAAAGCACGGGTGAATGTGCGCGCGCTGATGCAGCCTTACCTTTAACCTAAAACAGTGTCTGTCAGGCCGGGCCGCGACCCGGCATCCATGGCTTTGGACGGCATGAATGACGGATTGAGCGCCTGCAGCCAGCCCAAACCGGCTTCGGTCTGGGTGGCAGGGTGGTATTCGCAGCCAATCCAGCCGGTGTAGCCGATGGCGTCCAGGTGCTTGAACAAAAAGTGGAAATTGATCTCGCCAGTGCCCGGTTCGTGGCGGCCCGGGTTGTCACCCAGCTGCATGTGGCCGATGCGCGGCAGGTACTGCGTCATCGTCGCGGCCAGTTCGCCCTGCATGCGCTGGGCATGGTAAATGTCGTACTGCAACAAGGCGTTGTCGGCACCCACCTCGTCCAGAATGGCCATGGCCTGGGCCGGGCGGTTCACATAAAACCCCGGCATGTCATAGCAGTTGATGGGCTCCAACAGCAGGTTCAGCCCGGCGGCCTGGAACTCGGCAGCGGCGTAACGCAGGTTGGCCACCAGCGTCTGGTGCAGCAGCGCATCCTCGACACCAGCAGGCGCCTTGCCCGCCATGCAGTGGATCTGGCGCACCCCCAGCGCCTCGGCGTAGCGGATGCCGTGTGCCACCGCTGCGCGAAAGTCGTCGGTGCGCCCCGGCAGACAAGCCAGGCCGCGTTCACCGGCCTCCCAGTGGCCGCCGGGCAGGTTGAACAACACCAGTTGCAGGCCGCAGTCGTCCAGCCGCGCCTTGAGTTCGGCCGCCGGCCAGGGGTAGGGAAACAAAAACTCCACCGCGGTAAATCCGGCGCGCGCGGCACGCTCGAAGCGCTCCAGAAACGGCACCTCGGTGAATAAAAACGTCAGATTGGCGGCAAAGCGGGGCATGGTGATCTCCTGGGCGCCGAGGGTAACGGATGTCGGATGGGCGGCTGGCGTCCTGCGGCGGTCAGGTCATGGCCCGCCATGACAACAACGTGTCAGCTTTGGGGTGGGTTTGCTGTCATGCAGGTGAGCGCTCCGCCAGCGTGCCCAGCCATGCCGCCAACCAGTCGTGGTGGTGTTGTGGCCGGTGAAAGTGGTAACCCTGAAACCGGGTGCAGCCCCGGCTTTTGAGGAATTCAAATTGCGCCGCCGTCTCCACGCCTTCAGCCACCACATTCAGATGCAGGTGGCGCGACATGGCCAGAATGGTCTCGACCAGCGCCACATCGTTCGGGTCGTCGGGCACGTCCTGGACAAAACTCTTGTCGATCTTGAGCTCGTAGAGCGGCAGGCGCTTCAGGTACGACAGCGACGAATAACCGGTGCCAAAGTCGTCGATCGAGAAGCGGATGCCCAAATCCGCCAGCTCGGCCATGCGGCCCATGGTCTCGGTCAGGTGCTCCACCAGCAGGCCTTCGGTGATCTCCAAGGTCAGGTGCGTCGGGTCGGCGCCGGTGGTGCTGAGGATGTCGCGGATGCGGGCCACAAAGTTGGCTTGCGCAAACTGCAGCGGGCTGACATTGACGGCGATGTGCAGGCTGTGCCCGCGCGCGTCCAGCCGGGCAATCACCGCGCAGGCCTGCTGCAGCACCCAGTCACCCAGCGGCAGGATCAGGCGCGACGCTTCGGCCAGCGGGATGAAGGTGGCCGGTGCCACCAGCCCGCGGGTGGGGTGGCGCCAGCGCACCAGCGCCTCGGCACCTGTCACCCGGCCCTGGGCGTCCACCTGCGACTGCAGGTGCAGCTCAAACGCCTGCTGCGCCACGGCTTCACGCAACTCTTGCTCCAGCGCGTAACGCTGGGTCACGCTGTGCTGCATGTCGGCCTGGAAGAACGAGATCGCGTTGCGGCCACTTTCCTTGGCGCGGTACATGGCGATGTCGGCCTCGCGCATCAGGTCATCCACCGACTCGTCACCTTTGGGGAACAAGGTGACGCCCATGCTGGCCGCGGTGTGGTAGCTGGTGCCGTCGATGAGCATCGGGGCCTCGAGTGCCAGGCGGATCTTGTCGGCCACGGCGCGCGCCAACGTGGCGGCGCCGTCGGCCTCCGCCCCCAGCGCGGGCAGCAGCACCACAAATTCGTCGCCCCCCAGGCGGGCCACGGTGTCTTCCTGGCGCAGGTAAAACTGCAGGCGGCTGGCCACTTCTTTCAGCACGGCATCGCCCAGTGCGTGGCCATACACGTCGTTGATCTGTTTGAAATGGTCCAGATCCACAAACATCAGCGCGCCAAACCGTTGGCAGCGCCGCGCTGCCGCCGTGGCCTGGTTGAGCCGGTCCTGGAACAGCGCCCGGTTGGGCAGGCCGGAGAGCGCGTCGTGGTAGGCCAGATGCTTCACCTGGGCCTCGGCCTGCTTGACCTGGGTGAGGTCCAGACAGTGCCCGATATACCCCAGAAACCGGCCCGCGCTGTCAAAACGCGGGCTGCCCTGGTCCAGAATCCAGCGGTGCTCGCCACTAGCGTGGCGCAGGCGGTATTCCATGGCGAACGATTCGCGCGCGTCAAACGCAGCCACATAGGTGGCCATACAGCGTGCCAGTTCCTGCGGATGCACCCCTTCCAACCAGCCGTCGCCCAGCTCCTGCGCCAGCGTGCGGCCGGTGAAGCGCAGCCACACGCTGTTGAAATAGTCACACTTCTTGTCCAACCCGGCGGTCCAGATCAGCGCCTGGCCGTTGTCGGCCAGGCTGCGAAAATGTTGCTCGCTGTCGGCCAGCGCGCGGCGCATGCGGTAGGACTCGGTGACGTCCTGAAACACCAGCACCACGCCTTCAATGACACCGTGGGCGTTGCGGATGGGTGCGGCCGAGTCGGCCACGTCACGCCGGGTGCCGTCGCGCGCCACCAGCACCGTGTGGTTGGCCAGGCCCAGCACCGTGCCCTCCAGCAGCACCCGTTTCACCGGGATCTCGGCAGGCAGGCCGGTAAGGGCGCTCTCGATCACAAACACATCGGAGATCGCCAGCCCGCGCGCCTGCGCCAGCGTCCAGCCGGTGAAACGCTCGGCGGCCGGATTCATCAGCGTGATGCGGGCCCGGGTGTCGGTGGCAATCAGCCCGTCACCAATCGACTGCAGGGTGGTAGCCATGCGCTGCTCACTGGTCACCAGCGCCTGCTGGGCGTCTTCGATGGCTTGGGCCATGGCGTTGAAGTCTCGCGCCAGCATGGCAATCTCCTGCGGGCCCTGCACGGCGGCACGGCTGCCCAGTTGCCCCTGTTGCAGCCGCCCGGCGGCGTCGGCCAGGGTTTGCAGTGGCCGGCTCACAAAGCGGTGCAACAGCGCGCCCACCGCCAGCAGCACCAGCAGGGCGGTGATCAGGCCGGGCAGGCGCAACAGCAGGGCGCTGTAGCGGGCCTCGACCCAGGCGTCGTGCAGGTCCATCTGGAGGAACACCGCGCCTCGGCGCAAGCTGCGCACCTCGTTGCTGGCGGCAGGCAGCTCAAATGGCTGCAGGCCAGTGATGCGCAGGCCATCGTCCGAACTACGCAGCTGCGGCAAGCGCCCGCCAAGCACTTGCAGCCGCCAGACGTCGTCAAATTCGGGCAGCACGGTTCTGGCGGGCAGGCCGGTCCAGGCCTTGCGCTGCGACATCACCACCTGGCCCTGTTCGTCCAGAATCAGCGCCACCGCCACACGCGGGTCGGCGCTGAGCTGGCCCAGGTCAGACGCCACCAGCGTGGGGCTGGTCTGCAGGCCCTGCTCGGCCATGCGCGCCAGATGCGAAACCTGTTCCAGCAGGTCCTGGCGCGCCGTCTGTTTCAGGCTGTCCTGGCGGGTGCTCAGGCTGTTCCAGGTGGCCATGGTGGTGAAGATCAGCAGCACCACCGCCAAGCCCAGGGGCAGCGACCATTTCAGACTCGGGGGGCGGGGCATCGGGTTCTCCAGTCAGGCAGCGGGTAAATACCGGGCATCGGTCAGCGTGTCCAGGCGGGGGCGGGTGGTGAGCAGACGCGAGCGCAGCATCAGGTCAGCCACCCCCTGCGCCATCGGGCGCAAGCCGGGCGACGTGCCCCCCAGCAAGCGGTGGTTGTCGGCCAGGGTCATCATGTGCACCCCTTGCAGGGCGGCCAGCAACTCGCCCGCACTGATGCCCAGGGCTGGCGACATCAGCTCAGCGCTTTGTTGGGGTGACTTCTGCAACCGCTCCAGCGCCTGGAAATACCCGGCCAGCAGTTGCCTGAACTGCCCTGGCGAGTCCGCCAGGGCCTGTGAACGGGCGGCCAGCACGTCCACAATGACGCCCGGAAAACGGCGGCTGTCCAACAGCCGCACCGCCCCCAGCCGGGCCAGCTGCGTGGCAAACGGCTCAAAACTGACCACCGCATCGACGTCGCCACTGGCATAACTGCTGACCTGCGGCGCCCCGGCCAGCGGCACCTTGACCACGTCTTGCGGGCGCAGCCTGGCGGCTTCCAGCGTGCGCGCCAACATCAGGGCGCCGCTGGCCGTGCTTTCCACCGCGATGCGCCGCCCCCGCAGCTGTTCCAGCCGGGTGATGCCCGGGCGCGCCATCACCACGTCGGCCCCGGCCGACTCGTCAAACACCATGATCACCTGCAGGTCCAGCTGCCCCTCGGTGGCCACCAGCACCTCATCGAGCGTGAGGGCAGCCACCTCCACCTGACCAGACGCCAGCGCCATCAGGCTGGCGGAATTGGAGGGCAGCTCCAGCAAACGGATTTTGGTGTGGCTGAAATAGCCCAGCTCGCGGGCCAGAAACAGCGGCGCGCAGCCCACCCAGGCGTTACCGGCCAGGCGCACCAACGGCTCAGGCCGGTGACAGGCACTCAAAGTGGCCAGCGACAGGCCTGCCGCGCTGGCCAGCAGCAGGCGGCGATCAGGGTCAACAGTGGACATGGGCTTCCTACCTGGGGCGAAAGTGGGTCGCCAACGAGTGTGTGCTTTTTTAAAGGATGCTACCTCAGCCGCCGGATGGCACCCGTGCGCACCCTGTGCCGCCCACTCTCGCAGCACATAGACGGCATTGCTATACTGCCCGGGCGCCGATTTGACTTCAATTGCGGGCGCGTAACAAGTTCCGCTAAAGATGCCTGCCAACCCGGTTTTGCCTTTAGCGCTACCGGGTTTTTTTGTGACATGGAATTGATCGCTACCCCCCAGTCGATGTTTTTTGAGGCCGCCTTGCCGCTGCAAAGCGGCGCCAGTCTGCGCGGCTACCACCTGAGCTTTGAGACCTACGGCCAGCTCAACGCCAGCAAATCCAACGCCGTGCTGATCTGCCACGCGCTCAACGCCTCGCACCATGTGGCGGGCACCTATGCGGGCCAGGACAAGAGTGAGGGCTGGTGGCACAACATGATCGGCCCGGGCAAGCCGCTCGATACCAACCAATTCTTTGTTATCGGTGTCAACAACCTCGGCTCGTGTTTTGGCTCCACCGGGCCCATGCACACCAACCCCGACACCGGCGAGGTGTACGGTGCCGATTTTCCGGTGGTCACGGTCGAAGACTGGGTCAACGCCCAGGCGCGCCTGCTCGACGCTTTAGGCATTCAAACGCTGGCCGCGGTGATGGGCGGCAGCCTGGGCGGCATGCAAACCCTGAGCTGGACGCTGCAGTACCCGAACCGCGTGCGCCATGCGCTGGTGATTGCCAGCGCGCCGAATCTGACGGCTGAGAACATCGCCTTCAACGAGGTGGCCCGCCGCGCCATCGTCACCGACCCCGATTTTCATGGCGGGCACTTTTATCAGCACGGCACGGTCCCGAAGCG
The DNA here is from genome assembly GCF_020594515.1 of Rhodoferax sp. U2-2l. Taxonomy (GTDB): domain Bacteria; phylum Pseudomonadota; class Gammaproteobacteria; order Burkholderiales; family Burkholderiaceae_C; genus Rhodoferax. Next base: position 65,337 of record NZ_JAJCTH010000004.1, read on the forward strand.
CGGCCTGCGCATTGCCCGCATGATTGGCCACATCACGTACCTGAGTGACGACGTGATGAACGAGAAGTTTGGCCGCCAGCAAAAAGCCCCCACCCCGGCGGCGCTCGATACGCTGCTCCAGTCCTACAAATACAGCACCCAAGAGGTCGAGTTCCAGATCGAGAGCTACTTGCGTTACCAGGGTGACAAGTTTGCCGAGTACTTTGATGCCAACACCTACCTGCTGATCACCCGGGCGCTGGACTACTTTGACCCGGCGCGCGCCTACGGTGGCAACCTGAGCCTTGCGCTGGGCCGCGCCACCGCCAAGTTTTTGCTGGTGAGTTTCACCACCGACTGGCGCTTTTCACCCAAACGCAGCCGCGAAATCGTCAAGGCCCTGCTCGACAACAAACGCGATGTGAGTTACGCCGAGATCGACGCGCCCCACGGGCATGATGCCTTTTTGCTCGACGACCCGCGTTACATGAACGTGGTCCGCTCCTATTTTGAGAATATTTCACGCAGCCTGGAGGGCCAGCCATGAACGCCCACCACACGACTGACGGTCTGGTCAGCCCCACCCTGCAACGCATCGGCGAACTGGTGCCCGAGGGCGCGCGCGTGCTCGACCTGGGCTGCGGCGACGGCACCATGCTGGCGCACCTGCAAAAAGTGCGCGGCTGCACCGGCTACGGCATCGAGCTGGACGACGCCAATGTGCTGGCCTGCGTGCAGCGCGGCGTCAACGTCATCCAGCTCAACCTGGACGAAGGCCTGTCGATGTTCGAAGACGCGTCGTTTGACGTGGTGCTGCAGATCGACACCCTGCAAAACCTGCGCAACGCCGAGGTGATGCTGCGCGAGACCGTGCGCGTGGGTCGCTTTGGCATCGTCGCCTTCCCCAACTTTGCCCATTGGCCCAACCGCCTGAGCGTGCTCAAAGGCCGCATGCCGGTGACCAAACGGCTGCCCTACCAGTGGTACGACACGCCCAACATCCGCGTCGGCACGCATGCCGATCTGGGGGTGCTGGCGCGTGCCTGCGGCCTGAAAGTGCTGGACAACTTTGGCATCCAGGACGGCGAGGTGCTGCGTTTCGCCCCCAATCTGCTGGCCGGCACCTCGGTCTACAAGTTGTCCCGGTAGTCCGTATCTCCGCCACGGCGTCTTGTCTTTCCAAGGGCTGTGGCCCGCGCTACCATTGTTTGTCGTTTCAAAGAGGTCTTGTATGCCCCACTCCACCGCCACCCTTTTCAACCCCGTGAACGCCGGGGACCTGCATTTGGCCAACCGCATCGTCATGGCACCACTCACCCGCAACCGCGCGCCCGATGCGGTACCCACCGCGCTGATGGCCGAGTACTACACCCAGCGCGCCACGGCCGGGTTGATCATCAGTGAGGCCACCGCCATCAGCCAGCAAGGCCAGGGTTACGCCGATGTGCCCGGCTTGTATGCCGAAGAGCAGGTCGAAGCCTGGAAACCGGTCACCAAGAGCGTGCACGCTGCGGGCGGCAAAATCGTCTGCCAACTGTGGCATGTGGGGCGGGTCTCACACACCAGCCTGCAGCCCGGTGGTGCCGCGCCGGTGGCACCGTCCGCCATCACCGCCAAAACCAAAACCGTGCTGATCAAGGACGGTGTGCCGGTGTTTGTCGACACCTCCGAGCCGCGGGCGCTGCAAGCCTATGAGCTGCCCGACATCGTGCACGCCTACGTGGCGGCGGCGCGCAACGCGGTGCACACCGCAGGGTTTGACGGCGTGGAAATCCATGCCGCCAACGGCTACCTGATTGACCAGTTCTTGAAGAGCGGCTCCAACCAGCGCCGCGACGACTTTGGCGGCAGCATCGAAAACCGCGCCCGTTTCCTCCTGGAAGTGGTGCGCGGCGTGACCGACGCCGTGGGCGCGGGCCGCGTGGGCATCCGCCTGTCGCCGGTGACCCCGGCCAACGACGCGTTTGACCCGGACCCGCAGCCGCTGTTTGACTACGTGGTGCGTGAGCTGGCCGCCTTCAAGCTGGCTTATGTGCACGTGATCGAAGGCGCCACCGGCGGCGCGCGTGAGCTCTCCGACCGCCCGTTTGACTACACCGGCCTGCGCCGCGCCTACCGCGCGGCCGGTGGCCAGGGTGCCTGGATGGTCAACAACAGCCTGAACAAAGCCCAAGCCGAACAAGCGGTGCGCGAGGGCGCCGATCTGGTCGCCTTCGGCCGCGCCTTCATTGCCAACCCGGACCTGGTGGAACGCTTGCGCCACGGCAGAGAGTTGGCTGAAGGTGACCGCAGCACCTACTACGGTGGTGGTGCCAAGGGTTACACCGACTACCCCACGCTGGGCAAACACTGACCCGGCCCGGGCAGGCAGGCACTGGCGTCGCCTGACCTGCCACTAGCGCTGGCTGGCGTTTTATCCGCGGGCCAGGCGCTTGGTGCGCGCCCGGATGTTGAGCGCCTCCACCGTCAAAGAAAACAGCATGGCCACGTACACATAGGCTTTGGGCACATGCACGTCAAAGGCCTCGGCCACCAGCAAAGTGCCCACCATGGTCAGGAAAGCCAGCGCCAACACTTTGATGGAGGGGTGCTTGTCGACAAACTCGCCAATCGGCTTGGCAGCAAACATCATCACCGCCACCGAGGCAATCACCGCGGCCACCATCACACCGATCTGGTCCACCATGCCCACGGCGGTGATCACCGAATCGAGCGAAAACACGATATCGACCACACCGATCTGCGCAATGGTGCCCCAGAACACGCCGGTACCGGCTTTGATGCTATCAACCCCGGCGCTGGCTTCCTTGGTTTCATGGGCTTCGACCTCCATGAAAATTTCATGCGAGGCCTTGTAAAGCAGAAACAGGCCGCCGCCCAGCAAAATCAGGTCACGGCCACTGATCTCCTGCGCCATCACGGTCAGCAGCGGCTCGGTGAGCGTCATCACCCAGGCCAGGCTGAACAGCAGCGCAATACGCGACAGCATGGCAAACCCGAGCCCCAGGCGGCGCGCCAGGTCGCGCTGCTCAGGCGGCAGGCGCCCGACCAGGATGCTGATGAAGATGATGTTGTCGATGCCCAGGACAATTTCCAGGGCGGCAAGCATGAAGAAGGCTATCCAGATGTTCGGGTCGGTCAGGAATTCCATAGCGCGATCGTGAGGGTAAAGCGGGCGAGTCTACCGAGGCCGACCAATACCCTTGGGCTTGTGGGCTGACAGGCAGACCCAGACTGTGGCTGACATCCGCCTGCGCCCCGGCGGCGTGGGCTTGGCGCTGTTATCGGGCGCCGAACAACCGGGCAAAAAAACCGGAGGGTTTTCTGACCACCGGCGCAACCGGCGCGCTGACCACTGGTCGGCTGGCCAGCCATTTGCCGAAGCGCAGGTCGTGCGTCATGATGTGGCCGATCAGCCATTTGTTCAGAAACCGGCGCAAGTCCTGGACACGCTCTTCGCTCCACGCCTGATCGCTGCCGAGGAAATCACCCACCTGCGCGGCAAACTCTTCATGCAGTTTCAGATGTTGCTCAAAGGCGGGGTAGCCGCTCTTTTCCATCATCTCCTGCTCGTTGGAGAAGTGGGTGACCACGTAGTCCAGCAATTCGTCCACGGTGTGGTCCACCGATGCGAGGTTGAGCGCGCGCACCAAGGTGAACAGGTGCCGGTGCTCCTGGTCGACCTGCGCAATACCGATTTTGAAGCCGTCACGCCATTCAATGACGAACGGCGCCTTTTTGGTTTGGAGATCTGCAGTCATGCGATGTTTGCCTTTCCAACGGACGGTTGTTATGGGCAAATCCTACCTCAGCCCCTGCCCGTGCCCGGCGCAACACCCCCTTGGGCCGCGCCGCGCAACCCGGGCGCCGGGGGCCAGGCCAACGGCGCTGGAGGGCGTCACACCAGCGAGATCGTCGCGGCCAGGGTGTGGGTCATGGCGGGCGCAATCGTGACCGCATCCGACCCGGCGTTGCAGGTTTCCACACACAGAAACTGCCGGTGTTCACCGGGCGCCATGTCAGCCATGGTCTTTTCTTTCTCAACCCAGGGGTTCCAGACCACGGTGGAGGCGCTGCCCTGTTTGGCGATGCGGATGCTGCGCCTGCCAGCGCCGTCCTGGATCAGGCTGTCAGACGTGGTGTCGGTGTAGATGCGGTCGGTTTCACCGCTGAACGTCACGTCGCCGCTTTGCTGGCAGACGGCGAAGTTTTGCACCTTGTCGAGGTAAGGGGTGCCGTCGAGCCCCTGCACGGTGGTCTGGGTGATGTCAGCGGTGCAAAAGTAGCTGTGCAGGGCCTGGGTGATGCTCAAGGGCGCATCGCCGGTGTTGCGGGTGGTGAGTGCCAGGGCGAGGGTGCTGCCCACGGTCACCGCCAGTTCCAGGTCAAAGGCGTGGTCCCACACGGCGCGGGTGGTGGCGTCGTCGGTCAACCCCAAACGCAGCACCAGCTGGCCGGTCGCGTCCAGCTCGGCGCCGCGCACCTGCCAGATCATGGTGCGCACAAAGCCGTGCAGCGTTTTGCCGGGCACCGCGCCAAACCACGGCCAGCACACCGGCACGCCACCGCGCACCGGCTTGCCGGGCTCAAAAAAAGCGGCTTTCGAGACCCAGATCACCGGCTGCTGCCCCGCGGGTTGCCAGCTCAGCACGTGCGCGCCGTGCAGGGCGACGCTGGCGCTGGCCAGCGGGGTGGTGATCTCGGCCACCACAAAACCAGGTTTGACTTCGGTGAAGTGCAGGGTGTTGGGGATGCCAAAGGCGGTGTTCAGGGTGTCAAGGGTTGAGGTCATGGTGATGAGGTCCGTTGGGTCAGGGTAGAGGAAAAAAATCTTGAAAAGATAGCAAAGAATCTAGATTTTGCGTGGACTGGCGACCGGTGCCGTGTTGCAATGCTGAAGAATCGCGCTGGCCAGTTGGGGCAGCAGCGCGGTGGGCAGATCGTGGCCCATGCCATCGATCACCAGCAGTTTCGCACCACGCACGTGTTTGGCCGTGTCCTGGCCACCGGACAGCGGCACCAGCGGGTCGTCACGGCCGTGGATGACCAGGGTGGGGGTGTGGATGCGCTGCAGCAAGGACCGCCGGTCACCGCTGGCAATCACCGCCATCACCTGGCGGTTGGTGCCCGCCGGGATGTAGGCGCGCAAGACACCGCGGCGAACGCGCGCGCGCAGTGCCGGTGCGGGTTCCGGGTAGCCCGGGCTGCCAATGACTTGCAGCACATGCACCAGGTGGTCGGTGACCGATTCCAGATCCTTCGGGTTGGCCGGGCGGCTCATCAGCACCCGGCGCACCTTCAGGCTAGGCTGCGGCAGGCGCATGTGGCCGCTGGTCGACATGATGGAGGTCAGGCTCAGCACCCGCTGCGGATGCTCGGCCGCCAGCACCTGCCCGATCATGCCGCCCATCGACACGCCGACGATGTGCGCGCGCTCGATGTGCAGCGCATCCATCACCGCCAGCGTGTCTTGGGCCATGTCGTGCAGCGTGTAGGGCGTTTTCACCGGCAGTTTCAACACCGACCCGGCGATGACCTTGAACAGGCCCAAGGCGCCGCCGCCCGTGGCGCGGCCCGAGAGGCCGCTGTCGCGGTTGTCGAACCGCACCACCCGGTAGCCGCCCGCCACCAGCGCCTGGCAAAAGTCATCGGGCCAGGCCACCAGCTGCATGCCCAGCCCCATGATCAGCACGATGGCCGGGTGCGCCGGGTTGCCCAGCGACTCAAATTCGATCGGTGTGGTTCCGGTGGTTCGCATGGTCAGAGAGTTTCCTTGGGTTGAGGCGCCAGCGCCAGATAGTCCTGAAAGCTGTCCCGCAGGCACTGGGCCAACACCTCGGGGTCGGGCAGCTGCTCATAACAGCCGGTGAACGAGATCACCAGCATGCCGTTGTAACTGGTCACCGAGAACACCAGCCCCATGCCGTCGGCAATCGGCATGATGGCCGACAGGTAGGTCAGCCGCGCGCCCAGCAGGTACAGCGGCGCGTCGGGCTCGCTCAGGTGGGTGATGCTGCAATTGGCCAGCGGGGCCCAGTCGCCCAGGCGGGCCGAGGCGGCGCGCATCATCTTGCTGGTGGCGGCAATGGCCAGCGCCGGGGCATGGCTGGCGGCATCACTCAGGCCGCGCACCCGCGCCGCTTTGTCCCGCAGGGTCGACGACGAGGTGGTGGCGCGGATGGCTTTGAGGCGGCGCAGCGCATCGGGCTCGTCGGTGTGCAGGCTGACGCGCACCCATGAGAAGCTGTCGGCACCGGTTGCGCTGCGCACGGTGATGGGGGCGGCGGCCAGCAGGCTGCCTTCTGGCAATTCACCTTGTCGGTCCAGGTAGCGGCGCAGGCCACCGGCGCAGACCGCCAGCACCACGTCATTCACCGTGGCGCCCTTGACCCGGCGGCTGATGCGCTTGACATCGTCGAGTGGGAAACGCCGGGTGTCAAACACGCGGTGTGGCGACACCACGGTGTTGAAGCGGGTGGGTGGAAAGTCGCTCGGGCGGTGCCAGAACTCCCCGGCCACCGTCTTGATACTCAGCGCCATCCGCCCCAGCCCCTGCGAGAGGCCGCCCGCCAGACGCAGCGGGAAGCTGGCCGCATGAAAACCGGCGCGCCACATCAGCGCCAGCTGGCCCGGTGGCGACTGGGGAAACCACGGCGGCGCCGGTGCTGCGGGTGGCGGGTTGGGGCTCAGGTCGTGCAGCAAGGTGGTCAGCTGCGCCTCATGCGCCACATCCACCGCAGCGTGGTGCACCTTCAGCAGCACGGCAAAGCTGCCGGGCGGCAGGTCCAGCAGGCTGTCCAGCCCTTCAATGACATACATCTCCCACAGCGGGCGCTGCAGGTCCAGCGCGCGGGCATGGATGCGCGACGCCTGGATGCAGAACTGCCGCCAGTCACCCGGCTTGGGCAGCGCCATGTGGCGCACGTGGTACTCAAGGTCAAAGTTCTCGTCTTCCACCCAATACGGGTAGTCCAGGTCCAGCGGTACGCGCATCACTTTTTGCCGCAGCACCGGCAGCCGGTGCAGCCGGGCCTCAAGGTGCGTCAGTATCTGCTTGAAACGCACCATGCCGTGCGGGGCCGTGCTCTGGTCATAAATGTGCAGCAGCGACACATTGGAGTTGGCGTGCGCGCTGTCGGAGTAGATGAACGCGGCATCGGCTTCGCCCAACTGGCGCAGGGTGGGTTGCGGTGCGCGGGGCATGGGTCAATCCACCCTGTCGTTGGGCAGCAGGCGCCAGACCCGCGCCAGCAGGCCGGTCGGCTTGAACGGCTGCCACGCATCTTGCGGCTGGGCCAGCCGGTCCGCCACCACCGCCAGCACCAGACCGTTAAAGCCCAGGCCGATGTGGCTGCCGGGCACGCGGATGTTTTCATGCAGCGCGGCGTCGCCATCGATGGTGGCTTCTTGCGGCGGCACCACGCCGTCACCCAGCGAATACAGGCAACTGGTCGGAATCGCCAGGCGGCGGTGTTCCCGCAGCGCCTTGGCGCGCGGGGCCATGGCGTGGGCATTGGAACCGTGGCGGTGCGACACCAGCCGGTACAGCGCCTTGACCACCCCGGGCGACTGGCTGCCCTGCGCATCCATGCTGACCGGGCTGCCCAGGGTGATGACACAACGCACGCAGTCCAGCGCGTTTTCAGCCCCAAAAAGTGAAAACACACCGCCCAGGCTCCAGCCCACCAGGCTGACCTTACGCCCGGTGACATGCTGCAGGTAGCGTATTTTTTGCGGCAGGGCGCTGGCGTGTTGGCTGCGAAAACCCAGGTTGCGGCCCAGCCCCCAGGTGTGCACGTCATAGCCCTTGCGCTCCAGAAAGGTTTTCAGCACAAACAGCGACTTGTCATCGGCCATGAAACCCGGCAGCAGCAGCACCGGGTGGCCGTCGCCTTGGGGAGCCTGCATCAACAGCGGCAGCGATGCGGGCAACAGCGCCGCCTCCAAGAGCGCACGCGGCTCCAGCAGCGAGTGCCAAAAATGCGGCGCACCGATGTGGCGGTGGCGGGTGACCTGGGTGGCGGCGGGCATGGGCGCGGGCGGTTAATCGGTGATTAATCGGTGGTTTGGGGGGTGCCCAGCGCTGCCTGCCTGAGCTCGCCATACGCCGCCACAAAGTCATCGGCCAACTGGCGCACATTCGGCACGGCGCAGCGTGCCGCGGTGAAGCCCACACACAGTTGCCCGGCGTAGCTCATCAGCGTGATGTTCAGGCCGATGCCGTGCTCGACGATGGACACCGGCCAATAACCGGTCATGCGCGCCTGGCCCACATATAGCGGCATCGCCGGGCCGGGCACGTTGGAAATCAGCACGTTGGCCAACGGCGGCAACACCTCACTGACCCCCGCGCGCCCATACAGGTTGGCCAGCGTGCCGATCAGCCAGGGCGCGCCGATGGACGGGAAGTCGGTGGGCAGCGCCGTTTTGGCGTGCCGCGCCACCGCCTTGGTGGCCGTGGTGTGGCTGCGCACCGCCTGCAGGCGTTTGAGCGGGTCTTTGATGCGGGTGGCCAGGCTCACCAGACTCAGCGTGGCCTGGGTATGAAAGTCGGTGTTGCCCTTGTCACGCAACGAGATCGCCATCGACGCAATCAGCGACTTCTTGGGCAGCGGCCCGAGCCGCGCTAGGTAGCGCCTGAGCGCGCCGCCGCACACGGTCAGCACCACGTCGTTGACCGTGGCATCACAGGCGCTGGCCATGGCCTTGATGTCGGCCAGCGGCACGGCCTCAAAGGCAAAACCACGCTCGCGGGTGATGGCCACATTGATCGGTGTGCGCGGGGCAAACGCCATGCCCGTCAGGCTTGAGGCCGCCTTGCCGTTGCCCGCGCCACGGTTGGCCGCGCTGGCGGCAGCATCGCCCCCCGAGCTGCGCGCCAACCCTGCCAGCGTGCGCGCCACACCCGGCAACACCCGCACCAGCTTCACATACTGGCTGGCATCTCGGCGCAAGGCTGCTGCCACCAGCCGCAGGGCACCGGGCGGGCGGGAGCGCAGCTGCGCCGCAGCGCCCCTTTTGCGGGTGCCGGTTTTCAACACCACTGGCGCGGTGTCAAACAGCGCGGCAGCCAGCGCGGTGGCCGCGTGGCCGTCCAGCATGGCGTGGTGAATCTTGAAGTAGTAGGCCTTCTCGCCGCTGGCCAGGCCGTCGAGCACAAACATCTTCCACAGCGGGCGCTCGCGCGCCAGCAGGTCGGCGTGCAGGCCAGCCACCACGGCCTCCAACTGCGCGCGCTGGCCCGGCGCCGGAATCTCGACACGCACGATGTGCTGGTCCAGGTCCACCTCGCCCTGCACCCACATCGGGTTGGCCAGTTGCAGCGGCATGTTGGCCAACCGCCTGCGCAGCAGTGGCACCATGCGCTGCGTCAGCATGGTTTTGGCATCGGTCAGAAAGTCGCCCCGGTAATCTGGGGGCATCTCGAAGGTGTGCAACGAGCCCACATGCATGGGCGTGGCCGGGGTTTCCAGGGCCAGAAAAGCCCCGTCAAGCCCGCTTAAGGGTTCCATGCCCGGTGTGAACGTGTTCAAGCTGTCTCCCGATGGGTGGGTGTGCAAGGCTGGTTTTTGATTCTACGGCGCCGCCTGGCCAACCCAGCCAACACCACCGGCTGCGGGACTTCGTGGCATGATCATTGGCTGAAACCTATTGCACAGGAGTTTTTTCAATGAACGCATCCGTCCCCACCCGCGTGCTCAACGCGCCCGATATCCTCAGCCAGGTCAGTGCCGCCTGGGACAAGGACATCGTCGGGCAACTCAGCAACTACATCGCCATCCCCGCCAAATCGCCGATGTTCGACCCCGACTGGGCGCAGCACGGCTTCATCGACACGGTGGTGCGCAACGCTTATGACTGGGTGCTGGCGCAAAACGTGGCCGGGTTGCAGGCCGAGATCGTGCGCCTGCCCGGACGCACGCCGGTGCTGTTTTTTGAAGTCGCCGCGTCGCAAGGCGCTGCACACACCCAAGCGGCCAGCCCGGCAGAGGCCAGCGCCAGCGGTCAAACAGTGTTGTTTTACGGGCACCTGGACAAGCAGCCCGAATTCACCGGCTGGCGCAGTGACCTGGGCCCGTGGAAGCCGGTGTTTGAGGACGGCAAGCTCTATGGCCGGGGCGGCGCGGACGACGGTTACGCGGTGTACGCGGCGATTGCCGCCATCCAGGCGCTGCACAGCCAGCAGGCGGCGCACCCGCGTATCGTCGGCCTGATTGAAACCTGCGAGGAAAGCGGCTCGTATGACTTGCTGCCGTACATTGATGCGCTGAAGCCCCGGCTGGGCGAGGTCGGCCTGGTGATCTGCCTGGACTCGGGCGCGGGCAATTACGACCAGCTCTGGCTCACCAGCAGCCTGCGCGGCATGGCCAGTGGCGTGCTGAAGGTGGAGGTGCTGACCGAGGGCGTGCACTCGGGCGACGCCAGCGGCCTGGTGCCGTCGAGTTTTCGCGTCCTGCGCCATCTGCTGGACCGGCTGGAAGACAGTGCCACCGGCCGCCTGCTGCCCGCCTCTTTCCATTGCGATGTGCCGCCCGACCGCTGGGCGCAGGCCAAAGCCACCGCCGCCATTTTGGGCGACGAGATTTACAAGCGTTTTCCGTGGGCGCACGCCGACTGTGGCGGCGCATCGCAAAGCATGTTGCCCACCACCACCGACCCGCTGCAGGCGCTGCTGAACCGCACCTGGCTGCCCACGCTGAGCGTGACCGGCGCCGAAGGCCTGCCCGATTTGCAAAACGCCGGCAACGTGTTGCGGCCCTACACCGCGTTCAAACTGTCCTTGCGCCTGCCGCCGCTGGTGGATGCCGCCAAAGCCGTGGCCGACCTGAAAACCCTGCTGGAAGACAACGCGCCGTACCAGGCCAAAGTGACGTTCGAGCGCGCCGCCGGGGCCACCGGCTGGAACGCCCCCAGCAGCGCGCCCTGGTTCGAGGCAGCGGTGAACACCGCCTCACAAAGCTGCTTTGGCGCGCCCTGCGGCTACATCGGCCAGGGCGGCACCATCCCGCTGATGAACATGCTGTCCACCGGCTTCCCCAAGGCGCAGATGATGGTGTGCGGCGTGCTTGGCCCCAAGAGCAACGCCCACGGGCCCAACGAGTTTTTGCATGTGCCGTATGCCAAGAGGCTCACCGCCGCGGTGGCGCAGGTGCTGGCCGCCGCCAACGTGGCGTAACACTCAGGCAATCTCGACCCGGTTGCGACCCGCGCGTTTGGCCCGGTACAGCGCCTGGTCAGCGGCTTCGATCAGGCTGTCGACCGTGACCCCGTGGTCGGCAAACGTGGCCACACCGATGGACAGCGTGGCGGTGATGGGCGGGTCACCCGGTGTCAACGGGCTCACCGCGTAGCGCTGGCGCAGTTCTTCGGCCACCTCTTTGGCCACGATGGCATCGGCGGGCAACAGCACCAGCAAAAATTCTTCACCGCCGTAGCGAAACAGCATGTCGCTGGCGCGGGCGCGCTCGGTGAGCAAGCGGGCGGTTTCACGCAGCACCTCGTCACCCACCTGGTGCCCGTGGGCGTCGTTGATGCGTTTGAAGTGGTCGATGTCGATCATCAGCAGGCTCAGCGGCTCGCCGTTGCGGGCGCAGCGCGCCAGCTCATGGGTCATCAGTTCATTCAAGTGGCGCCGGTTGAACAGACCGGTGAGGGCATCGTGGCGGGCCTGGTCGCGCAACTCGGCCTGCAGGCTCCGGATCTCGGCCAACTGCTGCTGCAAGGCGTGCTCTTTGGCGCGCAACTCCTGGCGGACCTCACGCAGCCGCACCGAGCGGCGCTGGCTGTCCAGCGCGATCGAAAACAGATACAGCGACAAGGCGATGATCGACAGCGCGGTCACCACGTCATCGGTCTGGGGTTGCACCGCCCAACCCGTGACCCACCCGGCCAAGCCACACCCCAGCAACAACAAACCCACCGCTTCCAGCCAACCGCGCGCGCCACGGTAGAAGGTCAGGTTTTGCATGGCGCCCGTTGCTGCTGCAAAGCTGATCCACAGCGGAAAGTGCAACACCGCGATCCAGCCACCCAGGCTCAGCGCGTCCAGCCACATGTGGCGCACTTCGGTATGCAGCGGGTCAGCCGCACGCCGGGCGCGCCAGAAGGCCACTTGCGGGTACACCCCAAACTGCAGCACCAGCGCCAGCCACAGAGCCCAACTCCGGTTGTGTTGCGCCATGTGCAGCCCCATGATCACCAGCAGCAGGGCAAACCCGAAGGTGCGGCTGCGGTGGTTGATGCGGGCGATCCAGTGGACCCGCTTCCCAGGAGCATCCGGACTGGCTGGCTGGGGCGACAAGGTGTTCACAAGGTGATGTTGAGGCGGAAATGTCATCCATCATACTGACCCGGCGCCGCTTTGGGCAGCCCGATCGCGTGCCTGCCGGGTGGGTGCCGCTCAAGCCGCTGCCGAAGCGCGTGGGTGGCGCGCCAGCCAGAGCAGTGCCGCCCCGGTCACGACCACCGGCAGCAGCGAACCCAGGTTAAGCCACTGCCAGCCCTGCGTGGTGACCAGCACACCCGAGGCCAAGGAACTCAGGGCGGTGGTGGCAAAGACGCAGAAATTGAGCACGCCCTGCGCCCGGTCTTTCTCGGCTGGCGTGTAGGTTTGCAGCGACAAGGTGGTGCTGCCGGTAAACAGAAAGTTCCAGCCCACGCCCAGCAGAAACAGCGCCACCAGAAACTGGTGCAGGTCCACCCCCGACAGCGCCACCGCCATACACGCCAGATTGAGCACCACACCGGTGCCCATGATCGGCAACACACCAAACCGCTTGATCAGGTGACCGGTGAAAAAGCCGGGTGCAAACATGCCGATCACATGCCACTCCAGCACCAGCGCCGCGTCGCTGAACGCCAAGTTGCATTGCTGCATGGCCAGCGGCGTGGCCGCCATCAACAGGTTCATCACCCCAAAACCCAACGCGCCGGTAAGCGCCGCCACGATGAAAGCGGGCTGGCGCATGATCTCCCGCACAGGCCGCCCCTCAGCACCCGCCACTTTGGCCAGCACCGGCGGAAAACTGATGAACGCCAGCACCACCATCGACAGCAGCGCCACCCCGGCCAGCGCCAGGTACGCGCCCATGAACGGCACGGCGGTGAGGGTGCGCGTTTGTGCCGCCAGGTTCGGGCCCGCCACCGCACCGATCAGGCCACCCGCCATCACCAGAGACACGGCTTTTTCGCGGAACGCACTACCCGCCAGCTCGGCGGCGGCAAAGCGGTACAGGTTGCCATTGGCGTTGTAATAACCCGCCACCAGCGTGGCGGCACACAGCAGCCAGAAGTTGTGGCTGGCCGCCGCATACGCGCAAAGCAGCGCACTGGCAAAAGCCACCGCCAGTCCGACCTGGAACGAGGTCTTTCGGCCAAAACGTGCCTGTGTTTGGGCCACCAGGCCGGTAGACAAGGCACCGCCCACCACATAGCCCATCACCGGCAGCGTGGCCATCCAGCCCAGCGGCGCCAGGCTGAAACCCACCAGCCCGTTGATGGCGATGAAGGTGACGTTGTTGGTCAAAAACAGGCCCTGGCAGATGGCCAGCAGCCAGAGGTTTCGGTTCATGGCTGGTCAGCGCGTCAGCTCGGTGATGGTCTGCTGGTGCTGCGGAAACGCTGCCAACAGCGCCGCCCGGTCTGCCAGGTCAAAGTCGGCAAAATCAAAGCCGGGCGCCACCGTGCACCCCACCAGCGCAAAGTCACCCCCCGCCGCCACCCGCGCGGCAAACCAGGTGTCGCCGCGCACCACATGCTGAAACACCTCGCCCTGCCAGAGCTTGGGGCCCAGCCGGGTGCAGCGCAGCGCACCACTGGCTGTGATCTCCAGCACCTCCAGCGTCTGCCCTGCGTAAAAGTGCCACATCTCGTCCGAGCGGATCTTGTGAAAGGCCGAGAAGTTGCCCTGCTCCAGCAAGAAGTAGATGCCGGTGCTGGCGTTTCGTTGAACCGGCGCGCCGTCAGCAGGCCGGACCACCGTCATCAGCTGCGGGCTGCGGTAGCTTTCCTTGTAAAACCCGCCCTCCGGGTGCGGCAGCATCTGCAGGGCGTCGACATAGGTTTGTGCGGTGGTCGTCATGGCCCATCCGGTCGTTCAAGCCAACGCGGGTGCCAAGGTACAGGCCGCCGCCGCGATGTCCAGCGAGCGCAGGCGCCAAGCCGGGTCAAACACATCACACACCAGCATCAATTCATCGGCCCCGGTGGCCTCGGCCAAGCTCGCCAGCCCGGCGCGCACCGTGTCCGGCCCGCCAACCACCGCGGCGGCCAGAAAGTCGCCAATGGCGGCGCGCTCTTGCGGGTGCAGGCTGGCCATGAAGTCCGCCACGGGCGGCTTCAGGCGCGTGCGGTCCCCGGTCAAGATGCCCAGAATGCGCTGATAGGTGCTGCTGGCCAGGAATTCGGCGTCGTCGTCGGTGGGGGCGGCAACCAGCGGCACGCCGACGATGACATACGGTTGGGCCAGCGTTTTGGAGGGCCTAAACAGGCTGCGGTACAGGTCCAGCGCCTGGTGCAGCAGCCGTGGCGCAAAGTGCGCGGCAAACGCGTAAGGCAGACCACGCTCGGCGGCAAGTTGTGCTGAAAACAGGCTCGAGCCCAGCAGCCAGATCGGCACGTTGGTACCCGCACCGGGCATCGCCACAATGCCTTGGCCGGGTTGCTCCGGCCCGAGCAGCCGCTGCAATTCGGCCACGTCGCGCGGAAAGTCCTGTTCAGTTTCCAGCCGGTCACGCCGCAGCGCGCGCATGGTGGCGCGGTCGGTGCCGGGCGCGCGCCCCAGGCCCAGATCAATGCGCCCCGGGTACAGCTCGGCCAGCGTGCCAAAAGCCTCGGCCACCACCAGCGGCGCATGGTTGGGCAGCATGATGCCGCCCGAACCCACGCGCATGCGCTGGGTGCCACCGGCAATATGGCCCACCAGCACAGCCGTGGCCGAGCTGGCAATGCCGGCCATGTTGTGGTGCTCGGCCAGCCAGTAGCGGGTAAAGCCGAGCTTGTCTGCATGCTGCGCGGTTTGCAGCGCTATCGCCAGCGCCTGCGCCACCGTGCCGCCCTCGCGCACAGCAACCAGGTCGAGCATGGAAAGTTTGAGGGGGCGAGGTGTCGTCATGGGGAGGATGCCTGGGTTGGTGCGGGCCACGGTGTGTGGCGACCTTGCGCGATGACACCCACCTACCGGGCCAGACGCAAGGCTGAAGCTGCTTGCCCAGCATTATAAGTAAACCCTTGTAAATCATTGATTTACAAGGGTTTAAAGGCTGGTGGAGAGGATGAGGATCGAACTCACGACCTCTACATTGCGAACGTAGCGCTCTCCCAACTGAGCTACCCCCCCACACCATCGCCAGTCTAGCAACATGGCACAAAATTTCAAGTACCGGTGGATCTGCGACGGTGGCCGGCTTCCCGCACTCGCGGGCGGCGGTCCTGGCCTTTTTGTCACTTGGTTGACCTACATCATTGGCCAAATGAAGGCGCTTGGTTACGCTCCACTGTTCGTCTTCAGCAGCGCTGCCCCCAGCGCATCACACCCGCCTATGAATGCCGCTATTGACCCTTCTTTGACTGTTGCGCCCGGCGGCCCCGCCACCGCGCCCATGGAACTGGTGTGCCCGGCCGGCAGCCTGCCCGCGTTAAAAGCCGCCGTTGACAACGGTGCCGACTGCGTTTATCTGGGCTTTCGCGACGCCACCAACGCCCGCAACTTTGCCGGGCTGAACTTTGACGCCGCGGCCATCGCCACCGGCATCCGCTACGCGCATGACCGGGGCCGCAAGGTGTTTGTGGCGCTCAACACCTACCCGCAGGCGGCCAAATCGGCGCTCTGGTGCGATGCCGTCGACAAGGCGGCGGACAGCGGCGTCGATGCGGTCATCCTGGCCGACCCGGGGCTGATGGCCTACGCCGTCAAACACCAGCCGCAGTTGCGTCTGCATCTGTCGGTGCAGGGCTCGGCCACCAACTACGAGGCGCTGGACTTTTATTACCAGCACTTTGGCATCTCGCGCGCGGTGTTGCCACGCGTGTTGTCCATGACGCAGGTGGAGCAGCTCATGGAAAAGACCCCGATCGAGATCGAAGTCTTTGGTTTTGGCAGTCTGTGTGTGATGGTGGAGGGGCGCTGCGCCTTGTCCAGCTACGTCACCGGTGAGGCGCCCAACAGCAACGGTGTCTGTTCACCCCCCAAGGCGGTACGCTGGGTGGAAACCCCGCAAGGTCGTGAGTCGCGCCTGAACGGTGTGCTGATCGACCGCTACGCGCCTGGTGAAAACGCCGGTTACCCCACGCTGTGCAAGGGCCGTTTTGATGTGGAAGACGACCACAACTACTACGCCATCGAAGAGCCCACCAGCCTGAACACGCTGAGTTTGCTGCCGCAGCTGATGAAGATGGGCGTGCGCGCCATCAAGATCGAAGGCCGCCAGCGCAGCCCGGCTTACGTGGCGCAGGTCACCAAAGTGTGGCGGCAAGCCATCGACAGCTGCCGCGACAACCCGCACCGCTACACCGCCAAACCGGCCTGGGTCAGCGACCTGGACAAGGTCGCCGAGGGCCAGCAGCACACGCTGGGCGCCTACCACCGGCCCTGGAAATGACCGTGAAAGACGTGCGAAAAGCCGCCCTCGCGTCGTTGCGCCGCCTTGCCGTACAAGGCGTACTGCCTGCGGCGGCGCGCCTAGCCAGGACGGCTTTGCGCGCGTCCGCCACTGCTAACACTTGAGATTTTGCATATGAAGCTTTCCTTAGGTCCCCTTCTGTACTACTGGCCACGCGCGCAGGTGCTCGCGTTTTATGAATCGGTTGCCAGCAGCGCGGTCGACATCGTCTACCTGGGCGAGGCGGTATGTTCGCGCCGCCACGAGCTGCGTCTGGCCGACTGGCTCGATGTGGCCCGCAAGCTGCGCGAGGCTGGCAAAGAGGTGGTGCTGTCCACCCAGGTGCTGATCGAATCCGGCGCCGACGTGACCGTGCTGCACAAGATTGCCGACAACGGTGAGTTCATGGTCGAAGCCAACGACATGGGCGCGGTGCGCTGTGTCGAGAACAAGGTGCCGTTTGTCGGCGGCCCGCACCTGAACATCTACAACCTGCCCACACTGCAGTGGATGGCGCCGCTGGGCATGGTGCGCTGGGTGTTGCCGCTGGAGCTGGGCCGCGATGACCTGGCGCTGATGCAGCCAGGCCGCCCGGCTGGCCTTCAGACCGAAGTGTTTGCCTATGGCCGCATGCCGCTGGCGTTCTCAGCCCGCTGTTTCACCGCCCGCCACGCCAATTTGCCCAAGGACGACTGCCAGTTCAAGTGCATGGACCACCCGGACGGGCTGTTGATGCGCACCCGCGAAGCAGAAGAATTTCTGGTGCTCAACGGCATCCAAACCCAATCGGCCCGGGTTTACAACCTGCTGCCCGAGATCAGCACGCTGGCGAAACTGGGGGTGGATGTGGTTCGTATCAGCCCGCAATCTGCCCACACGCTGCGCATCATCGCGTTGTTCAAAGGGGTGATGGCCGGGCAACTGGCCGCCGATGTGGCCAATACCGAGCTGTTGACCCTGATGCCCGAGAAAGCCTGCAACGGCTACTGGTACGGCAAGCCAGGGCTGGAAACGGTGGCGCCCGAAATGGCACTGGCCTGACCTCCTTTTTTCGATCTTTCAAGGACTTACACCATGCAAACCTCGCCTTTTGTTCTGCCCAAGCCCGTTGGCAAAGCGCTGGGCCGCTTGCCTGCGCTGCCAGGTTCGATGTTGTTTGTCACCGGCCTGAACCTGGCGCTGGCCAAGCAACTGGCGCCCGATGTGACCGAGATGCTGGTGGGCAAAAAGCTGCGTCTGTGCGTGCTGGATGCGCAATGGGCGTTTGATTTTGAGTGGAAAAACAACCGGTTTGTGGCCTGCAAAAACCCCGGCACGGCCGACCTGACCATCAGCGCCAGCGCCTATGACTTTGTGCTGCTGGCCCGCCGCCAGGAAGACCCCGACACGCTGTTTTTCAGCCGCCGCCTGGCCATGGAAGGTGACACCGAACTCGGCCTGCTGGTCAAAAACACCATCGACGCGATCGAGCTGCCGGTGTTCAACGCCGCCCAGTTGCACCCGCGCCACGTGATGGCCCAGGCGCGCGAGCATCTGATGTCGCGACTGGCGGCGCTGCGGCCACGCTGAGGCGTCGTGACCCGGACGCTGTTTTGGCAGACCCGATCCGCCATCCACAACACTGAGCAGGTCTTGAAGGCTGGCGCATGACGGCAAACACCCCGCCCAAACGCATCATCGTCGCCATCTCTGGCGCCAGTGGCGCGGTGTATGGCGTGCGGCTGCTGCAGGTGCTGCGCGACGTGAAGGGTGTGCAAACCCACCTGACCGTGTCCGAGGCCGGTTGGCTCAACATTCAGCAAGAGCTGGACCAGTCGCGCGAACAAGTCGAAGCCTTGGCCGATGTGGTGCACCCGGTGCGCAACGTGGGTGCGGCACTGGCCAGCGGCTCGTTCCAGTGCGACGGCATGGTGGTGGCGCCGTGCTCCATGCGCACGCTGGCAGCGGTGGCGCATGGCCTGTCTGACAACCTGATCACCCGCGCGGCGGATGTGATGCTCAAGGAGCGCCGGCGCCTGATCCTGATGGTGCGCGAAACCCCGCTGAACCTCGCGCACCTGCGCAACATGACCAGCGTAACCGAGATGGGCGGCATCATCTTCCCGCCGCTGCCCGCCTTCTACCAAAAGCCTCAGAGCATTGCCGAGATGGTGGATCACACTGTCAGCCGGGTGGTTGATTTGCTTGGCTTGCCTCAATCCAGCAGCCCACGCTGGGCAGGGCTCCCATAGAGGGGACGCAGACTTCATGAGTGCTCTGGTGAAGGCTAGCAGCGTGCGTTGGGTATCTGACGCAGCGAAATCAAGGAGGAGGGCTGGGCAAAGCCCAGACCGGGGGACATTCGCGGAGTCGGATACCCAACGTGCGCTGCGGGTAAAAACCAACTAACAAACTGACTGAGCACTGCACCCCGCTATTTCAAGTCAATTTACAGAGAACAACCCTGTGGCTTACCGAGATTTAAGAGACTTCATCACCCAACTCGAACAGATGGGTGAACTCAAACGTGTGGCGGTGCCCGTGTCACCGCACCTGGAAATGACCGCCCTGTGCGACCGCACCCTGCAAGCCGGTGGCCCGGCGCTGCTGTTTGAGAAGCCCACCGGCCATACCATCCCGGTACTGGGCAACCTGTTTGGCACGACCAAACGCGTGGCAATGGGCATGGGGGTGAAAGATGTGAGCGAGTTGCGCCAGTTTGGCCACGTGCTGGCCACGCTGAAAGAACCCGAAGCACCCAAAGGCTTCAAAGAACTCATCGGCATGGGCAACCTGGTCAAAACCCTGTGGAGCATGGCCCCCAAAGAGCAACGCAGCGCACCGTGTCAGGACGTGGTCTGGGAAGGCAATGACGTGGATTTGGCCAAGCTGCCGATCCAGCACTGCTGGCCCGGCGACGTGGCACCGCTGATCACCTGGGGCCTGGTCATCACCCGCGGCCCGCTCAAAACCCGACAAAACCTTGGCATCTACCGCCAACAGGTGTTATCGCGCAACAAGGTCATCATGCGCTGGCTGGCGCACCGCGGTGGCGCGCTGGATTTTCGGGACCACGCCAAACAGAACCCCGGCCAACCTTACCCGGTATGTGTGGCCCTCGGCGCTGACCCCGCCACCATCCTGGGTGCGGTGACACCGGTGCCGGACAGTTTGAGCGAGTACCAGTTTGCCGGGCTGCTGCGCGGCAGCCGCACCGAACTGGTCAAGGCGCTGGGCAGCGAGCTGCGCGTGCCCGCCTCTGCCGAGATCGTGCTCGAAGGCCACATTTACCCGGACGTTAACCACAAAAGCGGCTTTGAGCACGCGCTGGAAGGCCCGTTTGGCGACCACACCGGGTATTACAACGAGCAGGACTGGTTTCCGGTGTTCACCATCGACCGCATCACGATGCGCCGTGACCCGATCTACCACTCCACCTACACCGGCAAACCGCCGGACGAGCCGGCCATGTTGGCGCTGGCGCTCAACGAGGTGTTCGTGCCGCTGTTGCAGCGCCAGTACCCCGAGATCACCGACTTCTACCTGCCACCCGAAGGCTGCAGCTACCGCATGGCGGTGGTGCAGATCAAAAAAGCTTACCCCGGCCACGCGCGACGGGTGATGTTTGGCATCTGGAGCTTTTTGCGCCAGTTCATGTACACCAAGTTCATCGTGGTGGTGGACGACGACGTGAACCCGCGCAGCTGGACCGACGTGATCTGGGCCATCACCACCCGGGTTGACCCCACACGTGACACGATGTTGGTGGACAACACACCGATCGACTACCTGGACTTTGCCTCTCCCGTGAGCGGCCTGGGCAGCAAGATGGGCATCGACGCCACCAACAAATGGCCTGGTGAAACCCAGCGCGAATGGGGCCAGCCGTTGACCATGAGCCCGGACGTCACCGCCCGGGTGGACCAGATCTGGCAGACGCTGGGGTTGTGAGTCAAATCGGGCTGTAGCCCTTATGAATCAGGCCTGAAATGCTATTAGATAGATGAGCATCTCAGACGATGCACCACCGCGCATTGGAGTGGTCTGAGCCTCATTGGAAATGTCGTCATTCGCACAGTGATTTAGACATCAAACAACATAACATGTGAAATGCAAAAATTTCGCACTTAAATCATCACTGTGCTTAAATAGTGCTTGTATTTACATATGTACTGCGAGATTTCTACATGTTGATCGAATTCTCCGTCTCCAACTTCCGCTCGTTCAGGGAACGTCAAACCCTGTCCATGGTGGCCACGCCGCGCTTGCGTAAACGTGAGAACGTCTTTAAGCCGGAGCTCACGGGGGAGAAGTTCCCTGATTTACTCAAGGTCGCAGTCATCTACGGCCCAAACGCCTCTGGCAAAAGCAATTTGCTCAAGGCTCTGAGCGTCGTGCGGCAAATTGCTCGTCGTGAGCCCAGCACGCGAGACATTCCACTGCCTGTTGTCCCGTTTCGATTTGACGCAGAACTGGCAAATCAGCCCAGTTTGTTTGAGTTGCATTTCATCCATTCCGGAATGCGCTACCAATTCAATCTGGCGGTGACAAGCGAGCGCATTGTTGGTGAAAAACTGTTGGCCTTTCCCAAAGGACGTGAGTCGCCGCTCTATGAGCGGCAACATACGGAGCAAGGAGAAACGTACAGCTTTGGCGAACAACTAGAAAACAGCCTAGGTGAAGACATTCTGGAAGCATGGAGAAAGTTGACACCTCCACGATTGCTGTTTATTGCGCAAGCTGTTGCAAACAGCAGTGAAGAGCTAACCCAGTTGAAGGCGCCGTTTGAATGGATAACAGAATCAAGTCGCCTGCTTTTGAATGGCATGGCAGGTATGGCCAAAGCTGCACAAAAGCTAGCTGGTGACGACCATCTTCTTGCAAAGACAATCGCATCCTTCCTTCATGAAGTTGATGTTCCCATCTCCGACATCCGAATTGAGCAGCCAGACAAGCGGGAAGTTTCGTTAAATGCTTTGGAGCAGTTGACTCCACCGCAGTCCGTTCAAAACATAACTTTCCTGACCCACAAAACGGCCTTGGGGGAAGCGGAATTGACTTTCGAAGACGAGTCAGAAGGGACAAAAAATTTGGTCGGGTTCTGTCTGCCATGGCTCATCAAAGAAGTGGCCATTAATTCAGGTCAGCTCTTGATTGTCGATGAACTCGACAGTAGCCTTCATCCCAAAATAGTGGCAGCTCTGGTTGAGAAGCACATCAACGACCCAAAGCCCTCACAGCTCATCTTCACCACTCACGACACCCACCTGATGGATGCCAAGCTGCTGCGCCGTGACCAGTTCTGGATCACCGAGCGCGATATGAATGGTGCCACCCAACTGCGCTCCATCCATGACTTCGAAGGGCGTGACAACGAAGACATTGAAAAGCGTTACTACGAAGGGCGCTACCGGGGCTTGCCGCTGATCACCCGGAGCCAGTAAACATGGCGCGCGCACCGTCCCGGTTCGACCGCAAGAAGCCGAGCTTCAAACAACAAGCGCGCGTGCTGATACTTTGTGAGGACTCCAAATCAAGCCGGATGTATCTGCAGGACGCGGCCAACCACTTTCGTGCGTACGCCGAGGTTGAAATCAGCCATTGCGGCAAGAATGACCCCAAAGGCATCGTTGAAGAGGCGTTAAAACGGCAACGTGACTATGACCATGTGTACTGCGCCATTGACCGCGACAGCGACCCCAAATTTGATGCAGCGTTGATCCAAGCCGCCGCCCACGCCAACAAAGTGACGGTCATCGCGTCTTACCCGTGTTACGAGTACTGGCTGTTGCTGCATTTCCGCAAGACGCGCAGTTCGTATGTGGGTGCGGGGAAGCACTCTTCTGGCGATCTCCTCGTCAAGGATCTTTGCAAGGAAGCGGGTATGGAGAACTATGACAAGGGTGCCTCCACCCGCTTGTTTGAGGATCTGCTTACCAAGTTGCCCTTGGCCCGCCGCCGCGCAGCGGAAGTGTTGGTTGAAGCAACCAGCGACGGTGGATGGAACCCGAGCACCCGAGTTCATGAACTGATAGATTTGTTTGAGCAATTGGGCAAGCCTCAACTGATCGTTTAAATTCCACGGTCGATCTGCAAGCCACGGGGCAGAAAGATGGGCATTGACGCCACCAACAAATGGCCCGGCGAAACCCAGCGCGAATGGGGCCAGCCCCTGACCATGAGCCCGGAGGTCACGGCCAAAGTGGATCAACTCTGGCAGACGCTGGGCTTGTAAGCCAACCCGGTCCCCTGTCTGCGCCAGCGCACAGACAGCCGCTGCGCCGCGCTGTAGTCTGCAGCGGCGCCTGACTGGATGGGTGCCGCGCCCGGGTTTGGCCCGGGTCTTCGATCCACCTCTTTCAGGACAACCCACCATGACCACTGCTTCAGCCTCTTTTCGTCAACTCACCGTGGCGGTCTTGACGACGCTCATCGGCGCTTCCAGCGCACTGGCTGCCCCACCGCAAGCCTCAGCCGAGGCGCAGGCACGTTACCAACGTGACTTGGCGGAGTGCAACAGCGGCCAGTCGAACCAGACCGCCGTCACCTGCCGACAGGAAGCCGCCAGCGCGTTGGCGGAGGCGCAACGCGGTGCTTTGCGCAACCAGCCGGACCAGTACCAGGCCAATGCCCTGCGCCGTTGTGACGCCCATCAAGGTGATGATCGCGTCGCCTGTGAGGCGCGCATCCTGGATCAGGGCGACATCACCCGCGGCGCACGCTCCGGGGGCGTCTTGCGCCAAAGCATCACCGTGACACCGGCCCCGGCAAACTGACCGCCACCGGCTGCAGCGCGGCCAGGTCCAGCAAACAGCTGCGGCGGGCCGACGCAGGGACCAACGACGCGCAGCGGCTGACCGCCTGGGCCTGCGCTGCGATCGCCTGTTGCCGCAAGGCGCTTTGCTGCACCGCCTGCGTCACCACCGCGTAAAAGGTCAGCACCAAACTGATCACCGCACCTGCCGCCAGCACGCGCAACAACCAAGGCGCACGCAGCACCGCCCGCCACCCCGGCGCACGGTCGTCGCGCGGCAGATTCAGATGACCCGGACGCTGATCGGCAAACTTGAAGGTACGTAAATCGGTGTTCATGACGGGAGCGCCCAAAAAAAGACGAGAGGCAAAAATCGGTCAGTCAATATAGCGACACCGCCTCGACCCGACTGTGCGCCGGACCACGCACAGGGGCTGGTATTCATCCTGTTACAACACTTGCAAAACCGGTGGCGACTTTTGCGCTTGTCGCTTCTAGCATGGCCAGTTTTAAGGAAACCACATGGCCATGTCACCCCACTTCTTCAACAAACGCGATGAAACCACCACCACGCCACGCCACGTCGTGCCGCTGCCGCAGGTTCCGGGCTACACCGGCTCGGGCAGTGCCCCGGCGCAGAGTGCAGCCAACAGTGCCACCAGCGGCACCGGTTCGGCCAGCGCGTCGGTCTCCACCAGCCCTGCTGCCAGCGCCGTCGATGCCGGCGCGTCGCGCAAGGAAGGTGGCAGCAAGCTCACCGTGGGCCCCAACATCAAGCTCAAGGGGGTCGAGATCACCGATTGCGACACCTTGTTTGTGGAAGGTCTGGTGGAAGCCACCATGGACGCCCGGCTGATGGAAATTGCCGAACCCGGCGCGTTCAAAGGCTCGGCCGAGATTGACCTGGCCGAAATTCGCGGCCAGTTTGATGGCGATTTGACGGTGCGCGAGAAGCTGGTGATTTATGCCACCGGCCGCGTCACCGGCAAGATCCGCTACGGTAAATTGGTGATTGAAGAAGGCGGGCAGATCAGCGGCGACATCCAGTTTGGTGCCTCGCACAGCAGCAAATCAGCGGGTGCGAGCAAACAAGTGCTGACCATTGCCGGGTAAGTTTCAGGGGCCAGTCAAAACAAGGGTGCCAGCACCTGCTCGGTGGCGAGCGGTGTGGGGCCCGGCTGACTGAGCCAGACAAAACGGCCCTCGGGCGCGCCGGCCGTGGCGGCTTGCGCGGGTGGCAGTTCGGTCCGGTCGTTGACCAGCACCACAACGCGGCGCAATCCCGGCGTGCTAGCCAGCACCTGCAGCTCATGCAGGCAACCCCTGTTGTGCGCGACAAAGTTGCGCAGGTCCATCAGCACCACATCGCTGGTGCGCACCAGTGCGTCCAGCGCCTGCTGCCAGGTGGTGTCGTGGCAATAAATTTCGTTGACGCGGTGGCGACCTTCCGCATCTGGGCGCCATTCAAACTCGGCCAGACGGCGCGGCAGGTCCGCCGGGGTCTGGAGGAAACGCTCACCCAGGCGCCCGTCGATGAAGGTGAAGATGTCATCGGCATCAATGGTGCGGTCCAGCAGGTCGGTACCGGCGATCAGCACGGTGTTGCCGGTGAGCCGCCAGCGCTCGATCACGCGGTCAAACAGGTGCTGGACATTGGCGTCCTGCTGGAACACCCGCAACACCAGCAGCGTGGGTGGTCGCCCCGCCTGCGTGGGCGCGCCAAACCGCTGCATCAACGCAGCACCCAGCGGAATCCATAACAGCGGCGCAAAACACAGCAAGGCGCCCCAGCCCATGCTGCCCATCGCCATCAGCGCGGGGCTGATCAGCGCAATGGTCCACACAGCGGTGAACAAGTAAAACAGCTCCGACACCTGCTGCTGGCGGTACGCCTGCGCCAGCCTGCGGCCCAGCCAGCGTGCGGGCCACCAGGCCACCGCCCACGGCAGCAACGCAAACAGCACAAACGCCCAGGTGGCACCCAGCCAGCTCGCCAGCCAATGGACGATGGGGCTGTCGGCCTGGATCAGCGCCGCCAGCAGGTCCAGTCCCAGCTGCGACGACGCGCTCAGCAGCACCAGCAGCGGCGCCAGCCACGGCCCGACAGCGCGCGTGGCACCGCCCAGGCACAGCGCGGTCACCACCAGCAGCGGCAAGCCCACGTCAAACGCCATCCATTGGACAATTTTCAGCAGCGTCACGTTCTCGTTGGTGCGCCAGCTCAACAGCAGCACCGCCAGCACAAACCAGCCCAGCATCGCCCCGACAAAGCGCCAGCGCGACCAGCGCCCCATCACCGCCAGCACCGGCAGCACCGGCCAGGCGTAGGCCGCGCCCAGTGTGGCCACAGTTTTGAAGCTGATGGGTGCGTCGGCCAGCCACTGCGTGATGAGGGTGCGGGTGAGCGCCATCACCACCGTGAGCAGCAAAAACTGCGTGATCAGACGCCGGTGGGCGCGCTGGTTGTCAGCCAATGTCAGCGCGGCGGGCGCTGGCAAGGTGGCTGGCGCGGTGGGTGGTGGCGTATCGGTCACGGCAGCGGCGGGCCCCAGCGGCGCCTGCATCCACCGTTTCATGCTGACGCGGTAACGCCAAGCCACCACCTGGGCGCAAATCACCGCCAGTAATGTGGCGATGACCAGCAGGGTGAGGATCTTGCCGGAAGCCATCGTGTGCGTGTTGTTGTTGCGTTTTCAGATCGAGGCGACATCAGGCGCAAAGCCGCAGACAGGACAGACGTGCGGCAAGGCGGATCAACAACGTGTCGGATGGATCTGGCAATGGCGTCAGGCCATGGCCTGCAGACCAGGCACGTAGACCAGCCGCCCGCTCGCATCGGGCACGTAACTCAGGCACTGGCGGCGGTTGCTGCCCTGGCCGGGCGCCTTCAGGGAGATGTGTACCCAGCCCGAGTTGGGGCCTTGGCGCGGGTCGAAACACTCGCAGATGATCTGATCAAAGTCGTCCAGATGGTCACGCGCCCAGGCGGCCAATTCGAGCGTGGGTTTGCCGACGATCTCGATGTCACACGCCTCGCCGCGCGCGTGCTGGCTGGTGCTGACCCAGGTGGCAGGTTTGTTCTTGAGGGTGCGCTCCAGCGCCTGGCTGCGGTAGACGCTGTTGGGGGTGAAGGCGCCAAAGGCGTCGCGCACCGGCTGCAACACTTTGCGCGCCAGGTGAATGGCCGAGCGCAGGTGCTGTTCGCTGTCGAACCCATTGCTGATGCCGCGGCGCGAGGCCAGGTCGGACTGCGTCAGCTCGTAGGCGCGGAAATTGGGCGCAATCAGCGTGCGCGGGGCCAGTTGCGCCAAGTGGATCTGCGCCAGCGGCGTCTGGCTCAGGTCCAGCTCACCACGCGCCAGAACCGCAGCACCCGACGCCGCACGGGGCACAGGTGCTGCGCGTTTGCGCCGAATCGCTTTGGGCGCTGGAGCGGGAGCGGGCAATGGCTTTGGCTTTGACATTGGCCTTGGATTTGACGCTGGCGTTGGTGGTTGGCGGGTGGCGTCACCTTCAGTGGGTACCGGCGCTGCGGCAGGCAGCCGGGTCTTGCGTAGCGGGCGCGGTTTGGCGGGGGTTGCCACCGGGGAATTGGCACGGGTTTTGGCGGGGCGGGTGCTCATGACAGGCTCTCCTGCAATTGCTCCAGAATGCCGAGCGTGACCTTGTCGCGCGGCGTCCACAGCGTGCGTAAAAAGTCCAGGTTGTCCACCAGCGCGGCTTTTTCGCGCGGGCTGCTGGCACGGTCAATGGCGGCACGGTAAGCCGCCAGCACCGGCGCGGCGGCTTCGCCAGCGGCCACTTTGGCGCGTGGCCGCGGCTCGCTGATGCTCTGTAGCAGCAGGTGACTCAGGCTCAGGTCGGCCAGGCTGGTGGTGTCCCAGAAGTTGGGGTCATCAAGCAGGCGGGCAGTCAGCGTGCGCTGCATCTCGGCCATCTGTTGCAGCACATCGGCCACATCCAGTGTGATCTGGCCACCGCGCTGCCCGGTCAGCAGCGTGGCCGCCAGCCAGTTGGTGTAGGCATAGGCATCGCGCTGGCGCTGCAGCGCCAGGTGGTAGTGCTGGGCCATGTTGGTGAGCGCTTCCAGGCGCCTGCCGTCGCCGGTCTCCACCAGCGCCAGGCGTTTGTAGGCGCTGCCCAGCAGGTTGAAGCGCTCCACCGTGGGGGCGCGGCGGGACAACACGTCCAGGTCCAGCAGGGCGGCTTCGATCTGGTCCACCGCGGCCAGCCGCGCGGCCTCACGTTTGGCGGTGCTTTGGCGTTGGGCGGCACGCCATCGCTCCACCGCCAGGCGCACCCGGAAGCTGGCCTGCTGCTCCAGCGCGCGCATCGAGCAGTCGCCGCGCTCGGCGGTGAGTGCCTGGTTGAGCCAGTTGACGGCTTGTTCAAACTCGCGCAGTTCCCCCCACGCCAGGCCGAGTGCGGCACACACATCGGCGCGGGCCAGCCAGCGCTCGGCCTGGGTGGTGGGCACGCGGGCCAGCTGGCTGGTGATGCGTTCGCTGCCGTGGCGGGTGTCGCCCCCGGCGCGCAGGTCGGCGCACAGGTTGTCCAGCTCGGTGACCAGTTCATACGGTGTGCTGAAGTCGGGCCGGTGTTGTGGCACCACGCTGCCGTCGCGGTGAAACCGGAAGTCCGGGTCGCCATAACACTGGTAGGCGCCCCAGGTGTTGACATCGGGGCAGCGCGTCCAGACGTCTTCGCGCGCCTGGCGCACCGCCTCACCAAAAGCCACGCCCGCCAACATGCCCTGGTAAAAGGTAGCGGCAAACACCTGGCCGGCACGGTCGTCCACCGCCCAGCCCGCCGCAATCACCGCGCGCACCCCCATGCGGATCAGTTCCTCGCCCAGGTTGGCGGCCAGCCCCAGGCGGTCCAGCGGACGTGCACCGTCCACACGGCCCAGGTGGCAGCAGTTCACGAAGACCAGCTCGGGCACATAACGCAGTTGGGCGATGTCGCCCGGGGTCAAAAAGGTGTCGCCACCAATCACCATGCCCGAAATGGGCGGGCTGCCCGGCGCCTTGGCCCGCTGGTAGCGGTGCACGCCATGCCCGGCCAGGTGCACGATGCGCCAGCTGTTTTTGTGCAGCGCCTCCATGATGGGCGTGCTGGCCTGGTCAATGCAGTCCAGCACCTCATAACCATGGTTGGCCAGCTGCTCGGCCACCTGGCGCGCTTCTTCGCGCGCGCCGGGCAGGTCGGCAAAGTCGGCAGAGCCAGCCAGATTGGGGTTGCCAATCACCAGCGCGGTGGTGTTCAGGCCATGCACCGGGCGCTGGCGAAACTCGGTGGTGCGGAACTGGCGAATGAAACCTGCCGCCACCGCCGGTGGACGCTCGCCAGTGGCCCAGCGGTTTTCCAACAGCTCCCAGGGGTAGGGCGCGGTTTTGCCGTCCACCATCACCACCAGGTTGCCTTGCTGGGCGCTGAGTTCGCGCAGGCGCAGCGGCAGCAGCATCTCGAACAGGGTTTTGGAGGCCTCGGAGTTTTGCCCGGTGCTTTGGCTGGCCAGCTGCACAAAACTCTGCGCCAGCGCGAGCTGTCCGGTGGCCAGGGTTTCCTCGGCACGCGCGCGGTCGGTCGGGAAAATAAAGCGCAGGTGATCGGCTTCTTCGATGATTTCGAGGCGCTGGTACCACTCCTGCGGCTGCTCAAAGCGCACGCGGCGACGCCCGCCCTGCCCAGGCTCCACCGCCCGGGCGCGCCAGCGCACCTTGTCGGCCAGCGCGTCGGTCAACACGATGCGCCCCAACGCCTCGGCGGCGGAGATGGCAATGTCCTCGTTGATTTCGAGAAACTCGATGCGGTCAATCAGCACGCGGCTGTCCAGGTCTTGCGCGGCCAGGCGCAGGTTGGCGCACACCGCCGCGCGCAGCATGGCTTCCAGCGCATCGCCCACTTGCACGCCGCCGCCATTGGTGCCCACCATCAGGCAGGTCACCGCCGCCGAACGCGGCCGCCCGACCTCGCCAAAACGCGGGTCGGGCCAGTGCGCCACCTCCAGCGCAAAACTCATCAGCGCCGTGCGCACCGACTCTTCCAGCAGCCCCGGGCTCAAGGTACCCACCTGGCCCAGGCCCACCACCACGGCACCGGCTGGCTTGCCGTTGGCGGAGTCGTTCAAGAAGACCGTGTTGCTGCCCAGCGGGCCGGGGTACACGCCCAGGTCCAGCCGCCGGGTCAGCGCGCCGCGCAGATGGCGGTCCAGCACCGCCTCGGCACTCACCACTGCGTAGCCTTCGTAGTGGCCGACCACCACCGGGTGGCGTGCGTAGGCCAGGTTGCCGTGGCGGATGCTGACCTCGATGGGCGGCAGCGCCGGCTCAGACGCTTCCTCAGTCAACGGGCCGCTGCCCGAGAAACCAAAGCTGCCGATGTCGCCCGCCGCCGGGATGCCGTCCACTGGCGGGGCATCGGGCAGCACAAAGCGGTCCTCACCCCCCGCGGCGCGGGCGCTGGCGGGCGGGTTGGCGGGCAGCAGCGTGGTCTGGCCGTTGACCAGCAGGTCCAGATACCCCGGGAAGGCTTTGGCCTGCGCACACAAGGCGTCATGGGCGGTGTTGTCGGCGTACCAGGTGGGCACACCGGGCAGGCGGCCGGAGCGCCAGCTGACCGTGCCGTCGCCCTCACGGGTGGCGATGAACTGCAGGCGTTTCTGCTCGGGCCGCCACCAGGCGTTGGCGCTGCTGAGCTGGTAATCGATCACGGTGCTGGGCTGGCAGCCCGCCACGTACACCATGAAGCGCGGGTCAGGCGCCGCGCCGCGCAGCAGCTTCCAGGTGGCGGCGGCTTCTTGCAGCGGTGCGGCGGGCGCCGTCTCCCAACGCGCACAGGTGGCCTGGCGCAGCGTGTCCCAGCGGCCGGTGTCGGCAAAGTCGGGGTCGTCCGGGGCAAACGGCAGCAGCTCCAGCAAACCCGGGTAACGCGCCACCAGGCCGACGATCTGGTCGGTGCTCTGGGTGATGTCCAGCAAGGCCAGCTTGGTTTGCGTCGGGTTGAAACCGGTCAGCCAGCGCACCGCCTCGTACGAGCCCAGGTTGGGTGTGCCCAGCATCAAAAACCGTGCGCCAGGCAGCCGGGTGATGCGCTGCCACAGCGCGCTGCCTTTGCCACCATCGGCGATCATGGCGCGCACCACCAGACCGCCCATGGAATGCGCCACCAGGCGCAGTGGCTGGCCGCTGCGCTCGGCCTGCGCCACCAGCGGCTCCAGGGTGTCGGCCAGCCGCGCGGCCGCCTGGCGCACCGAGTGGCGCCAGTCGTAGGGGAACAGTTCCACCTGGTGGCTGTGGGCCAGAAACTCCACCAGCGGGCCGTAGAACTGATCCACCAAACCTACCGGCAGGATGCCCGGGCGGTCCATCGCCAGGCGCTTGAGGCCGCCCTTGAGCAGCGACCAGTAATCCAGCCAGACGGTGTCGTCGTCCGCACGCAGCTGGCTGCCCATGGTGCCGGGCAACACCACCACAATCGGGCGTGGCTTGGTGTTGGCGCGGCTGCGTGCCACCGCGGCCTGGCAGCGCGGCGCAACGGGTGGCGGCAGGGTCAGCGGCAGAAAACCGGCGTTGTCGTTGTCGCCACGGCTTAAAGCGGCGCCCAGCCAGCGCACGCTGACCTCGTTGGTGAAGTAGCGGAAATGGTTGACCTTGGGGCCCTGGTCTTGGCGCAGGCGGGCGCCTTGCGCCACGCGGGTCAGGCCGCCGGTCATCGAGCCGGTGTCCACCACCAGGTCGTGCTCGTTTTTGTAAAACCAGTCGGTGGCCAGCACTTTGAGGGTGTTCCACAGCCCGTCACCGGCTGCGATGTCGCCGGCGATCACGCTCAGGTCGGCGCTGGTCACCAGCTCGGGCGTGCCGTTGAGCAGGCGGGTGAGGGCCGAGCCGGGCACCATCGCCTCGACGCCGGGCAGGGTGCGCGGGTCGGTGCGCTCTTTGACCACCGCCAGCAAAAAGTCCAGCCCGTCGCCAAACAGGCCAAAACCGGTGGCGGCGCTGGCCAGGTAGTCCAGCACCGAGAGCCAGCGGTCCAGCCGCCCGGAGGCCAGCGTGGTGCCACGCGCCGGGCAGGCGACGCGGGCAAAACGTGTCACGCGCAGCTGCTTTTGCACCATCAGCGCCACCAGTTCCAGCAGGCGCTGGCGGTCAGCCTCGTAGGCGGCGTCGCGCGCCTGGGCGTCATCGTTGTCCAGCGGGGCCAGCCCCAGTTGCGGCGCCAGGGTGCGATCCAAGGCAAAGAGGGCTTGCACTTTGTCCACCGTCAACACCGCCGCGAGGTTCGGGCAGCCCGACAGGGCCAGCAGCTCACCCACCAGGCCGCCACGGGAATGGCTGACCAGGTGCAGCTCGGCACCGGGGGGCAGGCGTTTCACCATCGCCAGCGCGTTGGTGATGGGGCTCTCGCTCAGGCTGCGGTGTTCCAGGGCAACCACCCGGTTGCCGTACATGGGCGCCAGCGCCTGGCGCAGCCGCGCGCCTTCGGTGTTACCCGCGTCCCAGAGCTTGCCAAAGCTGCTGGCGGTGCTGGAGGCGGTGCCGTGCAGGAAGACCAGCAGCGGGCCGGGTTGCGACGCCAGGCTGGCACCTTCCTGCACCGCGGTCAGGCCCAGGCTGCCCGCCAGGTCCAGCCGGTACAGACCCGGTGGGTGGCCGCCCAGCAGCTTCTCCTCAAAAAACACGCCCAGCTTGCGGGCCGATTTCTCGGCCAGGTCCACCCCGAAGAAGTCCAGCACCCGGATCGCCAGGCCCAGCAACCCGCGCTCACCGCCACTGGCGCTGCGCGGCGCCAGCCGGGAAAACTCCCAGGCGGCTCCGGCATCGCGGCTGGGCAGCGCGCCGTATTCCTGCGTCAGGTCATCGACCCGGCTCCAGAGCACAAACCCGTTGTCCAGCTCGACCCGCACCACCGTGCTGGCGGCCACCGTGATCTCGTCAGCAGCGCCGTCGCGGGCGGCACCGGGCGTGAGCCGGTAGCTGGGCGCGATGCCACCGGGCAGGTGCGAGCGGGTGTCGCTCAAGGTGCCGCGGATCTTGTAAAGCTGCTCTGCCATGGGAGGCTCCTGGCTGGTGACGGTTAACGAAAACGCAACAGGCTGTTTTTTTTGGATCCCTAGGCTGGCATCGGGATCACCCAATTTGTCATCCCGGGTTCATGGATGGCGGGTCGTCGCCCGCCATGACAACGGTGAAGTCCGCCAAGGCAGCCGCCCATTGCGCCATGGCCGCCGCACCGTTTACGCGAACACGATGCGTTGGCGGGCGGCCTCGCTGGCAAACAGCTGGGGCGCCTGCGGGTAGCTGCTTGATGGCAGGTACTTGATGATGGCCTTGTGCCAGTCCGCGTAGGTGGCCTCGGGTTTGAGCGTTTTCAGGGTCTTCAGCGCGTGGTAGGTGAAGGCGCCATTGAACCGGCCGTTGATGCGGGCGTCATAGCTGTAGTTGTTGGGCCCCTCCTTGCAGCCCGCCAGCAGCACATCACCCATCACCCGCGAATACAGCCCCTGCAGTGGCGGCGTGCCGATGGGGCCCAACACGCTGGTCGCGGGCTTGCCGGCGCGGTTTTTGGGCAGCTCCCGCAGGGGCAGCCAGTTGCCCATCGGCATGAAGCGCGCTCGGGTGTCGCTGTCTTTGTCGGCCTTGGCAGCGCGGGTGACCGTGCCGGAGTGGCAGCTGTCGGCAATCAGCACCAGGCTCACCCCGGCTTTGCGGGTGGCAAACAGGGCCTTGATCTCGTCATCGTTCAGCGGGCCATGGGTGGTGATGTCATAGGTGCACAGGGCCTCATCAAAGCCGTCGGCCTCGTCGCCATCGGTGTCGGGCATGTAGGTGCCATGGCCGGAGAAGGTGATCACCAGGCTGTCGCCCTTGACCGCTTTGCTGATCAGGGCGCCCATGGCGTCGAGCATGGCCTGTTTGGTGGCGGCGTCGTCGATCAGCGTGGTGACTTTGAAGCCGCGGCTGGTCAACGCGCTGTTCCAGTCGGCCGCGTCGTTGACGCAACCTTGCAGGTCCATCTGGGTGCCGGGGTAGTTGTTGATGCCGATGCAAAGGGCTTTTTTGGCCATGACGACTCTCCTTGGCTGACAGGTTGAACAACACAGTGTGCGTACACCCCCGTATTGACCGGGGCGTGGCAGCGCAATCCAATCCATCCAACGAAAGACATCCGGCTGGGGCGCCTGTCTCGATGCGCCAGCCCGTGTCGCTTGTGCGACCTCTGTTTGATCGGGAAATTCTAGCCATGCGCACTGTTTGGCGGCAACTTTTTTTGATGTAAGTCAACCCTTTCATCGGGCGCGACCGGGGCGCCGGAGTGGTTTTGAAGGAGAGGCAACCCGTGGCAATCTGGACAACACCGGGTGGTTTTGACCTGGACAGGCAGGCGCTGCCGCCACCGGTGGCCGAGGTGACGACCGCTGTGCCCGCCTTTGTGGGGTACACCGAGACGGCGACCCGGTTGACCCCGGGTGACCTGAGTGGGCAACCCACCCGCATCAACAGCCTGGCGGCGTTTGAGGCGCTCTTTGGCACCTCACCCTGCCACATCCATGCGGTAGTGGTGGACGACAGCGGCCACTTTGTCAGTGCCCGGCTTGCCACCCGTTATGTACTGCACGACAGCCTGGCCCTGTTTTTTGCCAATGGCGGCCAGACCTGTGTGGTGATCTCCGTCGGCAGCGCTGCCGATTCGATGCCCGAGCGCCAGCCGCTGTTGACGGGGTTGGCGGGGTTGGCCGCCCTGGACGAACCGACACTGGTGGTGTGCCCGGATGCCGCGCGGCTGGCGTCGCGCGACCTGGCGGTGGTGCAGCACGCCATGTTGTGCCAATGCAGCCGTTTGCAGAACCGGTTTGCCGTGCTGGACACCCGGCTGGATGACCCGCTGGCGCAGGCGTTTCGCGCCAACATCGGCCAGGAGGCCTTGTGCGAGGGCGCAGCCTATACGCCGTGGCTACTGCTGCGCCACAACCATTGCCCGGACTATGCCGCCCTGCGCGGCAAGCTCAGGCGCCGTGGCAAGCCGGTCAGTTGGCACGACCTGACCCACGATGCGGTGGTGCTGGCGCACCTGCAAGCGCTGGACCATGCCATCGACATGGCGGCACCCACCGAGGTGGCGCCACTGCAGGCCTGGCTGGAGACGCATTGCGAGGCTTACCAAAGTGTGGTGAGCGGTGTGCTGACCACACCGGTCGCCTGCCCACCCGGCGGTGCGGTGGCGGGTGTGTATGCGGCCATGGATGCGCAGCATGGCATCTGGCGGGCACCCGCCAATGTGGTTATCGCGGGCGTGACGGCGCCCGCCGTGGCGCTGGACGCCGGGCAGGCCAGCGCACTGATGGGGGGTGGAATCGCTGGCAAACAGGTCAACGCCATCCGCACCGTCGCAGGCCGGGGCGTGATGATCTGGGGCGCGCGCACGCTGGCAGGGCAGGCCAACGCGTGGCGTTACGTGGCAGTGCGGCGTTTTGCCATCCAGTTGCAGGCGTCGCTTCAAAAGGCCATCGCATGGGTGAGGTGTGAGCCCAACCATGGACCGACCTGGGACCTGGTGCGCCGCCAGATTGGCGACTATTTGCTTCAGAAATGGCAAGACGGCGCCTTGATGGGCGCCAGCCCGGACCAGGCGTATGTCGTGCGCTGCGGCCCGAATCTGACGATGACAGCGCGGGACGTGCGAGAGGGGCGGCTGATCATTGACGTGGACGTGGCGGTGCTGCGCCCTGGCGAGTTCACCCTGCTGCGTCTGGTGCAGCAAACACGGCGCGCCGAAACGGCCTTGCCGTCAACCACCTAAAAATTGCCCAGCAGCGCCCACAGCCCCAGCCCGATGAAAATCAGCGCTGACACGATGTGCACCACCCGAAGCGGCACCAGCCGCGTCATGCGCTCACCCAGCCACACCACGGGCGCGTTGGCCAGCATCATGCCCAGCGTGGTGCCGGCAATCACCCAGTAATAAGCGCTGTACTGCGCCGCCAGCATCACCGTGGCGACCTGGGTCTTGTCACCCATTTCGGCCAGAAAAAACGCCACCACGGTGGTGCCAAACACGCCAAAACGCGGCTGGGTCGGGGTGTCATCGTCGTCCATCTTGTCGGGGATCAGCATCCAGATCGCCATGGCGATGAAGGAGAGACCCAGCACCCAGCGCAGCACATCGGGGCCCAGCGCGGTGTTGACCCAGGCGCCCACGGCCCCGGCCAGGGCATGGTTGGCAAGGGTGGCGACAAAAATGCCCCAGACAATCGGCCAGGGTTGGCGAAAACGCGCCGCCAGGATGAGGGCCAGGAGTTGGGTTTTGTCGCCCATTTCGGCCAGCGCGACGATGCCGGTAGAGATTAAAAATGCTTCCATGAGGGTCTCCGGCCGGAGATTAAAAACCAATGACTGCGCAACATCCCCGGCCAAAAACAGAGGTGCGCAGTCAAAGGTCTCGCCAAAATCCCGTTGCAGGACCCTGCTTGCGCCATGTTGGCCGGTGCTGGCCAGACAAGTCTGTTGACGCAAGCCCCTCTCAATGAAGAAGGGCGGCTACTCCCCAATGACAGGGCGCATTGTAGGCTGGCGCCGGGTGTGGTTCAGCGTTGCTGATCCAGCGTAGTGAACTTGCCGTGGCAGGCTCAACTTGAGGCCTGGCGTCTTGTGGGCTAGCCAATGCCATCCACAAACGGCTGCGCGACCGGGTCAAACTGCATCCGGTTGCGGCCATCGTCCTTGGCCCGGTACATGGCGGTGTCGGCGCGCTGCAAGATGGGCTCCTGCGTGCTGTCACGGTGTGAGAACAAGGTGACACCAATGCTGGCGGTGCAGCGGTGCACCACCGTCTGGCTGGTGTGATGGGCATCGCTGCAGCGCAACAGATAGGGGTCGGCCAGGCTGTCAAGTA
Organism: Rhodoferax sp. U2-2l; assembly: GCF_020594515.1. Taxonomy (GTDB): domain Bacteria; phylum Pseudomonadota; class Gammaproteobacteria; order Burkholderiales; family Burkholderiaceae_C; genus Rhodoferax. The sequence continues at coordinate 101,538 of NZ_JAJCTH010000004.1, forward strand.
TCTTGCTAGCCACGGTGCGGGCCAGTGCCGCCGACGCGACCGGGTCCTCGGCCAGATCGGTCAGCATCACCACAAATTCATCACCGCCCAGGCGCGCCACGGTATCCACCTCACGCACACAGGCGCGCAGGCGCCGCGCCACTTCGCCCAGCAGCTGGTCGCCGAGTTCGTGGCCATGCTGGTCGTTGATGGGTTTGAAGTTGTCCAGGTCCAGAAACATCAGCGCCCCATAACAGCCGCTGCGCCTGCTGGCGGTGATGGCCTGGGTCAGGCGCTCGCTGAGCAGGCGGCGGTTGGGCAACTGCGTGAGCGGGTCGTAAAACGCCATGTGGCGCACCTGCTGTTCCATCTGGTGGCGCTCGGTCACGTCTTCAAACACCACGTAGGCCTGCTCCAGTTTGCCGTCCCGAAACAAGGGCATGGCGCTGACCAGCAGCCAGAGGAGCCCACGCCCCGGCACGGCCACGCCCATCATCACATTGCGCACCGGCTGACCGGTCTTGAGGGCGACCGAGATCGGATGCTGATCACCGGGGAAGTCGCTGCCATCCTCATGGATGGCGTGCCAGCGCGGGTCGATCGAGGTGCGGCCCTGCAACTGGTCGGTCGTCAGGCCCAGCATGCGCTGGGCGGCCGGGTTGGCCGAGATGATGACGCCGTCCAGGTTTTCGTACACCACCCCGGTGGGCAGGGTCTCGAACAGCGTGCGGAACATGCCTTCGCTGGCCCGCAAGTCGGCCTGGGTGTTCTTGTGCTCGATGGCAATGCTGGCCAGACGGGCGGTCTGCTCGATCAGCGCAATGTCATGCGGCGACGGGGCATGAGTCTGACGGTGGTAGATCGCGAAGGTGCCCAGCACCTGGCCGGTGGACGACACCACAGGCTGCGACCAGCAGGCGAACAGCCCGGCGCGCCGGGCCAGGTCCTTGTAATCAACCCAGTAAGGATGCGTGGCGATGTCTTCCACCACCACACGCTGACCGGTGGCTGCGGCGGTGCCACACGAACCCTGACCCGGACCAATGGCGACACCGACGAGGGCCTGGTTGTAGAACTCCGGCAAGCTGGGTGCCGTCACCTCGCCCAGGTGGCGACCGTCGTCACTCAGCAGAAGAATGCTGCACAACATCGACGGGTGCAGTTGCTCCACGCCCAAAACCATGGCGAGCAGCAGGTCAGGCAGGGCAGCATCGCTGGCCATCAGCTCCAGGATGCGGCTGCGAAACTGTTCGTAATGCTCGGCCAGTTTGACGGCGCTGATGTCGGTGTGGGTGATGACCACGGCACTGTGGTGGTCTGCCCCCAAGGGCCGCGCCATCATGGTGAACCAGCGCTGCTGGCCTGGCGAATGGCAGGGGTAGTCCAGCCTGAAGTTTGGTGCGCGCCCGTCCAGCACGCGCTGGATACCGTCACGCGCCAGCGCCGCGCCGACGCTGGCATGGCCGTCGTGCGGGTCGCATGCCTCCAGGTAATTGGCGCCAACATCGGTGTTCGATGGGGGCTGCCCGGGCCGCAGGCTGTTGTCCAGCGCAAAACACCGCCACTGCGCATTGACGGCCAGGATGGTACCCGCGCGGTCAACCACCGCAATCTCGGCAGCCACCGAGTCCAGTATCGCGGTCTTGAAAGACTCACTGTCTTTGAGCGCCCGGTCGCGCTGCGCCAGGGCATCGAGCATGGTGTTGAACTGGCGTGCCAGTTGGGCGGCCTCGTCGTGACCCGGCACGTCGGCGCGCAACAAAGACTGGCCAGCTTCGACCGCGCTGGCCACACGGGAGATGCTCTGCAGACGGCGCGTCAACAAACGGCTGACCACCTCCGCCAACAGCGCTGCCAACAGCACCCCTGCCAGCGCGTACATCACGCCGTCCCGGATGGCCTGGGACAGACCCGCATCCGTCGACGGCCCTGCCACGCCAATGCGAACCCAGCCCATCGGTCGGTCCTGGCGCACGACCGGGCTGAACACATCCACCAGAGGACCCGCTTGCTGGCGCACCTGCGGCGCCATGACGGGCGGCAGGTCGGTCTGGTATTGCCCAAGCCGCCTGGCATCGCTGTGAGCCAGCACCTGACCACGGGTGTCGAGCACCATGGCGTAGCGCAAGTCCGGGTAGGAGGACAGACCCTGCACCATCTCCTGCAGGCCACCGGCATCCCGCTCAGCCAGCCAGACCGACCCGGCCACCGCCACGCTGTGGGCGATGCCCACCGCCTGGCTGGACTGCTGCGCCAGCGCTGCCTGCTGTTGGCGCTGTGCCAGGTCCCAGACAACAGCACCCATCATCAGGGCCGCCGTCAGCACCATGCCCGTGACCAGTTGACGGCGCACGGTACCCAGCAGCCAGCGTTGCAGGACGGGCAATCTCACGGCTTCTCCAAGGTGCGCACCAACCGAGCACGGGCCCCGCGGCGGCGCGTTTTTGCCAGTTCAGGCCGGGCAACGGGCAGCCGGGCGTTGCGCTGATCCATCAGCGCATGCTCGCATGCGGGCGGCCTCTGCAGGTTGTGCTTCATCATGGACTCCCAACTCTCGGCCCAGCAAACCCGGCCGTTGACAACCACTTTAGCACCGCCTGCCATCCGGCAACAGTGCGAACTGAAAATCAGATCCACATACCGCGCTAGAGTCTTTACATTGATTGATTTGATTGCTATGTTAACCGCAGCAATGATCCCTCTGGAAAGCGGCTGGTGGGCGCCCGAGTTGGGCCGCGGCTGCGGGCTGCTAAGCTCAAGCCATGCATAAAAAGTCTGATACCTCGCCCACCTCGTCCCACAGCGCGCACCCTGTCAACCTCGGCCTGCAAGGCGGCGGCTCGCACGGCGCCTTCACCTGGGGCGTGCTCGACGTGCTGCTGCAAGACCCGCGCATCCACATCGAAGGCATCAGCGGCACCAGTGCCGGCGCCATGAACGCGGTGGCGCTGGCCCATGGCCTGGCGCAGGCCCAAGGGCGCTCGCAGGTGGCCCGCCGTGAAGCCGCCCGCGAGTCGCTGGCCAACTTCTGGAACGGCATCGTGGCCATGGGCGCCCTTGGACAGGCGCAGCGTGCGCCGTTCGATTTGATGTTTGGCCTGGCAGGCATGGACAGCTCACCCACCGGCCAGTGGGCCGACGCCATGGCGCGTGCCTGGTCGGGAACGTTGTCGCCGTACCAGAGCAACCCGCTGGACATCAATCCGCTGAAAGATTTTGTCGATCGGCAGATTGATTTTGAACGGCTGGCGGCCTTCACCGACCTCAAGCTGTTTGTGGTGGCAACCCGGGTCAGCACCGGCAAGGCCGAGGTGTTCTCCGGTGAGCGCATCACGGCCAACGCGGTGATGGCGTCTGCCTGCCTGCCCATGATGTTTCAGGCGGTGGAGATTGAAGGCGAGTTTTACTGGGACGGCGGTTACGCCGGCAACCCGGCCATTCACCCGCTGATCTACCAGTGCGACAGCCGCGACATTTTGCTGGTGCAGATCAACCCGATCAAGCGCGACAAATTGCCCACCAGCGCCGTCGACATCATGGACCGGCTCAACGAGATCACGTTCAATGCCGCCCTGATGGCCGAGATGCGCGCCATCGATTTTGTCAAGCGCCTGCTCAAAGAAGGCAAGCTCAACCCAGCGCATTACAAAGACGTCTTGTTGCACCGCATTGACGGCGGCGAGGTGCTGGAGCAACTGGGCGCAGCCACCAAGCTGTCAACCGATGCGCAGCTGATCAACGCCCTGCGCGATCTGGGTCAAAGCCACGCCCACCAGTGGCTGGCCCAGCACGCCAGCGACCTGGGTGTGCGCTCTGGCGTCGACATTGCGCACGACTACCTGGACGATCTGCGGGTACCGGTGCGTCCCGACAGACGCCAGCGCAGCCAGTGACGCCGCCCTGAACGCGCGCATCCAAAAACGCCGCCTGCCGCCCGGGCCGGGCTGGTGGGAAAACAGCGCGATATGAAACAAACTGAAAAAAATATCTGCAACTCGGGAACTTGACGTATCATCCGCCCCGTATTGCTTCTTTCCGGGGCAATATGGGTTTGCGGTGAATGCCAGTTACGCGTCTTCTCTAAGTCTTCAGAGGTTTGGTTGCAGCGGTCATGGACTCCATCGCGTTTTGAGTTATTTTGAGGAGTCCTTTCATGGGCAACAAACTTTACGTCGGCAATCTGCCTTATTCCTTCCGTGACGATGACCTGCAACAGGCATTCTCCCAACACGGTTCCGTTACCAGCGCCAAAGTCATGATGGAACGTGACACCGGCCGCTCCAAAGGTTTCGGTTTCGTCGAAATGGGCAGCGATGCTGAAGCACAAACAGCCATCAATGCCATGAACGGCCAACAATTCGGTGGCCGTGGCCTCGTGGTCAACGAAGCCCGTCCGATGGAACCGCGTCCCCCCCGCTCTGGTGGCGGCGGCTTCGGCGGCGGCGGCGGTGGTGGCGGCTACGGTGGTGGCGGTCGCTCTGGCGGCGGCGGTGGTGGTGGTTACGGCGGTGGTGGCGGCGGCGGTTACGGCGGTGGCCGTAGCAGCTACTAAGCACTTGCTGCTTGACTCAGGCTTTGGCCTGACACAAAAGGGTCCCTCGGGGCCCTTTTTGCATTGGGGTGTCAAATGTCGGTGATGCGGGGTTTACGCGGCCGCCCGGCAAACAGCTTGTCAAAAAGGCTGTTGGGCAGCAGGCGCAACAGTTTGGCCACCACCCCCATCTGCCAGGGAATCACCCGGTAGCTGTTACCTGCGGCAATGGCCTGGAAGGCTTTGGCGGCGAACACATCGGGCTGCATCAAAAAAGGCATGTCGTAACCGTTGTTTTGCGTCAGCGACGTCGCGATATAGCCGGGGCACAACGTCACCACCCGAACGCCGCTATCGCGCAACTCGCCGCGCAAGCTTTCGCAGTAACTGATGACGGCCGCCTTGCTGGCGCAATAGGCACCATGCCCTGGCAAACCCCGGATGCCCGCCACACTGCCGATGCCCACCAGCGTGCCTGAGCCGCGCAAGCGCATGGCAGACACGAAAGGCCCCAGGGTGGCGGCCACACCCATCACGTTGGTGGCCAGCACGCGCGCCATCACCGCCAGGTCTTCGGGCCGTGCGGTATCCACGCCGATGCTGATGCCGGCATTGGCAATCACCACCTCCGGCAAGCCCTGGCGTGCCATGCAATCTAGCGCCAGACGTTGCATGCCTGCGATGTCCGTCACATCGGCGCTATAAATCTGATATGTATCCGCACAGATGCCGCTGGCGCCAAGCCATGCTTGGATCGCTGATTCACGGCGCGCCACCAGGGCCAAGTGCCAGCCCTGCGCCGCGTAGTGCATGGCCAAGGCCTGGCCGATGCCGCTGGACGCGCCGGTGATCAAGACAAGCTGGGCCATGGTGAAGCCGGTGCCAGGTCAGGGTTTGACGGTGGGAAACAACACACCCTTGACCCGCCCCTGCATCTGGATGACCTGCCCTTTGTTGTCGTAGTCCATGCGGTCAGCGGTGAACTTGTCTTGCCCACGTGTCAGGATCACGGGCAGGTCTGACCTGACTTGTTCGGTGTTGACAAAGGTGTGCAAATGGTCGCCCTCAAAGCTCATGGCGGGCTGGGCCTTGCCCGTTGCGCTGACGGTGGGGGCGCGCAGCACGCGGGCGTCGCCCATCAGGGTCACCTCGGACGCGTCGCTGTTGGTCAGCGCACGGCGGGCCGTGGCGGTGGTCAGGTGACCCTGCTCATCAAACGAACGGATGATCACCTGGTCGATCTCCAGGGTGTCGGTGTCGGGGAAATGCCGTGCCTCCACACCTTTGACCTCGCTTTTGAGTTGCCCCCGCACATCAAAGGTCTTGACCGTGAATTGGTGCATGTAATAGTCGGGCAGATGCTGCACGGCTGCGACGGTAGCCACGGCGCTGGTGGTCGGCGTGGTGCGCACCAGCCAATAGGTGGCCATGGCAAGCGTTGCCATCAGCAGCAACGGCAAGTACAGCGTCAGACGGTCCAGTGCCCAGCGCAGGTTGTTCACGGCAAATAGGCCTGCAACAACGAGGCGTAGCGGCCGCTGGCCACCAGCAGCAGGTCACACAGTTCGCGCACCGCCCCTTCGCCACCACGCTGCCGCGTGACATGGTGCGCGGCGGCCAGCACCTCGGCATGCGCGTTGGCGGGCGCGCAGGCAAACGCACTGCGCGTCATCATCGGCAGGTCGGGCCAGTCGTCGCCCATCGCGGCGGCCTGGGACCAGTCCAGACCCAGCGCGGTGAGCGTGGCCTCGGCCGCCGGGCGCTTGTCTTCGGTGCCGTAATGCACGTGTTCGATGCCCAGCGCTGCCAGCCGCACCCGCAACGCCCGGGAGTCGCGCCCGGTGATGACCGCCGGGGTGACGCCAGCGCGCTGCAGCAGCTTCAGGCCGTGGCCGTCCAGTGTGTTGAAGCGTTTGAGGGTTTCACCCGCCTCGGAAAAGTACAGGCCGCCGTCAGTCAGCACCCCATCGACATCGAAAAACACCACGCGGATGCCTTGTGCCTGCAGCAGCAACTCGGGCGGGAAGTTGAGCGCGGGTGCCATCAGATGACCTTGGCGCGCATCAGGTCGTTGCTGTTGAGCGCCCCGCACAGTTGGCCCTGCGCGTCCAGCACCAGCACGCTGGTGATGCGGCGCAACTCCATCAGTTCGGCCGCTTCCACCGCCAGAGCGTCGGCACTGACGGTTTGCGGATGGGGGTGCATCACCTGGGCGGCGGTGGACTGGCGCAGGTCGATGCCTTTTTCGATCAGACGACGCAGATCACCATCGGTGAAGATGCCGCAGACCTGACCGGCATCGTCCACCACTGCGGTGGCGCCCAGGCCTTTGTCGCTCATTTCGCGCATCAGTTCACTGAAACTGGATGCCAGCGTGACCCGGGGAACCTGGTCACCACTGCGCATCACGTCGCGCACGTGGGTCAGCAACTTGCGCCCGAGCGCGCCACCCGGGTGCGAGCGGGCAAAGTCTTCGGCCTTGAAACCGCGCGCGTCCAGCAAAGCCACGGCCAAGGCATCCCCCAGCGCCAGTTGCGCGGTGGTGCTGGCGGTGGGCGCCAGATTCAGCGGACAGGCTTCTTTTTCAACGCCGCTGTTCAGGAAAACGGAGGCATGCCGCGCCAGCGTGGAGGCGGGGTTGCCGGTCATGGCCAGCAGCGGGATGCCCAGGCGCTTGATCATCGGCAACACCACGTTGAGCTCATCGGACTCGCCACTGTTGGAGATGGCCAGCACCACGTCCATGGGTTGGATCATGCCCAGATCACCGTGGCTGGCCTCGGCCGGGTGCACAAACATGGCGGGCGTGCCGGTGGAGGCGAGCGTGGCGACAATTTTGCGACCAATATGGCCACTTTTCCCCATGCCCATGACCACCACACGCCCTTGGCTGGCCAGCACCAGCCGCACCGCCTGCACAAAGTTGTCGCCCAGGTGGTGCTTGAGGCGCACCACCGCCGCAGCCTCCACATCCAGGGTCTCTCGGGCCAATTGCAGAATGCGATCAGCGTCAAACGACGGCGCAAGCGAGGGGGTGGTATTCATGTCGGCATTTTATCGACCGCCGGGCTGCGGGCGCGGGGGCAGTTGGTAGTATCCGGGGGTGAGTCCTCTCGAATTAACCCTGTTGTATTTGCTGGCGGCCGTGTTGGGCGTGGTGGTGTGCCGCAGCCTGAAGCTGCCGCCGATGCTGGGCTATCTGGCGGTGGGGGTGCTGATTGGCCCGAACGCGCTGGCGCTGGCCAAAAATGCCGATGGCGTACGCCACTTGGGCGAGTTTGGCGTGGTGTTTTTGATGTTTGTGATCGGGCTCGAGTTCAACCTGCCCAAGCTGCGCACCATGCGCCAACATGTGTTCGGGCTGGGGCTGTTCCAGGTCACCCTGACCATTCTGATCACCACGGCGGCCAGCATGGCATTCGCCGTGATGGCGCCCACCCATTGGGGCATGGACTGGAAAACTGCGCTGGCCCTGTCCAGCGCCATGGCCATGAGCAGCACCGCCATTGTCGTCAAGCTGATGTCCGAGCGCATCGAAATTGAGAGCGAACATGGCAAACGCATCATGGGTGTGCTGCTGTTTCAGGACTTGGCGGTGGTGCCGTTGCTGGTGCTGATTCCGGCGCTGGGCGCCTCAGCCGAACAGATGGCCGAGACGCTGAGCTGGGCGCTGCTGAAGGCGGCGGTGTTGATCACCCTGCTGCTGGTGGGCGGGCCGCGCATCATGCGCTGGTGGCTCACGCTGGTGGCGCGGCGCAAGAGCGAAGAGCTGTTTGTGCTGAACCTGCTGCTGGTCACGCTGGGCCTGGCCTGGCTGACCGAGCTGGCGGGCTTGAGCCTGGCGCTGGGCGCCTTCATTGCCGGCATGCTGATTTCCGAGACCCAGTACAAGCACCAGGTGGAGACCGACATCCGCCCGTTTCACGATGTGTTGCTGGGCCTGTTTTTCATCAGCATCGGCATGATGCTCGATTGGCGGCTGGTGCTGGAGCGCTGGCCGCTGGTGCTGATTCTGGTCACGCTGCCGGTGCTGTTCAAGGCCGCCATGATCACCCTCATCACCAAAGGTTTCGGCGCCAGTTCGGGCGTGTCCTTGCGCACCGGTCTGTACCTGGCGCAGGCTGGTGAATTCGGCTTTGTGCTGCTGACCCTGGCGCAACGCAACAGCCTGGTGCCGCCGGAACTGCTCAACCCGATTCTGGCGGCGATGGTGCTGTCGATGCTGGCCACACCCTTCATCATCATGCACAGCAGCGCCATCGTGATGCGGCTGGTCAGCAACGAATGGCTGATGGAGTCGGTGCAGATGACCACCATCGCCCGCAAGTCGATCAAGGCCAACAAGCACGTCATCATCTGCGGCTACGGGCGCTGTGGCCAGAACCTGGCGCGCATGCTGGACAAGGAAAACATCGCCTACATGGCGCTCGATCTCGACCCCGACCGGGTGCGCCAGGCCGCCGCCGCCGGTGATTCGGTGGTGTTTGGCGATGCCGGTCGTCTGCAGGCGCTGATGGCGGCTGGCCTGGCGCGGGCCAGCGCGGTGGTGGTGACCTATCTGGAAACCCCCAGCGCGCTGAAAGTGCTGGCCCACATCCATGAACATGCGCCCCAGGTGCCGGTGGTTGTGCGCACCCAGGACGACCACGATCTGGAACTGCTGCAAAAAGCCGGTGCCACCGAGGTGGTGCCCGAAACCATCGAAGGCTCGCTGATGTTGGCCAGCCATGCGCTGGCCCTGGTGGGGGTGCCGGTGCGCCGGGTGATCCGCATCGTGCGTGAGCAGCGCGACGCGCGCTACAGCCTGCTGCGCGGCTTTTTCCGCGGTGCCGACGACGGCGATGCGGACGAGGCCGAGCTGGAACGGCTCAGCACCATCCAGCTGCCACTGCACGCCAAGGCGATCGGCCGCACCGTGGACGACCTCGCCCTGCGTGCCCTGGGCACCCGGCTGGTGAGCGTGCGCCGGGCCTCCGGGCAGATCATGCCGCTCACCGACGACCTGCTGTTGGCAGCAGGCGACACGCTGGTGATCTCGGGCAAGGCCAATGCCATCGCCCAGACCGAACTCAGACTGATCAAAGGTTGATCTTGCCCAAACCGCCGTCGCCTGTCTGACGGGCACAATCACCACTCCCTGTTTTCTAACGGCTGCTTTATGTACAACACCAGCGTCAACCAATACCTTCGCGACCACATCCGCACCGTGCTGGACTGGCCGGCACCCGGCGTCCAGTTCCGCGACATCACGCCGCTGCTGCAGGATGCCAAGGTGTTCCGGGTGCTGATTGACGCCTTTGTGCACCGCTACATGGACCCCGCGCTGCGCCCCGATGTGGTGGCCGGGCTGGATGCGCGTGGCTTCATCATCGGCTCGGTCATCGCCTATGAGCTGGGCGTGGGCTTTGTGCCGATCCGCAAAAAGGGCAAGCTGCCCTTCACCACCGTGGAAGAAACCTACGAGCTGGAGTACGGCAGCGCCACGGTGGAGCTGCATGTGGACGCCGTCAAGGTGGGCCACCGGGTGCTGCTGATTGACGACCTGATTGCCACCGGCGGCACCATGATGGCGGGTAAAAAACTGCTCGAAAAATTGGGGGCCGATGTCATGGAAGGTGCCGCCATCGTCGACCTGCCCGAGCTTGGCGGCTCGGACAAGCTGCGGGCCTCGGGTCTGCCGCTGTTCACCCTGGTGGATTTCGAGGGCCTTTGAAGCGGCCCAGGCTGGGCGAGCGCTCAGTCCAGCCCGCCAAACTGGGTGCGGCTCAAGGGCGAACCGGTGTCGTCGGGCTCCAGCAACTGGGTGTCTTCATAACCGGGCGCTGGCGCAGGTTTGCGCGGCCCGGAGGTCACCACCTGACCCGCCTGTGCCGCCAACTGAGCTTCTGGCGTGGCGTCTGAGATGGCGCGCTTGAACGCCATCACCTCGTCGTTGTCAATCGGCTCAAAACCGTGCCGGGTGGCGGCCACAGCCGCGCCAACGGCCGTGGCAGCCGCCACTTTGGCCACCGGCACCTCCACCCTCGCGGGTGGCACGACGGCGGTCTCTGGCGCAACGCTCTGGCCAGCGACGGGCGCCATCAGCCGCCAGTACACCGCCTTGATCTGCAGGTCATGCCGCTGCGCGGCGGTCATCGCCATCAGCTGTTCAATGGCAGCCCAACGGTCCGGGGCCAGCACCTCGTCACCTAGCAGATCCACCATCACCAGAAACTGGCGACCCCGGGCGTCCAGCGACAGCACCTTGAACTTGTAGTGCGAAGCCAGCACCTCGGCGCGCAGCATCACGCTGCGAACCACGTCGTACAGATGCTCGCGCCGCTCATGGCGCTGCTGCTTGAGATCCGCCAGCGGGTCCACTGAATTAGCGGGGGGTGCTGCCTTGGGCGACAAGCCTTTCGCGGGGTCGGCGGGCAAGCTGGACGATGGCGGTGGCGCAGACTTGGAAAACAACCAACTGAACAGAGACATGGTGAACCTCTCAAACCCGTCGGGCCAATACGTCAGGACATTCTCCGCCAGGCCGCTGTGGCACCCGTCAGAGAACGCTTATTTTCCGATACAGAAACTCGAAAAGATGACACCCAGCAAATCGTCGGAGCTGAATTCACCGGTGATGGCATTGACCGCATTTTGCGCCAGCCGCAACTCCTCGGCCAACACGTCCAGCGCCTGCGCCTGTTGCGTCAGGTGCAGCGCCGCCCGATTCAGGTGACTTTGGACGTGTCGCAGCGCCTCCACATGGCGCGCCCGGGCGGCAAACACGCCTTCAGCGCCCGGCTGCCAACCCGCCAGCCGCAGCAACTGATGCCGCAGCGCATCGAGCCCGGCGCCGGTCTTGGCCGACAGCACCACACCTTGCAGGGGTGCCGCAGCCGGGGCCGCATCGGCCTTGTTCCAGATATCGAGAACGCTGATGTGCTGCGGCAGCTTCTGGCGCATGACGCTGGCGATGGCGTCATCTGCTGCTCTGTATTCAGCAGCATGGGCGCGCGTCAAGTCATGCAAAAACAGCACCGCATCGGCCTCAGCAATGGCGTGCCAGGCGCGCTCGATGCCAATTTTTTCCACCTCGTCGTCACTGTCACGCAGGCCGGCGGTATCAATCACGTGCAACGGCACCCCTTCAATCTGGATGGTCTGCTGCACCTTGTCGCGGGTGGTGCCCGGCACGGCGGTGACGATGGCCAGTTCGGCTCCGGCCAGCGCGTTGAGCAGCGACGATTTACCGGCATTGGGCTGGCCGGCAATCACGACCTTGATGCCTTCACGCAACAACGCCCCCTGGCGCGCCTTGGCCAGCACCGCCGTCACGCCGTCCTGCAGCCTCGCCAGTTGCCCCTGCGCGTCCGACTGGCGCAGGAAATCGATTTCTTCTTCCGGAAAGTCCAGCGTGGCCTCCACCAGCATGCGCAGGTGGATCAGCGCGTCACGCAATTGGTGAATTTCATGCGAGAACGCGCCTGACAGCGACCGGCTGGCGCTGCGCGCGGCGGCCTCGGTGCTGGCGTCAATCAGGTCGGCAATGGCCTCGGCCTGAACCAGGTCGATCTTGTCATTGAGAAACGCCCGCTCGGAAAATTCGCCCGGCAGGGCCAGCCGCAAATGGGCCAGCGTGGCTTGACCGCCAGGCAGCGCTTGCGCGGCGGCTTCCAGGCAGCGCGCCAACAGCAGCTGCAACACCACTGGGCCGCCGTGCGCCTGCAACTCCAGCACATCCTCGCCGGTGAACGAATGCGGTGACGGAAAGTACAGCGCCAGGCCGTGGTCGATGGCGGTGCCGTGGGCGTCCAGAAAACCGGTGTAGGTGGCTTCGCGCGGGGTCAGCCCCTTGCCGCAAAGCGCTTGCGTCAAAGCCTGCAGGCCGCGGCCGCTGACCCGCACGATGCCCACCGCGCCCCGGCCCGGGGCGGTGGCGATGGCCACAATCGGCTCCTGATGGCGCGGCAAAGTCATGGCTCAACCGCCCGGCGACCGATCAGAACTTCGGAAAATGGAACTTGGGCGGCACGCCCATGCGGGTGTTGATGACCCACTGCTGAGCAATCGACAGCACGTTGTTGGTGATCCAGTACAGCACCAGGCCCGCCGGAAAGAAGAAGAACATCACGCTGAACGCCAGCGGCATGAACCACATCATCTTGGCTTGCAGCGGGTCTGGCGGCGCCGGGTTCAGCGAGGTCTGCAGCACCGTGGTCAGCGTCATGATGATCGGCAGGATGAACAGCGGGTCAGGGCTGGAGAGGTCGTGGATCCAGCCGAGCCAGGGCGTGTTGCGCATTTCCACGCTCGACAGCAGCACCCAGTACAGCGCGATGAACACCGGGATCTGGATCATGATCGGGAAGCAGCCGCCCATCGGGTTGACTTTTTCCTCGCGATAGATGCGCATCATCTCCATCTGCATCTTTTGCGGGTTGTCCTTCAGGCGCTCGCGCATCTCGGTGATCTTGGGGTTCACCGCCTTCATCTTGGCCATGCTGGCGTAGGCCTTGGCGTTGAGCCAATAAAACGCGATTTTCAGCAACACCACCAGCGCCACAATTGACCAGCCCCAGTTGTTGATGATCTGATGCAACTGGTCCAGCAGCCAGTACAAAGGTTTGGCCAGAATGGTCAGCCAGCCATAGTCTTTCACCAGCTCCAGGCCCGGGGCCAGGGCTTCGAGTACTTTTTCTTCTTGCGGACCGGCAAACAGGGTGGTGTCCAGCGTCTTGCTGGCACCCGGCGCCAGTTCGGCCAGCGGCGCGATCATGCCCACCGAGTACAGATTGGTGTCGACTTTGCGCAAGAACAAGTCACGCTGGATGCCGTCACCCAGCAGCCAGGCGCTGGCAAAGTAGTGCTGCACCATGGCCACATAACCGTTGGTGGCAGATTTTTCGACATCGACATTGTTCTTCTCGATGTCCTCAAAATCGACCTTCTGGTATTTCTTGGCCTCGGTGTAGACCGCCGGCCCCGTAAAGGTGAAGTAGAAACTGGACTCGCCCGGCGGCTTGTTGCCATCGCGCACCAGTTGCAGGTACAACTGCGGTGACACGGGCGTGCTGCCGACGTTGAGCACTTCGTGCTTGACCGCCAGCGCGTAGCTGCCACGCGTCAGGGTGTAGGTCTTGATCAGCTTGACACCGCCCACCTCGGGAGACTCAAAACGCAGTTCCAGCGTGTCACTGCCGTCTTGCAGGGTGCGTTCACCCGGGGTCAGCGTCATGACCGCCTTGTGGGTCGGCAGGGCCGCACCGCCGCTGGCAGAAATCAGCCCCGACTGCGCCAGATACACCCGCTCCTTGCTGTCGTCGAGCAGGACAAAGTTGCGCGAGTTGTCGGCCATGTCCACATGCTTGAGGAACTCGGCGCGCACCACGGAACCGCCCGCGGTATCAAACGTGAGCTTGAGCACGTCGGTCTTCACCTCCACCAGCTCGTGCGCGACCGGCACAGTGCCACCCTGCGGCACAGCATCGGTGCTTGCCTTGGCCATGTCGCCAACAGCGCCTGATGTGCTTGCCTGCGGCACAGCACTGGGCACGCCACTGGCAGACGTTGCGGCACCGGGCGCGGCCACCACCGGGGTGGGGGACGGGAAAAAAGTCGTCTGACGACCGTTATAAATCTGCCATTGGTCCCACAGCATGACCAAAGACATGCCAAAAACCACCCACAGCATCGTGCGACGAATATCGTTCATGAAGACTTCTTTTCAGAGGAAGTTGAGATCAACCGGGAAAATACATGGCTGGCAGTGCCCGCCTTGGGTAGCGGCACCTCATCCAGACCACCTTCGCACCAGGGATGACAACGCCCGATACGCTTGAGCGTCAAGTAACTGCCCATGGCCGCGCCACGGGTTTCCAGCGCCTGCAAAGCATAGGCCGAGCAGGTGGGCTCAAAACGGCAGGACGAACCCAGCGCCGGACTCAGAAACAGGCGGTAGCCTTTGACAAGCCCCATCAGCAAACGCGCGATCATGCCTGCTCCAGGCGCAACATGGGTCGTTTTGCAGCCATGGCAAACAGCTGCTGCAATTCAGCCCTCACCGCAGCTTTCAAGGCATCGGACGTGGCGCTGACAAAGTGCTGGCGATCAAATCCGCTGCGCAGACGCACCACATGGGCCGCGTGCGACAGGGAAGACTCAAACTCTTGGGTCACGGTGTAGACCTGGCGTTTGATGATGTTGCGCGTCACCGCGCGCCTGGCCCAGCGCTTGGGCACCATGGCGCCCAGCCACACATCGTCGACTGCAAAAAGAGTCTGACACGCATCACTGTCTCGACGGGCGGACAGGGCCACGCGATGCAGGGCAAAGTGAGAAGTTCGCGCCAGAATGGAGCCAGCCAACACGGCCTGAAACTGTGGGCGGCTCTTGAGACGCTGCAAGGTCAGGCCGCTAGAAGGAGGCTGATCAGCCGCTGACCCATCCCGCCTTGATTAAACAGCCAGGCGCTTGCGACCCTTGGCGCGGCGAGCGTTGATCACTGCGCGGCCACCACGGGTTTTCATGCGGACCAAAAAGCCGTGAGTGCGGGCGCGACGAATTTTGGAGGGTTGGTATGTGCGTTTCATTTTGGAAATCCTAAGAAGCTAAAGCAGCAGACTGCGCCACGGGTCAGGGCCCGCACCAGTTCAACCGACGTTCGGGTTTCTCCTGAAAACATCAGGGAACCGTAGATTATCGCAAATTTTTGTGACCAGCGTTTCACACCCACATTGACATTGACTTGCAAGCCCCTGCCTTGCATGCGATTTGCGGGTTCGCCCGGGGTGTGGATAAGGCTTTGATAAATTAGAATGCCGGGTCCAGCAATTTAAAACTATCCACACAAAGCTGACATGACATGACGCAGGGACTTCCACCCCGGCCAGACACACCGGACGTGCTGGCCCACCCCGATTTTTGGCAAACCTGCATCGATCAGCTGGCGCAGGAATTACCCGACCAGCAGTTCCAGACCTGGATCAAGCCGCTCTCGGCCCAGGTCTCTGACGACCTCTCCAAAGTCACCATCTTTGTGGCCAACCGCTTCAAGCTGGACTGGATCCGGGCGCAATACAGCGGCCGGTTGGCGTCCCTGATGGAGCGCCTGACCGGGCAACCCGTGTCGATTGAGTTGGCACTGGCGGCGCGGGAGCCTGTGCCGCGTGCGCCCGCAGTTTTGGCGGCTGCCAGCCCGAACCCTCAGGGGTCAAGCGCCAGCCAGGAAACATCGGCCAACGAGCCGCTCAAAAACCGTCTGAACAATGGTCTGACCTTTGACACGCTGGTCGAAGGCAGCGCCAACCGCATGGCGCGTGCAGCCGCCATGCACGTGGCGGGCATGCCGGGCCATTTGTACAACCCGCTGTTCATTTATGGCGGAGTTGGCTTGGGTAAAACCCATTTGATGCACGCTGTGGGTAACCAGCTGATCAGCGAACGTCCGACTGCGAAAGTGCTGTACATCCACGCCGAACAGTTTGTGACTGATGTGGTGAAAGCTTACCAGCGCAAAGCCTTTGATGAGTTCAAGGAGCGGTACCACTCGCTGGACCTGCTGCTGATCGATGACGTGCAGTTTTTTGCCAACAAGGAACGCACCCAAGAGGAGTTTTTCAACGCCTTTGAGGCGCTGCTGGCGCGCAAATCGCACATCGTGATGACCAGCGACACCTACCCCAAGGGCCTGGCCGACATCCACGAGCGCCTTGTCTCCCGCTTTGATTCGGGCCTCACGGTGGCCATCGAGCCGCCCGAGCTGGAAATGCGCGTGGCGATTTTGATCAACAAGGCGCACGCCGAAGGCATCGTGATGCCCGAAGAGGTGGCGTTTTTTGTCGCCAAAAATGTGCGCTCGAACGTGCGCGAGCTCGAAGGTGCGCTGCGCAAAATTCTGGCTTACTCACGCTTCAACCAAAAAGAAATTTCGATTGCCCTGGCACGCGAGGCGCTGCGCGACCTGTTGTCCATCCAAAACCGGCAAATTTCAGTGGAGAACATCCAAAAAACGGTGGCCGACTACTACAAGATCAAGATCGCCGACATGTACTCCAAGAAGCGCCCGGCCAGCATTGCCCGGCCGCGCCAGATTGCCATGTACCTGGCCAAGGAACTCACGCAAAAAAGTCTGCCCGAAATTGGCGAGCTGTTTGGCGGGCGTGACCACACCACCGTGTTGCACGCGGTGCGAAAGATCGGCAGTGAACGCCAACAGTTGACGGAACTCAACCAACAGTTGCATGTGCTCGAACAAACCCTCAAAGGCTGAAGCAAATGAGTGGGAAAATAGCCTGTGCCGTACCGACCAATTCATTGACCAGTGACCGGAAGAAGACCTCATGATTGTGATCAAAGACACCCAAAGTAAAGTGCTCTCCGTGCTGCAGGCCGTCTCGGGCATTGTCGAGCGGCGTCACACGCTGCCGATTCTGGCCAACGTCATGATCCGCAAGACCGGCACCAGCGTGCAACTCACCACCAGCGACCTGGAGATCCAGATCCGCACCACCGCGGACCTGGGCGGCGACACCGGCGACTTCACCACCACCGTGGGTGCACGCAAGCTCATCGACATCTTGCGCAGCCTGCCTGCCGATCAGGTGGTGTCGCTGGAGTCCAGCGCAACCAAGCTGATCCTCAAAGGCGGCAAGAGCAAGTTCACGCTGCAATCCATGCCCGCCGAAGACTTTCCGCTGGTGCAGGAGTCGGCCAACTTTGGCCCGGTGTTCAGCGTGCCACAAAAAACGCTGAAGGCGTTGCTCAGCCAGGTGTCGTTTGCCATGGCGGTGCATGACATTCGTTATTACCTCAACGGTATTTTGTTTGTGGCCGAAGGCCAGCAGCTCAGTCTGGTGTCCACCGACGGCCACCGTCTGGCCTTTGCCAGCGCCACGCTGGATGTGGAAGTGCCCAAGCAAGAGGTGATCTTGCCGCGCAAAACAGTGCTGGAATTGCAGCGCCTTCTCAGTGATGCCGAAGGCGCCATCGACATGCAGTTTGCCAACAACCAGGCCAAGTTCAGCTTTGGCGGCATGGAGTTCGTCACCAAGCTGGTGGAAGGCAAGTTCCCCGACTACAACCGCGTCATTCCGCGCAACCACCAAAACAGCATCATTCTGGGCCGTGCGGCGCTGTTGTCCACCTTGCAGCGCACCGCCATTCTGACCAGTGACAAGTTCAAGGGTGTGCGCCTGAACATCGACCCCGGCACCCTGCGCGTGGCCGCCAACAACGCCGAGCAGGAAGAGGCGGTGGACGAACTCGACATCGATTACGGCGGTGACAGCATCGAGATCGGCTTCAACGTCACCTACCTGATTGACGCCCTCGCCAACATGTCGCAAGAGATGATCAAGATCGAGCTGTCTGACGGCAACAGCTCCGCGCTGCTGACCATTCCCGACAACGACCAGTTCAAGTACGTGGTGATGCCGATGCGAATCTAGGCACCACGTTGCCCCTGTGCAGCCCAACCAAACCCGCGACGAGCACGCTGTTCTTTGCGGGTTTGATGTTTCCAGACCCCGCCAGATTTACGAAGTTTTGCGACACGGCCTCATCCAAAAGCCTGTCTAACCTGTCCAAGAGTGTGTCATGACCGAAGAAAACCAGCCCATCCCCTCCAATGAACCCATCGGCAACGGGGTTCACACGGGCGAGGGCGCCGCTGACAGCTCCAACTTTCAGCCCACCATCGACGCGCACCAGGCCGGGGCCTCCGAGGCTTATGGCGAAGGCTCGATCCAGATCCTGGAAGGCCTGGAAGCCGTGCGCAAGCGCCCCGGCATGTACATCGGCGACACATCGGACGGCACCGGCCTGCACCACCTGGTGTTTGAGGTGGTGGACAACTCGATCGACGAATCGCTGGCGGGCCATTGCGACGACATTCTGGTCACCATCCACGCCGACAACTCGGTGAGTGTGGTCGACAACGGCCGCGGCATCCCGACCGGCGTGAAGATGGACGACAAGCATGAGCCCAAACGCAGCGCCGCTGAAATTGCCTTGACCGAGTTGCACGCTGGCGGCAAGTTCAACCAGAACAGCTACAAGGTCTCGGGCGGTCTGCACGGCGTGGGCGTGAGCTGCGTCAACGCCCTCTCCAAGATGCTGCGCCTGACCGTGCGCCGGGACCACAAGGTGCATGTGCTGGAGTTCAGCCGGGGGTTTGTGCAAAACCGCATCACCGAGGCCATGGACGGTGTGGATGTGTCACCCATGAAGGTGATTGGCGATACCGAACGCCGCGGCACCGAAGTGCACTTTTTGCCCGACACCGATATCTTCAAGGAAAACAACGAGTTCCATTACGAAGTGCTGGCCAAGCGCCTGCGCGAGCTGAGCTTTTTGAACCACGGTGTGCGCATCCGCCTGAAAGACGAACGCAGCGGCAAGGAAGACGACTTTTCCGGCGCGGACGGCGTGCGTGGTTTTGTCAACTTCATCAACAAAGGCAAGACCATCCTCAACCCCAACATCTTCCACGCGCTGGGTGACCGCCAGAGTGACCAGGGCACCAACATCGGTGTGGAAGTGGCCATGCAGTGGAACAGCGGCTACAACGAACAGGTGCTGTGTTTCACCAACAATATTCCCCAGCGCGACGGCGGCACCCACCTGACCGGGCTGCGCGCTGCCATGACCCGCATCATCAACAAATACATTGACGACAACGAGTTGGCCAAGAAAGCCAAGGTCGAAGTCAGCGGCGACGACATGCGCGAAGGCCTGTGCTGCGTGCTGTCCGTGAAGGTGCCCGAGCCCAAGTTCAGCAGCCAGACCAAGGACAAACTGGTGTCATCAGAGGTGCGCGGCCCGGTGGAAGACATCGTGAGCAAACTGCTGTGGGACTACCTGCAAGAGCGCCCGGCCGACGCCAAGATCATCGTTGGCAAGATCATCGAAGCCGCGCGCGCCCGCGAAGCCGCCCGCAAGGCGCGCGACATGACGCGCCGCAAAGGGGTGCTTGACGGCATGGGCCTGCCCGGCAAACTGGCCGACTGCCAGGAAAAAGACCCGGCAGGCTGCGAGATCTACATCGTAGAGGGCGACTCCGCCGGTGGCTCTGCCAAACAAGGGCGCGACCGCAAGTTCCAGGCGATCCTGCCGCTGCGCGGCAAGATCCTGAACGTGGAGAAAGCGCGCTACGAAAAACTGCTCACCAGCAACGAAATCCTAACGCTGATCACTGCTTTGGGCACCGGCATCGGCAAGGCTGGTGGCTCCACCGGCAACGACGACTTTGACGTGGCCAAGCTGCGTTACCACCGCATCATCATCATGACCGATGCCGACGTGGACGGCGCCCACATCCGCACCCTGCTGCTGACCTTCTTCTACCGCCAGATGCCCGAACTGGTGGAGCGTGGTCACATCTACATCGCCCAGCCGCCGCTGTACAAGGTCAAGGCCGGGCGCGAAGAGCTGTACCTGCAAGGCCCCACCGATCTCGACAACTTTTTGCTGCGTATTGCGCTGGTCCACGCCACGGTTTACACCGGCGGCGAAGCCAACACCGCACTGACCGGTGACACCCTGACCGAGCTGGCACGCAAGCACCAGGTGGCGCAGACCGTGATTGCCCGGCTGGGCAACTTCATGGATGTGTCGGCCCTGCGCGCCATTGCCGACGGCGTGGCGCTCAACCTCGACACCGTGGCCGATGCCGAAATCTCCGCCGCTGCGATGCAGGCCTTCCTGCCCGACGCCGAGGTGGCGGGGGAATTTGACGCGCGCACCGACAAACCGATTCTGCGCATCAGCCGCCGCTTGCACGGCAACATCAAGAGCAGCGTGCTCACCCAAGACTTTGTCCACGGCGCGGACTACGGTGCGCTGGCCGAGGCCGCCAAAACCTTCAAGGGCCTGCTGGGCGCGGGTGCCAAAGTCACGCGCGGTGAAGGCGAGCGACAGAAAGAGCAAAAAGTCAACGACTTCCGCGAAGCCATGGACTGGCTGATCTCTGAAGCCGAACGCAGCACCAGCCGCCAACGCTACAAAGGGCTGGGCGAAATGAACCCCGAACAGCTCTGGGAAACCACCATGGACCCGGCCGTGCGCACCCTGCTGCGGGTGCAGATTGACGACGCGATTGAGGCCGACAAGGTGTTCACCATGCTGATGGGCGACGAGGTGGAACCTCGCCGTGAGTTCATCGAAACCAATGCGTTGCGGGCGGGGAATATCGATATTTGACGAGTGTAGAGCCAGGCATAAGACGCGAAATCTATAGGCCCAGTTTTTTCATAGCCAACTGCTAAGGAATACCGGCTCGACTGCGTTCACTTCCTCGGCAATGCCGCCTCTGAGTCGGCTCTAGGTCGCGAAAGCTACGGCTGGTTTTTGGGGGGACCAGAAATGACTGAACAAGCGCAACCCACGCACCTGACTGGGAGCGTAACGCTCCGCTATGCGGAGCTCTGCCAGTTCCGACGCATCGCCTGCGTCGGTTTGGATGCCGATGAGAAGACAACAATTCTTGTAGGCGCCAACAGCAACCGTCCGTGAGTTCGAATTTCACCGCTTCCGCCAGAGGAGCCATCGCGACCCAGCGGATGGACGCCGTGCCGCTCATTCAGGAGGCGGGCACCGCCCCCTACCAGTGCTGCAACGCGAACAGCATCCCGCACAGACAGTCGTGCCCGGACGAGTGGCCGAACGCCCTGGCCTTCGCCAGGGCCGACTCCAGCTCCGCGCCGGGGTCCAGCACCGCCAGGTAGAGCTGGCTCGCGTGACCCTGCAGCGCGCGCCGGAGCATGGCCTGGCTGACGTCGGTCGTCGACGCGCCACGCGCGGCCTGCTCCAGGATCCTGGCGCCCAGCCCGGGCGCCCGCCACTGCAGCACTAGGAACATGCCGAGCAGGAAGTCGTCGCCCGACGGGGTCAGGCCCGGGCCGAGGCCGACGAGGCCCGAGCAGGCATGGACCAGTTGGTCGTCGTCGCCCGTCCTCACCGCCGCCTGCAATGCCAGCCAGACTCGGCGCACCGCCGGCGCGTAAGGCGAAGCCTCGTTGTGCAGCGAGTCGAACCAGCCGTGGGCGGGAGGATCGCGTGACAGCCATTGCGAGAGCACGGCCGCCAGTTCCGAGATCCGCCTGTCGTCCGGCGGCCCGTGATCGGCGATCGCGGTGCTCGCCACCGCGGCGGCACGCAGCGAGAACGACTCCCCGGCCACAACCAACTCGTCGGCCGTCATGCGCACACGCGCGCCGGGCGCGAAGCGCGTGAAGTCCGACCGGCCGCCGACGATCATGCCGGCAGGCGCCAGCGCCTGGCCCTCGCCCAACAGGCTGAACAGCTCGCCGTCGAGGCGGAAGTTCAGCGCCTGCCGGAAGGAAGAATGAACCACGCCATCGCCGGACTGGCCGACCGTCAGGCCGCAGCGCGAAATGACTTCAAGAGACCGCATGGCAGACGGAAAAAAAGCGCCGGAGTTTCCTCAGGCGCATGGTCAAGTCATCGACCGGTTCAGCTTTCCTGCTTGTTCCAGATCTGGTTCTTGTAGATCAGCAGCGCCGCCGCAATCGTGGCCACGATCGTGAAGACGATGAACAGATAGCCGGGAACGAAGCCCTTGGCAAAGAGCCTGAGCAGCAGCGGCACGCCGATCGCCACCGGGATCACCTTGGGGTACTTGATGGCGAACGAGACCATCAGCGACCCGAACACCGCCGGCACCGTGTAGGACTTGATCGCGTTCAGCACCTCGGCCGGCAGCGCCGCGAGCAGCACCGAGCCTGCCAGTGCCCCGACGCAGACGAAGCCGACCGTGGTGATGATCGACCCGATGATCGCCATCGACGACACCACCTCGGCCTGCCGCGAGCCCGGCTCGACCTTGATGATGTCCTGCGCCACGGCCGACGCCGGCAGCTTGCTGGTGCCGATGTTGCCGGTGAGGAACGCCAGGTAGCTGCCGATCATCCCGAGGGCCGGGTAGAACGTGATCGGCTCGATCAGCCAGATGAAGCCGAACGATGCGGTGATCAGCAGCACGTCCTTGATGATCCAGTCCATCGGCGGAACGACGCCATGCACCAGGTACAGGTACGCGACCGGAAGAAAGGATGACAGGCAAACGCCGATCAGCGTGATTCTCCCGATGAGGTGCACCGGGCGAACCCATTCCTTTTCGTAAACAGCATTGTCCATTTCATTCACCTCTGATTCAAGCGAGGCCGTGCCAGGCGGCACCGGCGAGCGTTCCGACGATCATCGCCAGACCCAGGCTGTATTCCTTCAGCTTCTCGACGCGCTGCGCGATCTGATAGAAGACGAAGGTGGCGATGCCGGCCGCGGCCCAGGCGGCGACGAAGTCACCGCCGCCGAGCAGCGTTCCCGAGCTCAGGTTGCCGTAGATGGCGCACATCGCGGCCCCGCTGACGATCGCCAGGATCCGGGGGTTGCGGCTGACGACCTTGCGCTGGATGCCGGCCAGGTGCTTGGCGAACAGCACGACCGCCAGCAGCGAGCCGACGCCGTTCAGCCACATCCCGAACCAGGACACCATCAGCGCTTCCTTCGCGTAGTCGGCGCCGCCGAAGGTCACGCCCGCGGCCTCGGCACCGATCTTCGCGGCGGCCAGTTCATTGGTCGCCGACACGATGATCGACAGCCGCATCCAGGCCAGCGGGCTGCCGAGCACGGCCATCAGGCCGACCATCACGATGAGGATGCCCAGCGCCGGGCCGACCGCCGTCATCATGCCGATGCGCATGGCCTGTCGGCACTGCGCCTCGCTGACGCCGACGCGCGCGGCCTGGCGCTTGGTCAGGCGGAAGTACGCGACCCCCTGGAACGCCACGATCGCGACCGTGACGCTGCAAAGTGCCCACAACAACGGGCTGTTGATGATCTCGTCCATGGCTTTGCCTCAGTTCTGCGCACATTGCTGCGCGAATGCCAGGACCGCGCGGCTGAAGCACTCCATCGGCGGCGTCGTGATGCCGGCGCCGACCTGCCCGATGCCAGGCTCCTTGTGCACGCTGCCCGTCGTGATGACCGGCAGGATGTTGGTGCTGACGACCTTGCGGATGTCGATGCCGGTCGGCGAGCCCCTGAAGTTCAGCACCGGCTGCGAGTAGTTCAGGTTCTCGGTCAGCGTGATGTCGTACATGCGCTTGGAGATCTCGATGCCTTCGGACGGCGAACCGCCGATCAGCTGCACGATCGCCGGCGCGCCGCTCAGCGCGAAGCCGCCGATGCCGGCCGTCTCGGTGATGCAGGAGTCGCCCATGTCGAGGTTGGCGTCGTCGTCGCCAAAGCCCGGGAAGTACAGCCCGACGACACGCTGCGCCGGCCCAACGAACCAGGTGTCGCCGAGGCCGGAGACACGGATGCCGAAGTCGACGCCGTTGCGGCACATCGCCGTCACCATCGTGCTGTTCGGCACGTTGCGCGCCACGTCCAGGCAGACCTTGGACGTCGGCATGCTGATGCTGAGGAAGTAGCCGTCGTTGCCGTTGACGAAGTCGACGACGTGCGACAGCCGCTCGTGGGAGATCCCGGTCTTCAGCAGCAGCGGGAACAGGGCGCGCAGCAGCAGGCTGGTGCCGGCCTTGTTGCGGTTGTGGCCCTCGTCACCCATGTGCAGCGCCTGGAACTGCAGCGAACGGGCGTCGATGCCCTCGCTGTTGGACAGCGCCTCGTGCATGACGTTGCAGTACTCGCTGCCGATCCAGCGCAGCCGCTCGAGCACCTCGGGAGCGAAGGCCCCGTAGCGCAGCAGCTTGCCGCCCATGCCCTCGGGCACGGCGCAATAGGCGAAGTTGCCGTGCTTCTTGTTCTGGAACACGTGAACCGCCATGTGCGCCGAGATCACGCCGCCCATCGCGCCGACGGTGTCGTGGTCGTGGCACGGCGAGAACTCGATCTGGCCGGAGGCCGCGACCTGTTCCGCCTCTTCCGGCGTCTTGGCGAAGCCTTCCAGCATGATCACGCCGATGATCGCGCCGCGCATCGGGCCGCACATGCGGTCCCAGGTGATCGGCGGCCCGGCGTGCAGCACCATGTTGGGCTTCATGCCCGGAATCACGTCGATCGCCTGGCGGCAGTCGACCAGGAACGGCGAGGCCGCCAGGAACCGGTCGATGGCAACCTGGTTGGCCGCGTCGATCTCGGGGCTCTCCAGCAGCGACAGCGCGCGGATCAGCTCGGGGTTGCCGCCGGCCGGGGGCGTCCAGTCGACATGCACCGCCGACACGCCCTGGTCGAGCAGGTCGTGGAAGAAATTCTCCGTTCCCAGGTTCACCGCCTTCAGCGGCGAGCCGAACAGTTCTTGGACTTTGGACATCATCAGTTCTCCTGGACAAGTAGGGCCGCCAGTCGGGCGGCATGGGCGTTGGTCTCACCGAGCAGCACGCCGAGATCACGAAGGCGCGCGCACTGGTCGACAAAGTTCTGCGGGTCTTTCGGCGTGCCCAGCACGTAGGCGACGACCGTCAGCCGGCGCCCCTGGCGCTTGGCCTCGGCCAGGGCCTTCTCGATGGCCGGCAGCGCCGAGCCGACCGGATCGGGATGCCCGCCGTAGCCGAGCACGAAGTCGAGCAGCAGCACGGCCGTCTCGGGGTCCGAACCCTCCGCAACGATGCGGGTGTTGCGGACTTCCGGGTCGATCATCGGGTGCGGCTTGCCGCGCGTGAACACGTCGTCGCCCATGTCCAGGAAGGTGTGGGCCTGGCTGCGCATCGGGTCCGCGAGCTGCTCCTCGGCCTTCTTGGCGGTGTTGCCGAAGCACGGCGCGTTCGGCCGCTCCTGGCGGAAGATGAGGCGCGACTCCTCGGTCAGCGTGCCGCCGCAGAACAGCGCCCGCACGTAGCCGTTCTTGGAGGGCGTGCAGTCCGCCGGCAGCCGCCCTTCCTTGCCGATCCAGTCGGGCACCGGGCGCGACAGCGCGCGCAGGGTCTGCGCCGCGCCGGCCTCCAGCGTCGAGGCGCCGAGCACGTTGCCGTCGGGCTCGCCGGAGCCGGCGGCCCCGAGGAAGCACAGCACGACCGGCTTGCCGCAGGCCCGGGCGCGGCGGCGGATCTCTTCGGCAATGGTCGGGTGCGGCGGCTTGGAGATCAGGACGATGACCTCGGTGGCGGGGTCGTTCGCCAGCGCGTCCATCGCCTCGAACATCATCAGGCCGCCGATCTGCGCGCTCAGGTCGCGGCCGCCGACGCCGATCAGCTGGCTGACGCCGGCACCGGCCCGGCTCAGCAGGACCGAGATCTCCTGCGCACCGGTGCCCGACGCACTGACGATGCCCACCGAGCCGCGCTCCACCTGGTTGGCGAAGCACAGCGCCTTGCCGCCGATGATCGAGGTGCCGCAGTCGGGGCCCATCATCAGCAGGCCCTTGTCGCGGGCGAGTTCCTTCAGCGAGCGCTCGTCTTCCAGGCTGACGTTGTCGCTGAACAGCATGACGTGCAGGCCTGCCAGCAGCGCCTTGCGCGCCTCGGCCGCGGCGTACAGCCCCGGCAGCGAGATGACCGCGACATTCGGCTCGAGCTGGCGCACGGCCGCCTGCAGCGTCCGCGGGTTGGCCTGCTTCGAGTCGTCGCCGTCGGTGCGGCGGCTCATCGCCGCCTCGATCCCCTGCAGGGTCGAGGCCTCGTCCTGGGCGTCGTCGAGCTGGATGACGATCATCACGTCGTTCGGCTCGGCCCCCATGGTCTCGCGGGTGTCAAAGCCGCCGTCAGCCAGCAGCTGCTTGTTCATCTCGGTGCCCATGCTGACCGAGACGCGCAACACGCCGGGCAACTCCAGCAGCCCCTTCGAGATCCCCATCAGGGTGACGGAGTCGAAGTAGGTGTTCTTCTTGATGTAACCGATTGATTTCATATCTGACCTCAGGCTTGTTCGGTGTGGAAATGCGTGCCGACGGAACGGTCTCCGACGGCCTGCTCCAGTTGGTGAATGGACGTGATGACGCCACGCCCGCCGGGACGCCGATCGAGGTAGGTCAGGATGGCCTCCACCTTCGGCTGCATGCTGCCCACGCCGAACTCGCCGGCGGCCATGTAGCGGCGGGCCTCGTCGACGTGGACGACGCCAAGCTGCTGCATGTCGGGCTGTCCGAAGCGGATCGCAACCTTGTCGACCGCCGTCGGAATGACGAACAGGTCGGCCTTCAGGCTGACCGCGAGAAGGGCCGAGACGCGGTCCTTGTCGATGACGGCCTGGACGCTCTCGTAGCCGCCTTCGGCGCTGCGCACGACCGGTATCCCGCCACCGCCGCAGGCGATGACCACGGTGTCATCGGCCAGCAGCCGCAGGATGCTTTCTTCTTCCAGGATGGCGCGGGGCTTGGGCGACGCCACCACCCGGCGCCATCCACGCCCGGAGTCCTCGGCGATCGACCAGCCCTGCGACGCCGCCAGCTCGTGCGCCCGCTCGGACGACATGTGGCCGCCGATCGGCTTGTCGGGATTCGAGAACGCTGCGTCAGCGGCGTCGACCTCGACGCGGGTGACGACCGTCACGACGCGGCGCGCGGCCTGCCCGCGGCGGATGAACTCGTTGTGCAGGGCGTTCTGGAACATGAATCCGATCGAGCCCTGGGTATGGGCCACCGAATGCTCCAGCGGCGCCACCGGGACTTCCCCTCGGGCCATCTCCGAACGGCGCTGCAAGAAGCCCACCTGGGGGCCGTTGCCGTGCGTGATGGCGACCCGCCAGCCGGCGTCGATCATGTTCACGACGTGCGTCGCAATGCCCCGGATCGTGTCGTACTGATCCTGGGCCTCGGCTTCCGCCGCCGATTTGATCAGGGCATTACCACCGATCGCCACGACAGCCAGTTTTTCACCTGTCATTTGCTGCTCCGATACGCTGTTGTGTGGCAACCATTTGCCAGCACAGAAACTATAGGGCGAGCAAAAACCGAGTTATCGGAAAACTCACGCGATCCGCGTGCAATTTTTTTTGACAAGCGCGCCGCACCCAAAAACTGGTTTACGCGCTAGGATTTACCCGCAATTCGCCCAGGTCCGTCGCCGGACGCTGACCCTCGCTGCGCCTCGACGAGATGTGAGGCCGTCGCCAACCGCACCGGACCACCGTCAACGATGTTTCTTGCCCGCTCGACCACCACCCGCGCCGCCCAGACGGCAGGCATCGGCACCCGCCCGCACGAGCGCGGCCGGGTGTCCGCCTGGCGTCGTCCGCGCGCCTTGGCGGCGCGCCGGTCGTCCGAGTCGGGTCGAACGAAGGCCCGAGACACGGGTCCGTGCGGTCATCACCTCGGGAGCGACGACTCATGACAAGTTATTCCAAGCCGCCCCACAACTTAGACCTCGAAACCCTCTATACGTTTCTTCTGGTCGTCGAGCACCAGAGTTTTTCGGTGGTTTCCGAACTGATGCACAAGACCACGTCCACCATCAGCTATCGCATCAAGAATCTCGAAGAAATACTCGACATCAAGCTCATCAACCGGACCACGCATTCGGTTACGCCTACCGCCGCGGGCTTGCTGCTGATCGAGAAGGCCAAATACCTGCTGGACTGGCAGCATGATCTGCCGCGGGAACTCAAGAAAGTCGCCTCGGGAGTTGAGCCGAGTTTCACGATGGTCTTCAACAATCTCCTCTACGACGCCCAGGGGGCGGCCAGCCTGCTGGTCCACCTGTACGAGAAGTTTCCCGGCACGCTGTTTCGCCTGGAGCGTGCGGTGAACATGGGGGTCTGGGACTACATGCTTCACGAGAACGCCCATGCCGGCATCGGCGCGCCCGGCCTGCACGCCATCGACGACACCTATCGCTGCCTGCCGCTGGGCCTGATCGAGTGGGACTTCGTCTGTGCCGCCGGCCACCCGCTCGTGCGGCGCTCACAGTCGCTGACCGAAGACGACGTGCGGCGGATCCCGGTCATCAACATCGAGGACACCTCCCGCCACCTGCACAAACGGCAGGCCTGGCGCCTGACCGGGCAGCAGGAGCTGCTGGTGCCGGACATGGAGACCAAGATCAACGCCCACCTGCTCGGGCTGGGCGTCGGCTTCCTGCCGCAGGTCGTGGCCCAGGCCCATGTCGAGGCCGGCCGGCTGCACCGGCTGAACGTTCCCGGCGTCTTCCGGGCGCCGTCGCCGATGTCGCTGGTGCGGCGCAAGAACCAGAGCGGGGTGATCGATTCGTATGTCCACGATCTCTTCCGCCAGCGCCATCCGCTGACCCAACCATTCACCCGGGCGATCAGCCAGCTGTTCCCCGCGCTACCCCACTGAAAGGTCACCCGTGTCCACCGAGAATGCAGTTCCGAAACGCGCAGCCATGCTGCGGGTCACACTTGCCGGCATGGTCGGAACCACGCTGGAGTTCTACGACCACTTCATCTACGGATCGGCGGCCGCGCTGATCTTCCCGCGGGTGTTCTTCTCGCAGATGAGCCCGAACCTGGCGCTGCTGCTGTCGCTGGTGACCTACGGCGTCGCCTTCCTCGCGAGGCCGCTGGGCGCCGTCATCTTCGGCCACTTCGGCGACCGGATCGGCCGCCGGGACGTGCTGGTCGTCGCGCTGGTCCTGATGGGCGCGTCGACCTTCCTGATCGGCTGCCTGCCCGACTACGCGACGGCCGGCGCCACCGGCGCCTACCTGCTGTGCGTGCTGCGCGTGCTGCAGGGCATCGCGCTGGGCGGCGAGTGGGGCGGCGCCACGCTGATGGTCAGCGAGTACGCCAAGGGCAGCAAGATCAAGGCGCTGCTCGGCAGCATCGTGCAGATGGCGTCGCCGCTGGGCTTCCTGCTCGCCGGCGGCATGTTCGCCGCCGTCACCAGCCTGACGACCGAGGCCCAGCTGCTCGACTGGGGCTGGCGCATCCCGTTCCTGCTGAGCGCCCTGCTGGTGGGCGTCGGCGTCTACATGCGCCTGCACCTCGCCGAGTCGCCCGAGTTCCTGCAGATGCAGAAGAAGGAGCCGGTGGCGCCGGTGCTCGAGGTCGCGCGCAACCATCTGAAGCCAGTCTTGCTGGCCGTCGGCACGCGCACCGGCAGCGACATCGCCTTCTACGTGTTCGCGCTGTTCCCGCTGGTGTACCTGCCCCACCTGGGCCTGCCGCGCGAATCGGCGCTGGTGGTCGGCATGGCGGCAGCGGTCGGGCAGATGTGCGGCATCCCGCTGTTCGGCTACCTGAGCGACCGCCACGGGACGAAGCGTGTCCTGGCCGTCGGAGCGGTGCTGAACATCGTCTGGTGCTTCGCCTACGTCTACCTGCTCGACACGATGCAAATGCCGTGGATCATCGCCGGGGCCTTCGTCGCGCTGTTCCTGCTGGCCGCGCTGTGGGCCCCGCTGGCGGCGCACCTGCCGGCGCTGTTCCCGGTGAGCGTGCGCTACACCGGCACCGGCCTGGGGTTCCAGGCGGCCGGCATCCTCGGCGGGGCGCTGGCACCGACGATCTGCCTGATGCTGCTGAACCGCTTCGACAGCGGCTACGCGGTGGCGCTGTACCTGGGCGCCACGCTGCTCGTGGCCTTGTGGTGCACGGTCAAGACGGAGCTGCGCTACTCATAGGGGGCCCGGCGCGCGCCGCCCCCCCGAATCAGCGAACAATCGCCCCATGGACCTACATGTGCCGATCACCCTAACCGACGAACTCGCCGACGACATCGTCACCGCCAGCGCTCGCCTGAACCTCGCCAGTGGCGAGATCGGGCGCATCGAGTAGCACGACTGGGACGTTGTCGCCCAGGGCCACCCTTGGGAGCGCGAGGACTACGAGGGGTCGTCTCAGAAAACGGAAAAAATCGTACGCTAAGCCTTCGTGTCCTACCCTGAAGGCGACTGCACAACATCAGGAGGCCGCGCCGCACTTGCAGCTTGCAGGGCGGCGTAGAGGGCGGTCTTGCCAATCTTGAGCCGTGCCGCAGCTTCACGAACAGTCAGCCCGTTGGCAATATGCTCTCTCGCCCGCTGCAACTTGTCGGCGGTGATGACCGGTTTGCGGCCACCTTTGCGCCCACGGGCGGCAGCTGCCGCCAGTCCTGCCTTGGTGCGATCGCGGATCAAGTCACGCTCAAACTGGCCCAGCGCACCGAACACGTGGAAGATGAGCCGTCCGCCCGAAGTGGTGGTATCGATGGCCTCAGTCAGTGACCTAAAGCCGACGCCTCGCGCTTCGAGCGCGCCAATCGTTTCGATCAGGTGCGCAAGGGAGCGCCCAAGCGAGGGTGTCCCGAATTTTGTGTAAACGGCAAGACTTTGGCTGCAGTACCGGTAACTCTTTAAAGTCAGATTTTTTCTGCAATCAAACAAGCCCCAAAGGCAAGTGACGGGCATCCATACCCATGGATTGCAACTCTCTCCTGAAGTGTGTCATGGCCAACGGATATTCGCCACGGTGCTCTTGCACCATGCGAACAGCGCGTTCGCGCACTTCCGGGGAAAAACGGTTTGATTTCTTGCTCATGACTCCATCTTCTCAAAGTGTGGAGCCTCCTCAAAATCCGGGGCGATTCAGGCTCAACGCAGAAAGAGTTCCGAAGTTGTTTCTCTCGGGGTCCACCTCGTCCAACAGCGCGCCTGGCCCCAGAAGCCAGTCCTCGACGTCAAAACGACGAGAGCCGTCCATCAGCCGGTCATAGTTCCTGACACCAATCAGATCTTTTTCCACAGTCAGCGCCTCAAGAAGCTTGTCTTTGTCCAAATCAACACGGATGACTTTGTAGGGCGCCAGGTAACCGTCCTCAATGCCATGTTTGAGGCTGTAGGTGTACAGCGGCTCACCAAAGTAGTCGCTGTTGGAGATGTCTTTGGTTTCTTTGGGTGTGGCGGTCAGGCCGATCTGCGCGGCGATGCTGAAATAGGAGAGGATTTCGCGCCAGGCCGAGTCTTCGGCGGCGCTACCGCGGTGGCATTCGTCCACCACGATCAGATCGAAAAAGTCTGGCGAGAACTGTTTGTAGATGTTGCGGTCCTCATCCGTGCCGCTGACGGCCTGGTACAGCGAGAGGTAAATCTCGTACGACTTGTTAACCTCTTTGGTGCTTTTGTTGACGGCCAGGTCGATGTCTTCCACCGTGACATGGCCTTGTGCATCGACCCGCTCAATGCCCTTGGCATTGGGGCTGAGTTTGGCCATGGCGCCCTTGAAGGGCCGGAAGTCGTTGACCATGGTTTGGTCGACCAGGATGTTGCGGTCGGCCAGGAACAGGATGCGCTTTTGGCCGTTGGCTTTGCCCGCGCGCCAGTCGGACTTCCAGAGCCGGTGGATGATCTGGAAGGCGGTGTAGGTTTTGCCGGTGCCGGTGGCCATGACCAACAGCACCCGGTGCTGCCCGGCGGCAATGGCTTCGACCGTGCGGTTGATGGCGCCCAGCTGGTAATAACGCGGGGTTTTGGCTGGGGCGTAAGGGGTTTCGGCCACGCGCTGTACCGCAGGTGCCCAGCCTTTCCAGGCGCAGTAACGACGCCACAGTTCTTGCGGGCTGGGAAATTCGTCCAGGCCAATGGTTTGCTCCAGAACGCCGGTGGCACAGGTGGCGTCACGAAAGACAAAACCGTCGCCATTGCTGGCAAAGCTGAACGGCACGTCGAGCAACTGGGCGTAGTGAATGGCTTGCTGGGTGCCCGCGCTGACGGACAGACGGGCTTGTTTGACCTCGACCACGGCCAGCGGGATGTTGGCTTTGAAAAACAGCGCGTAGTCGGCGCGCAGCACCGTGTTTTGGTCGCGCCGGGCGGTTTTGCCGCGCACCACCACCCGGCCGTCGCGCAAGGGGTACTGGGCATAGATCTGGTCAAGTGTGTGCCAACCGGCGGCCACCAAAGCCGGACGCACGAACTTGTCGCAGATGTCGCTCTCGGAGAGTGATTTTTTGTCCATGCCGCTGGCTTTTCCCTGATGGATTGCGGTCACCCGCTGGAAAGTTACAGAGGTGGATCAAGGACGATTCTGCCACTCAAGTGGCCGATTTCATCAGCGTAGGACGCCCCATTCAGCGCTGCGGGTTGAAGTGCGGACTCAGTTGCACCGTCTCACCAATGATCACCAGCCCGGGCTGGGGGCCATAAGACGGCGCCAGCGTCACCAAGCGACTCAGGCCGGTGGCCCAGATACGCTGGCTGGTCCGGGTACCGTCGCGCACCACGGCAGCCGGGGTGTCGGGCGCCAGGCCATGCGAGATCAGTTGCTGGGCAATGTGCGGCAGGCGCTGCACCCCCATGTAGAACACACGCGTCTGCCCCGGGCGCGCCAAGGCCGTCCAGTCATAACCACCGCTCTCGTCGGCCAGATGGCCGGGCAGGAAGACACAGCTGCCAGCCAAGTCGCGGTGGGTCAGCGGGATGCCTGCCGCCATCGAACAGCCGCTGGCTGCTGTCACACCCGGAACAACTTCAAAACCGATCCCTGCGGCCTGCAGCGCCTGCACTTCTTCCCCTCCGCGGCCAAACACAAACGGGTCGCCCCCTTTGAGCCGCACCACTTGGCGCCCAGCCTGGGCATGTTGCACCAGCAGGGCGTTGATCTGGTCTTGTGGCACCGAATGGTTGCCCAGGGCCTTGCCCACATAGAGGCGCTCAGCGCTGGCTGGAATCTGGTCGAGGACCTCTTGTGTGATCAGCCGGTCATGCACCACCACCTCGGCACGCTGCAGGCGGTTGAGCGCACGCAAGGTCATCAGGTCGGCCGGGCCGGGCCCTGCACCCACGATGTAGACAAAACCTGCTGTCTCACTCATGACAATCTCCCGGACCTTGGTGAAACACCAGATCAGCCACCGGTTTGCCCGCCACCAAATGCTGCTCGATGATGCGGTCCATATTGTCGGGTGTCACGTTGTAGTACCAGGTGCCATCGGGTTGTACACACATCACCGGCCCGCCTTTGCAGGCGGCAAAACAGCTGACCCGGCTGCGTTTGACCCGCAACGCGCCGTCATTCAAACCGGCGGCCTTGAACTTGTCACCCAAACTGTCAAACAGGGCCTGCGCGGCGCCGTCCTGGGCACAGCGTGGGCCGGTGCAAATCAGCAGATGGCGTTTGTACTCGCCAATTTTGGGTTTGATCACCTCAGTCATACCTCAGCCTCGTCAGCACCAGGCGTCTCTTCCTCTTCAAGCGGGGTTCTGAGCACCAGCTCCAGATAGTCTGCGGGCAGATGGTGAAGCTGCGCCAACTGCGTCAGACTGATGCCTTCAGCAAAGTCAGCGTGTAGGTTGGCCATCCAGCCCAGCAGACCGGTGGACAGAGAACGGCCACGTTTTTCGCCCTCCCGCGCGCTACCGTCACCTTGCAGATCGTATTTATTGGCATAACCACGCGGGGTGACCATCAGACCGTCACGCACAAAGGTGTTGCTGTTGCCAATCAACACGGTGCTGAGCATGCCGATCTCGCACTCACTCATCTTGTCGAGTGTGGTGAACACAATGGCCTGGCGGCGACGGTAGGCCGACTTGACCACCGCCACCGGCGTCTGCGGCGAGCGATGCCGCAAAAACAGGTACTGCGCCTGTTCAATCTGCTGGGTGCGCCGCCCACTCTTGGGGTTGTACAGCGCCACCACAAAGTCAGCCGCAGCAGCGGCCTCCAGCCGACGGGCGATGACGGGCCAGGGGGTCAACAGGTCGGACAGCGAAATCGAGCAGAAGTCATGCGTCAACGGCGCCCCCACCAGCGAGGCACAGGCATTGATGGCCGAGGTGCCCGGCACAATCTCCACCGGCACACCGCTGTCAGGCGTCCAACCCGCCTGAAACAATACCTCATAGGTCGGACCAGCCATGCCGTAGACCCCGGCGTCGCCGCTGGAAATCAGCGCCACCTTTTTGCCGGCCTGGGCGCGCTCCAGCGCATGCACCGCGCGGTCGAGTTCCTCGGTCATGCCCTTGCGAATGACCTCTTTGCCCTCGAGCAAATCGGCCACCAGCTTGATGTAGGTGACATACCCGATCACCACGTCAGCCTCGGCAATGGCTTCGACCGCGCGGTGGGTCATCTGGGCGAAGCTGCCCGGGCCGATGCCCACCAGCATGATCTTGCCTTGCGGGCCGGTGGCAACGGGGGCTTCAGAAACAATCTCAGTCATGCGTCATCCTTGCAATGGAAATGGTGGCGTTTTTTCCGTCAACGCCTTGGTGTTTGAATTTTTCGACCAGCAACTGATCGGCTTGTGCCCCCGCCGCCAGCAACGCAGCGGCCTCGGACACCGAGGGGGTGCCCATGTAACGCAAGACGGTCTCGGACGGATTGGGCACCGGCACCACAGCCAGTTCAGCCGCGCGGAAAAATCGCAGCGGCCAGCCCCCTACCTTGGCCAGTTCGAGGAAAGCAAGCTCGTTGGACTTGGCCTCGATGCTGGCCAACACCCGCACCTGGGTGCGGCTCAGCCCGGCCTGCGCCAACGCGTCGTACAGCGCCTGCAGCACCGTGGTCAAGGGGGTGCCCCGGTCACAGCCCAGACCAATCGCAACGCCCGATGTCGCAACACTCATGCGCTCTGCCCCTGCGGCGGGCGGTAAACCACCAGCCGTTCATGCAGTTGTTCCCAATGCGCGGGGGTCACTTCGGCATGGGTGATCCACAGCACCGCCTTGAACTGATCCAGATCAACATCTTCCAAGCGGGTAAAGCGCTGGATGTTGGCTGGCAAGGGTGTCGGGCGGGTCCACCAGTGGGGGCTGCCCGCCTCTTGCACCAGCGCCACCGGCTCCTGGTTGACCACGGCGGCAGAGACGCGAGTGATATTGATCTTGGGCGACTCCACACGCCAGCCCAGTTCGCGTCCCAGAATATCGACGGGGATGGTCTTGCCCACATCCGACGCGGTGGTCAGCACCGCAGTGCCCCCCAGCAACGCAGCCACCTGTTCTGCCATGGCGTTGGCCCCACCGATATGGCCAGAGAGCACCGGTATGACAAACTGCCCGGCATCGTCCACCACAATCACACCGGGGTCTTCGTCCTTGCTTTTGAGGTAGGGCGCGATCAGGCGCACCACCGCACCGAGCGAGACAAAAAACACCAGTTGGTCAAAGTTGGCAAAGAGCTGCGCTACTTCATCACGAAACGGGCCGCTGTAGGTCTGGACCGGGTTGCTGACGCCGGCCAGCAGCGGGGCAAACTTGTCGGCGACACACACATGGGCGGCGGGCAACTGCTGCGCCAGCAGCGCGGCTTGTTGTGCGCCGTGTTTGGTGATGGCAATCAGCATCACACGCGGCACCGGCTCGGTCAAAACGGGAGATATCTGCTCACTCATTGGGCAGCTTCCTCTGCCAGCTCGGTGCTGGTTTTTTTGCGACAACCGCGCACCATCGGCCCTTTTTCGCGGCCCGGATTTTTCACAAGCAGCAAAGACAGGTAGTTGACCTGGCTGCCTTTGAGGCTGGCCACGTCCCGCACCACCCGCTCCAGCGGCGAACCGGCTTTTTCCACCAGGCAGCTGTGGGTCAGCAGGCCACGTCGCGCCAGCAAATCGATCAGCTCGTCCAGCAGCGGTTTCACCTTCATCAGCACCAGGGTGTCGAAGTCGTCGAGCATTTTTTCCACCGCATGGATGCCATAAGCGGCGGGCACGATGGCAATGGTGTCGTCCTGCTCGGACAGCGGCACCTGCACCGTGGCACAGACTGCATTGAACGAACTCACACCCGCCACAACTTGCACCTGCGCGGCTGGGTCCAGCTCACGCAGCACCCGCGCCAGGTAGCTGAAGCTGGCGTAAGTGGAGGCGTCCCCCTCCACCAGAAACAACACGTCCTTACCGGTGGCCAACAGCTCACGCACGGTTTCAGCGGCTTTCAGCCAATGGCGCGCCAGTTTCTCTGCATCGTGCGTCATCGGGAACAGCAGCGGCAGATGCTGCGCGGGCAGCGGCAAACCCGCGCGCTGGGCAATATCGAGCGCGTAACTGTCGGAGCGCATGCTGCGCACCGGGTAGGTCCAGATCGCATCGGGGCGCTCCAGCAAAGCCCAGGCCCGGCGTGTGATCAGTCCGGGGTCGCCGGGGCCAAGCGAGACACCAAAAAGGGTACCGTTTTTAGACATGAGTTGCTACAAATTCAGAAGTGATTGGGATAGACCCTGCCTGGGCACAGACGACCCAGACCGGGTTTTCTGCGGCCATGCGGTGCATCTGCAGAATCGGCTGGCTGCGTGAGGCCTGTAACTGCAGCACGTCCCAGTTGGCAGCCAGGGTTTTGACCGTTTCAACCGCCGTGGCCATGTTTTCCAGCGTCACAAAATTCATCACGAGCCAGCCGCCGGGGCGCAGGCGCTGCATCACCAGGCCAATCAGTGCGGCCAGCTCGCCGCCCGAACCGCCGATGAACACCGCATCGGGGTCGGCCCAGTCGGCCAGGCCGTCGGGCGCCTTGCCGTGGACCAGGCTGTGGTTGCTGATGCCCAAGGCGCGACGGTTCTGCAGCACATTGGCGCAGTCGTCGGCATTTTTTTCAATGGCATACACATGGCCCATTGAGCACAAGCGGGCGGCCTCCAGCCCGACCGAGCCCGAGCCCGCACCAATGTCCCAGACCACACTGTTCTGGCGCAGTTGCAGGCGCGCCAAGGACACCGCTCGCACCTCGTTTTTGGTGATCAGACCTTTTTCCGGGTGGCGCTGGGCAAAGCTGACATCGGGCAAGCCAAACAACACTGGCGACGCCCGCAACGTGGTGCGCCACAGCAGCACCACATTGAGTTCGGCAAAAGTCATCTGGGTGGCGGCCTCGATGCTGAAGCCGCTCAGCACGCGCTCCTGCGGCTGGCACAGGCGCTCGGCCACCGCCATTTCCCAGTCGTTATCCAGGCCCTCGGTGACCAGCATGCGGGCGATGCGATCGGGTGAGTTGGCCGGGCTGGTCAACACCGCCAGGCGGTCGTGCTGGCGCAGTTCACGCAGCAAACCATACAGCCCATGGCTGGGTGGTGATCCGGCCACCCATTCGCCGGCATCACGGCTGTGCACCGAAACAAAACGCATGTCCTGCCAGGGCAGACACAGGCGGGCGCAGGCCAGTTGCAGGGTCGAGACGTTGGGAAGCACCTCGATCACCTCGACACACAGGCGCGAGGCCAGGTAAGCGGCAATGCCATGGCACAAGGGGTCGCCAGTGGCCAACACCACCACGCGCAGGCCTTCATCGAGCGCAGCGCGAATCCATTCCGGCACCTGGGACATCACACCGGTCAGGTCACGCTGCTCGGCCTGCGGCGCGATGTGCTCGGCCAGCAGTTCCAGCGTGCGTGTGCCACCAATCACCAACTGCGCCTGTTCCAGATGGGTCAGCGCAGCCTGGCTCAGGCTGGTCGCGCCATCGTCCAGCACGCCCAACACACGGCACTTGTCCAAATTCTTCATGGCTTCCTTGTTCATGGGTACTGGGCAATCTTGTGCCCATCAAAGTCACACACCAGCACCTGAATATCAAACTGATCGGGGTAGGTCAGACGCAAGGTCTGCACCACACGTTGCGCCAGAGTAGTGTGGAACACCGTGCCCAAGCCGAGTTCATCCATACGTTCACCGGCATACCGCGCGGTTTTGGCGGCGCGGATGTCGGCACACACCTCGGCTGCCACACCGAGTTCAGCCGCCAAGTCGGCCAGCAGCCCGGTGTCGACGTCGGCCCGCCCAGCGTGGGTGATGGTTTCACCCTGGGCGATTTTGGTGAGTTTGCCCACCATGCCGCCAATCACCACCTGCTTCACACCGGCTTTCACCGCCGCACTCATGGCGTAACGCAAAAAGTCACCCATCTGCACAAAGGCGGCCTCGGGCAGATGGGGCAGCTGTTCCATAACAAACTTTTCGGTGCGACCACCGGTGGTCAGCACCACCACCCCCTGCGGCAAGGTGCCAGCAACATGCACCCCCTGCACCACACTGGCCCGGTAGGCGGCGGTGGAATACGGTTTGACAATGCCGGTGGTGCCCAGAATGGAGATGCCACCCAGGATACCCAGGCGGGCGTTGGTGGTTTTTTTGGCCATCTCCTGGCCTTGTGGCACCGAAATCGTCACCTCCAAGCCTGCTTTGACGAGCAGCGCCCCGGCGGCTTGGCGCACATTAGTTTCGATGTTGCGGCGTGGCACCGGGTTGATGGCCGGGCCACCCACCTCCAGGCCCAAACCGGGCATCGTGACCCGACCGACACCCACACCACCAGCCAGCAACACCTTTC
The DNA here is from genome assembly GCF_020594515.1 of Rhodoferax sp. U2-2l. GTDB lineage: Bacteria > Pseudomonadota > Gammaproteobacteria > Burkholderiales > Burkholderiaceae_C > Rhodoferax. The sequence goes on from NZ_JAJCTH010000004.1 coordinate 140,139, forward strand.
CTGGCAACTCAGCCAGCCAGCGCACATCGGCCGTTAAGTGGGCCTTGTCGGTGCAATCGGGGTCGTCACCCGCATCCTTGATCACCATGGCATGGGCACAAACCCCGTCACAACGACCATCGTGCACGGCAAAAGTCACCAAGTCACCATTGGGCAACTGGCATTCGACACTGTCAGGCACCTGACCGGTCACCAGGCCGATGACCGCCGCCCGCGCCGCCGCTGCGGAACACGCACCGGTGGTGAAACCGGTGCGTGTGCCACGCGGCACACTTTTGTCCATCACGCGATGCTGTCCTTGCTGTTGGCCTTGGCCTCCGCCATGCCCAGCAAAGCGTGGATGGCCGCCACCACCAGGGTCGAGCCGCCCTTGCGGCCACGGATCACCACCCAGGGTAAATCACTCTGCAAGGCCATCAAGTCTTTGGACTCAGCCGCCGATACAAAACCCACCGGCATGCCGACCACCAGGGCCGGGCGGACACCCTCTTCGCGGATCAGCCGCACCACTTCGATCAAAGCGGTGGGGGCGTTGCCAATGCCGACGATGGCACCGTCCAGCAGCCCCAGCCTGTGCGCCTTGCGCATGGCCTGCACCGCACGCGTGGTGCCCTGTGTCTGAGCCAACTCAATCACATCAGGATCACTGATGAACTGGTGGGTGCTGATGCCAAAGTGCGCCAGGCGCGGGGCAGACAGACCCACACAAATCATCTCGACATCGGCCACCACACGAGCCTGGCCCGAAAAAATGGCCGCCAGACCGGCGCTCACCGCCTGGGGATGAAATTCGGTCAAGCCATTGAAATCAAAGTCGGCATTGGCGTGGATCATGCGACGCACCACGGGCCACTGTTCTGGCGCGTAGTTGTGGGGACCGGCTTCGCGGTCGATCACCGCAAACGAATCGTGCTCGATGGCGCGGCCAGCGGCGGTGAGTTGTTCGGTGATGACATTGGGAGTGGACAAACTCATGCCGGGGCTCCGACATGGGGATGGTGGTGTCCATGCTCATGCTCATGCTCATGCTCATGCTCATGCTCATGCTCATGCTCATGCTCATGTTCATGTTCATGTTCATGAGGATGGTCGTGTTCGTGCGGGTGTGCATGGTCATGGCCGTGGTGTGTGCCATCGTCATGCAGGTGACCGCCTTGGCCATGTTCAACGGCAAACTCGCGGAACTTGCAGCCATCACAGGCCATCATCGCCGCGGGGCGACCAAGCCGGGCATCGTTCACACGTTGTTCCAGCACCTCAAACACTTCGGGCTCAAAACCAAAATAGTCGGTCAGCGCAAAACGCACCGTGGGGTACTGCGTCTTGAGGTTGGCCACCTGGCGCACGATGCGCGCCATCAGCGTGCCGTTGAACAGGTAATACGGCAACACCACCACCTGGGTCATGCCCAGCAGGTGCTGGCGCTGCACGACTTTCTCCAGGCGCGGGTAGGTGATGCCGGTGAACGCCACATCGACCAGCGGGTGGTCCGTTTCTTCCATCACCCAGCGCGCCATCTTGGCCATTTCGCCATTCGCGTGGCGGTCGGACGAGCCGCGCCCGAGCAAGACCACACCGGTGGTGGTGGGGTCGGGCATGTCCAGCGACTTCATCGCGGTTTTGAGGCGGCGCAGCACCACCTTCAACAGCAGGTCGCAAGCGGTCAACTCGGGGGTGTACAAAAACTGGACCCGTGGAAACCGGACACGTGCTGCGTCAATCGCCTGCGGGATGTCCATCTTGACGTGGCCCGCCGCATTCAGAATCAGCGGCACCACCATCACGCGGCCCGACTTGGCGGCGGCAGTATTCAAACCCTGCGCCAGCGTGATGTCGGCCAGCTCGATAAAACAAACCTCGATCGACCAGCTCGGCTGGCGTTGGCGCCACTGCTGGGCAAAAGCCAGGATTTCGTCGTTGCCGGAGGCCTCGCGTGAGCCGTGGCCCACCAGCAAAATGGTGTCAGAGGTCATGGGGTATCCAGGGTAAGTTGAGAAGCAGGCACGCTGGCCTGCCGGAAACGGTGGGTAAAGCTGGCGTCGTAGAGTTTGGATTTGGCCAGGGTGGTCCAATGCCGGGCGCCCAGTGTCGGGCTGGCGATGATCATCGACTGGCTGACCAGCTTGGCCTCGCGGCACAGGGCCTGGATGGTGGCCACGGTGCCACGCACAATCTTTTCTTCACCGGGCCAACTGGCCTTGTGCACCACCACCACGGGCGCATCACGCGACCAGCCCGCGGCGCTCAAGGCCGCAGTGACTTTGCCCAGCAGGGTGATGCTCAGAAAGATGCATAGGGTGCTGTGGTGGGCTGCCAGCTCTTGCAACGATTCACCCTCGGGCATGGGCGTGCGCCCTTCCATGCGGGTCAGAATCACGGTCTGGGTGACTTCGGGCAGGGTCAGGCTCTCGACCGCTGCTGCGGCAGAGGCCATGGCCGAGGACACCCCCGGCACCACCTGCACCGGCACACCCGCCGCATCCAGCGGCTGCACCAGCTCAATCAAGGCGCCGTACAGCCCGGGGTCTCCGGTCTGCAGGCGCACCACGGTCTCGCAGCGCGCCGCCTGCGTGATCAGCCAAGCCGACATGTCCTCCAAGGTCATGTCTTTGCTGTCCACAATGACGCAATCCGCTGGTGCCCAGCGGGTTGCGGCTTCGCTGACCAGGGAGCCAGCGAACAAAATGGCGCCCGCGCGCTCAATCAGCCCGCGGCCCTTGACGGTGATCAGGTCCGGGTCACCAGGACCGGCCCCCACAAACCAAACGCATCCGGGCTTGGGCTGCACCATGGATCAGGCCGCGCTGTACAGACGTTTGTCGACAGCGACCGAGCCTTGCAGGCGGTGCATCATCTTGGCCAATGCCAACACGCCCAGGTCGATCAGGGGTTCGGCCAACACAATGGTCATGTAGGCTGCGCCAAAGCTGGCAACACTGGCCAGGTTCTCAGCACCCACACCCCGGCCATACAAGGCCCAGAAGCCGACCCACACCACGATGCCACCTTGGTAAGCCACCGACAGCTTGAAGGCCTGGGCGTAGCTGATGTCCACATAAGCGGTGCTCTCAGGAATGATCTTGCGCGCCAGGGCGGCGGTGGCAAACAGCGGCACCAGCAGGGTGGTGACGTTCATGCCGTACTGCGGCAAATCGAACGGTGCAAAAAACAGGCCCTGAACCAACAAACCACCAGCTAGGCCAATGGCAGCCGGTGCCACACCAAATACCAGCAACAGGGTGGTACCCAGAATCAGGTGCACCTCGGAGACACCCACCGGGTGGTGCGGCAGCACTTCAAAAAAGCAGAACACCAAAGCCACGGCCATGGCAGAACGCAAAGCAAAAGCCAACAAGCCATCACGTTTGACGGTATTGACAGCCAACTTGGCCGCATACGCCAGGGCACCGGCGGCGGTGGCGACACTGAGGAAAATTTTGGCGCCTTCAACAAGGCCTGGTTCGATGTGCATGGTGTAACTCCTTTAAAAACGACGGATTGAAAAATAACGGGTGAACGCAGAGAAGAGCTGTCAGCAGTTGGGCACCTCCTGACGCAGGCGCAACAGCGCCTGTCTGACAAGGCCATGTGCAGCCATGCGTGTGAGCACCAGCGCGTGTTGCGCCATGATGTTGGGTGACCCAGCCGTTAAAAGCTAAGCAGGGTCAGCGCGCGGGCGAGCCCGACGCCCTGGCGGCGATGGCCGCAGCGCGGGTGACTCGGGCGATAGGGGTGTGTGGGACGGAAAAGAAAACGGGCGAACAAGCCCACGGCCAAGACAAGAGGCGCGCGACAGGGGGTCGAAGAGTCATCACAGAATTCACCGGCATCAAGCTCTCACCATCTTCCCCGACAGTGCCTGAGCGTCACGGTTGCCCGCACGCGAGCAACCACCTTGTTGGCCGGTATCCGGGCTGGTGGATGCCACCTCCATCGCCTTCCCAAGTGTCTGTTCAGAACACTCAGTGGCCTTGATGGGAGCTAAATCATGACGATTCGTCCACTTACCGTTGCGGGGGCAGCGCAGGTTAGGTGGGCTGTTGTCAGCCTGACCCTCCTGCTTCCCGTTGAACTGCGCCGTGTGAACCACGTCGCGAGCACCAACAGCGGAATTCTAACCACAGTTTTTGGCATGAAGCAGCCGGAAGCGCCCCGCGGGCTGCTTCAACTTCTCACCTTGGGCGTCGACTAAGACGTGCGGCGATTGCCATCCTGTGACGCTGCTGCGTCACCCTGCGCCACATCCTGCAAGAACAACACATCGTGCTGGACAAAAGCCAGCACCAGGGCGGCCAGGGCGGGGTAAACATCGAACCGGGTCGTGACTTGGCGGGATTTCTCGGCAAACATCGGGAGCCAGGTCATCAGTCCATCCTGCAGGAAAGCCGCCTGGTCCAGCGCTTGAACGCCGGCGCGCAGGTTGTCTTGCGGCGCTTGTTCGATCAGCTTGACCATCACCGCCAGGTAGATCGCCAGGTGGTCGGCGGGCTCCTTGAAGTCGTCCTGCAGCACCAGCGACGACTGCGCCAAAAACGACCGCATGCGTTGCTCGGTGGGCCCGCAAAACTGCGCCGCGTCGTTTTTGTAGCAGGAGCCATACGGCAAGGCGCCGGACTTGGCGTCCAGCAAGAACGCCTGGGCAAAGTCCGCCGCCAGTTCCAGGCGGGCGTAGGGCACCTCGCGCAGGCTGTGCAGCGCCGCTTGCAGGCGCTGGCTCTCAGGAGCCAGCCCGATGTTGGCCAGCCCCTGCAGCAGCCCATCCACTTCGCCGCCCAGGTAGGCGTTGAGTTGGGCGTCAGTCAACTCGGCGGCGTAGAGGCTGGAGAACCACCCGTAGACCACCGCGCGCTGCTGGCACGCCTGTTGCCACTGCGCCGCATCGAGCGCGCCCGATTCTGCGGCCCTCATGCTGAACGCACCGGTGTGCCGCTGGCATCGACCTCGGTCGGGCCGCCAAAGGCGGTGACTGCGGGTGCCGCGCCGATGAACTTCTCGATCTGCACCAGGCAGGTATTGGCGCTGGTGGCCTGGGCTAGGCTGGAGGTGCCGATGTCCAGCGTCAAGGTGTTCGGGTCGCCATAGGTGTCGAGCGCACCGACCTCGGGCCCGGTCGGGCCGTACCAGGCGCCTTCCTGAATGCGCACCACGCCGCTGGGGAAGTTGTCCGACACATGGGCACCGGCCAGCAACTGGCCGCGGTCGTTGAACACGCGCACCAGGTCGCCGTGCGCGATGCCGCGTGCCTTGGCATCGGCCGGGCTCAAGAAGACCGGTTCGCGGCCCTTGATGGCGTAGGTCGAGCGCAGCGGTTCGGACTCGCACAGCTGCGAGTGCAGGCGCTTGTCCGGGTGCACCGACTGCAGCCACAGCGGGAAGCGTTTGGAGTTGGGGCCGCCGTGCGAGCGCTCGGTTTTTTCCATCCAGATCGGGTGACCTTTGCAGTCGGCGTAGCCAAAGCGCTCGATCTTGCGGCTGAAAATCTCAATAAATCCCGACGGGGTGCCCAGCGCATTGACCTCGGCATCGTCACGAAAATCAGCATGACGCACCCAGGGTTTGCCTTCAGGAAACAGCACATAGCCCGTTTTCCAGAACTCGGCAAAAGGTGGCATGGGGAACTCCTTGAGGCCGTTTTCCTTGCGGCAGTCCTCGTAGAGTTTTTCGACCCACTGCATCTCGTTCATGCCACGGGTGTATTCCTCTTCGCGGTTGAAGCGGCGGCACAGGCCCTTGAAGATCTCGAAATCCGGGCGCGAGTGAAACAGCGGGTCCACCAGCTTGTGCATCGCCAGCACGCCGCGGTTGCTGTAGGAGCCGTAGGCGTCGATGTCGTTGCGCTCAAAGTGGGTGCAGGCCGGCAGCACGATGTCGGCAAAGCGGCAGGTGGCGGTCCAGTTGTAGTCGATCGCGACCACGGTTTCCAGCTGGCGGTAGGCCTGCTTCATGCGGTTGCGTTGCGACTGGCGGTGCCACTGGTTGCAGCCGGTGAAGATGGCCATCTTGTACGGCGCCAGCTTCACTTTGCCGCCATTGAAGTCGATCTCTTTGCCGGGCTCGAGCAGGGCGTCGATCACGCGAGCAATCGGCATGGTCGGGCTGTAGCCCTTGTAATCGGTGTTGTCGTACTTGGGCTTGCGACCCGGGTCCAGGTTGAGCGGGAAGGCGCCCGGCATGGCCGCGCCCGAGGACGACACGCCCACCGAGCTGTAGTGGTGGGCGTAGCTGATGCCGCCCCCGGGCAGGCCGATCTGGCCCAGCATGGCCGCCAGCACCGCGCCCATCCAGTACGGCTGCTCACCATGTTGCTGGCGCTGGATGGCCCAGCCGAAGATCAGCTGGGTGCGGTTTTTGGCCATTTGACGCGCCAGCTGGCGAATGCGCTGCGCGGGCACGCCGCAGATGGCAGCCGCCCACTCGGCGGTTTTTTCCACCTTGTCTTCGGTCTGGCCCAGCAGGTACGGCAGGAACCGATCAAACCCCAGGGTGTAGGTCTTGATGAAGCTCTTGTCGTACAGGTCTTCCTTGACCAGCGTGTGCGCAATGCCCAGCATCATCGCCACGTCGGTCATCGGGTTGATGTACTGGTGCTCGCAGCCCAGGTAATTCTGCGTCTTGCTCTTGACCGGGTCCAGACACAGCACCTGGATCTCTTTGGCGGCGACTTTTTTCTTGAGCTGCTCAAAGTAGGCGTAAGACTCGTGGGTTTCGGTGTTCCAGCCGACCTGCAGGTTCTTGATCGGGTCATTGGCCCAGAACACGATCATCTTGCTTTCTTTGAGGATCAACTCCCACGAGGTGCCCTGCGAATAAACCTCGGTCGAGCCCAGCACATAGGGCAGGATGGTTTGGCCAGCGCCGGTGGAGTAGTCGCCCACGGTGCCGACACTGCGGCCATGCATGCCGATGGCGCGGATCATGTGGTTGCCGCAGCTGTGCATCTGGCCCACCGTGCGCCAGCCGACCCCGGCGGTGTGCAGCGCCCACGGGCCGTAGGATTTTTGAACGCGCTCCAGCTCCTCGTAGAACAGGTCCAGCGCATCGTCCCAGCTGACGCGCACAAAACGGTTGTCGCCGCGCTGGGCGGTGTCACTGTGGTGGCGCTTCTTGTACCAGTCCAGCCGCACCATCGGGTAACGAATGCGCGAGGAGCTGTAGATCAGGCCGGGAATGCCCTTGATCATCTCGGTCGGGTGTTTGTCGTATTCAAACGGCCGCACTTCCACCACCCGGTCGTTGACCACCTTGGCGCGGATGGCGCCGAAGTGTGAGCCGGTGATCTTCCAGCCGGCCATGTCCTTGCCAGCGGCACTGGCCGCACCCGCAACAGCGCTGGCGCCGTCCCGGGCGGTCGCGGCCTGGGCCGGTGCGGCGCTCAGCAAGGCCGGGCCCACCAGCGTGGTGCCGGAAAAAGCCGCCAGTCCCTTTAAAAAATTGCGACGTGAGTAAGTCATGTTGGTCATCCTGTTCAAGGCCGTGCGGTTTGTAAAGTGGCGTCAGCAGCGGCTGCCGCATGGGGCTTGTTGCTGAAGTCCGACGAGTGCGATTGCAGGTACTTCAGCACCACCTTGGCGGTGTCGGCATCCATGCTGGTGAAGCCCACCATGCCGCCAAACAGACCCGGCCAGGCGTTGGCATCAATGTGCGACTCCAGCGGTTGGCGGTGGCACACGCTGCAACTTTGCGTGTAGGAGGCACGGGCGATGGTCCAGATGGGCTCCACGCTGTCGATCAGGCTGCCCTTCTTGATCCAGAGTTGGGCTTGTACCTGCTGCCATTCCAGCCCGGTGTTCGGGTCTTCCTGGCTGGCCAGGACCTTGACCAGTTCGGGTTTTTGCGCCACTGCCTTGTCCAGCACGGCGTTGGTGATGTTCAGGCCAAACTCGCCATACCAGACGCGGCCATAACCTTTGTTCTTGCGCCACAGCGTCAGCTCCACCTGTTGGGCGTCGCCCTGGGTTTGCAGCACCTTGACCTTGGCGGCCACTTCGATCGCACCCACTTTGCTCTTGAGCTCGGCGTCGGCAAACAAGTCTTGCGGCACCACGGTGTAGTAGTCCTTGCCACTGGACACGCTCTGGCCGATGGCACTGGACAACAAAGTGTCAAAGGCCGGGTTGCGCGCACCTTTCATGTCAGGCAACTGGTGGGCCACACCTTTGTGGCAATCGATGCAGCTCTGGTCGCGCGCGGCGGCATTGCGCATGGCGACTTGCGAGGTCGGGCGCATCTTGTCGAAGTCCATGTCCTTGTAGTCATGGCAGTTGCGGCATTCGCGTGAACCGTTGGCGGAAAAACGTGCCCACTCACGCTGGGCCAGCACCAGGCGGTGCTCCTTGAATTTTTCACGGGTGCCGATCTGGCCGGTGAACTGCGCCAGCACTTCGCGGCTGGCCTGCATCTTGCGCGCCAGCTTGTCGGTGAAGTCGTGGGGCACGTGGCAGTCCGGGCAGGTGGCGCGAACCCCGCTGCGGTTGCTCCAGTGCACGGTCTTTTGCAGCTCGGGCAGCAGGTTGTCGTGCATGGTGTGGCAGTTGAGGCAAAACTCTTCCTTGTTGGTGAGTTCCATGGCCGTGTTGAAGCCCTGCCAGGACAGGATGCCGGCCATGAAGCCGCCCGTCACCAGCACGCCCAGGCCAATCTTCATGGAAGGCCGCAGGAACAGCTGGCGGATAAATCTGAATAACTTTGTCATGATCTCTTTCTAGGCATGTGATGCGCTAGTCAATGGCGCGCGCACCGACGCGTCAAACCGGGTTGGCCTGCAAACTCAGCTCGGTGGTCCAAAGACCAGCAGCTGGGAGAACCAGACCAGAAACCCATACACCACCAGCAAGACGCCCATCAAGGCGGGCAGGCCGACCAGGGCCAGCAGCAAGAAATTGCGCCAGTCGCGCTGCGACCCGACAATGGCCGCCTCGCTTGAAAAATCATCCGGTTTGTTGTCCATGCTGGGTCCTATGGCAATGTGCGTTGACGAAGTGAATGCCGCAATCACGCATTCACCGGCTGCGGATGATTTTGCTCAGCGGGTATGAACTGACTGGTGAAATTTGTGAATGGCGCCCTGTGTTGTGTTAACCGCATTAACCAAACCTGGCGGGTTCGGCCCTGGCCCGAGCTGACCGCTGGATAATCCGGCCACTTTTTATGAACCCAGCCTGTGGAAAATAGCCCTGTCAAACTTCTGGTGGTCGACGACGACCCCATCACCTGCAAACGCCTGGAGGCCTATTTCACGGCCGAAGGTTATGTCGTTTTTCTGGCCCACAACGGGCAGGAGATGGGGCGTGTGCTGGCCAGCCAGGACATTTCCGTGCTGCTGCTCGATGTTGGCCTGCCCGGCAAAGACGGTCTGGAACTGGCACGCGAGCTGCGCGCCCGCGACGACGGGATAGGCATCATCCTGATCAGTGGCCATGATGATGATGTCGACAAAATTGTCGGCCTGGAGTCCGGCGCGGATGACTACGTCACCAAACCCTTCAATGCGCGCGAGTTGCTGGCCCGCGTCAAGATCGTTCTGCGCAGTGCACGCCGACAGCAAAAAGCCAGCGTCACCCCCAGCCTGACCCTGGGCCGCTGGCACTTCGATCTCAAACAACGGCGCTTGCTGGACCCGCAAGGGCAGCAGGAGGTGCTGACCCGCGGCGAACTGGAGTTGTTGTCCGCCCTGGCCAGCCATCCGGGCACGGTGCTCAGCCGGGAGCGTTTGATGCAGAACGTCAGCCACCGGGCCTGGGACCCGAGCGACCGCACCATTGATGTGCTGATCTCGCGGCTTCGTGACAAGCTGGAGGACGACCCAAAAAAACCCAAGCTGATCGTCACCGTGCGCAGCGAAGGCTACGTCCTGATGCAGGACGCCAGCCCGCGTTAACCTGGCCGGTTCTGTGCCAGCACATGCTGGCGCAGAGCCTGGCAACTTTGCACGGTCGTGGCCTGGAGCCGGGCCAACAGATCGGCCAGGTGCCCGTTGTCGGTGCCCACGGCGCCCGCGGCCAGCTCCAGTTCGCGGGTGGCTGACATGACCCGGACCAAGCCCAGATTGGCCGCCGAGCTGTGCAGCCGGTGTGCCAGTTTCCCCAGCGCCACCCCATCACCGGCTTGCCGGGCGGTTGCCATCTGATCCAACGTGGCAGCCGCGGTGTCTTCGAACAGGGCCAGCAACTCGACCAGCATGGGGGCACCCAGCGTGTCGATTTCGGTGGCCAGAAAGGCCAGATCCAGCCAGTCAGCGTCACCATCATGGGTTGGGGCTGGGGCTGGCGCCGGGCGCTCAACACCCGTGCCAGGCCTGGCCTGCGTCACGTCAACCAGCACCCGGGCCAGGTCGTCCAGCGTGAACGGTTTGCTCAAAAAACCTGCCAGACCGGCTTCGACCTGGGCCGCCTGGGTTTGTTCTGCCAGATGCGCCGACATCACGATGACCGGCACGTGGGCCCAGCGCCCTTGCGCCAGGGCGTGGATGTCACGCGCCACCTCCAGACCCGAACGGCCGGGCAGGCTGATGTCCATCAGGATGGCATCGACCGCCTGGGTCTGCTGCGCCAGTTGTTCCAGCGCTTGGGCACCGTCCGCAGCAAGCAGGCCACGGTGTTGCAGCAATTCCAGGTAACGGGCACAGACCAGCCGGTTGATCGGATCGTCCTCCACCACCAGCACCGTCAGCGGGTGCAGCGCCACAGGCGGCTGCTGTGCCTCGGGCCTGGTCGGCATGGCCGGCGCGACGGCCAGTTCAAGACGGAAGGTGACGCAGGTGCCACGCCCCGGCGCCGAGGTCAAGCGGATGTCACCGCCCATGGCCTGGATCAGACGCTGGCAAATCGCCAGACCCAGACCGGTGCCGCCATGGCGCTGATGCGCAGTTTCTTCGACCTGGAAAAAGGGCTTGAACACCTCGGCACACTGCGACTCGGGGATGCCGATGCCGGTATCGACCACCGCCACACTGAGGCGCTTGCGCTGCGGGTCGGCGGTGTCCTGTGCCTCAACCACCACGCTCACGCTGCCGTGGTCGGTGAACTTGATGGCATTGCCGATCACGTTAAGTAGCACCTGGTTGATTTTGCGGCGGTCACCCACCATGAACCGGGGGACATCGGGCGCCACCTGAGACCGCAGGGCAATGCCCTTGCTTTGGGCGGGCAACAACTGCAAGGACAGCATCGCGTCCAGGGTTTCGCGCAGGTCGAACGGCTCCAACAGCAGGTCGAGCTTGCCGGCCTCGATGCGCGAGAAGCTGAGCATGTCCTCGAAAATCTCCAGCAAGGTGCGGTTGGCGTAGTCGATCATCTGCAGGTACTCCCGCTGCCGGGCATCGGGGTGGGTCTGCTGCAGCAGCTGCACGGCGCCGCTGACCCCACTCAAGGGGGTGCGCAGTTCATGGCTCAAACTGCCCAGGAAGATGTTTTTGGCCTTGTTGGCGTCTTCCGCCTGCTGCCGCGCCACGGCGTGCTCGGCCACCTCATGCTCGAGCAATTGGTTGGTGCGCTTGAGTTCGGCGGTGCGCTCGGCCACCTGGCTTTCCAGAGCCTCCTGGTGCTGGCGCAACGCCTGTTCCAGCCGCTCGCGCTCACGGACGTTCTGGCGAACCTGTTCCAGCGCGTGGCTCAGCGGCGCCAGCAGGTCCTGGTCGGAGGTCGTCAGACTGATGTCATAGTTGCCGGTGCTGAGGGCGCGAACGGCGGTTTCCATGCCTTTCAGGCGCGTCACCACATGGTGGCGAAAAACCGCCCAAAAGATCACAAACAGCCCCACACAGCACAAAGCCGCCACCAGCAGGAAGCCGACGAACACCCGATCAACGGCGCGCTGGCTCCCGGTTCTGGCGGTGTCAATGGCCTTGCCGGCGGCCGTGGCCAGCGCGCTGGCGTGTTGGTTGAACTGCGCGACCCAGGCACTGCCCTGGTGGCCAGACTGCGCCAGGGCGGCAGCCTGGGCCAGCGACTGCCGGTGCAGGGCAAACGGGCTGTCAGCGCCTGCGCTGGCCAGCACCTTGTACTGCGCCAGGCTGTCTTGTTGCAGGCTGGGGTCGCGCAGGTCCTGGATGCGGCGCTTGAGCGTGCTCAGGTCAGTGGCGAAGCGGGTCTCGATGGCGGCGATCACCTCGTCCTGCTGCGCAGCTTGCAACTGGTCAAGCGCCGTTTTCAGGCTGGAGCACAAGAGCTGCAGCTCTGACATGCGCTCCATCGCGTCAATGTCCACCTCGATCAGCCGGTCCAGGGTGAGCAGCAACTGGCCTGATTGGCTGTCCTTGTCCAGCAGCCGGTACAGATTGGCAATGTTGGCGGTGGTCGTGGCCGAGGCGTTGGCCACCAGAAATTCCGACAAGCGCAGCAGGGCGTCAACCGCCGTGCGCTGCCGTGCCAGGGCGGCGCTTTCGCTTTGCTGGGTGGCGATGCGTGCCAGCGTCTGTTCCACCTGGCGCTGGACATTCGCCGCCATGGCCTGGACGGTTGCGCGCATCGGGCCACGCAAGTCATGGGCAAAGGGCTGCTGCTCAAGCTGATCCAGCACCTGCGCCATGCCGTTGAGCTGTTCGGTCAGATTCTGGCCAAGCCGCCGGGTTTCATCCGCACTTTGCGCCCGCTGCAACTGTTCCAGCCAGGCCGAAATGCGGGAATTGCGGTGGACCAGGTCTTGCACCGACTCCATGGCCGGGATCGCCTCGTTGACAATTTTTCCGTGGCTGGCCACCACCTGCTCAAAGCTGAGCCAGGCCAGGGTGGCCAACACCACCGTCAGCAGGGCCGCCACCCCGAACACCGCCAGCATCTTGCCGACCAGGCCCGGGCCCAGGCTGTCTTCACGCCGCAAGGCATTGGCGAGCCAGGCAGGAAAACGCTCATGAAGACGTAAGATGCGCAAGACTGTCCTGACTGCCTGATGAAAAAATTGTTGATGAAAGCCTACTGCCAGCGATCACCCAGGGGCCTGGCCAGCCTGGCCGCCATGCTGCTCCTGATGCTGGCGCAGCCACCGGTGCAGGCCACCGAGCTGGTCCGCTGGGAGCCGCCATTCTCCTACGAAGGCACGGCAACCCCGCTGACCTACCAAGCGGCTGCCCTGCCCACCCGGCCCTGGCGTCTGTGCATCGTGATTCCCCACATCAAGGACGCCTATTGGCTGGCGGTGAATTACGGGATGCTGGAAGAGGCCCGCCGCCTGGGGGTCAAGCTGCGCATCCAGGAAGCCTGGGGTTATGCCCACCTGCAGCGTCAGCGCGATCTGCTGCAGAACTGTGCCGCCATGAACCCGGTGGACGCCATCATTCTGGGCACCGTGTCTTATGCGGGGCTGAGCGACATCATCCAGACCGTGAGCCGCCGAACACCCGTGTTTGCCACCGTCAACGACATCGCCAATGAGGGCTTGAGTGGCAAGGTGGGGGTGCCCTGGTACCAGATGGGGCATTTGATGGGCCGCTATCTGGTCAAGCGTCACCAGAATGACCGCACCGACATCCCCGTGGCCTGGTTTCCCGGACCACGCGCGGCTGGCTGGGTGCCCTTTGTGGACCGGGGCTTTCGCGATGCAATCCGCAACAGTCCGATTCGCATCGTCACCACGGGTTGGGGCGATACCGACAAATCGGTCCAGCGCAATCTGGTTCAGGTCGCGCTCGACCAGCACCCCAAAGTGCGCTATCTGGTGGGCAATGCCATGATGGCCGAGGCGGCCGTGAGCATCTTGCGCGAAAAAGGCCGGGAACACCAGACGCAGATCCTCTCCACCTATTTCACCCCGGGGGTCTACCGGGGCATTGCCCGTGACAAGATTTTGGCCGCCCCCACCGATTCACCGGTGCTTCAAGGGCGGCTCTCGATTGGCCAGGCAGTTGACATGCTGGAGGGCCGCCCTTACGTCAGACACCTGGGGCCGGTCATCCAGGTGATCGATCACGCCGGACTCCCGTCGGTTGATCTGGATGCGTCCCTTTCTCCGCCTACTTTTTCCCCTCAATTCAACTACGTGCCGTAACGGCTATGCTTGCGCCATGCAACTCTCCACGACCTTGAGCCTGCTGGCGCTGTCCCTGTTGACGGCGTGCAGCAGTTATGCGCCACCGGCCAACGTGACCAGCCTGACCCAAGCCCAACTGGTGGCAAAAATGGGCCCACCCGACACGGTGCGCCAGACCGCCAGCGGCACCCGGCTGGAATTCCCGCGCGGGCCGATGGGGCACCACACCTGGTTTGTGGACGTGGATGGCGCAGGCCACATCGTCCAAGCCGAGCAGGTGCTGACCGAAGGGAACTTCAACCTCATCACCCCGGGCATGACGCAGGACGAGGTCCGCCAGCGCCTCGGGCGGCCCAGCGAGACGCAGGGGCTGGGCCGCGCGCGTGGTGTGGTGTGGAGCTACCGGTACGAAAACTACGCGTGCCAGTGGTTCCAGGTGGAGTTGTCCCAAGAGCAGCAGGTGCGCTCAACGGGTTATGGCCAGCCCCCGGAATGCCTGCGCAATGACAATGACATCCTCTTTCCGTGACAGCGTTCAGGCCCTCGGCGCACCAAGCGCCTGAACGCCACCGCGTGACCGAATCAGGCTGACACCGTTTCCGGCGCCAGCGCACTGGGCGCCATGAACCGGGCCATCTTGTCCCGAAAGGCGGCGGGCATCGGCGCCACCTGCTGGGTGGTGTAGTCAAAAAACACGATGCCGGTTTTGCCGCGCGCCACCTCACGCCGGGTGGTTTGCTCGTTCATCGACCACACCAGATCGAAGCCTTTGCGACCCAGGTCGGCCGCACCCAGGCTGACCACCATCACCTCGCCGTGAAACGCTTCGGAGCGGTACTGCAGCGCCGCATCAGCCACCAAGATCCCGACGCCTTCGACGTCAAGTTCGGTGTAACCAAGTGATTTGAAAAACCGCACACGCGCCTCGGACACCACGCTGAGCAACAGGGCGTTGTCCAGATGGCCGCCATAGTTCATATGGCTCTGGTACAGCAGGATGTCGGTAGAAAAGGCGAACTGGCGGGGGAGTTGGATGTGGATGCGGGCCATGGGGCAACTTGGAGGGTGAAGCAGACCAGGATTGGACCACGGCTAGTCAACGGGTGCAAAACGTGGCACCGAACCCTGCGCCGTTGCCACCTGTGCCAAAAAATCCGCCACCGGACGCATCCACAGCACATCCTGTTGGTCGCCCTGGCAGGGCCGGTACAAGACGCCGGGCTGCAAGGTGGCCTCGATCAGACAGGTGCCGATCACAGTGTAGCGCCCGCCCTTGTAGTGCCGAAACTGGGCACCCGGAACGATCTGGCCCAGGGCCGTTGCGGCGGCGGGCAGCGGCGCCGTGGTGGTCAGCAGCTGTTGCCGCAGAAGGTCGTTGTCTTGCCGCAAACGTGTGATCTCGTCCTTCAAGCTGTCTGCCACGGCGGTGACGCGCTCACGGCTGGCATCGCGGGTGTGCGCCAGTTTGGCAGACAGCCCGTCAAGCCAGGCCAGGATGTCCACGCGGGTGGTGTCTTTGTGCAGCGGGTTTTGCAGCGTGGCTTTTTTGACATCGGCCCGACGACACAGCTCGGACTGCGTGACGCGCCCGTGGTTGAACGGGTAAATGCCTTGGTTGGCCACGATGTCGGCTTCAATCTCGGCCATGGCCTGTTGCAATCGTTTCAGGGCCGCCTCGGTGCGGGCGTTTCCTTTGTCAGTGACGGTGATGGGCATGGTGGGTGGCGTTGTCTTGTGCAGGGCCATCAGTTTACGTGCCTGTGCAAGCCACAATCCACCCCACCCACCCGCCCTTCAGAAGCACCGACCATGAACCCACTGCAAGCCGAGCTGCACCGCCTTTACCTGCCAGACCACCCGCCCGCCGATGCCCAGCACCCGGCAGGTAACGAGGCGGGTTTGATCGACGCCAACGGGCATGTTCGGGCCATGGTGCTGGCGGTGGCGCAGCTGGCTGGTTGCAGTTGCGTGCTGGCGCTGTGGCAAGGCGTTCAGGACGAGCTGGGCCTGCCCGCTGCCGCCATGGCGGTATCGGGCAGCGGCTACCAGGTCTGGTTTTCCCTTCGGGAGCCGGTGCCTGCGGCGCAGGCGATGGTGTTTCTTGAATCGCTGCGGCAGCGTTACCTGGCTGAGGTGTCGCCACGGCACGTGGTCATGTGGCCCGTGGCAGAGGCGTCCGGTCAGATCCAACACGCCCGAAGGGTGCCCGCCCTGCAGGCCGACACCGGCCATTGGTCCGCGTTTGTGGCGCCGGGCCTGATCAGCATGTTTGCTGACGAACCCTGGCTTGACCTGCCGCCCAGCGACGAGGCGCAGGCCAAGCTGCTGGCGAATTTCGAGAGCATGTCGCCCGCCGGGTTTCGCCAGGCGCTGGCGCGGCTGCGTCCTTCAGGTGCTGCGGCGGCACCGGATACGGCCCTGGCCGCTGTGGACATGACCGGTGGTGCCAACGCCCCGCGCGACGCAGCCTACACGTTCACCGGCGAGAGCACCGACCCACAACGATTTTTGCTCGCCGTGATGAACGACCCGGCCATCGAGATGCACTTGCGCATCGAAGCGGCCAAAGCCTTGTTGCCCTACGGTGCCGGATCAGACCGGCGCTGATCCCGCGCCCGGCACAACGGGTGACGAACGTAGGTAGTAGTCATTGCTGATCTGGTGAATCAGCAGCACGTCAATGCCCACCATGCCCGCGCGGGCGGCGGCCTCCAGGCCGAGTTGGGAATCTTCAAACACCACACATTGGCGGGCATCCACACCGAGTAATTCGGCACAGCGCAGAAAGGTGTCGGGCGCGGGTTTGGGGTTGGCCACCTGGTCGGCGCCCACCACCACATCGAGGTACTTCTCCAGGCCGCATTGTTGGAGCACCAGCCGCGCCTCGGGCGTGTTGGCACCGGTGCCAATGGCCATGGGTTTGATGCCGTGGTACTTTTTCACCACGTCGATCAGCGCCGTGGGGCGCACAAAGCGATGCACGTTTTCGCGCACGCACTGCTCCTTGAACTCGTTCATCTCATGCACGCTGGCCTGCACTTGGCAGTTGAACTTCTGGATCAGAATCTCCAGCGTTTCCTTGGTCGGCACACCCGCCAGGGAGCGCATCAACGGGCCGTCGATCGGGATGCCGTACTTGGTCAACGTGGCGGTCCAGCTGAATTCGTGCAGCTGGCCGCTGTCGACCAGCGTGCCATCCATGTCAAAAATCAGAGCTACATAGTCATCGTACATAAGGGCTAGAGGCAGAGATCCCTGTTGTCAGAGTCCCTGGTTCAAGTGGTAATAGGCAGCATTGTGGCGCAGCTCGGTTTTGATGCCGCGCACCGTGGTGTCGGCGCCGATCACCACGGCTTCAATGCCGGCCATCTCGGCCAGGTCCACCGCTTCGTCAGCGGTGATGCCCTGGGTGTAGGCGCTGTGGTGGGCGCCACCAGCATGGATCCAGGCCGCTGCGGCCACTGCCAGGCTGGGGCGAGGCTCCCACAACGCCTTGGCCACCGGCAGATTCGGCAACTCTTGCGCTGGCGTGACGGTATCGACCTCGTTGATGATCATGCGGAAACGGGTGCCCATGTCGATCACCGAGATATTGATCGCCGGGCCCGCTTTGCCGGTGAACAGCAGGCGTGCGATGTCCTTGCGGCAACCGATGGTGTGCAAATGCACTTCCAGCTTCGGTTTCGCGGCGGCAATCGACGGGCAGACTTCGAGCATGTGTGCGCCCAGCACCTGGCCGACAGCGCCAAAGTTGTAGGTGTAGTCCTCCATGAACGAGGTTCCACCGCTGCGTCCCTTGGACATGACCTTGGCGATACGCACCATGGCGGCGGTTTTCCAGTCACCTTCACCACCGTAGCCAAAACCCTGACTCATCAGGCGCTGGGTGGCCAGGCCGGGCAGGTTGGTGGTGCCGGTCAGGTTTTCAAAACAGTTGGTGAAGGCACCAAAGCCGCCCTCGGTCAGGAACTTGTGCAGGCCCAGTTCCAGGCGGGCTTCGTTTTGCAACATCTCAAACTGGTGGGCATCGGCCAGCAGGGCGGGTGACACCTCGTAGTCTGCCTTGTAGATCTCGATTTGCTGGGCCACTTGGGCATCGGTGATGGTGGCTACGGCTTCCTGCAGGTCACCCAGGCCAAAGGCGTGCACCTCGTAGCCGAACTGGATCTGCGCCGAGACCTTGTCGCCTTCGGTCACTGCCACCTGGCGCATGTTGTCGCCCAACCGCGCGACCTTCAGGTTCTGGCTCTCAAACCAGCCCATGGCCACGCGGCACCAGCTGTCGATGTCGGCCTGCACACGCGGCTCGGCCCAATGCCCCACCACCACCTTGCGGTCTTGGCGCAGGCGGGTGCTGATGTGGCCGAACTCGCGGTCACCGTGGGCGCTCTGGTTCAGGTTCATGAAATGCATGTTGATGTCGGCAAACGGCAGTTCGGCGTTGAACTGGGTGTGCAGATGCATATAGGGTTTGCGCAGCGCCTTCAGACCGGCAATCCACATCTTGGCGGGTGAAAAGGTGTGCATCCACAGGATGACGCCGACACAGTTGGGCGCGCTGTTGGCGGCCTGGCAGACCGCCAGGATGTCGGTGGGTGATACCACCGTGTCTTTTGCCACGATCTTGATCGAGATGGCCTCGCAGGCACTCAGGCGGCTGGCAATGGTCTGGCTGTTCTCAGCCACTTGCGCCAGCACGCCCGGGCCGTACAGGTGTTGTGAGCCGGTGATCAGCCAGACTTCCTTGTTGTCAAAAACTTTCATGGTGTGTTCCTTCCTCAAGTGGCAACCGGGTCACTTTGACTCGGTTTGTCCGTAATAGGCGTTTTTGCCGTGTTTGCGCAAAAAGTGTTTGTCGATGATGGTCTGCTTCAGCGCGGCCATGCCGGGCCGCAGGGTTTGGGTCAGGTAGGCCATGTGCGCCACCTCTTCCAGAATCACCGCGTGGTAAACGGCTTTGGCGGCGTCCTTGCCCCAGGTGAAGGGGCCGTGACCGGCCACGATGACCATGGGGGATTCGTCCGGGTTGCGGCCAGCGAAGCAGTCGGTGATCTGCACGCCGGTTTCTTCTTCGTAGTCGCGCGCGATCTGCGCGTCAGTGATGACGGCCGTGCAAGGAATGTCGCCATACACAAAGTCGGCATGGGTGGTGCCCAGGCAGGGGATGGGCAGCTGCGCCTGGGCCCAGGCGGTGGCATAGGTGGAGTGGGTGTGCGTCACCCCGCCAATGTGCGCGAAGTGCCGGTACAAATGGGTGTGCGTGCGGGTGTCGGAAGAGGGTTTGAGCCGCCCCTCCACCACGACGTTGTCCAGATCGACCACCACCATGTCTTCCGGGCTCAGTTCGGCATACGGCACACCGCTGGGTTTGATGGCGATCACGCCTTTGGCGCGGTCGATTTCCGACACATTGCCAAAGTTGTACACCACCAGGTGGCGGCGGTCGAGTTCCATGTTGGCCTCATAGGCCGCGCGTTTGAGTTCGGTGTAACTCATGGTTTTCCTTGGTTGACGTAGGCACCCAGATGTTGGTATCTGGCATACAGCGGCTCATAGGCCCGTGCGGCTGCGGGGTTGGGTTGGTAGGTTTTGCAGACGGGCGAGGCCATCGCTTGCTGGGCATCTGCCACATGGGCATGGGCGCCCCCGACGGTGGCGGCAAAGATGGCGGCGCCCAGGGCACAGCTTTGTTCACTCTCCAGCACATCGATCGGGCAGTTCCAGACATCGGCGCAGACCTGCATGACAAAGTCGGACTTTTTGGAAATGCCGCCAATCACCACCACGGCGTTGATCGCGATGCCTTCCTCTTTGAAGCGCTCGATGATGGCGCGCGCGCCAAAGGCGGTGGCTTCCACCAGCGCGCGAAACACCTGCGGTGCCTGGCTGCCCATCTTCAGGCCGGTGAGGGCCATGGCCACGGTCTGGTCGGCGTCGGGGGTGCGGCGACCATTGACCCAGTCCAGCGCGGTGATACCGGTCTCGCCGACCGCGAATTTGGCGGCTTCAACACCCAGGGCGGTTAATGTGTGGTCTTCCATCTCCTGGATCAGCTTGTGCTTGGTGGCCTCGTCGATCAGGGTGCTACGCTGCAGCAGGTTGGTCGTGGGCCAGTTGACCAGGTTGCGAAACCATGCATACAAGTCGCCAAACGCGGATTGCCCGGCCTCCAGCCCCACCAAGCCGGGCATCACCGAGCCGTCCACCTGGCCACAGATGCCCCGCACAGTTTTGTCGCCGATGTCAGCGTAGCTGGCCACGGTGATGTCGCAGGTGGAGGTGCCCATGATTTTGGTCAACACACCCGGTTTGACATTGGCTGCAACGGCGCCCATGTGGGCATCAAAAGCGCCAAAACCGACCGCTGTGCCCACCGGCAGGCCCAGTTTGTCAGCCCATTCTGCGGTGAGGCGGCCACACAGCTGGTCGGCGGTGAAGGTCTCGACCGGCAGCCGGTCCCGCAAACCACTAAGCAGCGGATCGATGCCAGCAAAAAAGGCATCCGGCGGGTAACCGCCCCAGCTGGCGTGCCACATCAGTTTGTGCCCGGTGGCGCAGCGCCCCATGCGCAAGGTGTCGGGGTGGGTGGTACCCGTCAACACGGCGGAAATCCAGTCGCAGTGTTCGACCCAGATGTAAGCGGCTTGGGCCACCGCCGCATCAGCCCGCATCACATGCAAGGCCTTGGCCCAGTACCACTCGGAAGAATAAATGCCGCCCTCAAACTTCAGGTAGTTGTCGGGTGCGGCGTGGGCGGCGGCGGTGATTTCGCGGGCTTCCTTGACGGCCGTGTGGTCTTTCCACAGCACAAACATGGCGTTGGGGTTGTCGGCGAATTCGGGCAACAGCGCCAGCGCCACACCGTCGCGGTTCAAGGCGATGGGGGTCGAGCCGGTGGTGTCAAAACTCAGGCCCACCACCTGCTGGGCCGCACCCGCCGGGGCTTGTTGCCACAGGGCTTGCACGGCTTGCACCAGGCTGTCGGTGTAGTCCAGCGGATGCTGGCGAAACTGGTCTTTGGCGGGCACGCAAAACAGGCCCTCGCTCCAGCGCGGGTAGTACACCACGGCACTGGCCACTTCTTCGCCCGTGAGCGCATTCACCAACAGCGCCCGGACCGAGTCACTGCCGTAGTCCAGGCCCAATGCATAAGAGGTCATAAAACACCCAGGAAAAAATAGAAACCATCCAGCGTGATCAGCCCGCTGACTCACGCCAAACATCAAGCCTTTTGCGGTAGATCAACAGCTTGCCTGCGTGATCGTTTGCCCCAGCGTGAGCGCATGATAGCGAGCGACCTCATCCTCATCCAATAGAGATTAGGGTGTTATTGATACCAATAAAAGCATGGCGGCTTGGCGCTCGGCCCGGCGGTGCCGACGTCGCCTCAAGCCACCTGACCGGCACCGGCCGAGGCCTGACAAACGTACACCGTGCCGACCTCTCCCGTGGGCGAACGGTAGTTTTTCTCCACCGCACGGCGAACCGCTGCCACGTGCGCCATGGGCAGCAGCGCCACCGCACAACCGCCAAAACCACCACCGGTCATGCGGGCGCCACCACTCTCACCGATGGCGGTTTGCAGGATCTCCACCAACTCGTCAACGGCGGGATGGGTGATCTCAAAATCGTCGCGCATGGACACATGCGAAGCGGCCATGAGCACACCCATTTGCCGCAGATCACCGGCGGCCAGCACGGCGGCGGCGTCGAGGGTGCGTTGGTTCTCGGTGACGATGTGGCGGGCCCGGCGCAGCACCGTGGCATCCAGGTCACCGGCATCCGCCTCCAAGCGCGCCAGGCTCAGGTCACGCAAGGCACGCACGCCGTAGTGTTGGGCGGCCGCCTCACACTGCTGGCGCCGGATGTTGTATTCGCTGCCCACCAGCCCGCGGCGCACCCGTGAGTGAACAATCATCACCGCCACATCGGGCGGCAGTGGCACCGCGCGGGTGTCGTGGGAGCGGCAGTCAATCAGCAGGGCGCTGCCCGCTTCCCCGCGCGCCGACACCAGCTGGTCCATGATGCCGCAGTTGCAGCCGACAAAACGGTTCTCGGCGCGCTGGGCGATCAGGGCCATGTCGGTCGGGCTCAGACCATCCCAACCCTGCAGGGTTTTGAACGCCTGCGCGACCGCGACTTCCAGCGAAGCGGATGACGACAAGCCCGCACCCTGCGGCACATCACCGCTCAACGCCAGATCGGCACCTTGCAGCGCCAAGCCATGCGCTTGCAGGTACTTGACCACCCCGCGCACGTAATTCGGCCAGGTACCCTCCGCCAACGGCAGGATGTCCTGATCCAGCCGGAACACGTCCACTTCGCCACGGTAGTCCGCGGCCACCACCCGCACGGTGGTGTCGGTGCGCGCACTGGCGGCAATCACCGTGCCAAAGTTGATGGCACAGGGCAACACAAAGCCATCGTTGTAGTCGGTGTGTTCCCCAATCAGGTTGACCCGCCCCGGGGCCTGCACCCAGCGTTGTGGCTCGTAGCCAAAGGCGGCGTCGAACGCCTGCGTGGCGACAGGTTTCAAAGCTTGGAACATGGCGCGGCCTGGAGGTAGTGCAGATCGGGTAGCGCCCGCAGGCGCTGTGCCGCCTGTTCGGGGGTGAGGTCGCGCTGGGCCTCGGCCAGCATCTCAAACCCCACCATGAACTTGCGCACACTGGCTGAGCGCAGCAAGGGCGGATAAAAGTGGGCATGCAACTGCCAGCCGTCGGTGGCACGACCGTCAAACGGGGCACCGTGCCAGCCCATGGAATACGGAAAGGAACACTGAAACAGGTTGTCGTAACGGCTGGTCAGTTTTTTGAGTGCCAGCGCCAGATCAGCTTGCTGCTCGGTCGTCAGCTGGGTGATGCGTTGCACGGCAAAACGCGGCAGCAGCAAGGCCTCGAACGGCCAGGTGGCCCAGAACGGCACGACCGCCAGCCAGTGTTCGGTTTGGACCACCACGCGCTCACCGCTGGCCGCTTCACGCTCGGCGACATCCAGCAACATGAGACGCTGGTGTTTGGCAAAGTAAGCGCGCTGGTGATCGTCCTCATGCTGGACCTCCGTGGGAAGGTAGCTGGTGGCCCAGATCTGCCCATGCGGGTGCGGGTTGGAGCACCCCATCATCGCGCCCTTGTTCTCGAAAATCTGGACACACGGGTAGGTCTGGCCAAGCTCGGTGGTCTCAGACATCCAGGTTTGAATGATCTGGCCGATGGCAGTGAGTGACAGCTCGGGCAGTGACAGGCTGTGGTCGGGCGAAAAACAGATCACCCGGCTGGTACCGCGCGCGCTGGTGATCTGGAACAGCTCATCCAGTGACGGCGCGGCCTCGGGTGTGTCGGCCATCATGGCGGCGAAATCGTTGGTGAAGACGTAGGTGTGTTTGTAATCCGGGTTGTGCTCGCCGGTGACCCGCAGGTTGCCCGCACACAAATAACACTGCGGGTCATGGCTGGGCCGCGCGCTGCGGTCTGGTAATTCCTGCTGGCCTTGCCAGGGGCGCTTGGCGCGGTGCGGCGACACCAGCACCCACTGCCCGGTCAATGGGTTGTAACGGCGGTGGGAATGGTCACTGGGGTCGAACATGGGTTGGCGCACCTCAGACAGCCGTCCAGGCGCCCTGGTGATTGCTGGAGGCCAAGGCAGCGGTGACAAAACGGATGCCTTGCAAGCCATCACCGGCATTGGGGAAATGCAGCGCCATCGGGTCAGCCACCTGCCCGCTGCGCCGCGCCGCAATCGCATCGGCCGCGTCGGTGTACAAATTGGCAAAGGCTTCGTGGAAACCTTCCGGGTGCCCGGCCACGATGCGTGAGGCCCGCGCGGCCAGCGGCAAAGTGCCCGGCCCGTTGGGCGTGCGCACCTGGGCGGGCGCTTCCAGCGGCTTGAAATGCAGCACTTGCGGGTGTTCCTGAAACCATTCCAGACTGCCGAGCGATCCACTGATGCGAATGCGCAAACCGTTTTCAACACCCGCAGCCGCCTGGGTGACCCAGAAACTGCCGCGTGCGCCATTGCTCAGGCGCAGCATCGCACCCGCGTAATCGTGGGTCACACGGTCGGGCACGATGCAGCCAATGTCTGCCGCCACCTGGGCCACTTCCAGGCCGGTCATGAAACGCAGCAGGTTGTGGGCGTGGGTGCCGATGTCGCCCATCACCAGCGACGGGCCACCGCGCACCGGGTCTTCTTTCCAGGCGCGTCTACCGGGGCCCGCCTTGGCGCGACCGCCCTGCACGTATTCCACCTGCACCAGCCGGATCTCGCCGAGTTGGCCGTCCTGCACCATGGCCCGGGCCTGGCGCACCATCGGGTAACCGGTGTAGTTGTGGGTCAGGCAAAACACCAGGCCACTGTCCTGCACCCGTTGGAACAAGGCCTGGGCCTCATCCAGCGTGTTGGTCATGGGTTTGTCGCAGATCACGTCCATGCCGTGATTCAGCGCCAGCATGGCAAAGCTGAAATGGCTGTCGTTGGGGGTCATGATGGCCACCACCTCGGCGCCGTCGACACGCTTGGCTTCAGCCTCCATCAAGGCCTGGCCCCCGGGATAACAGCGCTCGAGTGGCACACCTATGCCCAAGCCCGCACTGACCGAGCGCTGCGCATCCGAAGACAAGGCGCAGGCGACCAGTTCATACCGATCGTCAAGGCGCGCCGCTTGGCGGTGCATGGCACCAATGAACGAGCCCGGCCCGCCACCAATCACGGCCAGGCGCAACCGGCGCCCCAGCAGTTTCAAAACAGTGTTGTCCGACATGGCGCTTATTTCTTCTTGTTGTAGACGTCAAAAAACACCGCGGCCAGCAGCACCAGGCCCTTGATGACCTGCTGCCAGTCGATGCCGATGCCCATGATCGACATGCCGTTGTTCATCACACCCATGATGAAGGCGCCAATCACCGCGCCCAGCACCTTGCCGACACCGCCGGACGCCGAAGCACCACCGATGAAACACGCGGCAATCACGTCCAACTCAAAACCCAGACCGGCTTTGGGGGTGGCGGTGTTGAGCCGTGCGGCAAAAATCAGACCCGCCAGCGCGGCCAGCACGCCCATGTTGATGAAGGTGTAAAACGTCAGCCGTTCGGTGTTGATGCCCGAGAGGCGCGCCGCTTTTTCGTTGCCGCCCAGGGCATAGATGCGCCGCCCCACGGTGGTTTTGGAAGTGACAAAGTCGTAAAACAACATCAACAGCAGCATCACGATCAGCACGTTAGGCAGGCCGCGGTAAGACGACAACAGGTAGCTGAAGGCCGTGATCATGCCCACAAAGACCAGGTTTTTGAGCAGGAAGAAGGCATAGGGCTCGTTGTCCATGCCGTGTTTGGTGCGAGCCGCCCGGTCCTTCACCTTGGTGTACAACAGGATCAAGGCCATGGCCAGCCCCAGAACCAGCGACAAGATTTTGAGTGTTTCACCACCAAACGGGTCGGGGATGAAGCCGGTGCTCAGCAACTGGAACTCGGTCGGGAACGGGCCGACCGAGGCACCGCCCAGCACCACCAGCGTCAGGCCCCGAAACACCAGCATGCCCGCCAGCGTCACGATGAACGCCGGAATCTTGTAAAACGCCACCCAATAGCCCTGAGCCGCGCCAATCACACCGCCCAGCACCAGGCAAATCATGGCCGTCAGGGCAAAGTTGAGGTTGTATTCCACCATCAACACTGCGGCGACTGCACCGACAAAACCACACACCGAGCCGACCGACAGGTCAATGTGCCCGGCCACGATGACCAGCAACATGCCCAGCGCCATCACGATGATGTAACTGTTCTGCAAAATCAGGTTGGTCAGGTTCAACGGCTGGAACAGGGTGCCATCGGTCATCACCTGGAAAAAAGCCATGATGACCACCAGGGCCATCAGCAAACCGTACTCGCGCAGGTTGTTTTTCAAAAACCCCGGCGCCTTCTCGGCTGCGGCAGGGGTGGCGGTGGAGGGAACGGTCGACATGTCAATTGGCTCCTGATGTCACGATGGATCGCATGATTTTTTCTTGTGACGCCTCTGCAGCAGGGAACTCCGCCACAAACACGCCTTCGTTGAGGACACAGATCCGGTCACACATGCCCAACAGCTCGGGCATCTCCGACGAGATCATCAGCACACATTTGCCCTGTTCGGCCAGCTGCGCAATGATGGTGTAGATCTCGAACTTGGCCCCCACGTCGATGCCGCGGGTGGGTTCGTCGAGGATCAGCACCTCGGGGTCGGAAAACAGCCATTTGCTGAGCACCACTTTTTGCTGGTTGCCGCCCGACAGGTTGCCGGTGCTGGCAAACACGTTCGGGCTGCGGATGTTGAGCTTTTTGCGGTAGTCCTCCGCCACGCTGTATTCCTGGCCCTCGTCGATGACCGAGCGGCTGGACACCGCATTCAAGTTGGCCAGCGTGGTGTTCCAGACGATGGTCTCATCGAGCACCAGGCCATAACCCTTGCGGTCTTCGGTCACATAGGCAATGCCATGGTCGATGGCTTTTTGAACCGTGCTGGTGTCGATCGGTTGGCCGTGCATCAGCACCTCGCCAGTGATGTTGCGGCCATAGGTGCGGCCAAACACACTCATCGCCAGTTCGGTGCGGCCCGCGCCCATCAGACCGGCAATGCCGACAATTTCGCCTTTTCGTACATGCAGGTTGATGCCTTTGATGACTTCGCGGTCGGCATGTTCGTCATGGTGCACATGCCAGTTTTTGATCTCGAACACCTTGTCACCAATGTGCGGGGTGCGCTTGGGATAACGGTCCGCCATCTCGCGTCCGACCATGTGTTTGATCACCAAGTCTTCGCTGATTTTGCCGCCCTGGGTATCGAGCGACGCCACCGTGGTCCCATCACGCAGGATGGTGATGGCGTCGGCCACCTTGGAGACTTCGTTGAGCTTGTGCGAGATCAGGATACAGGCAATGCCCTGACGCTTGAGTTCCAGCAGCAGCTCCAGCAGCGCGTCGCTGTCTTTTTCGTTCAGACTGGCGGTGGGCTCGTCCAGGATCAGCAGCTTGACTTGTTTGGACAGGGCCTTGGCAATTTCAATCAGCTGCTGTTTGCCCACACCCAGGTGGGTGATCAGGGTGTCGGGCGACTCGTTGAGCCCGACCTTGCTCAACAGCGCCTGCGTTTTGGTGTGTGCCACATGCCAGTCGATGATGCCGTGGCGCGCTGGCTCGTTGCCCAGAAAGATGTTTTCGGCAATCGACAGCAGCGGCACCAGCGCCAGCTCCTGGTGGATGATGATGATGCCGCGGTGCTCGCTGTCCGAGATGCCCTTGAAGCGGCATTCCTGGTTCAAAAACCGGATGTCACCTTCGTACTCACCGTGCGGGTAAACGCCACTGAGCACCTTCATCAGGGTGGACTTGCCCGCCCCGTTTTCACCCACGATGGCGTGGATCTGGCCGGCTTGAACGGTCAGGTTGACATTGTTCAACGCCCGGACACCGCGAAACGCCTTGACGATGCCGCGCATTTCTAAGATGGGTTCAGCCATATGACCTCTGAAAATGGAAAGGCCCTGCGCTTGTCTGCACAGGGCCTCATTTACCCCAAGATCGGGAATTACTTGAGCTGCTCTTCCTTGATGTAGCCGCTGCCCACCAGCACTTCCTTGTAATTGGACTTGTCCACGCTCACGGGTTTCAGCAGGTAAGACGGCACGATCTTGACCTTGTTGTTGTAGGTCTTGGTGTCGTTGATCTCGACCTTCTTGCCGCTCATCATGGCATCCACCATGCCGGCCGTGACCTTGGCCAGCTCGCGGGTGTCCTTGAACACGGTCGAATACTGCTCACCACGGATGATGGACTTGACCGAGGGCACCTCCGCGTCCTGGCCGCTCACAAACGGCATGGCCTGGCCACCGCTGCCATAACCCACGCCCTTGAGGGCGGACAAGATACCGATGCTCAAACCGTCATAGGGTGACAACACCGCGTTCACCTTGGCTTTGCCGTAGTAGGCGCTCAACAGGTTTTCCATCCGTGCCTGCGCCACCGCACCGTCCCAGCGCAAGGTGGACACCTTGTTCATGCCAGTTTGTTTGCTCTGCACCACCAGCTTGCCTTTGTCGATGTACGGTTGCAGCACCGACATGGCGCCGTCGTAGAAGAAGAAGGCGTTGTTGTCATCGGCCGAGCCACCAAACAGCTCGATGTTGAACGGGCCTTTGCCTTCTTTCAGACCCAGCGCCTTTTCCAGCGACTGGGCTTGCAACACACCGACCTGGAAGTTGTCGAACGTGGCGTAGTAGTCCACGTTTTTGCTGCCGACGATCAATCGGTCATACGACACCACCTTGATGCCTTTGTCCGCCGCTTTTTGCAGCGCGTTGGACAGGGTGGTGCCGTCAATCGCGGCAATCACCAGCACCTTCACCCCTTTGGTGATCATGTTTTCAATCTGGGCCAGCTGGTTCGGGATGTCGTCGTCAGCGTACTGCAGATCGGCCTTGTAGCCTTTGGCTTGCAGGGCTGCGACCATGCTGTTGCCGTCACTGATCCAGCGGGTCGAGCTCTTGGTGGGCATGGAGACACCCACGGTGCCTTTGTCCTGCGCCTGGGCCAAAGGTGTTGCGACGGCAAACCCCAGCGCCAAAGC
Organism: Rhodoferax sp. U2-2l; assembly: GCF_020594515.1. Lineage (GTDB taxonomy): Bacteria > Pseudomonadota > Gammaproteobacteria > Burkholderiales > Burkholderiaceae_C > Rhodoferax. The sequence goes on from NZ_JAJCTH010000004.1 coordinate 168,699, forward strand.
AGCGGCCAATGCTTTCAATGTTGTTCTGCGAGCATTCAAAATATGACTCCTGTAAGTGATCAGCAACCAATTGTTTTGTCCATACCCAGACGGCTTGGATGGGCTGCATCATAAGGACAATGGGCGCTATATTCCAATCTAATTTGCGCCCATTCCGATACACAAAAAGGCATCAGTAGAAACCCTGGCATGACGAACTACACCCATTGGCTGATCCGCGCGCGCCTGAAAACCAGGCAACTCTTGCTGGTGGTGGCGCTGTCTGAAGAAGGCAATATCCACCGGGCATCGCAGGTGCTCAACATGACCCAACCGGCGGCCTCCAAACTGCTGAAAGACTTGGAAGATGTGCTGGGCGTGCAACTGTTCGAGCGCCTGCCGCGCGGCATGCGCCCCACCTGGTATGGCGAAACCCTGATCCGGCACGCCCGCGCCGCGCTCAACAGCCTGAACCAGGCCAACGACGAGTTGCAGGCGGCCAAAAACGGCCAGTTTGGTCAGGTCAGCCTGGGCGCCATCACCGCCCCCGGCGTGGTGCTGCTGCCACCGACCATTGCCGCTGTCAAAGTGGCCCACCCGCATCTGCGCATCACCATCCAGATCGAGTCCAGCAACGTGCTGATCGAGCAGTTGTACCGCGGCACGCTGGATGTGATGATCGGGCGCTTATCGGATGAGCACAACACCGACGATTTGCGCTACGAATCCATCGGTGACGAGCCGGTCTGCGCCGTGGCGCGGCCAGGGCATCCGTTGTTCGGCATCGAGCAATTAGTGCTCACCGACCTGCTGGCCTATTGCTGGATCGTGCCGCCGGTGGGCAGCGTGATGCGGCACAAGTTCGACCTGATGTTTCAGGAGCTGGACTTGCAACAACTCACCAACCGGGTGGAAACCAGCTCGCTGCTTTTCTTGACCAAGATGATGCAGCAAAGCGACATGGTCAGCATCATGGCGCAAGACGTGGCCCGCTACTACGCCGACCACGGCCTGCTGCGCATTCTGCCGGTGGTGTTGCCGTGCCAGATGGAGCCGTTTGGTTTCATCACCCGGCGCGACAAGCCCTTGTCGCCTGCGGCCCAGGTGTTGCTGTCGGCCCTGAAGGCCACCGCCTTGACGGTTTACGGCAAACCGTTCAACAAAACCGGCGCCTAATTCCAGCCCGCATCCACCTTGAACTCTTGCGCGGTGCACATGGCAGCGTCGTCGGACGCGAGAAACAGCACCATGCGCGCCACATCGGACGCCTGGATCATGTCGGGCAGACACTGGTTGTGACGGATCTGGCCGAGGGTTGCGTCGTCCAGCCACTTGGACAGTTGCCGAGGCGTCATGACCCAGCCCGGTGACACGGTGTTGATCCGGATGCGGTCCGCGCCCAGCGTCTCCGCCAGACCCCGGGTCAACCCGTTCATCGACGATTTGGCCACCGCATAACACGGGTAACCGCCGCTTTTTTGCTGCCAGCCAGTCGATCCCAGGTTGATGATGGCCCCGCCACCCAGACGGCGCATGCCGGGCACCACCGCCTGGATGGCAAAAAAAGCCGGGCGCTGGTTCACGGCCATGCGTTCGTCCCAATAGTCGGGGGTGACCGATTCCAGCGTATGCCGATCGTCACTGGCGACGTTGTTGACCAGAATCGAAAAGTCACCCAGTTCCTGCCGGGCGTCGGCCATGGCCGCTTGCAGGGCCGCCACATCACACACATCACAATGGCGCCACCAGACGGTGCCAAAGCCCTGGGCCTGGATATCGGCCACCAGTTGTTGGCTGTCCTCGTCAGCCACATCCACAAACGCCACCTGGGCGCCCTGGGCGGCAAACGCGCTGACGATGGCCGCCCCCACCGCCGTTGCACCGCCAGTCACAAACACACGCTGACCGCGCAGACTGGGGAAAACGGCCAAAGATCTCTTCATCACCATATCGGTTCCTGTTTCAGCAGGCAAGTATTGCAATTTGTGTATGTTAGACACTAAACAATTGATCCCAGCCCCCGTCCACGAATTGTTAGCATCCCGATCTTCACCTCGTTGCCCCTTGGGGTGACGTCACTATCTGGATGCGATTCACCATGACTTCTGCCGAGCACCCCATTTTTTGGCTGCACCATGCCGACCAACACCTGGGCCTGGTGCCCTCGCTGGGCGGGGGTGTCGCGGCCTGGCAACTCGACCGCCAAGGTGACAAGCTCGATGTCTGGCGCCCATGGGCTGGCGACACTGACCGTTACACGCTGGCATCTTTTCCGCTGGTGCCCTGGTCCAACCGCATCAGCGCTGGCGGGTTTGACTTTGACGGTGTCCATTACCCGATGGCACCGAATCGGGCCGGTGAGCCCTACCCAATTCATGGCGACGGCTGGCTGCAAGCCTGGGCCCTGCACCAAGCCCAGGACAACACGGTCGAGATGACACTGGAGTCACAGGCTTTTGACGGCAACCCCTATGCCTACCAGGCGTTGCAACGTTTTGTGCTGGTGGATGGCGGCATGGACCAGACGCTGACCGTCACCCACACGGGCGAGCGGCCTTTGCCGTACGGTTTGGGGCAACACCCGTTTTTCCCGCGCCCGGTCGGCACCCGCCTGACGACGCAGGTGCAAGGGGTCTGGCTCAGCCGGCCTGATTGCCTGCCAACCCAGCACACCACCCAGTTCCCCCCAAGCTGGGACCCGCGTGGTGGCATGGATGTGCATGGCACCTTGATCGACAACGCCTACACCGGCTGGTCGGGCGAGGCCCGTATTGACTGGCCAGAGCAGCAACTGGCGCTGACGATGCGCGAACCGAACATTGTCCAGCGCGGGCAAAACGATGGTATGTGTTTGCTGTACCGCTCACCGGTCATCACGGCGTTTTGTTTCGAGCCGGTGACCCACCCGATTGATGCGTTTCACATGCCGGGGTTGCCGGGCCTGAAGGTGTTGCACCAGGGCGAGAGCCTGACGCTGCAGCTGGAATGGCGCTTCAGTGAGACAGCCTCGACAGTCTGACCGTGTCCGCGAGGGCTGTTGGAATAGCCGCGTTATTTGACGGCGCATCTGAGAATACAAACCTTGGTCTGCGCCAGTGGTGTCACCGATGACCTGGGGGCAGATGCTTCCGCGAATGTCCTCCGCCCTTCGGGCTCCCCCTTAATTTCGCTGCACCATCCGCCCCCAGGTCATCGGTGGCGAACCGTGTAGGTATTCAGGCCGTGAATACCGGTTGAATTCCCACCACGCTGGCGGACTCGGGACGGCGTGGCATTCAGCGCAGCGGCATCAAGGAGGAGGCCCGCAGGGCCGGGGGACAGCCGCGGAGCTGAGTGCCGCGTCGTCCTGAGTCTTGTGAGAACGGCGCAAGAAAAGGCTACTTGCGCCGAACCTCAAACACCCGCTGCAACACACAAAACACCAGCAACAGCGCGCCGATGACAATGCGCGTCCACCAGGAACTCAGCGAGCCGTCAAACATGATCAGGGTCTGGATCAGCCCCAGCGCCAGCACGCCAAACAGCGTGCCCGCCACGTAACCGACCCCGCCGCTGAGCAGCGTGCCGCCAATCACCACCGCCGCGATGGCATCGAGTTCCAGGCCCACTGCATGCAGGCCGTAACCCGACAACATGTAAAAGGTGAACACCACCCCGCCCAGTGCCGAGCAGAAACCGCTCAGGCTGTAAACCAGCACCATGGTGCGCGCCACCGGCAAGCCCATCAGCATGGCCGACGGCTCACTGCCGCCGATGGCGTAAACAGTGCGGCCAAACTCGGTGCCGTGCGCCACAAAAATCGCCGCCAGCAGCACCAGCACGGCCAGGATGGCACTCAGCGACAGCGCCGCATCCGGCCACAACGGCACCCGGATCTGCGCCAGCGCGGTGTAGGTCTCGTCGGTGATGCTGATCGAATCGATGCTGATCACGTAACACAGGCCGCGTGCCAGAAACATGCCCGCCAGCGTGACGATGAAGGGCTGCAGCCGAAAGCGCTGGATCAGCCAGCCCATGAAGGCCCCCAAACCGGTGCCCATCAGCAGCACCAGCGGAATGGCCAGCCCCAGGTTCCAGTGCTGATGCTCCACCAACTCGGCCAGCACCATGGTGCTCAGGGCCACCACAGAGCCGACTGACAGGTCAATGCCACCGGTCAGGATGACAAAGGTCATGCCCACCGCCACAATCACCAAAAACGCGTTGTCGATCAACAGGTTCAAAAACACCTGGGCCGAGAAAAACCCGTTGTACGACACCGAGCCAAAGGTGGCCATCGCCACAAACAATGACACCGTGGCCACCAGGGGCAGGTATTTGGCGTTGAGCTTCATACGCCTCCCCCGGTCGCGGCAGGTCGCACCACCCAGCCATGCACCGTCCGCCGGAAATTTGCCGACTGCAACAGCATCACCACAAACACCACCACCGCCTTGACCACCAGGTTGATCTCCGGTGGCACACCAATCGAATAAATGGTGGAGGTCAGCGTCTGGATGATGAGTGCGCCAACCATGCTGCCAGCCAGACTGAAGCGCCCGCCGGAAAGCAAAGTTCCGCCCAACGTGACCGCCAGGATGGCGTCGAGTTCCATCAGGTTACCGGCGTTGTTGCCGTCGGCACTTTTGACGTTGGAGCTGATGATCAGCCCGGCGATGCCGGCCGTCAGGCCGCAGAAGGCGTACACACAAACCGTGATGAGTCGCTCACGCACCCCGGCCAGCCGCGCTGCCGCCGGATTGATGCCGATGGACTGGATGAACAGGCCCAGCGCCGTGCGGGTCACCAGCAAATGCACCGCCAGAAATGCCCCACCGGCAATGAACAAGGCAAACGGCAGGCCCCACAAGAAGCCGTTGCCAATATAGAAATAGGGCGCGTAATACACCGTGACGATTTGCCCGCCGGTGACCAGTTGCGCGATACCGCGCCCGGCGACCATCAGGATCAGCGTCGCAATGATCGGCTGCAGGCCGATCTTGGCCACCAGCAGCCCGTTCCATAACCCGCAGAACAGCGCCACCAGCAGCGCGCACCCGATGGCGATGGGCATCGGGAAGCGGCTCACATGGGTCGGCACGCCGTCGTTGATGACCAGCGTGCCACCAATCATCAGCGCGGCCACCGAGGCGCTGATGGCCACCACCGCGCCCACTGAAATGTCGATGCCGCGTGTGGCGATCACCAGCGTCATGCCGAGTGACACCAGCATCAGCGGAGCGGCACGGTTCAGGATGTCGATGATGCTGCCGTAGAGGTGGCCGTCGCGCCACTGCAGCACCCAGAAGCCCGGGTTCAGGCTGGCGTTGACCACCAGAATCAGCGCCAGGGTGACCAGCGGCCACATCAGCGGGTGCGCCAGCAGGCGCTTGTGCAAGGGCAAAGTGGAGGTGCTCATGCGTGCTCCGCAATCAGGGCGTAGACCGCGTGGTCGCTGCTGCCTGCGGGCAGCTCGCCCACCTTGGCATGGTCACGCATGACCACAATGCGGTCTGCCACCCGCACCACTTCGCTCATCTCGGAGGAGATGAACAGCACCGCCATGCCCTGCTTGGCCAAGCTCAGTATCTCGTTCATGATTTCCTGTTTGGCGGCCACGTCGATGCCGCGGGTGGGTTCGTCCAATATCAATAACTTGGGCTGCGTGGCCAGCCAGCGTGCCAGCATCGCCTTTTGCTGGTTGCCACCCGAGAGCTGGCCAATCGGGGTGTCGATGTCGGTGGTCTTGATGCCCAGCGCCTTGACATAGTGCTGCGCCATCTCGGTCTGGCGCGCGCGGCTGATGAACGGCCACAGGCCTTGGCGTGCCTGCAGCGCCAGCGCGATGTTTTCACGCACCGAGAGTTCGGCAATGATGCCTTCGGCCTTGCGGTCTTCCGGGCACAGCCCCAGGCCCAGCTTGATGGCGGTGGCCGGGGAATCCATGCGCACCGGCTGCCCGCCCAGAGAGATGTCACCGGCGTCGCTGCGGTCCAGCCCGAACAGCAGCCGCGCCAGCTCGGTGCGACCCGATCCCAGCAAGCCGCCGATGCCCACCACTTCACCGCGGCGCAAGCTCAGGTCCAGCGGTTTGATGCAGCCAGCGCGTGCCAGCCCGCGGGCCGTCAACCACTCAGCCGCCGACTCGGTCGTCTGTTGGGCGGCGGGTGTAGCACTCAAACTGGCTCCCAGCTCATGCCCGACCATCGCCGCAATCAGCGCACTGTGGCCCAGTTCGGCGGCCGGGTATTCACCCACCAGTTCCCCATTGCGCAGCACGGTGATGTGGTCACACAGCGCGTACATCTGGTCCAGAAAGTGGGTGATGAACACAATGGCCATGCCCTGGTCGCGCAGCTGGCGCAACACGCCAAACAGACGCGCCACCTCGTCATCGTCCAGGCTGGAGGTGGGTTCATCCAGGATCAGCACCTGGGCCGAGATGTTCAGCCCCCGCGCAATCGCCACCATCTGCTGCACCGCTACCGAGTAGTTCGAGAGCGGCTGCGTCACGTCGATGTCCAGATTCAGACGCTTCAACAGGTCACGGGCTTCCTGGTGCATGCGCGCCCAGTCGATGGACCAGCCGCCTAAAGCGCCACGGCGCGGGTATCGGCCGGCAAAAATATTCTCTGCCACCGACAAGTTGGTGCAGAGGTTGACCTCCTGGTACACCGTGCTGATGCCCAGATGCTGCGCGTGCAGCGTGGAGGTGGGGCGAATGGGCTGGCCTTTCAACCTGATCTCGCCGGCATCAGCCGGGTAGACGCCCGTGAGCACCTTGATCAAGGTCGATTTGCCCGCGCCGTTTTGCCCCATCAGCGCATGGATCTCACCCGCGTAGAGGTTCAGGTTGACCTGATGCAAGGCCTGAACGGCGCCAAACTGTTTGTCGATCCCACGCAGCTCCAGCACCGGTGCAGTGCTACCTCGGCCCGATGGGGGCTTGGTGATATTTGTTATGGTCATCCCGTTACCTCAAACCAGACAAGCCGGTTGGACGACTTGTCTACAAGCGGATGCGCAGCACCTGCTGCGCACCGCTGCCATCACAACGACCGATCAGTATTTCCGGTTCGGGAATTCCTTGGCTGCCACTTCCATCGGGAAGATGCCCTCCACCGTCACGATGCGCCGCGGCAGGGTTTTACCCCCCACCACGTCCTTGACGGCTGACATCAGCTGCGGCCCGAGCAGCGGGCTGCATTCCACCGTCACGTCCAGCTTGCCGGCCATCATGGCCTCAAACGCGCCCTTGACCGCATCCACCGAGATGATGGTGATGTCTTTGGACGGCCGCAAGCCAGCTTCTTCGATCGCCTGGATGGCGCCAATCGCCATGTCGTCGTTGTGCGCATAGAGCACGTTGATCTTCTTGCCCTCGGCTTTCAGGAAGGCTTCCATGACTTCCTTGCCCTTGGCGCGGGTGAAGTCACCGGTTTGGGAGCGGATGATCTTGATGCGCGGCTCGGCCTTGATGATTTCTTCAAAACCTTTCTTGCGGTCGATCGCCGGGCCGGAACCCACGGTGCCCTGCAGTTCCACGACGTTGACATCACCCGTGGTGTTCTTCACCTTGTCGAGCAGCCAGCGGCCCGCCTTGCGGCCTTCTTCGGTGAAGTCCGAGCCCATGAAGGTCACGTACAGGGAGGTGTCTTTGGAGTCGACCGAGCGGTCGGTCAGGATGACGGGAATCTTGGCCGCCTTGATTTCTTTGAGCACCGTGTCCCAGCCCGATTCAACCACCGGTGCAAAGGCGATCACGTCCACTTTTTGCGCGATGAAGGAGCGCAGGGCCTTGATCTGGTTTTCCTGCTTTTGCTGGGCGTCGGAGAACTTCAGGTCAATGCCTTCCTTGGCGGCAGCCTCTTTGATGGAGTTGGTGTTGGCAGTGCGCCATTCACTCTCGGCACCCACCTGGCTGAAGCCCAGGACGATCTTTTTCTGCGCAAAGGCACTGAGCGGCAGGCCCATGGCAAAGGAGGCCGCCACCAGGGTGGCCATCAGGGTACGCCGGTTGTATTTCATCAAAATCTCCTCAACAAATGGGTTGAACGGGAAGCAAAAACGTGGGAAACCGCCCGCCCCCGGTTGCTCAAGTTGCCCCTTGGTTGGGGGGCATCCCATCCTACGTCCGACCTCTGTCAACTAGCAAGCCGAGATACCCGCAGAAACCCATTCCCATTGATGAAGATTTGCCTGCTATCGATATGCGAATGAATATACAAACAGATCGGCAAATACCGATATTTACCAGCGCTGGTGGACCAGCGGCTTGGCGTAACGTGCGTAGATGTCGGCCAAAGCTTGCATGGTGGTGTCCGTGAGCGGTGGCAAGTCCGCTGCGGCCACGTTGTCGGCCACCTGATCAGCACGTTTGCCACCGGGAATCGAGCAGGTCACCGCCGGGTTCATCTGGATCCAGCGCAGCGCCATTTGCGCCATGCTCTGGCCTGCAGGCACCAGGGGCCGCATGGCTTCCACGGCCTGCAGGCCCACATTGAAATCGAGGCCGGAGAAGGTCTCACCCTTGTCAAAAGCCGCGCCGTCGCGGTTGAACAGGCGGTGATCGTCCAACGCAAAGGTGCTCTGCGCATTCATCTTGCCGCTGAGCAGGCCGGATGAGAGCGGCAGCCGCGCCAGGATGCCGACGCCGCGCTTTTGCGTCTGCTCAAACAGCAGCTCTGCCGGGCGCTGGCGAAACAGGTTGTAGATGATCTGCACACTTTGCACGCCGGGAAATTCGATGGCTTTGAGCGCTTCTTCCACCTTCTCGACACTCACGCCGTAGTGGCGCAGCTTGCCCGCGGCCACTAGGTCGTCGAGCACGCCAAACACCTCGGGCATGTAAAACACCTCGGTGGGCGGGCAATGTAATTGCAGCAGGTCGATGGCCTCGGTGTTCAGGTTGACCAGGCTGCGCTCGACAAACGCCGTCAGGTTGGCCCGGTTGTAGCCGCTGGCCTCGTGCGGGTCCAGGCGCCGCCCGGCTTTGGTGGCGATGTAAAACGGCTCGCTGCGCTCACGTTTGAGCCGGGCCAGCAGGCGCTCGCTGCGGCCATCACCATACACGTCAGCGCTGTCGAAGAAGTTCACACCCAGATCCAGCGCCCGGTGCAGCGCGCCCATCGATTCGGCGTCATCCACCTCGCCCCAGGTGCCACCAATGGCCCAGGCGCCAAAACTGACGGTTGAGATGTTCCAGCCGGTGCGGCCAAGGGGACGGTAGTGCATAGGGGTTCTCTTGAAAAAGGGCCAACTGGGCATGACCGCCCGCTTGGGCAAGCGCCGCGCTACAAGCGTTCATGGCTGGCCGGGATGGTAACCCGCCCTGCCGGTCAGCCGACGCCTGTTGGGCCTCGGGCAGCTATGATGCAAGCTCCCTCTGAGGACATGACGGTTGGCATAAACTACCGTTACTTTCAACCGATGACCCTGATTCGATAACGGCTGGTAGCAACTGAATTTGTAGCAAATTACCTCATGGCCGAGAAAACCCCCTTCGAGTTTGCACGCGAGACCCTCAAGCAACTCACGGTTCGCAAGCTGGCGCCCACGCCACTGAACTACCAGAAAATCTACAACGAAATTGCCCAGCTGCCCATCGAGCCCCCGTTTCCGGCGGACCGTCTGCTGGACATTGCCAAGGCGCTGCCCACCAAAACACCGGGCCAGCAAAAACAGCGCGGTTTGCTGGAGTCGGCGATCCACCAGCTCAACTGGGATGGCGTCAAAAACGCGCTGATGGCCTACGGCGGCTTCAGCCCGGCCGCGCCAGACAACGGCAAACCCGGCCTGTCGCTGGTCGACCCGCCCAAAACGCTGCCCGCCCCGCCGATTGAGATCGCCCCGGCACCCCCGGTGGTCACGGCACCGGCCTTGACGGCCGATTTTTTCGGCCAGATCGCCCGCATGATCGAGTTCGCTTTGCCCGCGCTGGGCAACGACGACGAGCACTTTCTGGCGCAGACCCAGACCCTGCTGAACGCGCTACGTGATCCCGGCAACGATGCCGTCACCGTCAAACAGATGATCGCCCAGTACAGCCACCGGCTGTCGTTTGCCGCCGAGGACCAGGCCGAAATCAAAACCGTGCTGCTGAAACTGCTTCACCTGCTGGTGGAAAACATCAGCCACCTGAGCATTGATGACAGCTGGCTCAAGGGCCAGACCGAGGCGCTGATGGCCGCCTGTGTGCCGCCGCTCACCTTGCGCCGCCTCGACGATGTGGAGCAAAAGCTCAAGGACGTGATCTTCAAGCAGACCGAGGCCAAATCCCGTGCGGTACAGGCGCAGGAAGACATGCGCCAGATGCTGGCCACCTTCATCGAGCGCCTGGCCGCCATGAGCCAGTCCACCAGCGGGTTTCATGAGCAGCTGGAGGCCAGCGCCAAACTCATCGAGCAGGCCAAAACCCTGGCCGACATCGCGCCGGTGCTCAAAGACATTGTGGGTGCCACCCGCACCATGGCGCGCGACAGTCAGATGGCGCGCGACGAGTTGCACGGCATGAAACAACGCTCGGAGGCCACCGAGGCCGAAATCGCCAAATTGCACATGGAACTCGACCGCGTCAGCACCCAGGCGCGTCATGACCCACTGACCGGCGCCCTCAACCGGCAGGGTCTGGACGAAGCCATGGCCCGCGAGGTGTCCAAGGTGAAGCGACAGGACACGCCCCTGTGCATGGCGCTGCTGGACATCGACAACTTCAAGAAACTCAACGACACCCTGGGCCACGCCACCGGCGATGCGGCGCTGACCCACCTGGCCACGGTTACGCGGGAGGTGATGCGCCCGCAAGACACGCTGGCGCGTTACGGCGGCGAAGAATTTGTCATCCTGCTGCCCGACACGCCGCTGGACAAAGGCATCGAGGCCATGACCCGGCTGCAGCGCGAGCTGACCAAGCGCTTTTTTCTGGCTGGCACCGAGAAGGTGTTGATCACTTTCAGTGCTGGTGTGGCCCAATTGGCGGCTGGCGAAACCGGGCCGCAGGCCATCAAACGCGCTGATCAGGCCATGTACCTGGCCAAACGGTCTGGCAAAAACCGGGTGCTCGGCGCCTGATACACACACATCTAGGAGGTGGGACATATGGGCATGTTGATCATGTTGACGGGTTTGGTGCTTTTTCTGGGCGTGCATTCGGTGCGCATCTTTGCCGAGGACTGGCGCAACCGCCAGCGCCGCCGGCTCGGGGCCGACACCTGGCGCGGCATCTATGCGGTGTTGTCGCTGCTGGGCCTGGGGTTGCTGGTGTGGGGCTACGGTCAGGTACGTGAAACACCCACCTGGATCTGGATTCCCCCGCTGGGCATGCGCCATGCCTCATCGCTGTTCAACCTGCTGGCCTTCATCCTGCTGGTGGCCGCCTATGTGCCGGGCAACGCCATCAAGGCCAAAGTGCATCACCCGATGGTGGCCGGCGTCAAACTGTGGGCGGTGGCGCATCTGATGGCCAACGGCAGCCTGGCGCACATCATTTTGTTTGGCAGTTTCCTGGCCTGGGCGGTGGCGGACTTCATTGCCGCGCGCAAGCGCGACCGGCGCAACCTGTCCAGCCACTCACCCGCCACCACGCTGGCGGCCACCGGTATCACCGTGGTGCTGGGCGTGCTGGCCTGGGGCGTGTTTGCCTTCTGGTTACACGGCTGGCTGATCGGCATCAAGCCGTTTGGCTGATCACCACGGTGATCCACGGGCGGCGTGGCCGCCCTACTTGATACCCATGAAATACTGGATGACGTACTTGGCCATGAAGCCGACAAAGCCAAACGCCAGGCCCAGAAACAGCACAAAAGTGCCGAACTTGCCGGCTTTGGACTCCCAGGCCAGCTGGCCGATGATGAACAGCATGTAGAGAATGCCGGCGCCGATGCCGAACGTCATGCCAAATTCGCTGATCTGCGCCTCGGTCAAACCCCACATCAGTGCGACTCCCAACCCGGCAGGCCCGACACATCCACCAGGTCGCGGTAAGCGTGCCAGCTGGCATGGCCCAGCCACGGCACCACCACCACCAGGCCCAGCAAGGCCAGCCCAAAACCCAGCAGGGTCAAGCTCAGGATGATGGCGCCCCAGAAGGCCAGCGCCACCGGGTTGGCCGCCACCACCTGCCAGCTCGCGGTCATCGCCTGGGCCACGGTGATCCGCCGGTCCAGCAGCAACGGGATGGTGATGACCGTGAAGGCAACAATGGGCGCCGCCAGGATGCCGCCGATGAACAGCCAGGTCTCCAACAAAAACCCGCGCGGGGCCAGCACCACCTGCTCCAGAAAATCGGTGGGTGTGCTGATGGGTGCAGTGGCCATGAGTTGAATCAGCACCGCCGAGAGCACCACCCAGGTGGTGCCCGCCGTGGCCAGCAACACGCCAAAGCGCAGCAAGTTCCAGTGCTCATCACCCCATTTGATGAAATCGCCGTGCTGCCAGTTCAGCCAGGTCTTCAACACCAGCGGCCAGCCCACCGGCTCGCGCCGCTCCAGCGCCCGGCTCATGGCGTACACGCTGGTCACCAGAATCGGTGCCACCAGCAAAAACCCAGAAAAAGCGCCCGCCAGCAGCCAGACATGCTCACCCGCCAGCAGCAGCATGATCGCGCCAAACGCGGTCATGAGCAGACCATGCAGGTAACTGATCCAGCCGCAGCGCCACAGGTCGCGCCCGCCGCGCGCCAGCCAGGTCAGGGGCTGGGTGAGGCTGACGGTTCGGGGTGTGGGCGGCTTGGACATCAAGCGGGATGGGGGCATGGGGGATGAGGGCAACGAAGGTCGCGATGTTGCCACAAATGCCGAAACCGACACCCGCTTGCTGCAGATGTCGGCTCCGGTGAGGTGTCAGCTCGGGTCAGTCAGCCCGATGCGGGCTCAGATGCGGGCTCAGAGAGGCTCAGGGTTTGGCAGCCGGTGCTGGTGCAGCAGCAGGCCCCTGGCCTTGGCGCCCACCCATGCGGTGGCCCTGGCCGGGCATGGCGGCCACGTCAAACACCTTTTGCTGGTCCGGCGTCAGGGCGGCATAGAAGGTTTTGGTGGCTGCCTCATGCTTCTCCATGGCCTCGGTCATGGTTTTCATGCGTTCAGCGCGCAGGGCTTTCATCTTGTCCAGCCGCTCGGGGGTGGTCAGCTTGGCCATCTCGACCGGGTCCGGGCGCTGCATCGTGGTGGGCGTTGCCATGGGTTTTCTGGCATCCACAAAGGCTTTCCAGGCCCCTTCCTGCGCCGGGGTCAGCTTGAGCTGGGCTTTGAGCAGCGTGTCGCGCTGTTCCATCCTGGCCTGCATACGCGCCGGGTCCATCTTGCCCATGCGGTCATGGCGCATGCCGTGGCCCTGCATCATGCCGCCCGAGCCCATCATCGGGTCGCATGCGTTGTTCCACTGGCCGCCACGCTGGCCAGCGTAGGCAAGCCCTGCGGCCACCATCAGACCGGCGATGAGGGAGAGTTTGAGACTTGATTTCATGATGACATCCTTTGGGTAGAGCCGCTGACCAGAAAGTGGCATCGGCGTGAAAAGAAGTATCTGCACCCCATGTATCGCCGCGATGAGGCCGCGCCAAAGCTTTGTAAAGTTGGATGAAGGTTTTGCCGCGCGTTTGATGGGATGATCCACGCCTTTCTCATCTGATTCCGTTTCAAGATCGATACGAGACTAGGCGCGAAGCCGCAGACAGTACAGACGTACGGCAAGGCGAAGCAACAACGTGTCGGATTGATCTGGAAATGGAATGACAACGACAACCCAAAGGGAACTCCCGTGTTCAAGAACCTCATTTTTTACCGCCTTGATGCCAGCTGGGCCACCACCGCCGACCAAGTGGAAGAGCGCCTGCAGGCCGGGCGCTATGTCGAGTGTGGCGCCAGCCAGGAAAAATCCATTGGCTGGATCGAACCGCGTGGCCAGGCCAACGGCCCGCTGCTGGAAGTGGTGGCCGGCCAATGGATGGCCAAACTGATGGTCGAAACCCGCGCGCTGCCGGCCTCGGTGGTCAACCGCAAGGCGCAGGAGCGCGTGGCCCAGATCGAAGCCAGCACCGGGCGCAAACCCGGCAAGAAAGAAATCCGGGACATCAAGGACGACATGCGCCTGGAACTGCTGCCGATGGCGTTCACCAAGCAGTCCAGCGCGCTGGTGTGGATCGACCGCGACGCCAGGTTGCTGGTGGTGGACGCCGCCAGCCAGGCGCGCGCCGACGAGGTGGTGACGCTGCTGGTGCAGGCGCTGCCCGGTTTTGCCGCCACCCTGATCAACACCCAGACCTCGCCCGTGGCCGCCATGGCCGAATGGCTGCTGAGCCAGGAAGCCCCGGCCGGCTTCAGTGTCGACCGCGAATGTGAGCTCAAAGCCGCTGACGAGTCCAAAGCCGTGGTGCGCTACGCCCGCCACCGGCTGGACACCGAAGAAGTGCAGCAGCACATCAAGGAAGGCAAGATGCCGACCCGCCTGGCCATGACCTGGAATGAGCGGGTGTCGTTCATGCTCACCGAAGGCCTGCAGTTAAAGAAGCTGGCGTTTCTGGACGGCGTGTTTGAGTCCACCAGCGCCAGCAAGCACAAGGACGACGACTTTGACGCCGATGTGGCCATCTCCACCGGCGAGCTGCAAAAGCTGCTGCCCGATCTGCTGGAAGCGCTGGGCGGCGAGATGCCGGTGGCCTGAGCGCCGACCGGGGCATCGTTCACCCGCCAGTGGGCGGCCCGCTCTGGGGACGCGTGGCGGGCACACCGGGTGCGTCATCACCATGCGCCTCCACATCGGTGGGCAACAGCTGGATGGTGGCGCGCAGGCCGGGCACCGCCCGCATCAGTGCCTGCTCCACCTCGGTGCGCACGGTGGCGGCACGCCCCAGCGTCCAGTGCGAGGGCATGTGCATGTGCAAATCCACAAAGCGGCGCTGGCCCGAGCGGCGGGTGATGAGGTGATCGAACCGGATGGCTTGCTGGTCAAAGGTGGCCAGCGTGGTCTGAATGTCCTGCAGCACCTCGGGCTCGACCGCCTCGTCCATCAGCCCTTGGGCCGAGCGCCACACCAGGTGGCCGCCCTCCCACAAAATGTTCAGCGCCACGCCGATGGCCGCCAGCGCGTCCAGCCAGAGCCAGCCGGTCAAGGCCACGCCCGCCAGACCCGCCACCACCCCTGCGGAGGTCCAGACATCGGTGACCAGATGCCGGGCATCGGCCTCCAGCGCAATCGAGCGGTGTTCTTTGGCCGCGCTGAACATCACCCAGGCCAGCAAACCGTTCAAGGCCGAGCTCAGCACCGACAAGGCCAGGCCCCAGCCCAGTTCCTGCAGCGGCTGCGGCGCCAGCAACCGCGAAGCTGCCGCCCAGAGGATGCCCATGGCCACCCCCACAATCAGAAGGCCCTCAAAACCGGACGAAAAGTACTCCGCCTTGTGGTGCCCGTAGGGGTGGTCGTCGTCGGCCGGGCGCTGCGCGATGGTCACCATCATCAGCGCAAACACCGCGCTGGCCAGGTTGACAAACGACTCCATCGCGTCTGAGAGCAAACCCACCGAGTCGGTCACCACCCAGGCCAGCGTTTTCAGCGTGATGGTGATCACGGCCACGGCAATCGAGGCCCAGAGCAATCGCTTGGGTGTGAGGTAGTGGGTGGGTAGGAATGGCATCGCGTCGTTGTTTTTGTTGAAGAAGCCGGATGGTCGCAAGCCCAGCTTAAGGCCCTCTTAAATCGCGCTGTGTTGTCGTGTTAAGACTTACTTAAGACGGCGCGCCTAAACTTTTGTCACTTTGACAGGACCTAGGTAACCCCAGTGTTTGACACCCCTCAGGCAAGGGCCGACGTGGCCCCAGGCGCGGCGCCATGACCTCGCTCCAACTGCTGCTCTGGATCACCGCCGCCATCGTGTTGCAACTGGCCATCTACCTGGCCATGGGCTTCTGGCGGCACTGGCAGACCTACGAGACCCTGCGCACCACGGTCAGTGAGGGCGGCTTGCCCGTCAAGCCCCATGCGGATCCCCCCGAGCCCAAGGCGGTGCCCGCTGCCTGGTCGGGCTGGCGGTACTTCCAGGTCACCCACAAAGTGGTGGAGAACGCCACTGGCGACATCTGTTCGTTTCATCTGGCACCGCAAGACGGGCAACCGCTGCCCGCCTTCCTGCCCGGCCAATACCTGACCTTTCAGCTGGACATTCCCTTGCCCGATGGGAGCACGCAAGCCATCACACGCTGTTATTCGCTCTCTGACGGGCCGCGCGCCAACAGTTACCGCGTGTCGATCAAGCGTGCGCCGACGCCGCCCCACAGCACGCATCCACCCGGGCGCTCGTCCAACTTTTTCCACGACCACGTGGCAGTGGGCAGCCTGTTGCAGGTGCGCGCACCGGCCGGGCACTTCCATATCGACCGCAGCGACGCACCGGTGGTGCTGCTGGGCGGCGGCATTGGCGTCACGCCGATGCTGAGCATGGTGAACTGGTGTTTTGCCGAGCAGCCCGGGCGCGAAGTCTGGCTGTTTTATGGTGCCCGCTTTGAGCAGGAGCTGATGGCGCTCTCGCATCTGGAAGCGCTGGCCGCTATGCACCCCAACTTCCACCTGCACGTCTGTTTCAGTGACACCGACCCAAACACAACCCTGACCAACCCCTACCAGCGCCATGGCCGCATCGACATCGACTTGCTGCGCCGCCTGCTGCCGCTCAAACCCTACCACTTCTACCTGTGCGGCCCGACCCCGATGCTGGCCAGCCTAGTGCCCGCGCTGGAAGACTGGGGCGTGCCCGATGCACGGATTCACTTTGAAGCGTTTGGGCCCGCCAGCGTGAAACGCAAAAGTGCCGCCCTGGCCACCCCCGCGCCAGCGCCAGAGGGCGACACGGCAACCGCCACCGTCAGTTTTGCCAAGTCTGGCCAACAGGTCGCCTGGCAGCCGGGCAGCGGCAATTTGCTGGACTTTGCCGAGGCCCATGGCATTGCGGTGAACTCGGGTTGCCGCTCCGGGAGTTGCGGCGGCTGCCAGACCAAGATTCGCACGGGGGAGGTGCGTTACCGGGAGGCGCCGGACTTTGACCCCGAACCCGGCAGCTGCCTGCTGTGCGTCAGCACCCCCAAAAGCCACCTCACCCTGGAGCTGTAAATGAACCGATCCCTCTGGCGTGACCACGTCTTGCCGTTCACCCTGTTGCTGAGCGTGTTGGCGCTGGCGTCCTGGTCCGGCGACTACCTGCTGCACCGCATGAACCTGGTGTGGGTGGGCCGTTACCTGGGCATTCTGGGCACGCTGCTGATCATCGTCTCGTTTTACTACTCGCTGCGCAAACGCAAGATCGTCACCAGCGGCAACCCGGTCACGCTGCTGCGGCTGCATGAGTTCAGCGCCTGGCTGGGCTCGCTAATGATCCTGATCCACGCCGGGGTGCACTTCAACGCCATCCTGCCCTGGCTGGCCACGGTGGCCATGAGTGTCAATGTGGTCAGCGGTCTGGTCGGGCGCTTGCTGCTCAAACGCGCCAAAGCCCACGTGCAAACCCAGCGCGAGCAGCTTCAGCAGCGCGGCCTGTCCGACCCCGAGGTGGAACAAGCCGTGTTCTGGGACGCGGTGGCGCTGTACGTCATGAACCAGTGGCGCAAGGTGCACATCCCGATCTACGTGGTGTTTTTGGTGATCGCGCTGGGGCACATCCTCAGCGTGTTCATGTTCTGGGGCTGGGCATGAGCCGCCTCGTCAAACTCCTGCTGGCGGTCAACCTCGCCGTGCTGGGAGCGCTGACCTTCATTTACCCCAACCTGATGGTGGGGCCCGGCAAACTGATCCCCGGCCACCACGCCCTGGAAGGCGACTGTTTTGCCTGCCATGCCGCCTTCACCGGCGCCGATTCCGAGAAATGCGCCAGCTGCCACAAGCCGGTGGACATTGGCCGCCTGACCACCACCGGCGCGCCGGTTCTCAAGCCCAGCACCACTGCGGCGTTTCACCAGGACCTGACAAGCCAGGACTGCGTGGCCTGCCACAGTGACCACGCCGGGGTGAAACGTTTTGCCCGGCAGCGCCAGTTTGACCACAACCTGCTGAATCAAACCACCTTGGCGCAATGCCAGACCTGTCACCAAACACCGACCGACGCGCTGCACAAACAAGTCACCGACAACTGCCAGCAATGCCACTCACAGCAGAAATGGACGCCGGCGACCTTTGACCACGCCCAATATTTTGTGCTGGACAAGGACCACAACGCCACCTGTGCCACCTGCCATGAACGCAATGACTACAGCCGCTACACCTGCTACAGCTGCCACGAACACACGCCCGACAACATCCGCCGCGAGCACATCAAGGAGGGCATCCGTCAATACGACAACTGCGTGGAGTGCCATCGCAGCGGCAACAAGCATGACATCAAGGGTGGCCGTGACGGCGGCGAGCGCGGTGGCAAGCACAGTGGCAAGCGCCGCGGCGGTCATGATGACGATGATTGAGGTCAACGTGCTGGCATGGCCCGGCATGACAACCTGATCTTGCACGTCAAAAAGGCCTGCCAGACAAAGCCCGGCAGGCCCTTTTTGAAACCAGATCTGGAAGAAACCTATTTCTTGGCGCAGGTATTGATGCCCAGCAGCGGGTAAAGCGGGCAGAAGCTGATGAAGCCGGTGGCCAGGGGCACCACACCAATCCAGCCCCAGACACCAATCGTGCCGGAGAGCGTCAGGCCGATCAGCACCAGACCCAGAACAATGCGCAGCATGCGGTCGATACCGCCAACGTTTGATTTCATGACAACTCCTTGGTAAATAAACACTTCCCAGGGCAAGGACGATGTATCAATTACACGCGTGCGCCCTGCCAAACGTCTGTGACTCAGGTCACCCAGGGGATCCGCTTGCGGCGTGGAGCGTCGGGGTGGTATTTTTTGTTTGCTGCTGGTGATGCTGGATGGCTGGATTGCAGCGGTTGCGGTCATTCAATCACATCACCCATTTAGGGTGACACCTGGGTAGAAAATTCACTTTCAGAATTACTGTCAGAGCACTTACTCACATAACTGCACCAGATGTAAAAAGTCTGGTTGCTGGTATTCCTGGAGTTTTTATTCCCCTTGACGTTGATCGAAAGTTATTGATGCCTTTTATTAAATGGCTATTTGGACCTTTTCTACGCCGATGTTAGGGTGACAATTGCCATTAGTTCCATCGGATCGTCTTCGGCGTCAGCTGAAATCCGACGTTCGTCGGCGCAAACGAAACGACTAGCTGTGTCCCCAGAGAGGCCTAACTTCCGCGATGAATGACGAACGAAGTGAGATAACTGCGCTAAAGCGCACAAGATGGCGAACCGCGATCTCAGCCCGAGCGGAGCGGTTCTCACAGCTTCTGGACAACAAAACAATTGCTTCCAAATACTTTGGCGAAAAGTACGTAGAGGCTCTGAGCAACAGGATCAATCGCATAGGCCGAACCCTGCTTGTCTTGGCAGTCGCTTATCTGATACTCATGCTTTCACTGTTTGCCGCTCAAGACTCAGGAAAGAACGAGTTCGAATTCTTTGGCTATGGATTCAAGAACTTGGGCTACCACAAGGAGATTCTTCTATTCCTTGCTGCTAGCCTTTCCCCCGTGTCGGCAACACTATCGGGGTACCAACGCTACTTGGTCGCCCTTCGCGCTGAGTGCTTAAAAAGGCTCGCACCTATAGCTGAGGTTCGTGACTTCTACTCCAGCGCCTTGCTCGATAACTATTTTGATGCATTTGCAAAGCCGTACGACTACAAGAACAGCCGTCCGCATCTCGCGACGACAAGCCTTGCGTTCGTCCTTATCGGCATCATGTTAATCGTCATTCTCACGCTGTTTGCGGGATCTTTTCTGCTGCAACTGAACGTTATCTACGATGTTGCCACTCGTCCTTCAACCTCACGCGTTGTAAACCTGTTCGTTGTTGGTTACGCCCTTGCCGCAATCTTTTTGGCCTGGACAATCTCGATAATGCAACTTCCACTGCCTGAGGTCGATGTATCAAACTATCGTCGATTGTCGGAACTTCAAGCTTCTGACCCAGAGAAGTACAAGGAAACGTTAACTCGACTCGCACGAGGAGCAAATCGGAGGGAAGACGCTTGGTCTCTAGCTCTGGGCTTTGTCGCCTCAATCCTGACCGTGGCTGCTGTGACTTTTCTCTTTGGTCGATCAACGCAAGCCATTGAAATGCGCTTGAGCCAGGGTTTAGGAGCAGTTTTCCTCGCAATTCTGTTTGCAAAACCTGCCGCAGACCTAATAAAAAAAGCCACGCTGAACTGGTTCTTCGAGAAGTATCCAGCTGACACTACAGAACGGCTTCATGCCTATGGGTTTGTGAAGCGAGCCTTGCTGACAGCAAGACTTGTGATACCTGCGGCTATTGCAGCGCTCTTTCTGCTTCTCCAATACAGTCGGCAATAGATTGTGCTTTGTCAGGTGGAACTATCGCGCCGAAACCCCCGAGGGACTTACTTACTCCCGACAGCGACGCCAAACCCCTCGCTCGATCGGACTGTAAACCCCTGTGTGGGTTTTGTTCGTTCAGAGCTAAACCATAGGATTTGGTGAACCACTGTCTGAAAATTTGGAAGTCCGCTATCAGCCTGTTGCTGCCCGACGGATTCGATTTGGAAATCGTCAATTGCCGAAAAGTTCGGAGTGGGTGCCAGAACGAACAAAGTTAATCCAGTTGGCGTCGACCTGGTAAATCAGCAGGAAGTCGCCGCCGATATGGCATTCACGGTGATCTGCCCATTCCCCTTTCAGGCTGTGATCCAGCCACTCAGGGGCAAGCGGTGCGTCATTGGCGATGAGCAACAACATCGCCTCCTTGAGTCGCACCATATCGAAGCGCCCAGAATGGGACAGGCGTTGCCAATCTTTCAGAAACGCCTTGGCGTAATCGGCGGCTCGCGGCAACACCGCGCGTTTACTTGCCGCTGTTTTTTTCAAGGTCAGCAAACAGTTCGTCAGCAGAGGCAAAGCGCGCACGGCGTGTTGCCATGATGGCGCGCGACTCTTCCATTGCGGCACGGGTCTGCGCATTTGGCACCTTGAGTTCCAGTGGAAATGCCTGGTCGATCACCACGCGGCGCAAAAATAAGCGTACCGCATCCGAGACAGACAGACCCATGGCAGTCAGCGCCTGGGTGGCTTGCTCTTTGATGTCATCCTCCACCCTGATGTGGAGCATTGAAGTTTGTGCTGTCATGGTAATGCCTCCTAAGTTGCATCGGCATTATGTATCTCATTTGAGATCAAAGCAAGGTCAATTGCCGCAATAACCTTGCTGATTCGGATGACTGCTGTCGGACAGGCTCTTTCAATGGGTGACCGGCTCCTTTGGGTCTTAAAGCAACATGCGCCTTGCTGACCAACACCAGCAGTCCCCAACGCAAACCAGGCAGTTGATCCCAGCACCGCTGCCCAGTCAGCCAGGCAAACTCAACCAGCCAGCGCCCGCAAGGCCGCGCTGTTGAGGATGGTGATCTGCTCACGCCCCAGCGCCACCCAGCCGTCGCGCTCAAAGCGGCGCAGCAGGCGCGTGACCATTTCGCGCACCGTGCCCAGTTCGTCAGCCAGCGCCTGGTGCGTCAGGCTGAGCTGCTGGCCGCGGCCCAGCAGGGCGGCGGCCAGGCGCCGGTCCAGCCGGTGAAACGCCACCGCGTCCACCAGCGCGGTCAGGTCGGCCATCCGTTCGGCAAACAGGCCCAGCACATCATTGCGAAACGCCGGGGTCTCGATCCAGCGCTTGAACAGCTCGGGGCGGATCAGCAAAAAGGTGCTCGGTTTGGTGGTGATGCCACAGGCCGACAGCGGCTGCGCCCGAAACAGGCTGGCGCTGGACACTAGGCACAGTTCACCAGCCACCACCCGGTACAGCTCCAGCGAGCGGCCGTCACTGGAGTTGCGCGACACCTTGATCTCGCCCTCGATCACCAGCGGAAACCCCTGGCAGGTGGCGTTTTCGCTGAACAAGACGGTGTCGGCGGGCACCGTCATCGGGGGCAGCAGGGCGCTGACCTCGGCCAAGCCGGGCTGCACCGCCTTGAGCGACGGGTACAGGCTGGTGACCTGTGCCATCGGCCAGGCAGGCGCCGTGCTCACCACTTAGGCCACCACCTTGTAACCTTCCTCCACAATGGCCTGGGTGATGTCCTGGGCGGAGGCGCTCGATTCCACCTCCACCTTGTTCTGGGTGCGGTCGGCCACCACCTGCGCACTGCGGTCGAGCTGGCGCACGGCGCGCACCACGGCTTTTTCGCAGTGTTCGCAGGTCATTCCTTCAACGTGAAAGCTGTACTTCATTTGAAACCTCTGAAAATAGGGTGATCACAAAAGACTTATTGTGGCCCCTGTCCTCTCTGCTCCGAGCCTCGCACCCCCCATGACCACCCCGAATTCTGACCATCCCCCCTTGCGCATCGACCTCGGCATCCACGGCATGACCTGCGCGTCGTGTGTGGCCCGCGCCGAGCGCGCCCTGAAAAAAGTGCCCGGCGTGCAGGAGGTGGCGGTGAACCTGGCCACCGAATCGGCCCGCATTTTGGTGGCCCCCAGCGAACAGATCGAGGCACGGCTCAAACGTGCGGTGCGCGATGCGGGTTACGAGCCGGTGGCGGCCAATGCCGCGATTGATGCGCCGTCAGAATCCGCCTGGGCCGGTTTTGGCCCGGTGGCGCTGGGTGCCGCCTTGTCCTTGCCGTTGATGCTGCCGATGCTGGGTGACCTGTTCGGCCAGCACTGGATGCTGCCGGCCTGGCTGCAGTTTGTGCTGGCGACACCGGTGCAGTTTGTCTTGGGCGCGCGTTTTTACAAGGCCGGCTGGCACGCGCTGCTGGCGCGCAGCGGCAACATGGACTTGCTGGTGTCGATTGGCACCACGGCGGGCTGGGCGCTGTCGGTGTGGCTGTGGCTCACCTCACCGGCTGACACCATGCCTCACCTGTACTTTGAAGCCTCGGCGGTGGTCATCACGCTGGTGCTGCTGGGCAAATGGCTGGAAGCCCGCGCCAAGCGGCAAACCACTTCGGCCATCCGCGCACTGCATGCCCTGCGGCCCGAGGTGGCGCACCTGCTGGGGCTGGACGGCGAGGTAGATGTGCCTATCGACGAGGTGCTGGCCGGTGACGCGCTGGTGGTACGCCCCGGCGAACGGTTTGCGGTGGATGGCAAGGTCATGGAGGGGCAAACCCAGGTGGACGAGTCGATGCTCACCGGCGAGCCGCTGCCGGTCGTCAAACAGGTGGGTGAGACGGTGACCGGCGGCACGCTCAATGGCGACGGGCGCGTCATCGTGCAGGTCACGGCGGTGGGTGTGGACACGGTGCTGGCCAACATCATCCGGCTGGTGGAAGACGCCCAGGCGGGCAAGGCACCAATCCAGCGGCTGGTGGACCAGGTGAGTGCGGTGTTTGTGCCGGTGGTGTTGGTGCTGGCATTGGCGACCTTTCTGGGCTGGTGGGCCAGCGGCGCGGCGTTGGAGGTGGCGGTGATCCACGCCGTGACCGTGCTGGTGATTGCCTGCCCGTGTGCGCTGGGGCTGGCCACACCGGCCGCCATCATGGCTGGGACCGGGGTGGCGGCGCAGCACGGCATTTTGATCAAGGACGCGCAGGCGCTGGAGCTGGCGCACAAGGCGCAAGTAGTGGTGTTTGACAAAACCGGCACCCTGACCGTGGGCCACGCCCGGCTGACCGACTTTGTGGTGCACCCCGGCGTGGATGAGCAGCAGCTGCTGGCCGTGGCCGCAAGCATCCAGAGTGGCAGCAGCCACCCGCTGGCGCGTGCGGTGGTGGCAGCAGCGGCCGACAAGGCCCTGGTGTTGCCCGAGGTCAGCCAGGTGCTGTCCACCCCGGGCAAAGGACTGCAAGGCACGGTGCTGGGGGCCGACTACCTGATCGGCAATCTGGCCTGGATCACCGAGCTAGGTGGCACCTTTGAGCCTTTTCAGCAGGCGCTGCTGGACTTGCAACGCCGTGGCGCCACGCTGTCGGCCTTTGCCTTGAGCCAGTCGGGCCGGGTCAAGGTGCTGGCCCTGATGGCGTTTGGTGACGAGCCCAAGCCCAGTGCCGCCTCTGCCGTGGCGGCCCTGCGTGCGCAAGGCATCCAGGTGATGATGCTCTCGGGCGACAACCAGGCCGCCGCCCAGGCCATGGCCCAACGTGTCGGCTTGTTGCCCGATGAAGTCATCAGCGATGTGTTGCCCGGCGACAAGGCGGCGCACATCACCCGGCTCAAACAGGGTGGCCAGACCGTCATCATGGTCGGCGACGGTGTCAACGACGCCCCGGCGCTGGCGGCGGCGGATGTCGGCATCGCCATGGCCAATGCCGGTGGTGGCACCGACGTGGCGATGCACGCCGCGGGCATCACCCTGATGCGTGGCGACCTGGCGCTGGTGGCCGCCGCGCTGGACATCTCGCACCGCACCGTGGCCAAGATCCGGCAGAACCTGTTCTGGGCCTTTGTCTACAACGTGGCCGGCATTCCGCTGGCGGCCTTCGGTGTGCTGAACCCAGTGATGGCTGGCGCCGCCATGGCGATGAGTTCGGTGAGTGTGATGAGCAACGCCCTGCTGCTCAAACGCTGGAAGCCCAAGTTGTCAAACACTTCACCCAACCCCCGCCCGGAGACACCATGACACTGTTCCTTTCCATGCCCGAACCGACGGGTGAAACCCTCAAGGCGGCGCGGCTCACAGCGGGCCTGAGCCAGGTGGAGGCGGCCAGTCTGATGGGTTATCCGGTCCAGTCGGGCAGCCGCGGCGGGCAACAGTCGCGCACCTGGCAGGCGCTGGAGAGTGCCACTGACCCGCGCAACATGGCCGGGCCGGCGTTTGCCATGTTCCAGCTGCTCACCGACACGCATCCGGAGTTCGCACTGGTGAAAAAAGAGACGTCTGCCTGACCCAGTGATGCGGCCCGCCTTGTGGCGCTGCCGTTTCTCAGCTGATCAGAATCGCCCGGAAGTCGTTCACATTGGTCAACGTGGGGCCGGTGATGACCGAGTCGCCCAGCGCCTGGAAGAAGCTGTGGGCGTCGTTGTTGTCCAGAAAACTGCGCGGGTTCATGCCCTGCGCCCAGGCGCGGGCCAGCGTGTCGGGGGTCAGGATGGCGCCGGCAATTTCTTCGGCACCGTCCACGCCATCGGTGTCACCCGCCAGCGCGTAGACGCCCGGTGTGTCGGCCAGCGCCAGACCCAGCGCCAGCAAAAACTCCACGTTGCGCCCGCCGCGGCCTTGGCCACGGAGCGTGACCGTGGTTTCGCCGCCGCTCAGCAACACGCACGGCGCCTTGAACGGCTGGCCATGCAACACCACCTGGCGGGTCATGCCGCCCAGCACCTTGGCCACGTCACGCGATTCCCCTTCCAGGCTGTCGCCCAGGATGTAAGGCGTGAACCCTGCTTGGCGAGCCACGTCGGCCGCCGCCTCCAGCGCCAGCTGCGGGGTCGTGATCAAACGCACCTGGCTGGCTTGCAGGCGGGTATCACCCGGTTTGACGGTTTCACCGGCGCCACTTTCCAGCAACTGGCGCGCGGCGGGGGTGAGCTGAATCTGATACCGCGCGATGATGTCCAGCGCCTGCGCACAGGTGGTGGCATCCGCCACCGTGGGGCCGGAGGCGATGTCCATCGGTGCATCCCCCGGCACATCCGAGATCAGCAAAGTCAGCAACTGGGCCGGGTGGCAGGCGGCACCCAGGCGCCCGCCCTTGATGCCCGAGAGGTGGCGGCGCACGCAGTTCATCTCTGAAATCGTGGCACCACTGGCCAGCAGCGCGGCGTTCACCGCCTGTTTGTCGGCCAGCGTCAGGCCCTCACCGGTCGCCACCAGCAAGGACGAGCCACCGCCAGACATCAGCGCCACCACCAGATCGTCTGCCGTCAACCCGGTCACCAGCGCGCGGATGCGCTGCGCGGCCTGTTGCCCGGCGGCGTCGGGCACCGGGTGCGCGGCTTGCACAATCTCGATGTGGCGGCACGGCACCTGGTAGCCGTAGCGGGTGACCACCAGGCCTTCGAGCGGGCTGTTGTCACGCGCGGTCCACAGGTCTTCCAGCGCGCGGGCCATGGCGGCGGATGCTTTGCCCGCACCGATGACGATGGTGCGGCCCTTGGGCGCTGGCGGCAGGTGCGCGCCCAGACACCGGGCCGGTTGCGCCGCGGCCACCGCCGCGTCAAACATCTGGCGTAGCAGGGCGCGGGGGTCGGTGGGCTTGGCTGGGGATGGCGTCATGGCAGGAGCTTAACTGGCACCGGGCGATGACTTGTCAGGGCGCAGCGCTGTGGCTCAGGCGTGGGTGACCTGGCCAATCGCCTGCAATTCGCTGAGCAACGACAAGCGCGCCAGCTTCTCGATAGGCAGATTCAAAAAGAGCGACATGCGCCGCTGCAAGACCATGAAGGCATCGGTGAAGGCGGCGTCGATGTGCGCGTCGGGGCCTGTGACCGCCGCCGGGTCGGGCACCCCCCAGTGCACTGACATGGGTTGACCCGGCCAGACAGGACAGACTTCGCCCGCAGCCTTGTCACACACGGTGAGCACAAAGTCCATCAGGGGCGCGCCCGGCGCGGCAAATTCTGCCCAGTCTTTGCTGCGCAGCTCGCCGACCCGGAAGTGGTTTTTCTCCAGCAGCGCCACCGCCCGCGGGTTGACCTGGCCGGACGGGCTGCTGCCCGCGCTGTAGGCCCTGAAGCGGCCACCGCCCAGTTGGTTGAGCAGCGCCTCAGCCAGGATGCTGCGGGCCGAGTTGTGGGTGCAAATGAACAGCACGTTCATCACTTTTTGAGGCATCAGATCACGCCTTGGTGGGACAGGTTGAGACACATCATGGGGCTTCCATTCACAACAATTCAGACTCAGGTAGGACAGCAGCGCGTTCATCGTGTCAAAGGCCGCGCGGTAAATCAGAAAGCGACCATCGCGCTGCTGGCTGATCAGGCCGGCGGCGCTCAGTTCGCGCAGATGGAACGACAAAGCGTTGGGCGCCATCGCCAGCGCATCCGACAAGCGCCCCGGCGTCATACCCTCTGCACCCATCACCACCAGTTGCCGAAAAATCTGCAGCCGCGAGGCTTGTGCCAGCGCAGCCAGCGCGCGCAAGGTCTCGGCTTCTGTCATGCCGCGACCACAGCCGGGGGTTTGACCATCGGCAAAGCCAGCGTCACTGCCCAGCAAAGCACCAGCATCAGCGCCGAGCCAATCAACGCATACAGCAGCCCGCCCCACTGGTACAGCAGGCCTGAGAGCAGCGTGCCCATGAAACGCCCCAGCGCGTTGGCGGCGTAGTAAAAGCCCACGTCTTCCGCCGCCTTCTCGGAGCCCGCGTAGGCCAGCACCAGGTAGGAATGCACCGATGAATTCACCGCAAAAGCAAAGCCAAACAGCCCCAGGCCACCCACCACCACCCATTCCAGGTTTGGCAGTTGCAGCGCCACAGCCACGGCCAGCGCGATGGGAACCAGCGCCAATAACCCGGACCACAATCGGGCAGCTGGCACTTCTGTCGTCAAGCCATCGGCACTGCGGCGCACCAGCTGCGGCGCCAGCGCCTGCACCAGGCCGTAGCCAATGGTCCAGCTGGCCAGAAAGCCGCCGACCATGGTAAAGGTCCAGCCGCTGGCATACAAAAACACCGGCACACCCACCACAAACCACACATCACGCGCACCAAACAGCACCACCCGCGCCGCGGCCAGCAGGTTCACGCCGCGGTTTTTGGCAAACAGCTCCTTGGCGGATTGGGACGGTTTGCTTTTGCCCATCAGCTTGGGCACAAAACGCAGCACAGCCAGCAACACCAGCGCCAGCAGCGCCGCCATCAGCCACAGCGAGCCGCTGAAACCCAGCTGGTCCAGCAGCAGGCCACCCAGGAAAAAGCCCACGCCTTTCATGGCGTTTTTGCTGCCGGTGAACCAGGCCACCCACTTGAACAGCTGGCCTTCGGCCTCCCCCGCGGTGAGTTTGATGGCTGATTTGCTGGCGGTTTTGGTCAAGTCTTTGGCCACGCCGCACACCCCTTGCGACAGCACCACCCAGGCCACGGACAAAGTGGCCGACCAGGTAGGGGACAAGGCTGAGAGCAGCAAAAACCCGGTGATCTGTGTGCACAGTCCCACGGTCAGCATGCGCTGAATGCCATAGCGCGTGGCCAACCAGCCGCCAATCAGATTGGCCAGCACACCGGCTGCCTCGTACAGCAAAAACAAAAACGCCAGCGTGAACGGCGAATAACCCAGCCGGTAAAAGTGCAGCAGCACCAGCATGCGCAGCGCCCCATCGGTCAGCGTGAAGCCCCAATAGGCGGCGGTGACGATGGCGTAGTTGCGCGCGGCGCTGGCGCCCGCCCTTTGAGTAGTCATGGCCTGGAAAGCTTTTGGTTTGTTGATGGGAAGTTCTTCCGTTTCCAGATCAATTCGACACTAGGCGCGAAGCCGCAGACAGTACAGACGTACGGCAAGGCTTTGCAACAACGTGTCGGGTTGATCTGGAAATGGAATCAGATGCCTTGCTGCTGCATGTGGCACGCCAGGTCCACCATGCGGGTGGCGTAGCCCATTTCGTTGTCGTACCAGGCGTAGACCTTGAGCAACGTGCCATCCGTCACCATGGTCGAGAGGCCGTCCACGATGCTGCTACGGGTGTCGCGGGCGTAGTCGCTGCTGACCAACGGGCGCGGCTCGTAGCCCAGAATTCCCGCCAGCGGGCCACTGGCAGCGGCGGCGGCAAACAGCGCGTTAACTTCTTCGGCCGAGGTTGCGCGCTGCATCTCAAACACGCAGTCGGTCAGCGAGGCATTGAGAGCCGGTACGCGCACCGCGTGGCCGTTGAGCTTGCCTTGCAGCTCCGGGTAAATCAGCGTGATGGCGGTGGCACTGCCGGTGCTGGTGGGGGCCATGTTGACCATGGCGCTGCGGGCGCGGCGCAGGTCTTTGTGCGGCGCGTCCACCACCAGGTTGGTGTTGGTGGGGTTGTGCAGGGTGGTGATCTGGCCGTGGCGGATACCAATGGCTTCATGCACCACTTTCACCACCGGTGCCAGGCAGTTGGTGGTGCAGGATGCCGCGGTGACGATGTGATCACGCGCCGGGTCATACAGGTGGTGGTTGACGCCCACCACGATGTTCAGCACGCCGCCCACCTTGACCGGTGCGGCCACGATGACACGTTTGGCACCCCGGTCCAGGTGGCCTTGCAGGGTGTCGGGGGTCAAAAACTTGCCGGTGCATTCCAGCACCACGTCCACACCCAGATCGCCCCAGGGAATCTCGGCAGCGGTGGCGTGAGAGGAAAACGTCAGCTGCTTCGCGCCGATGTGCAGGCGGTCGGCGCCATCCGCCGCAATGTCGGCACGCCAGCGGCCTTGCACCGTGTCAAAAGTCAGCAGGTGGGCCGTGGCGTCAGCACCACCTTTGAGCTCGTTGAGGTGCACCACCTCCAGCCGGTTGCCCGCGTGCGGGTCGTCCGCCGGGCGCTCGGCGGCGCCCAGAGCGGCGCGTAGCGCCAAGCGGCCAATGCGGCCCATGCCATTGATACCGACTTTCATGCGGACTCCTTGTGGGTTAGAAGGACCTGAAACCGCTGGCCAAGCGCGGGCTGGCGCAGCGCTTCACGGCAACTTGGCAGGGTGACCCAGCCTATATTTCAATAAGTGTTGAAATATAAAACCCGTTTGTGACAGCGGCGTGACGGATGGCGCCAGCTGTTGCTGACCCTGCGCTCAGCCGCAGTCACCTTGGTGCCTGAGCTGCCCCCGCACGATTGACCAGCCAGACCAGCGACAGCATCACCGGCACTTCCACCAGCACGCCCACCACGGTGGCCAGCGCGGCGCCTGAGTTGAGGCCAAAGAGGGAGATGGCCACCGCCACCGCCAATTCAAAGAAGTTGGAGGTGCCAATCAGGCACGCCGGGCCGGCGATGTTGTGCGGCAGTTTGAGCAGCTTGGCGCCCCACCAACTGATGGCAAAAATGCCATAGGTTTGCAGCACCAACGGGATGGCAATCAGGCCAATGATGAGCGGCTTGGCCACAATGGTGCCGGCCTGAAAACCAAACAGCAACACCACGGTGGCAATCAGCCCGACCACCGACCAAGGCTTGATGCGTGCCACAAACGCCGCCACCGCCTGCTCAGAGCGGCGCGCCAGCACATGGCGCGTGGCCATGCCAGCGGCCAGCGGCAGCACCACATACAGCAGGGTGGAAAGCAGCAGGGTTTCCCATGGCACGGTGATGTCGGTCACACCCAGCAAAAAGGCGGCAATGGGTGCGAAGGCAAAGACCATGATCAGGTCATTCACCGACACCTGCACCAGCGTGTAATTGGCATCGCCGCGCACCAACTGGCTCCAGACAAACACCATCGCAGTACACGGCGCCACACCCAGCAAAATCATGCCTGCGATGTATTCGCTGGCGGACTGCGGGTCCACCCACGGTGCCAACAGGAACTTGAAGAACAGCACACCGAGAGCCGCCATGGTGAAGGGTTTGATGAGCCAGTTCACCACCAGGGTCAAGGCCAGACCACGCGGTTTTTTACCCACGTCCTTCACGGCGGACCAGTCAATCTGGATCATCATCGGGTAAATCATCACCCAGATCAGCACCGCCACCACCAGGTTGACATGGGCGATCTCCAGCGCGGCAATCGCCCCGAACGTGTCGGGGATCAGCAAACCCAGACCCACGCCAGCGCCGATGCCCAAGGCGACCCAGATGGTCAGGAAGCGCTCAAACACGCCCAGCGGATTGGGCTTCGCAGGCGCGGCGGGTACGTCAGGGGTGGTTGTCATCAGTCACTTCTTCCTTGGCGTCAACGGGTTGGCTCGGTCAGGTGGTGGGCCATTTGGCTGACGGTCAGGGGCAGATCGGTGCCGCTTGAAGCTCGGCACATTGTTCTGGGTGACCCGTGCAGCACTCGGCCGTCAAATAGGCAATCAGTTCCTGCATCAGCGCCAGGTTGGCCCGGTACCTCTGAAAACGACCCTCCTGCGTGGCCGATACCAATTGCGCTTGGGTCAGTGCCTTGAGATGAAACGACAGGTTGGTGGGAGGGATTGCCAAAGCGCTACCGATTTCCCCCACCACCAGTCCGGCAGGGCCAGCCTTTACCAGCAAGCGGAAGATGTCCAGACGCACGCCAGACGACAGGGATTCAAAAACGGCGGTTGCAGTCAGTGGGTTCATTGCTGCGATAGTACAACCATTGTTGAATGATTGGAATGGCGTGGTGTTGGTTTTTCCAAGGCGCGTTTTTTGAGATAAGGCAAACCCAGGTCCCTTCAAAAGCCTAAGATGGTTGACGCGCTTCGGAACAGGAGTTCTTGATGGAATTCATGTTGAGATTGCTCCATGGCGGACTCGGCAGCCTGGCTTCTTATCTGGCGGCCCATGTCCTGTTATGCCTGTTGCCGGCTTTTTTCATTGCCGGTGCCATGGCCGCGCTGATACCCAAAGCCAGCATCACCCGCTGGCTTGGGCGCAACACGTCACCCTTTGTCTCGTACCCGGCCGCAGCGGCGGCGGGCTCGTTGATTGCGGTCTGCTCCTGCACCATCGTGCCGCTGTTTGCCGGTATCTACAAAAAAGGGGCAGGCATTGGTCCGGCGATCACTTTCCTGTTTTTTGCGCCCGCAGGCAACATCATGGCGCTGGCCTATACCGGCAGTATTTTGGGTCCTGAGTTTGCGTTGGCACGGTTGTTGTTGTGCCTGTTGTTTGGCATCGGCATTGGCCTGTTGATGGCGCTGATCTTCTGGCGCGACGATGCCAGCCACGATGCGCAAACCGACACCTTGTTCGCCCAGCAAGCCACGATGGCGCCGGCAGCACTGGGCGTTTTGCTCGCGCTGGTGGGCTTGCTGATAGCTGGCACCTTGAAGTTGTGGCCTCTGACGGCCACGTTGGCAACGGTGGATGTGCCCGTGGCCTGGGCCCAAGCTTGGCAAGGCACGCTGTTCGAGTGGGTGCCTTTTGACGCCACCAAAGGGGAAGAAGGTGTCAGCCTGCAGGGCTCGATCCTGATTGGCTTGCTGCTGCTGATTGCGGCAACCGCCTGGAAGGGTCTGGAGAACATCACCGAAGGCGCCAATCACTGGACCTGGCTGGCGCTGGGCCTGACTGCCAGCACCTTGTTGGTGGCAGCCCTGCGCTTGACCCCTGGGCCCGGTATCTTGCAAGTGGCGCTGACGGGCCGCGTTGTGGGGATCGCTGTGGCCTTGGGGACAGTGTGGCACTTTGCCCGGCAGCTGGCGGGTGACGATTGGCGTGCCTGGCTATGGGAGGCCTGGCGTTTTGTCAAACAGATCTTTGTCTTGCTGGTGGCGGGTGTCTTTATCGTTGGCATGGTGCGCCAGGTGATCCGGCCCGAATGGATTGAAAGCCTGGCGGGCAGCAACACGGTGGCAGCCAATGCCGTGGCGGTGGGCTTTGGCGTGTTCATGTATTTCCCGACGCTAGTTGAGGTGCCGGTGGCGCGCATGTTTCTGGACCTGGGCATGCACCGCGGCCCGCTGCTGGCCTACCTGATGGCTGATCCTGAACTCAGCCTGCAAAGCATGCTGATGGTGGCTGCCGTGATTGGTCGAACCAAAACAGCCGCTTACGTCGGCATGGTGGCCGTGTTCAGCATCTGCGCGGGCTTGCTGTATGGCGCCTGGGTGGATGGGTTGGGCTGGCGGTCGCTGACCACGGTGTTGGTGCTCGTCCTGGCCATGGCAGGTGGAACCCGGATGTGGTTCAAACACCGTCAGCATCACGCGGCATCCGCTTGATTCTTTTGACTTTTCAAGGAGACACCCCATGGTCAACATCAAGATACTGGGCCCCGGTTGCGCCAACTGCCGCAAGCTCGAAGCCATTGCCAGGGACGCTGCCGCCGCAGCCCATGTCCAAGCCGAGTTTGTCAAGGTGACCGATATTCAGCAAATCATGCATTACGACCTGCTGGCCACGCCCGGCTTGGTCATCAATGACAAACTGGCCAGTAGCGGGCGCATTCCAACGGTGGCTGAAGTTCAGCAGTGGCTGGCTGCGGCCTGAGCGGTTTTTTTGCCAGGCGGTCAGACACCGTCAGCGCTTGTCTGGCAGCTCGATCTTGACTTCCAGCACTTCCAGGTTGTCCTGGCGCTCCAGGTTGACCTTGATGTCGTCCGGGTTGATGCGCACGTATTTGCTGATCACCGCGATCAGTTCTCGTTGCAAATCCGGCAGATAGTCCGGCGTGGCCGGGCTGCGGCCGCTGCGTTCGTGCGCCAGGATGATCTGCAGCCGCTCTTTGGCCACGCTGGCCGTTTTCTTTTTTTCACCCAGAAAGAACGAGAAAAAAGACATGCTTTATTTCCCCCCGAACAAGCGTTTGAGCAGGCCTTGCTTGGGCGCCTCGGTGAACCGCATGGGCTTGTCTTCACCGAGAAAACGGGATACCACGTCTTTGTAGGCTTCCGAGACATCGCTGCCGTTCAGGTGCACGGCGGGCAAGCCCTGGTTGGACGCCTGCAACACGGCTTCACTCTCGGGGATCACACCGATGAGTTGGATGCGCAAAATGTCCTGGATGTCCTGCAACGAGAGCATTTGACCCTGGTTGACGCGCGCCGGGTTGTAACGGGTGATGAGCAGGTGCTCCTTGATGGGTTCGGCACCGGTCATGCCGCGCCTGGTCTTGCTCGACAACATGCCCAAAATGCGGTCCGAGTCGCGCACGGAGG
Organism: Rhodoferax sp. U2-2l; assembly: GCF_020594515.1. Lineage (GTDB taxonomy): Bacteria > Pseudomonadota > Gammaproteobacteria > Burkholderiales > Burkholderiaceae_C > Rhodoferax. The sequence goes on from NZ_JAJCTH010000004.1 coordinate 202,346, forward strand.
ACACTTCAGGGTTGGTGACCACCAGCGCCTCGTCGGCAAAATGCATGGCCATCAGCGCCCCGACCTCGATACCGGCGGGGGAGTCGCAGATGATGAACTCGAAGTCCATGGCGGCCAGATCGTTCAGCACTTTTTCAACACCGTCCTGCGTCAAGGCATCTTTGTCGCGGGTTTGTGAGGCAGCCAGAACGAACAGGTTGTCACACTGCTTGTCCTTGATCAGCGCCTGGTTCAGGTTGGCTTCACCATGGATGACGTTGATCAGGTCATACACGACGCGGCGCTCGCAGCCCATGATCAGGTCCAGGTTGCGCAGGCCCACGTCAAAGTCGATGACTGCGGTTTTGTGGCCACGCAGGGCCAGGCCGGTTGCAAAACTGGCGCTGGTCGTGGTTTTGCCCACGCCCCCCTTGCCAGAAGTCACCACAACGATTTTTGTCATAACTACACAGTCTTTCAAATAAATGTTCGGTGGCATCCAGGACGGGCTTGTCAGGATGCCAAAGCTTCAAACAACAGCTTTTCCTGACCATCATCGCTCAAACGCACTTGCGCCGCTTTGCCCTGGATATCGGGCGCCAGCGGATTTTCGCTGGTGCGATACACCCCGGCGATGGAAATCAGTTCAGGCTCCAGGCAGGTGGAAAAAATGCGCGCCTGGGTGTTGCCATTGGCACCCGCCATGGCTTTGCCACGCAACGGCGCATACACATGGATGTGGCCGTCCGCCACGATTTCACCGCCCTGGTTCACCATGGCTAGCACCACCAGATCAGCACCACGGGCGTACACCTTCTGGCCAGAGCGCACGGGTTTGTCGATCACCAAGGTGGGCAGCGCAGGCGCTGGCACCTCGCGCACCACCTCCCGGATGACTTCGGTCACCACCTCTTTGATCACCTGGACTGGCGCTTCGGTTGTGTTGGGCTCTGGCCTGGGTTGACTGCGCGCCACGTCGGGTGCTGCCATCACCAGGCCAAGTGCCAGCGCGGCCTCCGCACCGCCCACCAGATCGCCCCGAAAGGCGACCGGCTTGAGCCGACAAGCCAGCAAGGCATCAAGCAGGGCGTGCAGGTCCTCTGCGGCAAGGGCGGTTTTGGTTTTGGAGGTGTCAATGACCACCGCGTCGTGTTCAAAAAAATCGGCGTTGTCGCTGGCGGGGCCATAGCTTTGCAGCAATTCAGCAAGCACCTGCTGCAGGTCGGCCGTTTTGGTGACCAGCGACATCAGCGGAAGCTGGGCGCTTTTGATGTCGAAAGTGGCAGTCACGGATAGCGGTGGCGAAAAGGTCTGGATAGAAGGGGTGGGGCCTGCGGCGCCGATGGAAAGCGATGGGGCGGCCTGCGAAGCCAAATGTTACTTGATTGCGTCACCAAAAGGCGCGGCGGGATAGGCTTTTTTCAATTTATGCACAAGTTCAATTGAGTCTTTCAATTTTCGTCGTGAAAGTTGTCAAAAGTTTTGGCTTGTCTTTATCCATATCTTTAAACATCAAGTAGTCGTAGTAGATAGAGTGCCCGCTTTATCGTGGATAAGTCGCATTTTTCTTTTGAAATCATCATGTTGATATCGATTGACGGCTGTGCAGGAGTGCGCTTCGTTGCTGTCTTTGAAACCTGAACAAGTTTGAAAATTAAAAAATTTTGTGGATAACCTTTCGTTTCCAGCAAAACTATTCACAGGGTTATCCCGGACGATGGGGGGAGCGTTTTTGCCTTGAGTTGGCTGTTTGGAGGCGAAAAAAAACCAGATCCAGGCATTGCCCGGATCTGGTTGATCGGATGGTGTGGGTGGGTACGCGGTCTACGGCTTGCCCAGCGCCCCCAATTTGCCCTTGGCGTCGGCCATTTCGGCCTTGACTTGCTGGCTGTCTGGCGAGTCAGCGGGTAGCACGGTCAGTACCGTTTCCCAGTGGCTGATGGCTTTGGCGTAGTCAGCGCGCTGCAAAGCGGCTTGCGCGGCCATCATCAAGGCATGGGGCTGTTTGGGGTCGATGCTCAGCGCCTTGTTGATGAGGGTGAGGGGCTGGCCCTTGAAATCACCCTGGGCACGGGTGGCCAGCAGGTCGGCGTATTGGCTGATCAGGTTGGCGTCGGTGTCGAGCAGCGGGCCGGTTTTGCTGAAGGCCTGCGCCGCATCATCCAACTTGCCTTGCACCTTGTAGGCGTTGGCCAGGCGCGCCCAGCCAGCGTGATCGTCGGGGTTGTCCTTGAGGCGGTTGGCCAGGCGCTCCACCATCTGGTTGATCATCTCGGGTGTCATGCCACCCGCAGCGGCGGCGGGCACGGGGGGAAGTTTGGTGGCATCCGCCGGGGGCAACTTGCCTTGGGCACGGGCATCGGCAATGTTGGCTTGCATTTGCTGGGCATCCTGTGAATTGGGGTCCAGCATGGCCAACAATTGTTCCCAGACTTTGACGGCGCCAGCGTAGTCTTCCCGCTGGTAGGCGACGATGCCCAGCATCATCAGCGCGTTGGGGTGCTCGGGGCTGACCTTGAGCGCCTGCTCGATCAGGGCAACGGGTTTGCCTTCGAGTCGGTTGCCTTGCAGGCCGCCCAGAACGGCGGCGTAGTCCAGCAGCGCATCGGGTTCGGTGTCGATGTAGTTGCCCGCTTTCTCGAAGGCGTCACGTGCGTCTTCCAGACGACCCATGACACGGTAGGAACGCGCCAGCATGGTCCAACCTTTGAGGTCGGTCGGGTTGGCCTTCTGGCGCTCCGCCAGCTTGTCAATCATGGCGCGGATTTGCTGATCACCCATGTGCTGGTTTTGCACCGGGTCCACCAGCGTCGGGTTGCCCAACTGCAGGTACAGGCCCACGGCCAGCAGCGGTGTGGCCAGTGCCACCATGACGGCGGTGGCTTTGGGGCTCAGCAGGCGTTTGCCTGATGTCGCCGCGGTGATGGGGGTGCTTTGCGTGTCGTCCAGCAACCTGAGTTGCAGTTCGTCGCGGGTGGCTTCAAAGTCTTCCTGGTTGATCACGCCGCGCGCCAGGTCGGCTTCCAGCGCTTGTAACTGGTCGCGGTGGATGGCCGCATTGATGCCCTCACTGGAGATGCCACTTCGGTGGCTGGAACGCAGCAGGGGAATCAAGAGCCAAGCCAGCACCAGCAGCGTCAACAGCGCCGCAATACCTATGAATACAGTCATTTTTGAAGGTCAGTCTCTTGAAGTAGGGCTTGGGCCTTGGCGCGTTGTTGCGCATCCATCCGGGGGGTGTCCTTGGCTTGCTGGTTGCGCCGGATGGTGCTGATCAGCAGCCAGATGGCGCCGAGCAACAGCACCAGCGGGCCAAACCAGAGCAGCCAGGTGGTGGGCTTGACCGGCGGGCGGTACAGGATGAAGTCGCCATAACGGCTGACCAGAAAGTCCTTGATCTCGGCGTCTGTCTTGCCGGATTTGATCAGGTTGCGCACCTCGCGGCGCAAGTCCATGGCCAGGTCGGCGCGTGAACCGGCCAGGGATTCGTTCTGGCAAACCAGGCAGCGCAGCTCTTCGGCGATGACGATCAGGCGTTGTTCCACCACCGGGTCTTCCGCCAGCGGGGCGGCTTCGTTGGCGTGGCTGGGCAGGCTGAGCTGCAGCGCCAGAAAGAGGGTCAGCCAGAGTTTCATTTTTGCAGTTCCTTCACCAGGGGCAACAGTTTGTTGGTGATGTCGGCTTCGGTGAAGGGACCAATCTGTTTGAAACGAATCAAGCCGGTCTTGTCGATCAGGAAACTCTCGGGCACACCATACACCCCAAAATCCATGCCGATGCGACCGTCGCGGTCGACCATCGACACATCGTAAGGGTTGCCATACCGGTTCAGCCACTGGAGGCCCAATTCGTCTTTGTCCTTGTAGTCCAGCCCGACGATGGGCAGGATCTTGGCTTTGGACAGTTGCACCAGCAGCGGGTGCTCCTGGCGGCAGGCCACGCACCAGGAGGCCCAGGCGTTGAGCAGCCAGACCTTGCCCAGCATGTCCTTGTTGGAAAACTGCAGGCCGTCGCTGCCCAGCACCGGTGCGGTGAAAGCGGGTGCCGGTTTGTTGATCAGCGGTGACGGTATTTCACGCGGGTCGCGGGTCAGCCCGATGGCCAGGAAGATGACCAGGACGCCAAAAATGATCAGGGGAATCAGTGTTTTTTTCATGCGTTCAGACAGGGTTCACGTTGTCAGGCTGTCTGGACGGCACCCGCGCCATCACGCCCTGGCGCCTGGCGTTGCGCCAGCTTTTTGCGGTAACGCCGGTCCAGCGCGGCCATGGTGCCACCCAGCGACATGATCAGGCAACCAAACCAGATCCAGGTGACAAAAGGTTTGTGGTACACCCGCACCGCCCAGGCGGGGGTGGCGCCGTCTTCCAGTTTCTCACCGAGCGACACATACACATCGCGCGTCAGGCTGCTTTGGATGGCAGCTTCGGTCATTGGCATGGTGGACGAGAAATACACCCGCTTTTCCGGGTGCAGCGTGGTCAGCAGTTGGTCGCCTTGCAGCAATTCAACGGTACCGACATCGGCGTTGTAGTTGGGGCCACGCCGTTCACCGATGCCGGTGAGCTTGAAGGTGTAACCCCCGACCATGACCGTGTCACCGAGCGCCATGCGAACGTCTTTTTCGGTCTCGTAACCCTTGACCATGGTGATACCGATCACAGTCACGGCAATGCCGATGTGGGCCACATGCATGCCCCAGAAGGACAAGGGGGTGGACTGCCTGCCACGGGTGGCTTTGGCGTGGCGGTAAATGCCGACCACCGAGGCCAGAATGATCCAGACAGACAGCGTCAGACCCAACGCGACCAACGGTGACCAGGTGCCTGCCAGCAGCGGCAAAGCGCCGCCCGCCAGCACCGACACGATGGCGATCGGGCGCAGCCGTTTGCCGATTTCAGACAGGCTGTCGGTTTTCCAGCGAGCGTAGGAGCCAATCACCATGAAAAGTAGCACCGGAATCATGATGGGTGCAAACACCGCATTGAAATAAGGCGGGCCCACCGACAACTTGCCCATGTTGAGCGCATCGACGATCAGCGGGTACACCGTGCCCAGCAACACACTAGCGGCCGCCGTGGTCAGCAACACGTTGTTGACGAGCAAAAAGGTTTCACGCGACACCAGCGAGAAACTGCCACCCACTTGCACCTTGCTGGCACGCGCCGCAAACAAGGCCAATGAACTGCCCACCACCGTCACCAGAAAGCCCAGGATGAACACGCCGCGGCTCGGGTCCGATGCAAAGGCATGGACCGAGGTCAGCACCCCCGAGCGCACCAGGAAGGTGCCCAGCAGGCTCAACGAAAACGCGGTGATGGCCAGAATGATGGTCCAGTTTCTGAACAGGCCCCGCTTTTCGGTGACGGCCAGCGAGTGGATCAGGGCGGTGGAGATCAGCCAAGGCAGGAAGGACGCGTTTTCAACCGGGTCCCAGAACCACCAGCCGCCCCAGCCCAATTCGTAATAGGCCCACCATGAGCCCAAGGCAATGCCCAGGGTCAGAAAGATCCAGGCGGCCGTGGCCCAGGGCCGCGACCAGCGCGCCCAAGCCGCGTCCAGCCGACCATTCAGCAAGGCCGCAATGGCAAAGGCAAACGGCACCGCCATCCCCACATAACCCATGTACAACAAGGGCGGGTGAAACACCAGGCCGGGGTCTTGCAGCATCGGGTTCAGGTCACGGCCATCGGCGGGGATGTCGGCCAGACGGTCAAACGGGTTGGAGGTGAGCAGCATGAACAGCATGAAGCCCACCGACACCAAACCCAGCACGGCCAGCACGCGCGACACCATCACATCGGGCAGCTGGCGCGAGAAAATCGATACCGCCATCATCCAGCTGCTGAGCATCAGCATCCACAGCAGCAGCGAGCCCTCATGGCCGCCCCACACGCCCGAGATCTTGTAGAGCATCGGCAGTTTGGAGTTGGACTGTTGGGCCACGTATTGCACCGAGAAATCGTTGGTGTAGAACGCGTAGGTCAGGCAGCAAAAAGAGAACGCTATGAGGAACCACAAGGCCTGCGTGCTGGGGCGGGCATAAGCCATCCAGTCGGCGCGGTTCTGGTAGGCCCCCACCAGCGGCAAAACCCCCAGGCTGGCCGCCACCAGCAAGGCCAGGATCAGCGAAAAATGACCAAGTTCAGGAATCATGGTGTGTTGCCAGGTAAAGAGGGGAAGCCAGAGTCGGCTACTTCAGGGATTTGGCCGTGTTGGCAATCTGGGCCTGGTCCATGGCATGCTGGGCTTCAGGCGGCATGTAGTTCTCATCGTGTTTGGCCAGCACTTCAGACGCGGTGAAGTGGCCGGAACCGTCGAGCTTGCCTTGCGCCACCACGCCTTTGCCTTCTTTGAACAGGTCGGGCAGGATGCCGGTGTAGGACACCGTGACTTCTTTGGCGGAGTCGGTGACGACAAAGTTGGACGTCATGTTGACGCGCTGCAGCGAGCCTTCCTTGACCATGCCGCCGACCCGGAAGGTGCGGTCTTTGGGCGCTTCGCCCGATTCGATCTGGCTGGGTGTGAAGAAAAAAACCAGGTTGCTCTCGAAAGCGTTCAGGACAAAATAAGCCGACAAGCTGACGGCGGCAAGCCCACCCACAATGATGGCGGCGCGTTTTTGACGTGGTTTCATGATGACGGGGACGAGTGAATATCGTCCTGTGAGTTGGTTTCGTTCAAAAGGTTTCGTAAAAGTGCCCGGCGTTGCGCCCGCACCTGCCAGATTTCAGCCACGATGACCAGCGCGGTCACACCAAAACTGCCCCAGACGTAGAAGCCGTAGCCGCCCATCGCCCAAAATTCTGCCCAGCTATGCCACTGCATGTTTCACCCATTCGGTATGACGTTCACGGTCCAAAATGATGTTGCGCACCCGAAACAGCGCGATGGCAATGGCGTACATCCAGAACGCCACCACCATGACCAGCATGCCGGTGAGCATGGTGCTGGCCATGGAACTGCCCTTGAGTGACACCGACGCGCCTTGGTGCAGCGTGTTCCACCATTTGACCGAGAAATAAATGATGGGCACGTTCACCGCCCCCACCAGCGCCAGCACGGCACTGGCGCGGTCGGCGCGGCGCGGGTCGTCGATGCTGGCGTGCAGCGCCATAAAACCCAGGTACAGGAACAGCAGGATCAGTGTGGAGGTCAGGCGCGCGTCCCACACCCACCAGGCGCCCCACATCGGTTTGCCCCACAAGGCGCCGGTCAGCAGCGACAAAAAAGCAAACAAGGCGCCAGTGGGCGCCAGGGCGGAGGCGACCATGCCCGATAAGCGGGTGTTGAACGCCAAACCAATCCCGGCCCAGGCCGCCATCACCAGGTAAATGAACATCGACATCTGCGAGGCCGGCACATGCACAAAGATGATGCGGTAACCCTGGCCTTGTTGCGCGTCCACCGGCGCGACAAAAAAGCCAATCCACAGACCAACGGCGCACAGCACGGTGGCCAGCGCGGCAAACCAGGGCCACAGTTTGCCGGCTAGGTGGTAGAAGTTTTGCGGCGAGGCAAACTTGAACCAGTGAGTCACAGATGTTTTCATTCCAGGGAAATCCTCAACGCGGCCGCGGTGGCAAAAGGTGAAAAAAACAACGAGAGTACCAGCAGGGCCGACAGCAGCGACACATGGCCGCCAAAGCCCAGACCGGCGGCATCGGCCTCCACCGCACCGGCGCCAAAAATCAACACCGGAATATAAAGTGGCAGGATCAATAAAGACAGCAAAACCCCTGCGCCGCGTACGCCCAAGGTCAGCGCCGCGCCAATGCTGCCAATCAGGCTCAGCGTGGGGGTGCCCAGCAGCAGGGTCAGCATCAAAATGCCCAGCGCCCGGCTGTCCAGGCCAAATTGCAGGCCCAACACCGGCGCCATCAGCACCAGCGGCACGCCTGACAGCAGAAAGTGCGCCAGCGCCTTGGCCAGCACCAAGAGGCCCAGCGGGGTGGGTGACAGCACCATCTGCTCGAGTGAGCCGTCGGCGTAGTCGGTGGCAAACATGCGCTGCAGCGACAACATGGCCGCCAGCAAGGCGCTAACCCACAACACGCCGGGCGCCATGCGCAGCAGCAGGCCGGACTCGGCGCCCACACCCAACGGGAACAGGCTGGCGATCACCATGAAAAACACCAGCGGCGTCAGCACTTCGCCTTTTTGCCGCAACCCCAAGGCCACTTCGCGCTTGAGCACCGCCAGCATGACGGAACCAGCGCCCAGGATGTTCGGGGTGGGTGTCATGGTGCTTTCAATTCAAGGAGTTGCGCGGTGTGTGTGCCCACCGGCACGCGTTGGTGGCTGGTCAGCACGGCCAGGCCGCCGTGATCCAGATGGGTGGCGATCAGGTCAGACAACATCTGGATGCCCGCTTCGTCCATCGCCACGTAGGGTTCGTCCAGCACCCACAGCCGCGCCGTACTCAGTGCCAGCCGGGACAGGGCAACGCGGCGCTTTTGCCCTTGCGACAGGTGCCGCACCAGTTGCTGCGACCGCCCGCGCAGGCCAAAACGCTCCAGCACGGACTTGGCTTTTTGCACATCAAGCGCGATACCGCCCAGGGCCGAGGTGAACATCAGGTTTTCCTGCACCGACATCGATTCCTGCAGCGCGTTCAGGTGGCCGAGGTAACACAGGTCTTGCCGGTAACTGTCGTGCTGCGCGCCAATGGGCGTGTGGTTCCAGAGAATCTGGCCAGCTTCCACCGGGGCCAGACCACACACCATGCGCAGCAAACTGGTTTTGCCTACGCCATTGGCTCCGGCGATATACAGCCAATGCCCGGCCGCCAGGGTGCAATCCACGTCCTTGAAAAGCAGACGCCCACCCTTGCTGCAAGCAAGTTTGGAAAAGGTCAGTGTGGCGGGCGTGTCCAAGGCAGGGTCTGCAGCAAAAAGGTGCAATTATCGGATGAACGGTCGCACGCCCTGTGCGCCTTGGGTGAGAGGCCCGGCTTAGCGGGTGATGACCAGTTTTTGGTACAGGCCGCCGAAGTAGGTTTGTTTGTCCATCTGATCGGCCGTCACGCTGGCAGGCAGCCATTCAGTGATGTCATGGTTCCATAAATCCATGGCAAACGGTTCCAGCGTGGTCAGGATCGGCACCATGATGTAGCGGAACGGGCTGCTGGCGACCGGCTTGTGGTAATCCACAAAAATGACTTTGCCGCCCGGCTTGGTGACGCGAAGTGCCTCGGCAATCGTCTTGCGGCGCACCTCCACCGGCATTTCGTGCAGCAGGAAAAACACCAGCGTGCAGTCCTGGCTGGCATCGGCAAAGCCCATGTGGGTGGCGTCTTGTTGCAGGATGCTGACTTGGCGTTTGTCGGTCAATTTTTGGTGCAGGTTCTTGATTTGCACCGGCGCCACGTCAATCACGCTCAAGTGGGCCTGCGGGTCCAGACGGCGCACGATGTGCTCGGTGAGGTTGCCGTAGACACACGCCACCTGCAACACTTGGCCATGGATGACCTCGCCCATGTCTTGCAGGGCCAGGTCGCGCAGGCGCGAGAAATTGCCCCACAAAATCAGGTTCACCAGCCATTGGCGCTCAAACACGCGCACGGCGTTGGGGTGGGTGTAGGCCCACCAGTAGGTTTTTTCCAGGTAATCTGGCACCACAACGGGTGCATGGGGAACGGTGGCGACTGACGTCAAGGGTGTATCAAGTTGGCGGAGATTGTTTTTTTCGAAAATCATGAACAGACCTTGAATCAGGAAAGGCGGGGAGGCAATGTGGCTTACTTCAGCAAACCTTCGGCACGCAAGGCCGCCTGAACCGCCGGACGTGCCGCCACGCGGGCCGCAAAGGCGTTCAGCTGGGCCAGCCCGGAGGTGTCCACACCCACATGTTTGCCCCAGCTTTGCACCACAAACAGGTAAGCGTCAGCCACCGTGAATGTGTCACCCATCAGGAAAGTTCGGCCCGTCAGTTCGCCGTCAGTCCATTTTAGGCGGTCCATCAGGCGGGTTTTGGCCAGCGCCTTGGCCTCGTCAGGCATGCCCGGTGTGAACAGCGGCGAGAAACCCTTGTGCAATTCGGTGGCGATGAAGTTGAGCCATTCCTGCAATTTGTAACGCTCAAACGTGCCATTGGCGGGTGCCAGTTGCAGCTGCGGGACCTGGTCAGCCACGTATTGCAGAATGACCGCGACCTCGTGCAATTGACGACCATCATCCAGCACCAGCAGCGGCACATAACCCAGCGGGTTGATGGTGTAGTAGTCGGTGCCGTCGGCTGTTCGGTGGGTTTTGGTGGGCGAGGCGATGGCATCAAAGACCAGACCGGATTCCATCAGGGCGATGTGGGTGGCCAGAGAGCAGGCGCCGGGCGAGTAATAGAGTTTCATGCGAGCCTTTCAGGGAAGAGCACCGTCCATCAGGTGGGTGTTGATCGGGCAATACCGCCCAGGTGCCCAATGCTAACCCGCATCGCTCTCATTCAGCCTTTGAGCCGCCCGGATGCCCCGCAGACCCGGGCTGGGATGGCTAAAGGCGCTTGTACCCACCACCGTGAATTATCAAAAATGATAGCTAAACGTTCATATGAAATATGAACGTTTGAACATGTCAACGTTGCAACACCTTGGCAATCGGGTTGTGCCGCAGGCGGAACGCGTCGGGCATTTTGGAGCCCAGCAGCGGGCGCAAATACATGCGGAAAGCATCGGTCACATCGGTACCGCTGGCCGCGATGAACTCGTCTTCCATGGTGCGGGTTTTGCCAGCCACGGTGGCCAGCGGCAGCAGTTCGTAGTCGACCGAATAAAAGCCGGTGCGCTTGATGGCCACCGAGCCGTCGCGGTCACCCCACATGGCAAACTGCACGGCCTTTTCACCCACTTCGCGGGCTTCGCGCTGGTCTACATCCGAGACGCAGCCAATGAACGAGCGCTGCATGTAGCCAAAGGTGTCGCCGCGCACGCGTTTGATGTTGAGTTTGGACTTGATCTCTTCACACAGCAGATCTGCCAGCGCGCCGTTGCCCGAGAGTTGCACATTGCCGTGCGCGTCGTGTTCCAGGTCCTTGGCCAGCAGGGCGGCAATCGGTGTACCAGACGCATCGTGAATGCCCTCGGACACGGCGATCACGCAGCGGCCATATTTCTCGTAAGTGGTTTTCACATCCGCCAGGAATTTCTCCAGCACAAAGGTGCGCTCGGGCAGGTAAATCAGGTGCGGGCCGTCGTCCGGGAATTTTTTGCCTAAAGCGGAAGCCGCGGTCAGAAAACCGGCGTGGCGTCCCATGACGACCCCCACATACACGCCGGGGAGGGCGGCGTTGTCCAGGTTGGCGCCGGCAAAGGCTTGCGCTACAAAGCGCGCCGCGGACGGAAAACCGGGCGTGTGGTCACTGCCGACCAGGTCGTTGTCAATGGTTTTGGGGATGTGGATGGTGCGCAGCGGGTAGTTGGCGGCCTGTGCTTCTTCGCTGACGATGCGCACCGTGTCGGACGAGTCATTGCCGCCAATGTAGAAAAAGTGGCCGATCTTGTGCGCCTGCAGCACTTTGAAAATCTCGTGGCAATAAGCGGCATCGGGTTTGTCGCGGGTGGAGCCCAGCGCGCTGGACGGGGTGCTGGCCACCAGTTCCAGGTTGTGGCTGGTTTCCTGGGTCAGGTCGACAAAGTTTTCGTCCACGATGCCGCGCACACCGTGCAGGGCACCATAAATTTGCCCGATCTGGCTGAAGCGCCGCGCCTCGAGCGCCACTCCGGCCAGCGACTGGTTGATGACGGCGGTGGGGCCGCCGCCCTGGGCCACGAGAATTCTTCCGGATGCCATGGTTTTTTGTCCTTTTTCAAGAGGTTTAAACGACAACTGCAAACAGCCATTGTGCGCTTGATTGGGCCGCTTTCAGGCCGCCTGGGTCACCTTAAAAGGCGGCGGTGGGTGGGGTCTCGGTAAAATCAGCGGCGACTCAGGCGCCAGGCAGGCGCCGCTTTTTCACCTGCCTTCTTTCAATGGACCACCATGCTTTACCCCCAACATTTTGATGTGATCGTCGTCGGTGGCGGCCATGCCGGCACCGAGGCGGCGCTGGCCGCAGCCCGCATGGGCTGCAAGACGCTGCTGCTGACGCACAACATTGAGACGCTGGGGCAGATGAGCTGCAACCCGTCAATTGGCGGCATCGGCAAGGGCCATCTGGTGAAAGAGGTGGACGCACTCGGTGGTGCCATGGCGGCGGCCACTGACGAAGGCGGCATCCAGTTCCGTATTCTCAATTCTTCCAAGGGCCCGGCGGTGCGCGCCACCCGCGCCCAGGCCGACCGCATTTTGTACAAGGCCGCCATTCGCCGTCGGCTGGAAAACCAACCCAACCTGTGGCTGTTTCAGCAGGCGGTGGATGATTTGATGGTCGAGGGTGACCGGGTGGTGGGGGCGGTGACGCAGGTCGGCATCCGGTTTCGCAGCACCACGGTGGTGCTGACGGCGGGCACGTTCCTGGATGGCAAGATCCATGTCGGCCTGAACAATTACCCGGCGGGTCGCGCCGGTGATCCGCCAGCGGTGAGCTTGAGTGCGCGCCTGAAAGAGCTCAAGCTACCGCAAGGGCGCCTGAAAACCGGCACCCCACCGCGCATCGATGGCCGCTCGATCGATTTCAGCAAATGCACCGAACAACCCGGTGATGGCATGCCCGGCGGCATGAGCCCGGTGATGCCGGTGTTCAGTTACCTGGGCCGACCCGAGCAGCACCCGCAGCAGATGCCGTGCTGGATCACCCACACCAATGAGCGCACCCACGACATCATCCGCAGCGGCTTTGACCGCAGCCCGATGTTCACCGGCAAGATCGAAGGGGTGGGGCCGCGGTATTGCCCGAGTGTGGAAGACAAGATCAACCGGTTTGCCGACAAGGACAGCCACCAGATTTTTCTGGAACCCGAAGGCCTGACCACCCACGAGTATTACCCCAACGGCATCAGCACCAGTCTGCCGTTTGACATCCAGTACGCCTTGGTGCGCAGCATGGCTGGTCTGGAAAACGCCCACATCTTGCGGCCCGGGTATGCCATTGAGTACGATTATTTTGACCCGACCCAGCTGAAAAACAGCTTTGAGACACGGGTCATTGGCGGTCTGTTTTTTGCCGGGCAGATCAACGGCACCACCGGTTACGAGGAGGCGGCAGCACAGGGTTTGTTTGCCGGCACCAATGCGGCGCTGCAGGTGCGCGCCATGGGCGGTGGCGATGTGTTGGCCAGCGCGGCGGGCGGCGCGTCTTACACCGGCGACAGCTGGGTGCCCGCGCGTGACGAGGCGTATCTGGGGGTGCTGGTGGATGACCTGATCACCAAAGGGGTGACCGAACCCTACCGCATGTTCACCAGCCGGGCCGAGTTCCGGCTGCAGTTGCGTGAAGACAATGCCGACGCCCGCCTGACTGACGTGGGCCGCCAGCTCGGCCTGGTGGACGATGTGCGCTGGGAAGCTTTTTGCCGCAAGCGCGACGCTGTTTCACGTGAAACAGAGCGCCTGCGCTCGATCTGGGTCAGCCCGAAAAACCTGGCGGCTGCTGAAGCAGAACGCGTGTTTGGCAAGGCGCTGGAACATGAATACAACCTGGCCGACCTGCTGCGCCGCCCCGGCATCAGCTACCCCAGTCTGATGTCGCTGGACGGCGGCAAATACGCCGCGCCAGAACTGCCAACCGCTGTTTCACGTGAAACAGATGCCGCCGCGTTAGCGCAGGACCGCTTTGTGGCTGAGGTGATTGAGCAGGTGGAAATTGCGGCCACGTACTCGGGTTATATCGAACGGCAACACGCCGAGATCGAACGCACTGCTTACTACGAGCACTTGAAGCTACCGCCGGACCTGGACTATATGCAGGTGACGGCGCTGAGTTTTGAGGCGCGGCAAACGCTGAACAAACATCGCCCGCAGACGCTGGGCCTGGCGTCCCGCATATCGGGCATCACGCCTGCCACGGTGTCGCTGTTGTTGGTGTATCTCAAGAAAAGCGGGTTCCGTGGGTTGGTCTCCCCAGCGGCGCTGGACAACTGATGTTGCGGCTGATCCCGCCGTGGCAAAACGGGCAGCGTGGCTGGACCTGTGAACCATGACGTATGTGTTTCACGTGACACCTGCCAACATGACCCGCAGCCGTGGTGGCGATGGCACCGTGGGATCCACCCGTATTGAATCAATGGGAGAGTGAACTTGTCTGTCAATGATCATGATGTGAGCTTGCGTCAGACCCTGACGCAGTCTGCCGCCCAAATGGGTGTGCCGTTGACCGAAGCACAAACCAGCGCCTTGTTGGCCTACATGGCCCTGATCCAGAAGTGGAACAAGGTCTATAACCTGACTGCGGTGCGCGACGCACCCGCTATGTTGACGCACCATCTGCTGGACAGTCTGGCGGTGATCTCGCCGTTGCAATCGCAGTTGCAAACGCTGCGTTCAGCCGATACCGGTGCACCGGAACGGGTGAAGCTGCTGGACGTGGGCTCGGGCGCAGGCTTGCCGGGTGTGGTGATGGCCATCCTGTGCCCGGAGATTCAGGTCGATTGTGTGGACACCGTGGCCAAAAAAGCGTCGTTCATCCAGCAGGTGGCGGTGACGCTCAGGTTGCCCAATCTGCGGGGTGTCCATGCGCGGGTGGAGCGTCTGACGGACAAGTATCAGGTGGTCAGCTCGCGCGCCTTTGCGTCGCTGGTGGATTTCACGTCCTGGTCCGTCAACGCGCTGGCAGAGCAGGGCATCTGGATGGCGATGAAGGGCAAACATCCGGCAGATGAAATGGCTGCGTTGCCTGGCACGGTTTCTGTGTTTCACGTGGAACAACTCAATGTGCCGGGGTTGGGGGCAGAGCGGTGTATTGTGTGGATGCGACCTGCTTTGGCTGGGTGACTGCAGAACCTCCGTTCCGTTGTTAGGGCCGAATCTTTGCGGCGGGTGGAATCGTAGGAATCCGGGTGACGAAGTGGTTGCGTTGTCTGGCTCTGTGTCGGTGTTTCACGTGGAACAGCTGACGGTGCCGGGTTGCGGGAGCGCTGTTTTGTGTGGATGCGGCCTGCTGTGGCTGGGTGACTGCAGGACTTCCATTTCGTTGTTAGGACCGAATCAGCCGGGCGATGCGTTTTGCTTCGTGTCCCCCGGCCTGCGGCCTCCTCCTTGACCTACGCAAAACGCACCACCCGACTGATTCTTTGCGGCGGGTGGAATCGAACGGTTTCGAAACCCGGCCTCAAACGTGCGTCGGCATTGTCAGGGCGGTCTTGCTCCGAAGTCAATACGAGGCACACCGGCTGGTAGCAGGGTACTTGGGTTGGGTACCAAAGTGAGGTCAAGGAGGAGGCCGCAGGCCGGGGGACACGAACGGCGGTATCCAGCCCAAGTGCACTGCGGGCCCATCCACAGGTGTCATTCCATTTCCATATCAATCCGACACGTTGTTGCAACGCCATGCCGTACGTTTGTACTGTCTGCGGCTTCGCGCCTGGTGTCGTAGCGATCTGGAAACGGAATCACCTCTGCAGGTATTGCCTCAGCAGCCGCTGCGTCAACAGCCGATACGAACCCTGTTTTCAGGCCCCAACCTTTCCAACGTAAACTCGCAGCCTTCCCCCGTTCAAAGAAACCCATGCTCGGCATCACCGACTACGCCACTTTTGTTGTCACCGTTCTCGTGTTCCTGCTGGTGCCGGGGCCGGGTAATCTGGCGCTGATCACCTCCACCAGCAAGGGCGGCATCCGGGGTGGGCTGGCAGCGACTTTGGGGGTGATTCTGGGTGACCAGGTGCTGATGTGGTCGGCGGTGGCCGGTGTGGCGGCTTTGCTCGCGGCGTATCCCGATGCATTCCAGGCCGTGCAGTGGCTGGGCGCCGCGTACCTGGCCTGGCTGGGCGGCAAGATGCTGTTGGCCAAACCGGGCGCGGCGCCGGTGCTCACCATCCAACCGCACCATTTCCTCAAACAGGCGCTGATGATCACGCTGCTCAACCCCAAGGCCATCCTGTTTTACATGGCGTTTTTCCCGCTGTTTGTGGACCCCGCGCGCCAGCAGGGATTGCTGACCTACGCCTTCATGGCGGCGACCATTGCCGCGCTGACCTTGGGTTACGGCCTCACCTCGACCCTGTTGACCCATTTTTTGGCGGAAAAGGTCCGTGCCAACCCCACCATCACCCGCGTGCTGGAAAAAATCGCTGGCCTGTTCCTGATTGGTTTTGGCATCAAGCTGGCCGTGTCGCGCTGATGTGCTGATGTTGTTTCAC
Source organism: Rhodoferax sp. U2-2l (assembly GCF_020594515.1). Lineage (GTDB taxonomy): Bacteria > Pseudomonadota > Gammaproteobacteria > Burkholderiales > Burkholderiaceae_C > Rhodoferax. Next base: position 218,553 of record NZ_JAJCTH010000004.1, read on the forward strand.
GTGAAACCTTGGCCTGATCCTTTTTTTTTGTTCTCCGAGTGAAGTCACCCATGGCCCAAATTTTCTGCATTGCCAACCAAAAAGGTGGCGTTGGCAAAACCACCACCACCGTCAATCTGGCCGCTGGTCTGGCCAAGGTCGGGCAGCGGGTGCTGATGATCGACCTGGACCCGCAGGGCAATGCCACCATGGGTTCGGGTGTCGACAAACGCAAGCTCGAACTCAGTGTCTATGACGTGCTGCTCGGATCGGCCTCGGTACGCGAGGCCCGGGTGCAAAGTGCCAAGCTGGTTGATGCCGGTTGTGGCTATGACATTCTGGGTGCCAACCGCGAATTGGCCGGGGCCGAGGTGGAAATGGTCAGCCTGGAGCGCCGCGAGAAACGCCTGAAAACCGCGCTGGCCGAGGTGGACGCCGACTACGACTTTATCCTGATCGACTGCCCGCCGAGCCTGTCCATGCTCACCCTCAATGGCCTGTGCTGCGCCACCGGGGTGATTGTGCCGATGCAGTGCGAGTACTTTGCGCTGGAAGGCCTGGCCGATCTGGTCAACACCATCAAGCAGGTGCACGCCAATCTGAACAAAGAGCTGGCCATCATCGGTCTGCTGCGGGTCATGTTCGACCCGCGCATCACCCTGCAGCAGCAGGTGAGTGAACAGCTCAAGGCGCGCTTTGGTGACAAGGTGTTCAACTCCGTGATCCCGCGCAACGTGCGCCTGGCCGAGGCACCCAGCTACGGTGTGCCCGGTGTGGTGTTTGACCCCGCATCCAAGGGGGCGCAAGCGTTTGTGGCGTTTGCCACCGAGATGGTGGCGCGCATCCGGAAAATATAAGCCAACCAGCGTTCAGCCCCCGCACACCCAAGCTTGTCAGCGATCAAAACCGAGTCATGCAACCCCAGAACATCCTGATCCTGCCGGGCTGGCAAAACTCCGGCCCGCTGCACTGGCAAAGCCTCTGGCAAGACCAGTTGGGCTATGTCCGTGTCGAGCAGCACGACTGGCTGCGCCCGTTGCGTGGCGACTGGATCGCCCGGCTCGAAGACGTGTTGCTGTCACGTGATGCCCCCGCCGTGCTGGTGGCGCACAGCCTGGGCTGCCAACTGGTGGCGGCGTGGGCGGCCCTGTCCAAAAACACCCGCCTCGTCACGGCGGCGCTGCTGGTGGCGCCGGGTGATGCCGAGCGTGACGAATTGCGCCCGGTGCTGGGCAGCTGGTCGCCGCTGGTGCTCCATACCTTGCCGTTCCCCAGCACGCTGGTCGCCAGCAGCAACGACCCGTATTGCACGCTGGCGCGCGCCACCCAGTTTGCCCATGCCTGGGGTTCGCGGCTGGTGGACATCGGCGCGCGCGGCCACATCAACGCCGACTCCGGCTTGGGCGACTGGCCTGCCGGGCAGGCGCTGCTGCAACAACTGATTCAAACTTAGACAGGGACACACACATGGTCACCAAAAAACAAAAAGGTCTGGGCCGCGGTCTGGAGGCCTTGCTCGGGCCCACGGTGGATGACTTGCTGGGGCCGGATGGCGCCAGCGCCAGCGTCGCCAACAGCGGCCAGCCGTCCACGCTGTTGCTCAGCGACATGGTGCCCGGCCAGTATCAGCCGCGCACGCACATGGACGAAGGCGCGCTGTATGAGCTGGCCGAATCGATCAAGGCCCAAGGCATCATGCAGCCGATTCTGGTGCGCCGCTTGAGCGATACCACCGCCGAACGCAAGCGCAGCGAGCTCACGCCGGAGGCACCCAGCGGCGGGGCAGGGCGGCCGCTGTACGAGATCATTGCCGGAGAACGACGCTTCCGGGCCGCCAAATTGGCCGGGCTCGACAGCGTGCCGGTGCTGGTGCGCGATGTGCCCGACGCCTCTGCCGCCGCCATGGCGCTGATCGAGAATATGCAGCGCGAAGACCTGAACCCGCTGGAAGAAGCACAAGGTTTGCAGCGCCTGATCAAGGAATTTGGCCTGACGCACGAAACCGCCGCACAGGCCGTGGGCCGCTCACGCAGCGCCGCCAGCAACCTGCTGCGCCTCTTGAACCTGGCCGAACCGGTGCAGACCATGCTGATGGCCGGCGACGTGGACATGGGCCACGCGCGGGCGCTGCTGGGTCTGGACAAAGCCATGCAGATCACCGCGGCCAGCCAGATTGCCGCCAAAAAAATGTCGGTGCGCGAGGCGGAGGGGCTGGTCAAAAAACTGGGTGCCGAGTTTTCGCTGGTGGCCGCCAAGCCGAAAAAAGAGAAGTCACGCGACCTGAAACGGGTGGAGGAGGAGCTGTCTGATCTGCTGATGGCCGAGGTGGAAGTGCGCGTCAAAAAGCGCGTCAAACGCGCCGGACGCATGGAGGAAATGGGTGAGTTGAGTATTGCGTTTGGCTCGCTCGATGAGCTCAACGGGTTGATTGAGAAGCTGCAAAAGGTGTGAAGCCCTCGAACGTGCCATGAACGCGTTCATGCGGCTTTGGCCGCTTCCTGCCGTGTTGGTGTGGGGCGTGGCCTGGGCGGTGTTCACGGCCTTGCAACGCATCGGCGCCAGTCCGTTGCTGGCCCTGGGTACGGCCTGTGCGTTGGGTGTGGCGGCCAGCCTGCTGGGCAGCAGCTGGTGGCGCCGCTTGATGATGGCGCTGGGGTTCCCGTTGCTGCTGGGTGTTTCGGGTGCGGTGACGTTGCCGGCCTGGGCCTGGCTGCTGCCGCTGTTGCTGCTGCTGCTGATTTACCCGCTCAACGCCTGGCGCGATGCACCGCTGTTCCCCACGCCTTTGCAAGCCCTCAAAGACCTTCCAACCAAAGCACCACTTGGGTTAGGTGCTATGGTTTTGGATGCAGGTTGTGGGCTGGGTGATGGTTTGAAAGCCTTGCGCGCCGCCTACCCGCAAGCCGAACTGCATGGGCTGGAATGGAGCTGGCCGCTGCGCGCCTTGTGTGCGCTGCGTTGTCCGTGGGCACGGGTGCGCCAGGGTGATATCTGGCGCGCCGACTGGTCGGGCTATGAGCTGGTGTATCTGTTCCAGCGCCCTGAGAGCATGCCGCGCGCCGCCGCCAAAGCGTTGGACGAACTCCAACCCGGCGCCTGGCTGGTGAGTCTGGAATTTGAGGCGGCGGATTTGCCAGCCGTTGCGCGGCTGCAGGCGCCGGACGGGCGGCCGGTGTGGCTCTACCAGATGCCGATTATTTGACCAGCAGCACCGGCACCGGCGACAGGTGCACCACCTTGACCGTGACCGAGCCCATGAACAGGCCCACCACGCTGCCAAAGCCGTGTGCACCCATGACGATCACGTCGCAGCCTTTTTGTTTGGCAAAGTCAACGATGCTGGGGGCCGCTTCGCCGACCAGGATATGCGTCGAAAACGTCAGCCCGGCGGCGGTCAGCTTGGCCTTGGCCACGGCCAGATCCTGCTCGCCGGTTTCCCGCTGGAAGTCGTCCACCGTTTGGGTGTCGATGAAGCGGGTCACGTTGGAGGACAGGGCCGGTTGCACGTTCACCAGGTAGAGGTGCGGGCACTGCTTGCGGCTGGCCGCGTCGGTTATGGCATGGTCCACCGCGCGGGCTGAGGGCTCGGAGCCGTCGATGGCAATCAGGCAGGATGAGGTCATGGCAAGTCTCCTTCAGTGGTTTTGGTGCTGTTTGGGGCGGCCAGTTCGACGCTGGCGCGCGGCGCACGCCGGCTGCCCAGCCATTTGCCCACCACCACCACCAGCACCGCGCCGGCGGCGGCAAACAGGTAGTGCGCGTACGGGATGCCTTTGGACAGGACCTCTGGCGTGGCCCGGTCAGACAGCAGCATGCCCCCGGCAATCCAGCCCAGCAGCGCCGCACCCAGGGTGATCACCACCGGGAAACGGTCCATGAGTGTGAGCACCAGCTTGCTGCCCCAAACCACGATCGGGATCGACACCAGAATGCCGAAGGTCACCAGCACCATCGACCCGTGCGAGGCACCGGCCACCGCAATCACGTTGTCCAGGCTCATCACCGCGTCGGCCACCACAATGGTCTTGATGGCGGCCATCAGGGTGGTGCCACCGTCGATGTTGCCGTGGCCGTCGTCATGGTCGGGCAGCATCAGCTTGATGCCGATCCAGAACAGCAGCAGGCCGCCCACAATCTTCAGGTAAGGCACCGCCAACAACTTCAGGGCAAAGAAAATCATCACCACACGCAGGCCGATGGCGCCGACCACGCCCCAGAAAATGCCTTTTTTGCGCTGCTCGGGCGGCAATTTGCGGCAGGCCAGGGCGATGACGACGGCATTGTCACCACCGAGCATGATGTCGATGATGATGATTTGAAGGACGGCGATCCAGAAGAGGGAAGAGGTGAGTTCAGGCATGCCCGGATTCTACGGACGCGGGCGCCGGGCGCACCCCGTCTGGTCATCTCACGTTGATCGCCGTCCCCGGCGTGGGTTCAGACCTCGTCCACACCCTCCACCAGCGCCCGGGCCGCGAGTTCGTCGGTGATCAGGATGGTGGCGTGCTGGCCGTCCAGCGCGGCGCGGATGGCGGTGGCTTTGGAGGCGCCACCGGCCAGGCAGATGCGCATCGGGATGCGGTCAATCTCGGGCAGCGTCAGGCCGATCATGCGCTCGTCCAGCGGGCCCAGCACCGGTTGGCCCGCGCTGTCGATGTAACGCCCGGCAATGACGCCCACTGCGCCCTGCGTGACATACGGCTGCAGGTCGGCAGGGGTGACGGTGCCCGAGCCAAAGATGGTGCTGTCCTGCTGCAGGTGGCCCACGCCAAACACGATCTTGGTGCAGGTTTGCAGCAGTTCCAGTTGCGGGATCAAGGCCGGTTCTTTGTACAGCAGCGCGCGGATTTCGGGCCGCGATACCAGCGCGGGCGCGTGCAGGTTGATACAACGCGCGCCAAACCGGTCGGCGATGTTGGAGGTGCACAGCTCGGGCGAAAACTCGAAGGTGGACAGCATGCTGCCGGTGATCTGGATCACCGACAGACCGGCCACGCGCTGCGGCGCAATGGCTTTGGACAGCGCCAGCACCGTCTGGCCCCACGACACGCCCAGCACGTCGCCCGCTGTCACCAGTTTGCCCAGCAACTGCGCCCCGGCCTCACCCAGCCGCTCGGCCACCGGGCGGCGGCCCTGGTCATCGGGGATGACGATGCAGCGCGCCAGCCCGAAGCGTTTGGCGAGTTGCTGCGACAGGCGCATGGCCGAGAAATGTTCGCTGTCCAGCGTGATCTTCACCACACCCAGGCGGCGCGCTTCGTGCAGGTAGTTGATGACCGAGGCGCGCGACACACCCAGCACCTCGGCAATGTCGCTTTGCGTCAGCTGGTCTTCGTAATACAACCAGGCCGCGGACAACATAGGGTCCAGACTGGGCGCATTGCTGCCGGCGTAACTTCTGACCGTTTTGGGCGCCTTCGAGGTGTTCATGATGGGTCCTTTGCGACACGCGTGGCGGGCTTTTGGGGGTTAGTCCTGATACAGCACTATGACAAATGACTGATACTATTTACATATGTAAATATGACATTTGTTGATATGTAGAAACTTATGTTACTTCTTTTTGAAAGCCAGTATGAAGAGTTTATGGAGTGATCTGGACGCCCAGGCGTGTATCGATCAATACACCGCCCTTGGCGTGCCGCCCGAGCTGGCCTTGCGCACGTATTCGGCGCGCCTGCTGGGCGCCAACCCCAAGCTGGTGTTGCATGGCGGCGGCAACACCTCGGTCAAGCTGACCCTGACAGATGTGTTGGGCGACGCGGTGCGGGTGCTGTGTGTCAAAGGCAGCGGCTGGGACCTGGCCACCATCGAGCCCGCCGGCCACCCGGCGGTGCGCATGGAGAGCCTGCACCGGCTGCGCCAGTTGGACCGCCTGTCCGACGAGGCCATGGTCAACGCGCTGCGCACCAACCTGCTGGACAACACCGCGCCCACACCGTCGGTGGAGGCGCTGCTGCACGCCTATGTGTCGCACACCTTCATCGACCACACCCACGCGCTGGCCGCCATCGTGATCGCCGACCAGCCCGACAGCGAGACGCTGTGCCGCGAGGTGTATGGCGATGAGGTGGTCTGGGTGCCGTATGTGATGCCCGGTTTTGAGCTGGCGCAGGTGGTGGCGCGCACCGTGGAGACGCACCCGCAGGCCAAGGGCTTGCTGTTGGCCAAACATGGGTTGTTCAGCTTTGGCGACACGGCCAAACAGTCGTATGAACGCATGATTGGTTTTGTGACGCGGGCGGAAGACTTTATTGCGGCGCGCAAGGCGGCGCGGGGTCGGGATGACGGTCTGTTACTGGCAACACCCGGCGTCACAACCGCCGTGGTGGATGCTGACACCGCCACGGGTACCCCAGGCCCGGCTGGCGTCGCCAGCATGGCCGATGTGGGGCCGTTTTTGCGTGGCGCACTGGCGGACCTCGCCCCCCCAGGCAGCCCGCAGCACTGGGTGCTGGACTTGCGTGCCGATGCGTTGGCGCTGGAATTTGCCAATGGCATCGGCCAGACCGAGGTGGCGCAACGCGGCGTGGCCACGCCCGACCATGTGATCCGCATGAAAGGCCGCCCGCTGGTGCTGGCGGCGCCGCTGGCGGGTCAGTTGGACGCCTGGACGCACGACCTGCAAGCGCGCCTGGCCGGGTTTGTCAGCCAGTACCAGGCTTATTTCGAGCGCAACAACGCCCGCGTGGGTGGCATCAAAAAGATGCTGGACCCGCTGCCGCGCGTCATCGTGCTGCCCGGTGTGGGTATGGTCGGCGTGGGCAAAACGGCGGCTGAAGCCTCGGTCAACGCGGATGTGATGGCCTCGTGGATGGAAGTCGTGACCGATGCCGATGCGTGTGGCACTTATGAGCCAGTGAGCGAGGCGCATGAGTTCGACATGGAATACTGGTCGCTGGAGCAGGCCAAGCTGGGCAAAAGTGCGGCCAAGCCCTTGCAGGGCCGGGTGGTGGTGGTCACGGGTGCGGGCAGCGGCATTGGCGCGGCCACCGCACGCGCTTTTGCTGCGCAGGGCGCGGAGTTGGCGCTGCTGGATGTGGATGCGGCCGCGGCGCAGGCGGTGGCCAAGAGCATCGGCCGCCAGGCGCTGGGGCTGCTGTGTGATGTGACCGATGCCGCGTCGGTGCAGAGCGCCTTTGCGGCGGTGGTGCAGCGCTTTGGCGGGGTCGATATCGTGGTTTCCAACGCTGGTGTGGCATTGCCGGGCGGCATGCTTACTTTGCCTGATGAGTCGTTGCGCCAGAGTTTTGAGGTGAATTTTTTTGCGCACCAACGGGTGGCGCAAACGGCGGTCACGGTCATGAAGCAGCAGCGCCTGGGTGGCGTGTTGTTGTTCAATGTGTCCAAGCAGGCGGTGAACCCGGGGCCGGATTTTGGCGCTTATGGCACCTCCAAGGCGGCGCTATTGGCGCTGGTGCGCCAATACGCGCTGGAGCATGGCAAGGACGGTATCCGCGTCAACGCGGTGAATGCCGACCGCATCCGCTCGGGCCTGCTCAATGACGCCACCATCGCGCTGCGTGCCAAGGCGCGGGGTTTGAGCGAGGCGGATTACATGGGCGGCAACCTGCTGGGCCAGGAGGTGACCGCGCAGGATGTGGCGCAGGCGTTTGTGGTGTCGGCCCAGTTGCCCAAGACGACTGGGAACGTGTTGACGGTGGATGGTGGCAATGTGGCGGCGATGCTGCGGTGACGCGAAAGAGCGGTGCCAAACATCCAGCCAGCACGTCGGGTTGTCGGCAGTTTGGATGCCAAGGCCATGGACGGTAGCGTGAAAGCACAGCTTGTGATGCCCGCATGTTCAGTTTTAACCCGCAGCGCACATTGGGTGCCTGACTCCGCAAATGTCCCCCGCCCTGCGGGCTCCTCCTTGATTTTGCTGCGTCAGACACCCAACGCACGCCGCTAGTCGCCCTCGATTGCACTTCTTCGTTTGGTATATCACTTGGGATTTATGTTAATTTGTATTAAAAGTGCCGCTAGCCATTTATCCATAAGGTTTAAGTGCTATCTTTTATTTGAAAGATCATCCTCATGACCTACCAAGCTTTGACCCCTGAGACGCTGGCCGACTACCTGCGCGGCGTGCCTGCCCTGCAGACCTTGCTGGGCGATCTGGACGCGCTGGACATCGTGGAGGTGGGCGACGGCAACCTGAACCTGGTTTACTTTGTCAGCAGCCGCAGCCAGCCCGGGCGCAGCCTGGTCATCAAGCAAGCCTTGCCTTACCTGCGTCTGGTGGGTGAAGGCTGGCCGCTCACCCGCCACCGCGCTGACCGCGAGGCCAACGCGTTGCTGCAGTTTGGTGCCTTGTGCCCGCAGCACGTGCCCGCCGTGTTCCATGCCGACAGCGCGCAGTCGCTGATCGCCATGCAGCACCTGCGCGACCACATCATCTTGCGCAAGGGGCTGATGGAAGGTCTCACCTACCCGAACCTGGCCGAGCATCTGTCCACGTATCTGGCGCAGACGCTGTTTCACGGCTCGGACCTGTATTTGAGCGCCGCCGCCAAAAAGCAGGCGGTGGCCGCTGCTACCAACACCGAGCTGTGCAAGATCACCGAAGACCTGATCTTCACCGATCCGTTTGAAGACAACCCCACCAATGCCTACAACCCAGCGCTGCCGCGCGCAGCCATTGCGCGCGTGCACCAGCCCGAGGTGCGTCTGGCCGCCGCGCAGATGAAGTGGGCCTTCATGAACCGGGCCGAGACGCTGCTGCACGGCGACCTGCACACTGGCTCGGTGATGGTGAACCCCACCGACACCTATGTGATCGACCCCGAATTTGCCTACTACGGTCCCATCGGTTTTGATGTGGGCCTGCTGCTGGCCAACTTGCTCACGGCGTACTTGTCGCAGGACTGGCACCGCGTGCAGGCCGGGCAGGACCCGGCGCCTGTTCAGGCCTGGCTGCTGGGCCAGGTGGCTGCGGTCTGGGACGGGTTTGCCGACAAATTCACCGCGCTGTGGGCCGCGCACGATGCGGCCAGCGCCACCAGCTTCATGGGCAGCGCCCGCGACGAGGCCAGTCAGCGCCTGTTCCGTGAGGCCTTCATGCAGCAGGTGTTCCACGACGCGCTGGGGTTTGCGGGTTGTGAGCTGGTGCGGCGCACCCTGGGCTTGGCCAAGGTGGCAGAAATTGCTGGCATCCCTGATGAAGCAGCGCGCGCGCTGATTGAGGTGCGCACGCTGCGCCTGGCCGAAGCGCTGCTGCTGGGGCGCGATGATTTTCAGTTCATCAGCGAGGTGATCGACTTGGCCCAGGAATGCAGGACACTGACGTTATGAAAATTCAAGGAACGCCGTGGCGCACCGTCTGGCTCAATGCCGACGGTTTGGTTGAAGTCATCGACCAGCGCTTTTTGCCACACGAACTCAAAACCGCCACGCTGCCCGATGTGGTGACCTTTGAGCGCGCCATCCGCGAGATGTGGATTCGCGGCGCGCCGCTGATCGGCGTGGTGGCGGCTTACGGCCTGGCCGTGGCCATGCGCCACGACGCCAGCGACGCCGCCCTGCTGGCCGCCCAGCGCACGCTGCTGGCCACCCGCCCCACGGCCGTGAACCTGAAATGGGGCCTGGCGCGCATGGTCGATGACCTGCTGCCGCGCGCGCCGTCAGAGCGCGAACAAGCGGCTTTCGCGCTGGCAGCCCATATGGCGGATGAAGACGTCGCCATCAACCACCAGCTCGGTCTTCACGGCCTGGCGCTGATCCGCGAACTGGCGCGTCAAAAACCCGGGCAGCGAATAAATATCCTCACCCACTGCAACGCTGGCTGGCTGGCCACGGTGGACTGGGGCACGGCCACCTCGGCGATTTACCAGGCCTTCAACGAAGGCATTGATGTGCATGTGTGGGTGGATGAAACCCGCCCGCGCAACCAGGGCGCCGCGCTCACCGCCTGGGAGCTGGGCCAGCACGGCGTGCCGCACACGCTGATTGTGGACAACGCGGGTGGCCATCTGATGCAGCACGGCCAGGTGGACCTGTGCATCGTCGGCACCGACCGCGTCACGGCGCAGGGTGATGTCTGCAACAAGATCGGCACCTACCTGAAGGCGCTGGCGGCGTTTGACAACGGCGTGCCGTTTTACGTGGCCATGCCCTCGCCCACGCTGGATTTGACGGTGCAAGACGGTGTGACTGAGATCCCGATCGAAGACCGCGACGGCGCCGAAATTTCGCACATGAGCGGCTGGCATGCCGATGGCGTGGTCACCACCGTGCGCATCTGCCCGGCCACCACCCCCACCCACACCAACCCCGGGTTTGATGTGACGCCAGCGCGGCTGGTGACCGGCCTGATCACCGAGCGCGGCCTGTGTGCGGCCAACGCGCAGGCGATAGGCGCCATGTTCGGGTCAAACACGGTGTAGGTGGTTGCGGCGCCAAGTCGACCCTGCAGGCGCAACGCGGACGGTCTGACGGCTGTCAGCCCAGACGCGCAAAAAACACTGCGGTCATCACCAGCCCGGTCACGATCACCCCGATGCGGACCCACTGAACCGGCAGCTTTTTGGCCCAGCGCGCCCCCATGAAGCCGCCCGCCGTGGCGGCCACCATCATCAGCACGCCCTCACGCCAGGCAATCGCCCCGGCCACCACAAACGCCGCCACCGACAGCCATGAGAGCACCAGTGAATTGAGGTTTTTCAGCGCATTGGCGGTGTGGATGCGGCTCTCGCCGGTGGCGGCGTACAGCGCCATCAGCAAGATGCCCAGGCCGCCGTTGAAATAGCCGCCATAAATGCAGGTCAGCACCAGGCCCGGCTCACGCCACCGGTCCAGCCCCTGGCCAGTTTTGGAGGCCGCCATGGCCCGGCGCGCCAGGGTCGGACCAAAGGCAAACAGCACAGTGGCAAACAGCAGCAGCCACGGCACGATGACAGAAAACACCTTGGCCGGGGTCACCAGCAGCAGCAAGGCACCTGCCACGCCGCCCGCGGAGGCGATCAGCATCTCGCGCTTGAGGCGCGGCATCGGCAGCGCGCGTAATTCGTCACGAAAGCCCAGCGTGCTGCCCAGGTAGCCGGGGCTTACCGCCAGCGCGCTGGTGGCGTTGGCCATGATCGGCGGGATGCCGACAAACACCAGCGCAGGCAGCGTCAGAAAACTGCCGCCACCCGCAATGGCGTTGAGCACGCCCGCGGCAAACGCGGCGCTCGCCAGCAGCAGCGAGGAGGTCCAGAAATCCAGCGGCATGGCGCCCATGTCACCCGGTGCCTCAGGCCGTGACGCTAAAGCGCTGGTTCAGGTAAGCGATGACGGCGCCCGAATCGTTGAGCCATTGCACCAGGCCGGTGGCGTCGGTGATTCTCAGGCACGGCACCTGGTCGCGGCCGCTGCCCTGGATCAGGTCGGCCTTGTTGTGGGCGTCATGCTGGGCGTCGCGCTTGGCAATCGGCAGCGCCAGGCGGTGCATTTCCTTGCGCACCTTGATGCAAAACGGGCAGGTTTTGAAGTGGTACAGCACCAGGCGCTCGCAATCCTGGTCCACCTGGGCCTGATGCGCGGGCGTGCGTTGCACCGGTTTTTGGCGGCTCAGCACTTCAAACATCAGCATGAACGGGCCCAGCACCACGCGCAGGCCGCGGAAAAAGAGGCGGATCAGGGGTTTCATAGCGCAAAAATCTTTCCAGGGTTGAGAATGTTGTCGGGGTCCAGCGCGTTTTTGATGGCACGCATCATGGCCACGGCGCCAGCGCCGGTCTCTTCCACCAGAAAACCCATCTTGTGCAGGCCCACGCCGTGTTCACCGGTGCAGGTGCCGCCCAGCGCCAGCGCACGCGCCACCAGTTGGTGGTTCAGCGCCTCGGCGGCGTCGCGTTGTTCGGGGTTGTCGGGGTCAATCAGGTAACCCATGTGAAAGTTGCCGTCGCCCACATGGCCGACCATGAAGTACGGGATGCCGCTCTGCTGCGCCTCGGTCACCGAGTCCAGCAGCGCATCGGCCAGGCGCGAGATGGGCACGCAGGCATCGGTGGTGATGGCGCGGCAGCCCGGCACCGACTGCACGCCGGCAAAGTAGGCGTTGTGCCGCGCGGTCCACAGCCGGGTGCGTTCTTCGGGGGTTTGGGCCCACTCAAAGGCGTGGCCGTGGTGCTCGTCGGTTATCGCCTGCACGGTGTCCACCTGCTCCTGCACCCCGGCGGGTGAGCCGTGAAACTCCATCAGCAGCATCGCGCCTTCGCGCAGCTTCAGTTTGGAATAGCCGTTGACGATGCGCACCGTGGTCGCGTCCAGCAGCTCACAACGGGCAATCGGCACGCCCATCTGGATGATCTGGATGGTGGTGTTGACGGCGTCTGCCAGGCTGTCAAAGCTGACGATGGCGGCCATCACCGCCTCGGGCAGCGGGTAGAGCTTGACGGTGATCTCGGTCATGATGCCCAGCGTGCCCTCAGAGCCCACCATCAGGCGCGTCAAATCGTAACCGGCCGATGACTTTTTGGCCCGGGTGCCGGTGCGGATGACCTCGCCCTGCGCGGTGACCACTTCCAGCGCCAGCACGTTCTCGCGCATGGTGCCGTAGCGCACGGCGTTGGTGCCACTGGCGCGGGTGGCCGCCATGCCGCCTATCGACGCATCCGCCCCAGGGTCAATCGGGAAAAACAGGCCGGTGGATTTGACCGCCGCGTTGAGCTGGGTGCGCGTCACGCCGGGTTGTACCGTCACCGTCAGGTCGCAGGCAGCGATGGCCAGCACCTGGTTCATGCGGCTCACATCCAGGCTGATGCCGCCCTGCACGGCGAGCAAATGCCCTTCCAGCGAGGAGCCCACGCCAAACGGAATCACCGGCACCTTGAACTGCGCCGCCAGCTTGACAGCGTCACTCACATCCTGGGTGCATTCGGCAAACACCACCGCCTCGGGCGGTGCCACGCTGAAGGCCGATTCGTCGCGGCCATGTTGTTCGCGCACCACTTGGGCGGTGGACAACTGGGCACCGAAGCGCTGGCGCAGCGCATCGATCAGTGCGGCTGGCACGTCGCGCGGGTGGGTGTGGGGCAACAGGTGGCCGCTGGTCAGGGGTGCGTTCATGGAGTCTCCGTGGTAGGCGGCGATTATCGGCATTCGTGTCAGAACCGTGCAGCGTCTGTGCGCTGTCGCACAGGCATGCGGTTGACGGCTGGCCATACTGGTGGCTAAACTGAACTCTGCCCTTCAGGACGTCCTCGATGCCACTTCTTCGGTGCCTTTTCTGCAACCATGTCAACCCGGGTGCGGCCAGTTTCTGCAATGAATGTGGTTCGCAGCTGGATCTGCAGCCCTGCGGCCAGTGCGGCGCGGTGGACAGCCGCCATGCCAAGAGTTGCTACAAATGCGGTACACCGTTCCCGGTGCCGGTCATCGTCCCGGATCTGGATACTTTGCTGAAGCCGGTGGCGTATGGTGATCCGCTGGACTATGCCTCCCGGATCGAGGCCAGTGTGGCGGGTGCCAAGGCGATGCATCCCCACCCTGACCAGCGCCCCGGCTCGACGTACCGCCAGCTGACGGTAGGCGCCATGGCCGCCGACATGTTGCTGCAGACGCGCCCATCGCGCAGTGGCTGGCTGGTGCCGGGCATTGGCGTGTCGTTGGTGGTGCTGGCCGCGCTTTTTGCCATTTTTTACCAGCGACCGGTGACCACCGCGCCACGGCAGGCCGGTGTGCCCATGGCCCCGGTTGTCATGGAAACATCTGCAACAGCGACCTCACCGCCGCCATCCCTGTCTGAGCCCCCTTCACCGCCCGAGCAGGCAGCCCAGGCGGCGCAGGCTGAACCGCTTGAGCCGGTTCAGCCGGTTGAACCGCTTGAGCCACCCGAGGTGGTCCCCACCGCACCCACCACCGTCGCCGAGGCGCCTGCTGCCAAGCTGGCCGCGCGGCCAGTACCCGTCAGAGCGGCGGCACCCGTCACGCGGCCCGCGCCGGTGGTCGACACCCCGCCCATCCCCCGCCGGGCGCGACCGCTCGTCCAAGACTGCTCACCCGATCTCGCCACCCTTGGCTTGTGTAACCCGTAAATTGACCTGGAGGCACCTGAAGATGAGAAACATTGCATGCGCAACCGTGTTGTTGGCTGGCCTGCTTTGCCAGGCGCCTGCAGCGCTGGCCGAGGTGGCCTACAAGATCGTCACCGCGTCCGAGCGCGGCACCTACATCAAGATCGGGCGCGATCTGGCGCAGTTTGTGGCACCCGCCGCGGGCATCGAGCTTGAATCCGTGCCCTCGGCCGGGTCGGCGGAGAATGTTCGGCGCTTGCGCTATGAGCCAGGCGTCAAGCTGGCGCTGGTGCAGTCTGACGTGTACCAGTCGTTTCTGGACATGGCCGCCAGCGGCAACGTCGCCGCGGGCAACATGATCCGGCCCACGCGGGTGATCTTGCCGCTGTACAACGAAGAAATCTATTTCATCGCCCGGGCCGACTCGGACCTGAATTACATCCACGAGATCCAGAACGCGAAGATCAACGCCGGAGAGCTGGGCAGCGGCACGGCGCTGACCTCGGCCACGCTGTACCGCGCCATGTTTGGCAGCAGCCTGCCCGATGCCCGTGCCAGCTACCTGTCCAACGAAGAGGCGCTGGCCAAGCTGGTCACCGACCAGTCGGTGGACGTGGTGGCCATCGTGGCGGGTCAGCCAGCCAAACTGCTGGTCGACATGAAGCCCGAGTCGCGCAAACTGATCAAGCTGCTGAAGTTTGACCCCGCGCACGCGTCCAGCGAAGCGGTGCTCAAAACCTACTTCTCGACCAGCGTGCGCGCCAGCAACTACCCCAACCTGCTCGCGGCGGACCTGCCGGCGCTGGCGGTCAAGGCATTTTTGGTCACTTACGATTTTCAGTTGCAGGGCGCGGGCAGCTACCTGCGCAACTTTGCGCGCTCGCTGTGCCAGAATTTTTCGCTGCTGCAGGACAAAGGCCACCCCAAGTGGCGTGAGGTGGACCTGGCGCTGCCTGACCTGGGGCGCGGCTGGTTTTACTACGGGCCCACCACGCGTGAACTGCGCACCTGTATTGCCAGCCAATCGAGGCC
Source organism: Rhodoferax sp. U2-2l (assembly GCF_020594515.1). Taxonomy (GTDB): domain Bacteria; phylum Pseudomonadota; class Gammaproteobacteria; order Burkholderiales; family Burkholderiaceae_C; genus Rhodoferax. The sequence goes on from NZ_JAJCTH010000004.1 coordinate 233,561, forward strand.
GGCGCTCAGTGCCCCGGCCAACCCGGTGAAGGCCTGTTCGCAGCAGGAGCGTATTCTGGGTTTGTGCAAATAGCCCGCTGATGTGGGTCGCGGCCTGAGGCCGTGATAATCGCGCCTCCAAACCAACCGCTGCGTCCCGGGCTGCCCAGCCTGCACCGACGCCACGAGAAACCAGGACACCGCCATGGGACAAAGACTCACACAAATCGCCACCCGCACTGGCGACAACGGCACCACCGGCCTGGGCGACAACACCCGCGTCTCCAAAAACAGCCTGCGCGTGCACGCCATGGGCGATGTCGATGAACTCAACTCCCACATCGGCCTGCTGCTGTGCGAGCCCATGCCCGAGGCGGTGCGCAGCGTGCTGGTGGAGATTCAGCACCAGCTGTTCAACCTGGGCGGTGAGCTGTCCATCCCCGGCTTTGAGCTGCTCAAGTCAGAGGCCGTGCTGGCGCTGGACGAGGCCCTGGCCGAGCACAACGCCGCCCTGCCCAAGCTGCAAGAATTTATTTTGCCCGCCGGCACCCGCGCTGCTGCGCTGGCGCATGTGTGCCGCACCGTGGCGCGCCGGGCCGAGCGCGCGGTGGTGGCGCTGGGTGCCCAAGACGCGCTCAAAGACACACCGCGTCACTACCTGAACCGCCTGTCCGACCTGATGTTTGTGCTGGCCCGCGTGCTCAACCGCTACCGCACCGACGCCAGCGTGGGTGACGACGTGTACTGGCGCAGCGAACGCCTCAAACAAGCCGCCCCCGATTAACTTGGCCTGGTCCGCACGCAGGCGCGGGTAACTTTACAAGAGCTTTGCAGGGTGTTCAAAGTGGCACGGCATGGGCCTTGGGGGGCCTGAATTATCATGGGCCATGAACATTTTTCGCCCTCCCTTGCGCGCACTTTTCACCCTGAGCGCGCTGGTCTTGGCGCTTGCCGCCTGTTCTGACCAACCCGCCACGCCGGCCTCTTCCCCCACCAGCACGCCCGCCCCGGGCGGCCCCGGTGCCTCGCCACCGGTGTCGGTGACCACCACCTCCGCCAAGCAGCGCGACATGGCGGTCACCCTGAACACCACCGGCACGGTGGTCTCGCTGACCAGTGTGGATGTCAAGCCGCAGATCACCAGCACCGTGCGCCAGGTGCATTTCAAGGAAGGCCAGTTTGTCAAAGCCGGGCAATTGCTGTTCACGCTGGACGCCCGCACTGAAGAGGCCAACCTGGCCAAGGCGCGCGCGCAGCTGGCCAAAGACCAGGTCAGCCTGAGCGACGCCAAACGCCAACTTGAACGCGCTAAGCAGTTGCTGGCGCAAGCTTTTGTGTCACAAGGCGCGGTCGACACCGCCCAGGCCCAGGTGGATGCCTGGCTGGCCACGCTGGCCTCCGATCAAGCGGCCGTGACCGCCAGCCAGGTAGCGCTGTCTTACGCCCGCATCACCGCACCGCACGCCGGGCGCGCCGGGGCGGTGGCGGTGTTTCCCGGCAGCGCGGTGCTGGCCAACCAGACGCCGCTGGTCACCATCACCCAGCTCGACCCGATCGGTGTGGCGTTCAGCATTCCGCAGCGTGACCTGTCCAGCGCGCTGGCGGCCTTGAAAGACGGCGGCGCGGTCGTCACCGCCACCCTGGCGGACCAAGGCGGCACCTTCCAAGGCCGCCTGCAGTTCATGGACAACCTGGTCGATGCCAGTTCCGGCGCGGTCAAGGCCAAGGCGGTGTTTGCCAACGCGCAGGGCAAACTCTGGCCCGGCGCCTTTGTCGAGGTGTCGCAAACCGTGGCCACTTTGCGCGATGTGGTGGTGGTGCCGCAGGCCAGCCTCATCCAGGGGCCGCGCGGTACCCTGGTGTATGTGATTGCCGACGGCGTGGCCACCATGCGCCCGGTCAAGCTGCTGCAGGCCGAGGGGGGTGACGCTGCCATTGAAGGTGTCAAGCCTGGTGAAGAGGTGGCGCTGGACGGTCGGCAAAACCTGCGGCCCAACGCCGCCGTGGTGGTGCGGCCAGCTGAAGGCGCGGCCTCTGGTGCCAAGGGTGCAGGCGGCGGCGGTATGGGTAAAGGTCCCGGTGGTGCGGGTAACGGCGCAGGCCTGGCTGAGGCCGCTGCCAACAAGGCCAGCCAGCCATGAACTTGTCTGAACTCTTCATCCGCCGTCCGGTGATGACGGTGCTGCTGAACCTGGCCATTGTGCTGGCCGGGGTGATTGCTTTCCGCAGCATCCCGATTGCCGCGTTGCCCAGCTACGACACGCCGGTGATCAGCGTCAGCGCCAGCCTGCCCGGCGCCAGCCCCGAGACCATGGCCACCTCGGTGGCGCTGCCCCTGGAAAAACAGTTCCAGACCGTGCCGGGCCTGAAAACCATCAGCTCCACCAGCACCTTGGGCAACACCTCGCTGACGCTGGAATTTGACGAAAGCCGCAACATCGACGTCGCCGCCGTGGACGTGCAGGCGGCCCTGCTGCGCGCCCAGCGCGCCCTGCCCGACGACATGACCAACCCGCCGTCGTACCGCAAGGTGAATCCGGCCGACGCGCCGGTGCTGCTGATCTCGCTGCGTTCCCCGTCGCTGGCGCCGTCCGATTTGCAGGACTATGCCGAGCACCTGATTTCGCCCACGTTGTCCACCCTCAACGGCGTGGCCCAGGTCAACATTTTTGGCGCCAAGCGTTACGCAGTGCGGGTGCGGGTGCAGCCCGACGCGCTGGCAGCGCGCAACCTGGGGCTCGATGAAGTGGCAGCCGCGCTGCGTGCGGCCAATGTCAACACCCCGGTCGGCACGCTCGAAGGCCCCAAACAAACCCTGGTGCTGCAGGCCAACCAACAACTCAAAAACGCCGCCGAATTTGCGGAGCTGATCATCAGCGTCAAAGGCGGCAACCCGGTGCGCCTGCGCGATGTGGCGCAGGTGGAAGACAGCATCGAGAGCACCAAGAGCTGGGCCACCTTCAATGGTGAGCCCACCACCACGCTGGCCATCCTGCGCCAGCCCGGCGCCAACACCGTGCAGGTGGTGGACGCGGTGCGCGCCGCCTTGCCGGGGCTGCAGGCGCAGATGCCCAAGTCGGTGTCATTGACCCCCATCAACGACCGCTCGCTGTCGGTGCGCGAGGCCTTGCACGATGTCACGCTGACCCTGCTGGGCACGGTGGTGCTGGTGGTGCTGGTGATCTTTCTGTTTTTGCGGCGTTTTGTCGCCACGGTGATTCCGGCGCTCTCACTGCCGGTGTCACTGATCGGCGCTGTGGCGCTGCTGTGGGGCTTGAACTACAGCCTGGACAACATCTCGCTGCTGGGCCTGACCCTGGCGGTGGGCCTTGTGGTGGACGACGCCATCGTGGTGCTGGAGAACATCATCCGCCACGTGGAAAAAGGCGAGCCGCCGTTCCAGGCCGCGCTGCGCGGTGCGCGCGAGGTGGGTTTCACCATCATTTCCATCAGCACCTCGCTGATTGCGGTGTTCATCCCGATCTTTTTCATGCCCGGTGTGATCGGCCTGCTGTTTCACGAATTTGCGGTGGTGGTGGGGCTGGCCATTGTGGTGTCGGCGTTTGTCTCGCTCACCTTGGTGCCGATGCTGGCCAGCCGCTTTTTGACCGATGAGTCGCATAAAAAACACCCCGGCTTCATCGTGCGGCAGTTTGAGCGCGGCTTCAACGCCATGCTGGCCAGCTACACCCGCTGGCTGGACCGGGCGCTGGCCCACCGCTGGGCCATGCTGGCCCTGGCCACCGCCACCATCGTGGCCACCGTCTGGCTGACCATCGTCATCCCCAAAGGCTTTTTCCCCGAGGAAGACCTGGGCCAGATGTCGGTCAGCACCGAGGCCGGTGAGGACACCTCGTTTGAGGAAATGGTGCGCCTGCAAGAGCGTGCCGCCCAGATCATCCGCAACGACCCGGCGGTGGCCGCGGTGAACTCGTTCAACGGCGGCAGCGGCGCGCAAAACACCGGGCGCATGTTCATCACCCTCAAACCGCAGGGCGAGCGTCCGCCGATGAAACAGGTGGTGGACGGCCTGCGCAAAAAGGTGAACGCGGTGCCGGGCATCAAGATATTCATCCGCCCGACGCAAAACCTGCAGCTCGGCGGGCGCCCCAGCAAGGCGCAGTTCCAGTACATCCTGCAAAGTGTGCGCGCCGACGAGCTCAACGACTGGGCCACCAAACTGCAAGAGCGCCTGCGTGACGACCCGCTGTTTCGCGACGTGACTAGCGACGCCCAGCTGCGCGGCCTGCAGGCGCAGATCAATATCGACCGCGACCGCGCCAACGCGCTCGGCGTGTCCATCGAGGCCATCCGCAGCGCGCTCTACAGCGCCTTTGGTGAGCGCCAGGTCTCCACCATCTACCTGCCCACCGACAGCTACCAGGTGATCATGGAAGTGGCGCCGCAGGCCAAGCAGGACGAAAGCGCGGTGGCCGGCATCTACGTGCGCGCATCCACCGGCGCGCTGGTGCCGCTGTCGAGTTTTGTCACGGTGGAGCGCACGGTGGGGCCCACCTCCATCAACCACGTCGGCCAGTTGCAGGCGGTCACGGTGTCGTTCAACCTGGCGCCGGGCGTGGCGCTGGGTGATGCCACCGCCAAGATCGACGCCGCGCGCGACGCCATCCAGATGCCGTCCTCCATCATCAGCACCTACGGCGGTGATGCGGCGGTGTTCAAAAGCTCACAGGGCAGCCAGCTGGTGCTGGTGCTGGCGGCGCTGCTGGTCATCTACGTGCTGCTGGGCGTGCTGTATGAGAGTTACATCCACCCCATCACCATCCTGATGGGCCTGCCCTCGGCCGCCGTGGGTGCGCTGGCCACGCTGATGTTATTTGGGCAAGATTTGACGCTGATCGCCACCATCGGCATCCTGCTCTTGATCGGCATCGTCAAAAAGAACGCCATCATGATGATCGACTTTGCGCTGGACGCGCAGCGCCACCACGGCATGACGCCGCAGCAGGCGATCCGCGAGGCGTGCATCTTGCGGTTCAGGCCGATCATGATGACCACCATGGCGGCACTGATGGGCGCGCTACCGATTGCGCTGGGCATTGGCGCGGGCGCCGAGCTGCGCCAGCCGCTGGGCCTGGCGGTGGTGGGCGGGCTGGTGTTTTCACAAGCCATCACGCTGTTCATCACCCCGGTGATCTACCTGGCGCTGGACCGCTTCAGCGGCCACGGCCCGGTGCTCACGCCTGAGGTTCCGCCGGGGCCGGATGAGCGTGCGGGTGCTGTGGCTTGAGTAATCTGGCTATCAAAAGATCGCGTAGAACCCTTTGAAGATAAGACGTCAAGGCATGGAATGGGTGCGTGAAAACCGATGACACTGGGGCGAATGCTTACGCGGCTGTCCCCCGCCCTGCGGGCTCCTCCTTGATGCCGCTCCACCATTCACCCCAGTGTCATTGGTCGCCAGGAATGAATCGGAATCTGACCCCAATTCATCCTGACGCCGGAGGTGGCCTTGCTGCCATGAAAGTTGACGTGGCCATCTTCGGCTGTCATTCCGGACTCTTTGTTTGAGGTCACCTGCCCGCCAGTCATACCAGCTGGCGCGCGGTATTATCTGGCGCATGAATACCTTGACCATCAAAATCCCCGAGACGCTGGAGCAGGACTTGATCCGGATGAGCCAGCAAGCACACATCAGCAAATCGGAGCTGGTGCGTCAGGCGCTGCAGGCCTTTCTTGCGCGCGGCCAAGGCGCCGAGCCGTTTGTCTCGGCGTTGGACCAAGCGGGTGAACTGGTGGGGTGCTTTAACGGCGGGCCGGTTGATCTGTCGAGCAACCCCGAACATTTGCGTGGCTTTGGCAGCGTATGAGCAGCCACCTCATCCTGGACACCGGGCCCTGGGTGGCCTTGCATTGCAGCGGTGACCGCTACCACGCTTGGGCCAAGGCGCAGTTTGCGCAATACCCGGCACCGTTTTTAACCTGTGAAGCCGTGGTAGCCGAAACCTGCTTTTTGCTGGCGCGAGCGGGGTTTGACCCGGGACGCGCGCTGGCGCTTGTCGAGCGTGGTGTGGTGCGAGTCGCCATGTCATTGGCAGAACAAGTCAGTACGGTCCGCGCCTTGTTTGAAAAATATGACAACGCGCCAGCCTCTTTGGCAGATGCCTGCCTGGTGCGCATGTCCGAGCTGTATGACCCGTGCCGGGTGGTCACTTTGGACAGCGACTTTGTGGTGTACCGCCGTCATGGGCGCAAGGCGATTCCGGTTTTGATGCCGTCTTGACATGTCATGCCGGGCTACGACCCGGCATCCATGACTTCGGACTGCATGGCTTGCGGGTGCTGAAACGACGGACTCGATCCGGGGACGCCATGACAACCGTCTTTCATGCGCAGGGGTGGTCGTGGCGCCATGTCATGAATGAATTGGAATCTGACCCCAATCAATTACTGGTTGGGTAAGCTGAATTAATTGGAATCTGGCCCCAATTATCATATGAGTCTAATCCCAATTCTACTGATTTACAACCGGGAGCCACTCCGTCTTAGATAGTATTAAATTTACTTTGCTTTGCGATTTCCATATATTTCCTAATTCTTCGTAATCGACAGTTGACATCACTTTTTGCAAAATTCTCATCCGTTTTTTAGCCAAATCAGGCTGATCATTTAATGCTAGTGCTGCGATATAGGCATATTGGTTGGCTGGACTTGGAAACGAATCGGCAGTTTTATGCATCCATTCAATATCTTCGTGACTCATACCTGGACGTGCTTTCATTCTCCCCATTTTGATAAAGGCTTCTAGTTGTGAGAGCACAAAGGTTTCGGGAACTTTAACTGGTTTCTGCATTCCGTAAGAGCGCTCAAACCTTAATGCTTGAAAATCAGCTTCCATTTTAAAATAATCATAAGTAATAAATGTCAGTAATGCAGTTGTTACAGCCCACAAAAACGTGAAAGTCAAATAATGGGTGCGAAACAATATTAACTTTCGAGTCCTCGCTTCTTGAGTTCCCATTATTATTCCAATGGGCAGTAACATGTATGCATATTGGTGCGGTAACTCAAGCATTGCATGCCACCAGAAGGAGCCAACAAATAATAAAAGCAAGGCATCTTCAACGGTAACGACCGTTTTGTACTGAATGTAAAACCAATGTAATAAAAATACGCTTAAAATTAATCCAATGGGTATACCTGCCCATAATATCAAATCAAGAAATAAATTATGGGTGTGTTGAAATATGCCGTTTAACTGTACGTGATGCTCTGCAACCAACATTTGTGCAGCACCCAAATTAGTCCAACCATATCCAAAGATCGGACGCTGCATCGCCGCATCAACAAAAAGTTTGTAGGCGTCTAGTCGTAAGCCGGTCCCAGCGATTCGGGCGATTTCATCGAAAGGTTGACTTAGCAAAAGTGCATTGCTAATAAATCCAATGGAAAGTTGAGACGCTACAAAAAACAACAAAAGACCAATTAGTATTTGGAATTTGATCTTCGAATACCACAGAGCACGCCAATGCCAAGCAGCTGCCAAACTAAAGATAATTGCAAATGTTGCAGTGCGCGATCTTGTCAATGCAATGCCAAATAAAAAAAACATTGACATTAGAACAGCGGTTGACATGCTAATTTTATTTCTATGCGTAAACCAACCAGTGCATACTAGTCCCCAGAATAAAAAAGTCGCTAATTGATTGGGTTGTACCAAGTTCGCAAATGGCCTATTGCCAGCCATATAAACAATCCAAAGATCTAGACCATCAAGCGAAAGCCATTGGTATAACTGCATACCAACAGAAATGAGACAGGCGAAAGAAATGGCTATAAAAATAGAATTTGCAGCTTGCCCGGAAAAAATCTTCTCCCAGCGATAACCTATTAATATGCAGATTGTAAAACCGATTAGATAGGCGCTGCTAACCCAAGCTTGGCCAGAAAATGGTAACAATCCGGTCGCGTATTGTAATATTGGTATAGTTGCTGTTAATGCTGTACATGCAATTAAACTCGTCCACTCTACTTCATGACGAATCCGAAAAATTAGGCCTGCCCCGGCTATTGCCATCATCCAGGCGATCCATCCGTCAGTGTGAAAAGTGATCCAAGGTAAATAATGATTGGGTAAGAGCCAGCCTAGTGCGATAAGCAACGCCCATACGTCAATAATTGTCAATTTATGGATAAATTCGTTCAGTGCTTTCATGTTTTAAATTTTTTCAAATGAAAGTAGTTGTGCTGACTGAAAATATCTTATTAGGCATGAAATAAAAAAGCCCCCTAAACGGGGGCTTTTAAGAAAATCATATTTAATACTATTTGCAAGATGCTGGGCGATACTTTGAAGGAATATCTCCTCCACATACCCAAGTAACTTGACCATTACTTGCGAGCGTGCCTGTCATCGTGATTGTTTTGGTACTAATATTCGAGTCGCCTTGAGCTGTTGCAGTAATTACACCATTTGCGTACTCAGTTTTGGCGACATACTTCGATGACATTGATTCGATGGATACAGCACTCGGCATTGACGTACCCCCTGCGGCAGCTGCTGCTTCGGCAACCGTAACCTTTGCTGCTGAAGCAGCCAAAATCACTTCAGACACCTTGGCCCGCACCGTGTAATCCTGATAAGCCGGCAGCGCCACCGCCGCCAAGATACCAATAATCGCCACCACAATCATCAACTCAATCAGGGTGAAACCCTTTTGTACGGCACGCATGGAACGTTTCATGTTGAACTCCAGAAGTTAAGAAAAAAGACACCGGGCACGCAGTCTTTACAGCATCTTCTGTGCCACTCTGCCAATTGCCCAAAAAGTCTGCCAATGCCACATTTTTTGGGGTTTTCTGTGTCATCGAACGTGTTTTGGCCGTTTCATGGGCCACGCTGTCACAGCGTCACACTGTGCCGGGCGATGCCAGGGTGGGTCTGGCACAGGGTATTGCTGTGACAAACTGCGTTGGGCACACACCCTCGGCACTCTGAGGCTGCTGGCATATCATCCAGCGCATGCCTTCAGCCACCCTCAGCATCGATTCCGCCAGCGCCATCACCGGCCTGAGCCGTCGCACCTGGTGGCGGCGTGTGACGGCGGCCGAGGTGACCCGTGTGGCGGACGATGGGCGTGGCCGGGCCATGCTGTTGTGGGATGACGTTGAACCCTATATGGGTGTGGCCATGGCGCCGCAAGACAAGCAGTTGGCCTGCCTGGCGGACGCGGGTGATGCCGGGGCGCAAAACGACATGGGACAGTTTTTTTTGATCGCGGGCAAACCCAAAGCCGCGTTTTACTGGTTTCAGCTGGCGGCCCAGCAAAACCAGCCGGATGCCATGCAGTGGCTGGCCCATTGCTATATCCACGGCCAAGGCGCGCCGCAGGATGACAACCTGGGCATGATGTGGCTGGCCAAGGCAGCCGCCCACGGCCACGTGATTGCGCAGGGGCAGATGAAGGGGCTGCTTCGAACAACCGAGTAGTACGGAGGGGGCAAACATGACGGCGAAGCAGCTTTTGGTGTGGTGGGTGTGCACCGCCGCGGGTGCCTTGTCGGCCAACGCCCAGGTGGCCCCGACCGTGGTCGCAGGGTCAGCGCCCGCCGCCGCCGGGGCCAAGCCGCAGCCAGACGTGGTGGCCCGGGGTCTGGCGCACCCCTGGGGGTTGACGTTCATTGACGCGCAACGCCTGCTGGTGACCGAGCGGCCCGGGCGCTTGCGGCTGGTCACGCTCACCGGCCAGGTGGGTCCGGCCATCGCCGGGCTGCCGCCGATCCACGCGGCAGGCCAGGGCGGGCTGCTGGACGTGCTGGCCGACAGCCAGTTTGCCGTCAACCGCACGCTCTACTTTTGTTACACCGAGCCCGGGGCTGGCGGCAATGTGTCGTCCACCGCGCTGGCGTCGGCCAGGCTGTCTGACGACGCCAGCCGTCTGGACAACGTGCGGGTGCTGTTCAGTCAGAAGCCCAAGGTGTCAGGCAACGCGCATTTTGGTTGCCGTATTGTGGAAAGCCCCGACGGCAAACTGTTCCTGACGCTGGGGGACCGGTACCACCGCATGCACGATGCCCAGACGCTGGACAACCACCATGGCAAGGTGGTGCGCATCCACAAAGACGGCCGCATCCCGCCCGACAACCCGCTCATGGGCCAGGCCGGTGCGCTGCCCGAGATCTGGAGCTGGGGCCACCGCAACGTGCAAGGTGCGGCCTGGGGCCCGGACGGTGCGCTGTGGACCGTTGAACATGGCCCGCAAGGCGGTGACGAGTTGAACCGGCCCCAACCCGGCAAAAACTACGGCTGGCCGGTCATCACCTACGGCGAACAATATGGTGGCGGGCCCATTGGCCAAGGTCTCCAGACGCACCCCGGCATGGCGCAGCCGGTGTACCAATGGACGCCGTCGATTGCCCCGTCTGGCATGGCGTTTGTCACCAGTGCGCGGTATGGCCGGGCGTGGCAGGGCAGCTTACTGGTGGGCGCGCTGAAATTTCGATACCTGGCCCGGCTCACGCTGCAGGGCGGCCAGGTGGCGGGTGAAGAGAAATTGCTGCAAGACCTGGGCGAGCGCATTCGCGCCGTGCGCCAGGGCCCGGATGGGCTGATCTACTTGCTGACGGACAGTGCTCAGGGCAGGTTGCTGCGGCTCCAGCCGCGCTGACCCTATGGCGACGATTTGGAAAAACGATCATGCGCGCGCCCGAGGGTCTCTACACTGACGGCTGGCTTGCAAAGCCAAGTTGACCCACCCATAAGGAGATGACCATGAACAACAACAACCCGACCCCTGCCGGCCAATGCCCGGTGATGCATGGTGGCAACACCGCCACCGGCAAATCCAACATGGCCTGGTGGCCCAACGCGCTGAACCTAGACATCTTGCACCAGCACGACAGCAAGACCAACCCGATGGGCCCGGGCTTCAACTACCGTGAAGAAGTCAAAAAGCTCGACGTGGCGGCACTCAAGGCCGACCTGCGCGCCCTCATGACCGACAGCCAGGACTGGTGGCCTGCCGACTGGGGCCACTACGGCGGCCTGATGATCCGCATGGCCTGGCACTCGGCGGGCACCTACCGCACGGCCGATGGCCGGGGCGGTGGTGGCACGGGCAACCAGCGTTTTGCACCGCTGAACTCCTGGCCCGACAACGTGAACCTGGACAAGGCGCGCCGCCTGCTCTGGCCCATCAAAAAGAAATACGGCAACAAGCTCAGCTGGGCCGACCTGATGCTGCTGGCGGGCAACGTGGCCTATGAATCCATGGGCCTGAAAACTTTCGGCTTTGCCTTTGGCCGCGAGGACATTTGGCACCCGCAACATGACACCTACTGGGGTTCTGAAAAAGAATGGCTGGCCAAGAGCGGCAGCGAAGGCAGTCGCTACTCTGGCGAACGCGACCTGGACAACCCGCTGGCCGCGGTGATGATGGGCCTGATTTACGTCAACCCCGAAGGTGTGGACGGCCAACCCGACCCACTCAAAACCGCCCGCGACGTGCGCGTGACGTTTGAGCGCATGGCCATGAACGACGAAGAAACCGTGGCCCTCACGGCGGGCGGCCACACCGTGGGCAAGGCGCACGGCAAGGGCAGCGCAGCCAATCTGGGCCCTGCGCCCGAGGCGGCTGAGCTGCAAGAACAAGGCTTGGGCTGGAACAACCACACCAGCCGTGGCGTGGGCCGCGACACCGTCACCAGCGGCATCGAAGGCGCCTGGACCACCCACCCCACCCAATGGGACAACGGTTATTTCAAGCTGCTGCTGGGTTACGACTGGGAACTCAAAAAGAGCCCGGCTGGCGCCTGGCAGTGGGAGCCGATCAACATCCGTGAGGAAGACAAACCGGTGGATGTGGAAGACCCCAGCATCCGCCTGAACCCCATCATGACCGACGCCGACATGGCCATGAAAATGGACCCCGAGTACCGCAAGATCTCGGAGCGCTTCTTCAAAGACCCGGCGTATTTCTCGGAAACCTTTGCCCGCGCCTGGTTCAAGCTGACCCACCGCGACATGGGCCCCAAAGCCCGCTACATCGGCCCTGAAGTACCCGCCGAAGACCTGATCTGGCAAGACCCGGTGCCCGCTGGCCGCACCGACTATGACGTGGCGGTGATCAAGGCGAAGATCCTGGCCAGCGGCCTGTCTATCAGCGACCGGGTTGCCACCGCCTGGGACAGTGCCCGCACCTTCCGCGGCTCAGACAAACGCGGCGGTGCCAACGGTGCGCGCATCCGTCTGGCCCCGCAAAAAGACTGGGACGGTAATGAGCCGGCGCGCTTGGCCCGGGTGCTGGCCGTGCTGGGCAACATCGCGCAGGAGAGCGGCGTCAGCCTGGCCGACGTGATTGTGCTGGCGGGCAATACCGGCATCGAGCAGGCCGCGCGTGCAGCCGGTGTTGACGTGACCGTGCCGTTTGCGCCGGGCCGGGGTGACGCCACGCAAGCCATGACTGATGTCGACTCGTTCGACGCATTGGAGCCTGTGGCAGACGGTTTTCGCAATTGGCTCAAAAAAGACTACGTGGTTACCGCCGAAGAACTGCTGCTGGACCGCGCCCAGTTGATGGGCTTGACCGCGCATGAGATGACCGCGCTGGTGGGTGGCATGCGCGTGCTGGGCACCAACTTTGGTGGCAGCCAGCACGGGGTGTTCACCGACCGTGAAGGTGTGTTGAGCAACGACTTTTTCGTCAACCTGACCGACATGGCCTACACCTGGAAGCCCACCGGCCGCAATGCGTACCAGATCGTGAACCGCAAGACTGGTGCTGTGAAGTGGACGGCCACCCGGGTGGACCTGGTGTTTGGCTCCAACGCCATCCTGCGCGCTTACGCCGAGGTCTACGCCCAGGACGACAACCAGGCCAAGTTTGTGCAGGACTTCGTCGCCGCCTGGACCAAGGTGATGAACGCCGACCGCTTTGATCTGGCCTGACAGCGTAACTACTTGGGCGCCAGCACCGCCATGGTGATGCGTGAGGCGCAGGTCAATTCGCCCGCGTCATTGCGTATATCAATCTGCCAGACCTGGGTGGTGCGCCCGATGTGCACCGCTCGCGCCGTGCCGGTGACCCAGCCACTTTTCACGCCACGCAGGTGGTTGGCGTTGATGTCCAGGCCGACAGCCTGGTGCCCGCTCGGGCAGGCGTAATTGGCCGCCACCGAGCCCAGCGTTTCGGCCAGCACCACACTCACCCCGCCGTGCAACAGGCCAAATGGCTGGCGCGTGCGCGCATCCACCGGCACGCGGGCGGTGATGAAGTCGTCGCCCACTTCCAGGAACTCAATGCCCAGATGGCTGACCGCCGTGTTGGCGCTCAGGGCGGTGATGGCTTCGACGGAAATGGGGTGTTGCCAGAGGGTTGAGGTCATGATGAAAGTTTGCAGAGTTCGCTTAAGGTGTTGACGAGTGGTTTGGCGCGTTGCTGGCTGAAGGCATCACCGGGCAAATGGCCAGACAGCGCTTGTTCAAACTCAGGGTTGGCAAACAGCGCCTGGAATTCTGCCGCCAGATAGGCGCGCAAGCCGGGCGGCGCAGCGAGGCATTCCGCCAGTAACTCAGGCCGCCGGTCAGCCACGGTGATGATGTCTTCAAGGTCATGGCTGCCCAGAAAATCCGGCTTGCCATGGGCATCAATGCCTCGGTCCTTGAAGGCCTCCAGTTTGGTCCCTATGAACACCGGTGCACAGATGAGCCGGATGGTTTTGCCACTAGGCAGCGTCATCGGCTGGGCAGTTTCCAGCGCCAGTGGATACCAGCGGTTGGCAAAGCCCAGGATGTTTTTCACGGTGGGCATCAGGTCTAGGGTGACGTTTTGGTACACCCACCGGCAAATGGGCGCTTTGGGGCGCATATCGTTGCAAAAGCCACGGGCGCGCACTTGTTTTTCGATCGCGTGGTAATCATGTACGGTCAGGGCTTGAGCCACGATGTCGACATCTTCGGTCATGCGGATGCGGTCTGGCCGCTCTTGCGTGAGCAGGAGACCCGTCGCGCAGCCGCCGACAAAAATCACGCTGTCACAGACGGGGCCAAGCGCCTGTGCCACCAGTTCCAGAATGGCGAGATGGGGGTTGTTCAGCGCAGCCATCAGCGCAATCGCTCTTCCAGCAGTTGGCGGGCCAGCTCGCGTTCACGCGCCTGGCCCATGCGCAAGGCGTCAAACAGGGCCAGCAACTCGTACAGGGGCGGGTCAGCGCGGGCGGCCAGCGGCAGCTTGGGATACAGCGGCAGCAGCGCACTGCCGCGCGTGGTGCCATCGGCATGCGGCCACACAGGCGGCAGTTCATCGGCAAACAGCACTTTTGATTTGAGGGGTTCCACGCCATAGGCGGTCGGAAAACCCATGGTCACTTCGCCCCGCACCGCCGGGAAAAAGTAGGGCGCACCCCAAAGCACCAGTGGCCGAAATGCCGCCATGACCAGTGCGGGGGCATCGTTCACCTCGGTCAACAAACGAGCCGCACGAAGCCTTGCCATGCTGGCATGGGCTTCAAACTGCGACATGTGCATGCTCTGCGCCAGCGCCAGGTAGGACAGCTTTTGCCCGGCCAGACACACCAGCTTGAAGGCCATGGCCAGGTCTTGCGGCTTGAGCGACCATTGTGCATGGCCTAGGCGGGATTGAATGCCAGATGAACGCATGGGTATTTATATGCAATATGCATACCGAATGTGCCATGAAACATATAACGATTCAAGGTTAATGGCAGTTTATTTTCAATATGCATACAGCAGTACGGATGGATCGTACGTCATTGACGTGACGTAAGCATCCTGGCATGGATGTGTACTCAGGGCATACTCAAACCACCCGACTGGCTGGCGTGGCCGCCGGGATGTCATCAGGCCATGAGCCAGTTTTTGAAGGGATAAAGAATGATCGATGGTTTGATCGCAGGCCGCCTGCTGGGTGACCCGGAGCAGCGCACGGGCAAGGGCGAGAGCCGCTTTGTGGTGGCCAAGGTGCGGGCGCAGGCGGGTGACGGTGAGAACCTGATCGTCAACGTGATTGCGTTTGACGATGCGCCCTGTGCTGCGCTGTTGGGCTTGCGTGATGGCGACTCGGTGGCGCTGGCGGGCAGCCTCACGCCCAAGGCCTGGACCGACAAACAAGGCAACGTCAAACCCGCGCTGGACCTGGTGGCGCAGCGGGTGCTGAGCGCGTACGCCGCGGATGACTGAGCCGCTTCAAGCCGGGCTGCGCCCAACAAAAAGGCCCCGAGGCGCCGGATCACAGCACCTCGGGGCCAAGTTGTTGCCGGTAGCGGTTAAGCGGTGGCTGAGGCCAGTGGCTTCTTCAGTGCGCCCAGCGCCAGGGCGCTGACCACGGTACCGGCCACGATGGCCAGCAGGTAGGCGCCCAGGTGGGTCACGGCGTTGGGGATCGGCAGCACAAACACACCACCGTGCGGCACACGCAGCTCGCTGCCCATCACCATCGACAGCGCACCGGCCACGGCCGAGCCAATCATCAGCGCCGGGATGACACGCAGCGGGTCTTTGGCGGCGAACGGAATGGCGCCTTCGGTGATGAAGGAAATGCCCAGCACGGCAGTGGCTTTGCCAGCCTCGCGCTCATCGACGGTGAAACGGTTCTTGAACAGCACGGTGGCCAGGGCCAGCGCCAGGGGCGGGGTCATACCGGCGGCCATCACAGCGGCCATCGGGGCATAAACTTCACTGGCGATCAGGCCGGTGGCAAAGGCGTAGGCCGCCTTGTTGACCGGGCCGCCCATGTCAAAGGCCATCATCGAACCCAGCAGCAGACCCAGGAAGATCGCATTGGAGCCTTGCAGGCCTTTGAGCCAGGTGGTGATGGCAGCCAGGGCAACTGACACCGGTTCACCCACCACGTAATACATCAGCAAGCCCACAATGGCGGTGCCCAGCAGCGGCAGGATCAGCACCGGCTTCAAGCCGTCCAGGTTGCGCCCGAGCTGGATCTTGTCGTTGAGGAACTTGACGGTGTAACCGGCCAGAAAACCCGCCGCAATGCCACCGATGAAACCGGCACCGATGGACGCGGCGATCATGCCGCCGATCATGCCCGGGGCCAGGCCGGGTCGGTCGGCAATCGAGTGGGCGATGAAGCCCGCCAAAATCGGCACCATCAACGCAAAACCACTCTTGGCGCCAATCGTGAACAGCGTCCAGGCCAGTGTGCCCTTGTTGGCGTCTTCGTAGACGTAAATGCCGCCGAGCGCAAAACCCAGGGCGATCAACAGACCACCGGCCACCACAAACGGGATCATGTACGACACACCGGTCATCAGGTGTTTGTAGGCACCGGTGCGGCTGGCGCTTTGCTGCGCCTTGGCGGCCTTGACCTGGTCAGCGTAGGCTGCGCCAGTGGCGGCGCTGGCCACTTTGGCCTCTTTCATGGCGGTGCGCACCACCTCGGCGCCGTCCTTGATGGCGGCCTTGGTGCTGGTCTCGTAAATGCGTTTGCCGGCAAAGCGGCTCATGTCCACATTGGTGTCGGCGGCAATCAGCACGATCTCGGCGTTGGCCACGTCAGCCGCGCTGAGGGTGTTTTGTGCACCGACCGAGCCTTGGGTTTCGACCTTGATGCTGTAGTTGTTGGCTTTGGCACCACTCTCCAGGCCTTCGGCGGCCATGAAGGTGTGGGCGATGCCGGTGGGGCAGGAGGTGATGGCGACAATCTGTGGCAGCGCCGGGTCACGCACCTTGGCCACAGTGGCGGGTGCCGCGGTGGCTGCGGCGGCGGGTTGGACCTGGTCCAGCGCGCGGCGAATGACCGCTTCTGCATCGCGGATGGCGGCCACGGTGCCCACTTCCAACAGGTTTTTGCCGGCAAAACGTTCGGTGCTGACCTGGGTGTCTGCGGCAATGATCACCGCGTCGGCGGCGGCGATGTCGTCGGCACTCAGGGTGTTGCGGGTACCGGCCGAGCCTTGGGTTTCAACCTGGATGCTGTGACCGGTGCGGTCAGCAGCCTGCTGCAGGGCCTCGGCGGCCATGATGGTGTGAGCGATGCCGGTGGGGCAAGCGGTCACGGCGACTAGTTTTGCCATGGTGTGGTTCCTTTTTGCTTGGAGGAGGAGGTGGCGGCTGGGTCAGCCGAGGGAGCTGATGTGCACCATTTGGGCCAGCGCCCGCACGGTGTCCGGGGACGGTAAATGGGGCCCCAGTCGGGCCAGCTTGCCCGCTGAAAACGCCGTGGCCAGGCGGGCGCCTTCGGGCAAGGCCAGCCCGGCGATCTGCGCCGCCACGATGCCGGCCACCATCGCATCGCCCGCGCCCACGGTGCTGATGAGTTCGGTGGGAATGGGGTGGGCCAGCAGCGCGTCTTGCCGGGTCACAAACAGGGCGCCTTCGCCACCCATCGACACCACCACCGTACCGGGGGCGTTGGGCCGGGCCAGCAGCGCGCGCGCCGCGGCCACCACCGAGGCGGTGTCGGTCAGGGCGTGGCCAATCAGCTCGGCCAGTTCAGCGCGGTTGGGCTTGATGATGTCGGGCGCGGCGGCCAGGCCCGCGGCCAGCGCGGCGCCGCTGGCGTCCAGCAGCACCTTGGCGCCCAGGCTGTGCACATGGGTGATCAGCCGGGCGTAGGTGTCGGCCGGCCAGTTGGGCGGCAGGCTGCCGGAGGCCACCACCCAGCTGCCCGGGCTGACCAGGCCGTCCATGCGCGCCAGCAGCCGCACCATCAGCGCTTCAATGGCTTCGGGCTCCAGCGTCGGGCCGGGCATGTTGATGTCGGTGGTGTCGCCGGTGGAGGCGTCCACCACCTTGGTGTTGATGCGGGTCAGGCCATCGAGGTAAAAGCACCGGTTGTCGATGCCTTTGGCGTGAAAAAGGGTCTCGAACTGGGCCGCGTTGTCGCGCCCGATCTGGCCCGTGACGGCACTGGGGATGCCAAAGTCGGCCAGGCAAGACGCCACATTGATGCCCTTGCCGCCCACGTCCACCTGCATGCGCAGGGCGCGGTTGACTTCGCCCACGCGCAAGCTGTTGACTTCCAACGTGTGGTCCAGCGCCGGATTCAGGGCCACCGCGATCACGCGGGGAGGGGTGTTGTGCAGTGAGGGGTTCATAGTGCGCGTACCTCGTCAGCGCTGCCAGCGGCCAGCGCACGTTGTGCCAGCAATTGCATGGCGGTGAAAGAATCACCCCGCAGGGTGGCTTTGACGGCGGCCACATCCTGCGCGCTCATCGAGAGTTCATCGACACCCAGGCCGGTCAGGATGCGGGCACCCAGCGGGTCACCCGCCAGCCCGCCGCAGACGCCGACCCAGGTGCCGTGTTTTTTGGCAGCCGCCACGGTGCGGGCGATCAGGTCCAGCACGGCGGGGTGCAGGCTGTCGGCCTGCGCGGCCAGCGCCGGGTGTTGGCGGTCAATCGCCAGGGTGTACTGGGTCAGGTCGTTGGTGCCGACCGAGAAAAAGTCCACCAGTGGCGCAAACTTGTCCGCCATCACCGCCACCGCAGGTACCTCGACCATGATGCCGATCTTGAGTTGCGGCCCGTTGACCTGGGCGCGGGCACGTTCACAGTGCTCACGCAGCGCTTCGATCTCGCTGGTGTGCGTCACCATCGGGAACATGATGCGGATCGGGCCGTGGGCGGCGGCGCGGTACAGCGCCCGCAGCTGGGTGTAGAGCAGGTCTTGTCGGGTCAGCAGCAGGCGGGCGCCACGCACGCCCAGGAAGGGGTTTTCTTCCTTGGGCAGGTTCAGGTAGGGCACCTTCTTGTCGCCGCCAATGTCCAGCGCACGGATGATCAGCGTGCGCCCGCCCATGGCTTCGGTCATGTCGCGGTAGACGCGGTACTGCTCTTCTTCGTCCGGGGCGGTGGTGCGCTCCAGGAACAGGAACTCGGTGCGCATCAGACCCACACCCTCGGCACCTGCTTCGATGGCCACGCTGGCTTGTTTGGCGTTGGCCACATTGGCCGCCACTTCCACGGTGTGGCCATCGGTGGTGGTAGCGGGCAAATAGCGGCTCTCGCGCAAGGCGTTGCGGGTGGCCAGTTGGCGGGCAATCACCGCGGCGGCGGCGTCCTGATCGGCCTGCGACACCTCCAGATACACCGCGCCCAGGCCACCGTCGATCACCGCGACCTGTCCTTCCGGTGCGGCCAGCAAGGCGCTGCCAGCGGCCACCACGGCGGGCAGGCCCAGCGTGCGCGCCAGGATGGCGGTGTGCGAGGTCGGCCCGCCGCTGCTGATGGCCAGGCCCACCACAAATTTCATGTCCAGCTGCAAGGTGTCAGACGGCGTCAGGTCGTCGGCCACCAGGATGGTGGGCTGATTGAGCACCAGGCTTTGGCGCTCGATGCCCAGCATGTGGGCCAGCACGCGCTCGCCTACATCGCGCAAATCCAGCGCACGCGCGGCCAGCAGCGGGTCGGCCACGGCCTGCAGTTTCTCGACGCGGACCTGCAAGGCGTTTTGCCAGGCCCAGGCCGCGCCATGGCCGCGCAGGATGCTGGCCATGGCATCGCGCAGCAGGTCGGCATCGGCGATCAGCTCGCGGTGCGCGGCAAAGATGGCGGCCTCGGTGGCGCCCAGACGGGTGCGGGTCTGTGCTTCCAAGGCCTGCAGTTGCTGGCCGATGGCCAGCAGCGCGGCCTCCAGCGCCTCGCCGTCGGCGACCACGTCACCCGGGCGGTCCGGCACGTCAAACTGGTGGCTGACATGGCGCACCAGCGTGCCAATGGCCAGGCCCGGGCTGGCGCCAATGCCGTAGATGGCTTGCGGGCTGCTGCCGGGCAGCCAGTCGGGGCTGCTGCGGCGGGCGGCGAGTGCGTTGCGGCGGGCGCGCTCGGCGTCGGCTTTTTCCTCAGAAGACAAGGCGCGCACCACATCCAGCAGCGCGTCCACCGCGCGGCGGGCGTCCGGGCCACGGGCGGCAAAACGCAGGCTGTCACCCCGGGTGGCACCCAGCGAGAGCAGGCCGGTCAGCGCCTTGGCGTCGGCAAACTCCTGGGCTTTGTAGACGCGGATGTCGCAGGCAAAACGTTTGGCGGTGTCGACCCAGCGGGTGGCCGGGCGGGCGTGCAGGCCGTTGGGGTAGTCCAGCGTCCAGTCGGTGTGTGCGTCGGCGGGCCACTCGGGCACGTCAACGGGCGGTGCGGCCACCGGCACGGGCTCGTCGGCCAGGGTGCTGACGATGAGTTGCGGGTCATTGGTGGTGACCAGGGTGTTGATGCTTTGGGGCCGCTGCATCAGGCGCGTCAGGCGGCGCAGCAGCACGATGTGTTCGTCCGATTTGGCGGCAATCGCCACCACCAGCTGCGCCTGGTCGCCGTCTTTCCAGGCCACGCCGCCACGAAACTGCACCACCGCCACGCCGGTGTGATGAATGTGGTGCCGGTCTTCCACCATGCCGTGCGGAATGGCCACGCCCGCGCCCAGAAAGGTGTTGGCCACTTCCTCGCGTTTGAGCATGCTCTCCACATAGTCGCAAGCGATGTAACCCGCGTCCACCAGCAGTTGGCCGGCCAGGCGCACCGCTTCGGTTTTGTTGCTGGCCCGGGCATTCAGTTTGATGCAGGCGGTTGTCATGGTTTCCATCCGTGTCTCCTTGCTGGTTAGGGTGCGTTTCACAGGTTCTGTGGTTATGAATGTAATCGTTTACATTTTGATTGTCGACCAAAATTTGCGGTATTCTGCGCTTTTTTGCAGCAAAAACGCTAGGGTTTACCCTGAATCATCGGCGAGAAAAACGTCAAAATGGGTGAAATTGAGGGTTCTGAGGCACAATGCGTGCAATCGATTACATGGCAGATTCGGAGGCGTGATGGTCAAGATTGTGGATGTGGCAAAGCAGGCGGGGGTGTCAACGGCGTCGGTTTCCAGGGTGATTTCGGGGCTGCCGGGCGTCAGCGAGGAGACGCGCGAGCGGGTCAACGCCGCCGTCAAATCACTGGGTTACCGCCCCGACCTGGCGGCGCGGCGTCTGCGCTCGGGCCGCACCGACACGCTGGGCCTGATCGTCTCCGACATCCGCAACCCGTTTTTTACCGAGATCAGCCGCGCGGTGGAAGACGTGGCCTACCAGAACGGCCTGCGGGTGCTGCTGTGCAACGCCGATGAAGACCCCGAAAAAGAGGCCTTTTACCTGGAGATGATGCGCGACGAAAACGTCAGCGGCGTCATCCTCTCGCCCACGCTGGCTATTTTGAGCAGCCTGCGCCCGGCCAGCTACCCGTTTCCGCTGGTGCTGGTGGACCGCTGCGAGCGCGACACCAACGCCGACGCGGTGGTGCTGGACAACTTTGACGCCGCCTACCGCCTGACCGAGCACCTGATTGCGCAGGGCTTGCGCAGCATCGTCTTTCTGTATGGCTCAGTTGGCTCCACTGGGCCGCAGCGGCATCAGGGTTACCTGGCAGCCATGGCCGCTGCAGGCCTGGCGCCCGAGGCCGAGCCGATCGCCCCGCGCAGCGAGCGCGCCCGTGAAGTGGCCGAGGTGCTGCTGCAACGCCAGCCGCGCCCCGATGCCCTGGTGGCCAGCAGTGGCCTGGTGCTGCTGGGCATGGCCGAAGCGGTCAAGGCCGCCGGTGTGACGGTGCCCACCGACATCGCCATCGCCGGTTTTGACGACCTGCCCTGGACCCGCCTGGTCACCCCGGACATCACCGTCATCCGCCAGCCCACCGATGAAATCGGCCAGACCGCGCTGCGCCTGTTGCTGCAGCGGGTGGCCGCCCCGGACCGCTCGGTGCGCCGCGTGGTGCTGCGCGGTGAACTGCTGGTGCGCGGGTCGACACAAGCCCGGGTCTGACACCGGCCTGTACCGGCTGCGCTGGTCAGGGATCGAGGTATTTTTGGCGGTATCATGCACCTTTCGGGCTGTAGCCCTTTTATCAAATAGCTCTATAGCTACCAAATAAGCAGCAATGGGAGCCTGTTAACTTGTGATTGCACCATGCCCACAGATGCTCTGCTGACCCTCAAACTACCCGAAGGGTATGCGTTTGCCGACCTCAAGCTGCGCCGCTGCGCGGACGACGCCATTGATCTGGACATGGATCTGGTCAAGCTGATCTGCCACATCAACGGCCTGGACTTTGACAAGGTGTGTCAAAACCCTGGCCCGGTGGTGACGAGCATTTTGACGGTCTGGTACAAGAGCCATCTGGCACAGGGCGGCCAGCAGGATGCGCTGATGGAGCAGCTCAAACAACAGCCGCGACCACTCAACTGAGTGGCGGGCACAGGGTTTTGGTCAGCAGATCACGCTTGGCGCGCAAACAACAGCCGCGACCACTCAACTGAGTGGCGGGTGTGCTCGCCGATTTACCGCTCTTTTGGGGGCCATGCCTGCGCCACCACCACCGCCGCAGCCAACACGGCCATGGCACCCAAAGCGATCCCGATCCAGAACGTGACCGACCCGCCCAGAAAGGTCCAGCTCACCTCGCCACACGTGGCCCGTGGCTCAAACACATTCGGCAGCCACTGCTCCAACGGTAGCCAGTCCGGAAACCCCTTGAAACGTTTGCAACTGGCGTCGCCGCCAGCAGCCACGATGCGCTCCAGGTCCAGCAGCAACACCACACGCGACAAACTCCAGCCCAAGGCCCCCACCCAGGCGACCAAGGCCAGCAGCCGCATCGGCCAATAGCGGGGCGCCAAGGCACCGATCAGCCCGGCAAGCGCGATGCCCAGCACCCCGGCCCGGATGTAAATGCACTCGTTGCAGGGTTCGACCTGCAACACATGCTGCAAAAACAGGGCGATGCCATCCAGCGCCAGCGCCAGGGCTGCCAGCAGCAGCCAGGAGCGGCGTTGGGTGGACAGGGTGTAAAGGGTTCTGAGCACGTTGAAGACCTCTGTGAATCTGCCGCAAGCAACGCGGCAAGCCATGAAACACAGACAGTTTAGTGGGCCGCGCAGCTGATCTCGGTTTGCGCCGCGCTCATCGCGGCGGCTTTGGCGGCCTCGCCCATGGCCAGCCCTTCAGCGCGAACAATGCGCACATCGGTGATGCCAAAGAACCCGAACACCACCTTGAGGTAACTTTCCTGGTGCTCCATGGCCTGACCGCCGTCGCTGGTGGAATAAGCGCCACCGCGTGTCGAAGCCACAATCACCGTCTTGCCGGTGGCCAGACCCGTTGGGCCTTTCTCGGTGTAGGCGAAGGTGCGGCCCGGCTGGGCCAGGCGGTCAATCCAGGCCTTGAGCTGGGTCGGGATCGAGAAGTTGTAAAACGGCGCGCCCACCACAATCACGTCTGCCGCCAGAAACTGGCTCACCAGCTTCTCGGACAGCGCGTTTTCAGCACGTTGCGTCTCGGTCGGCTCCGCTTGGGCCACACCTTTGATGGCCAGCGCATCGGCGCCGAAATGGTTGATTGGATTGGCCGCCACATCCAGGTATTCCACCGTGGTGTCAGGGTGCCCCTTGAGCCACTGTGCCACCACCTCGGCGGTGAGCTGACGCGAAGCAGAGTAGGTGCCCAGGATGCTGGAGTCGATGTGCAGTAATTTCATGGTGAAAACTCGGGTTGGGTGAAAAACCCAGCACAGTGGTGCTGAGGGTTCATTGATTCTATTTTTGGCGATATGTTTTGATAAACAGCTGATTCGGGAAATACTGTTCCAAATTCGAAACAATGAACCCTTGATGGGCCTGGGTTTCCCCAGGCCCGGTGGCCAGATCGGCCACGGGCAACTTAGTTGTGGCCGTAGAGCTTGCTGAAGTCGTCGCCACGGCGTTGGGCTTGTTCCAGCTCGGCCAGCACTTGGGCGCGGGTCACGCCGGGTGTCACAGCCTTGGCCGGGTATTGGCTGGGGTACAGCTCATTGAGCAATTTGCCGGAGTTGCCGCTGGCCACGATGTCACCCGTGCGTTGCGCTTCTGCCAGCTCGGCCAGCACTTGGGCGCGGGTTTTGCCTTGGGTCACGGCTTTGGCCGGGTATTGGCTGGGGTACAACTCGTTGAGCAACTTGCCCGAATTGCCTTGTGCCAGGATGTTGCCGGTGCGCTGGGCTTCCAGCAATTCAGCACGGACCTGGTCACGTGTTTTGGGGGCAGACGCGTCGGCAGCGAAGGCATTGCCAGCCACCAAAGCAGCCAAAGAGAGGGTCAGAGCAGAGAGTGTTTTGCGGTTCATGATGTATTTCCTGAAAGAGTTTAAAAATGCCGGCAGACAATTTTTTGAGGTCTGTCCGGGTTCTTCGAAACACGGTGTTGAAGGTGTTTCGTCGATGGGATGAACTGTAAAGTTTCTGTTTAAGAAGAAAAATAGCCTATTTGTCACTGATACATTGCTATTTAAGAAATAATCAAGGCCTTGAAATGCCATTCAGGTGCACCTTGGACCGTTTACTGTCAATGCGGGTTTTTCAAAAAGTCATCGACGAAGGTGGCTTTGCGGCTGCCTCACGTGCTCTCGACATCTCGCCTGCGGTGGTGACGCGCCTGGTGGCTGATCTTGAAGACCATCTGGGCACCCGTTTGTTACACCGCAGCACCCGGCGTTTGTCACTCAGCGTGGCGGGTGAAGCCTATCTGGCGCGGGTGCGCCTCATCCTGCAGGACATTGATGACGCCGACAGCCTGGCCAGCTCACAAACACACGAGCCTGAAGGCATCTTGCGGGTGTTGGCACCACCGGTGTTGGCCACCCATGTGCTTGCGCCACTGATTGCAGATTTCAGGCAGTTACATCCGAAGATCCAGCTCAACATCGAGGTGGCCTCGTTCAAGGAGCCACCGATTGAGGACTACGACATCAGCTTGCTGCCCACCGAGGCGGACTTTGATGCCGACCTGATTGCCCGCAAGATTTCCTCCACCGAAGCCATTCTGGTGGCCTCACCCGCCTACATCCAGCGCAAGAATGTGCCGGTGGTTCCGCAAGACCTGGCCCACCATGAGGTGCTGCGCCTGACCATGGCGGGTCGACCACAAGGCACTTGGCGTTTGTTCAACTCGGCGCGCCAGGACGAGGTGCTGGATGTGGCCGTGCAGCCCGTTCTATGGAGCAACCACACCGACACCCTGATGCGTGCGGCGCTGGATGGTGCGGGCATCACCTCGGTGGCGGTGGATTTGGCCGCACCCTACCTGTCGAGTGGCCAACTGATCCGGGTGCTGCGCCCCTGGATCACCGGCCGCCTGGCCCTCTATGCGGCCTTGCCCAGCCGCCAGTTCTTGCCCGAACGCACCCGTGTGTTCCTGGAGTTTTTGACCGAGCGCACACGCCGGGAAACCAGCAGCGCGGTGCAAGCTTGCGAGGCCTGCTGACCCGTGATGGCCCGCCCCCCTGCCACGCCCTCTCCCGCCAGCGCCGAGTTCTGGCGTGACCCGGCCCTGCCGTATGCCGAGAGCCGCCGGGCCTGCCACAGCCGCGCCTGTTACAAAGCCCACAGCCACCCGAGCTTTTCCGTCGGGGCGGTGGACCAGGGCTCGAGCCGTTTCACCAGCGCGGGCACCGGGCCGTCTGTCATCCAGCCCGGCACCCTTGTGTTTGTGCCAGCCACCCATGTCCATGCCTGCAATCCCCTGCCCAACCTGGCCTGGAGCTACCAGATGCTGCATCTTGACGCCAGTTGGCTGCAGGCGCTGTGGCAGGAATCCGGCCTGCTCCAGTTGAAGGAGGTGTGGCTGACCCAGGATGCCGGTGTCTACGCACGGTTCTGCCAGCTCAATGCTGTTTTGTTTTCTGAAGCCAGCGCGCCAGAGAAGGAAATTGCCCTGATCGCGTTTTTGGGTGACTGCGCCAGCTATGGACAGCCAGCCTCGCCGCCGTCCCTGGCTTCGTACAGCCGCAACAAATTGCAGCCTCTTCTGGCACATTTGCAACATGAGGCGGATGCCCTGATCTCGTTGACCGAACTGGCCAAGATGGCCAACATGAGCCGTTACCAGCTGATCCGCGCCTTTCGCCGCGCCACCGGCTTGACCCCGCATGCCTACCAACTGAACCAACGCATCATCCAGGCCCGCCATCACTTGCGTGCAGGTGAGCCGTTGGTCGACATCGCCTACCGACTGGGCTTTGCCGACCAAGGGCATTTTCAGCGTGTGTTCAAGGCCCATGTGGGTGTGACACCCGGGCGCTACAAGGCCTAGTGGCGGGGCTGCGCCCGACACCCAAGGGCGCAATTTTCTTCAAGACATTGGCGACGGCGGTCTGCAGACTCCAGGGTTTTGCTCTTGAGAAAGTTGGACCATGATCCAGTCGTTTGTGATGCTTGCCCTGGCCCATTTTCTGGCCTTGTTGTCGCCCGGGCCGGACTTCTTCCTGGTTGCGCGCACCAGCATGGCAGCCGGGTGGCGCGTGGCCAGCGGGGTCTGCCTGGGCATCGCGTTGGCCAACGGGGTGTTCATCGTGGTGGCTTTTGCCGGGGTGGCTGTTCTGCAGCCGGGCAACGCCCTCTTCATGCTGCTGCAGCTGTGTGGTTGCCTGTACCTGCTGTACATGGGGGTGATGTTCATCCGCCATGCGGGCCATAGCCCGTTGCGCCCGATGGCAGCTCGCACCGGACAACCCGCAGCGGCGACCCGCCTGTGGTGGCGCGGCGCCGGCATGGGTTTTGTGTCGGGTGTCCTGAACCCGAAGAACGCGCTGTTTTATGCGAGCCTGGCCACCGTGGTGGGTGCCAGCCACAGCAGCCCGGCTGTCAAGATCGGCTACGGCCTGTGGATGTTTTGTGTGGTGCTACTGTGGGACATTTTGATAGCGGTAGCGATAGGAAATACAAGGGTTCTCAGCCGATTTTGCAAAACACTGCCGTGGCTGGAGCGGGTGTCGGGTGGGGTGCTGATGGTGTTGGCGGTGGGTGTGCTGGGGTCTATGGCCAGTTCATTGACCTAGTGCCTGATAGCACCATAGCTTGTGCTAAAGCGCATTCTTCTTCCGAGATGTGCGTGTACCATTGCTGCATGACGCTCAAAGAAACCAACCCGTACCTGCGCAGTCGCACCGAAGCGGCACGCAACGCTGCGCTGCGAGTTTCTGCCAAAACGTCATCTGCGGTTGAAGGTATTTGCGCCCCGTTTGCTGAAAAAGCCAAAGCCAACGCACCTGCCACCCAGGAAGGTTTTACGGCTTTTTGGCAGCAGCGCGCTGCTTCGAACGCACGATAATTTTTTCGAACATGGCCGCCAGCGGCCTGTAGTCTCGCCCCATGGCGGCATGAATCCCACCAATGTAGATGCGTCGCCCCCGCCCCAGCATAGGGCTGAAATCCAGCGGCGGTAGGCCAGCCTGTAACGCCATCAACAAAGCCAGCAAGCGCGCCAAGCGGCCATTGCCCTCGCGAAATGGATGCACCAGGATCAACTCCGCATGTACCTCAGCCAAGGCCAGCGCCAAAGCAGCGGCGTCTGCGAGGCGGCACGGTGTGTGTTTGCTGAGTGCTCCCCGTTCCAGCTCCGCCATCAGCCCTGGAATAAGGCGTGCATGGGCGAACTGAAAACCACCCTTGCCGATGTCAACTGAGCGGTATTCACCGGCCCATGGGTAGATGGGGCCCAGCCACAAAGTGTGCAGTTCGCAGATATCCTGAGCGGTAAACCGATGTTCAGCATCAAATCGGTCCAGGGCCAAGTCTTGCGCAATTTCGAGTGCCTGTGACTCCGCCAGATTCATGTCACGCACACGTGTAATGCCCAAACGGTTGCGCAGTACACGCCCGCGTGAGCCGGGTTCGAACTCGACTTCAACCCCACTGGCTTGATAGCGATTGGTGCTCATGGCGCGCCCAGGTCCTCAATCCCGCACCGAAGCGGTCAGGTCAATCTTGCCTGCTACACCCGCCAAACTCACTGAAGTACGAAACCCTGAAAAGATATGCCGTCGAATAGCTGCTAGCTCACGCGCGCGGAACTTCACTACCGGTGGGTCTGACTCGTCAAGTTCATCAACTTGTCGCTTTAAGGCGAGATGACGGGCTTCACTTCGCTCCTTATTCGGATCAGCTGCAATCAGGTAGGCTTCAATCAACAAGCCAGATCGATTCGCTACAAATTGCACACCGCCGGGCAAGCCCGACAAATACTGCATCGCTTCTTCAGGACCGTCAATGCCAGAACAAAGTCGCCTGAAAAGGTCAATATTCTTCAAGCGCAGAACCATCAAAAAGGCAAGCAAAATGGGATCAAGATAGTGGTCTGGCGGAGTCTGCTCTATCACGATGCAAAGGCGGCCAATACAACGCTCACGTGCCCGAAGTGACATGTTGTGAACATCAGACAATTCTGTGAACGTATCTACAAAATTGTCTTTGTCGTATCGTGTTTGCTCACCGTTGCGCTTGGAAAAAGCGGAGTCCAACTCAAACCGCGTCAGCAAAGTTTGGGTAAACCTTTTCGTTTCAACCATTGGAATCCCGTATTCCAAGTCGATGAACCGTCGTAGATACTCGGGCGCATTGATCTTTTCACCATACACAGCGGCAGTACTCGCCTCAAGCTGCGACTTATCAACAGATAGCACAAAAACGATATGGGGTGCGTCAAAAAGATGTTTGATGCGTTCGAGCATCTCGATCGCAAATGTGGGTCGGCAGCGATCCAGCTCGTCGATAAAAAAGACGAGCGTCTCCTTTTGACCAGCCGCTTTCAGCAATTCAACGGCCTTCTCGACCTCCTCACGGAATTTCTCAAGCGCTCGCTTTTCTTTTTGAAAATCGTCAACTAGGTTACCAGCCACTTCACTTGTCGCGTCAGCAACCACCTTCTCAAAGTCTTCTTCAATATCCAGAACCCCAAGTGTTGCGACTTTGACCCCTGCAACGACAGCGCGTTTGGCGACGGCAGAGGCAATCTTTTTGACAGTGTTCAAGTGGCACCTGAATTCAGACTCAGCGCCATCGTCATTCAGGTGGATGTCATCAAGCCCGGAAACCAACGCCACCAATGGATCAGTGACATAGTCAACTTTCCATGCATTGAAATAGACACACTGAAATTGGTCGGCCATTAACTTGGCTTGCAACATTTTGACAATGGTGGTTTTGCCTGTACCCCACGGTGAATCCAAAGCAAGTACAAACGGTCCCTCCAGCCTAGCAATCAAACCTGCCAAAAATTCAACCAGAGGTTTTCGGTCCAGTGCGTCATTCAGGAAAGGGTTATCGGAGGGAATATCAAGCTCTGGCAATCTGTATTTCATGATGCATACCCTGAACTATTGACGAACACAAGAGACTTTTGGAAACAGGCATCAGACAGACGGCAACTATGCAAACCTGTTGCATGTCGTCACACACCAACACCAACTCTGGCAAACTGATCCAGCGTCATAGCCCCTCAAGTCATTCTAGAAGTCACCTCTCGCAAAAAGTGCTCAGCACGCCGCATTGGGTCAATGGACCATAACGCCTAGACATGACAGTCACAAAGGCTTTCGCCACTTCCATGCATACTCAAGCCATTCACCAGTCTTGTTTTCAGCCATTTTTTTTTACGTTGTTGATAACAAATTCTCAAAATTGATCTTTGGGAAATGTCACAAAGAGTGTCCTTCGCTCACCTTGCAAATTCTTGAAACACATGAATATGCTATTCACTGGTGATGTTCAGGCATAGAACATATTCTCAAAACGCCTTGCCATCGTTGATGATTCCAGCATTTCCATCGGACGGCACAATCCTGTCGATTCATCTTGCATGTTTGCGTGTTGGACTTCAACAGTCGGCCGCCCGAAAAACTGTTCAACCTTCAGGCCTGTGACTCTTCAAGGCTGATTGCGGTCCTAGACGGGAACATTACCAATTCACACAACCGAACCAAAGTGGAAGTACAGACTCCCGAACTTATGGCCCAAAAGCAGTCATAGGATTGGGGTGCCACCACATCTAGGTAGCTGACGGGTTTGCGTCCTTAACGGAGCCGAGGGCAACCTCGAACCGCCGCCCATTTGTGGATATCTCGGGCGGGGTAGGTGAAACAACTGAGTCAATTTAGGGTCGACCCTCACGGAGGGTCTAATTTAAGTCGACGCCAACACGCAGCCGCACTTCTTAAATTTCTTGCCAGAACCGCAAGGGCAGGGTTCATTGCGCCCGATCTTGACCCCGGCGGAAATCGGCTTGCTCCTTTTGATTGCCTGAGCATGCCCTCCCGAGCGCCACGGCGGTATCGGATTGGCCTTGATTTCCGCGATCAGCTGACGTTGGTTCGCGAGGGTCATGCGAGCCTCGGGTGCCAGGCCGGTCGCATAAGCCTGAAGCCGCTCCATCTCCCTCTCGGCCTCTGAGTAGTTGCCGCAGTAGGCCAGAACGACCGCATACTGCGCGCGGACATCCAAGTGCCGGTTCAGCATCTGGTTGTTCACGACCACTGGCATGACGTGCTGCTCAAGAATCTCACGCGCGCCCAGGAAATCATGTCGTGCGACGAACTCGTCAGCGAGGTCTTGTCCGACACGTATGAGCGAGTCGATGGCGCCGGCGATGGCGTAGAACTTCATGGCATGGATTCGCGCGAAAGGCGCGAGCACATGCAACTTGCCCGCCACCATGGCCTTGAGTTCGAGCGCATCCGCGAGTCGCTTGATGTCCGCGTGATCTCGTCCCGGCTTGTTGATAAGCGCCCAGAGCGCGGCTTGCTTCGCGCCGAGAACCTGCTCGGGCCGAATGCCGAGAACCGAGAACGTCTCGTCGATCACCTGTTCGACCACCCTCATCGCGCTTTCGTAGCACTCAAGGCGAAAGAGCGCCGCTGCCGCGTTGTAGAGGAAGACACGTCGGTGGACAGGCTTGTCCGGCAATCGGCTGTCCAGCTCGCGAATCGCGCGCCGAACCCCCTCTTCGTCACCTTGATTCGAGAAATGGAGCATGCGCTTCATCAGGAAGGACAGAACTTCGTCCTCACCGAGCACGCCGCTGTCGATCAATTGCTCCATCGCCGCCAACCTAGGAGCCAGACGATCCATGCGCCCGAGCTTCATGTCCGAGAAGACAAGGCCATCGAGAGCCCAATACCGCTGCTCCGGATCTGACCCGTCCTTGGCGATCAGTGCCTCCAGGTCGTGCCAGACCTCTACGGCAACGCCCATCTCATGGAACATCTCTTCCCCGACGAGGTCCACCAGCGTCTTGACGTCCCCTGTCGCCAGCAGCAACCGCGTGTAGAGCGATAAGCGCGCCGTGTTGCGATTACGCTCGAACGCCTCGACCATCAGGTCCTTGAGGGCAACGCGAGCCCGTGATGCGACCTCTGCGGGCATGCCTGACAGGTGCTGACTCCCGACAACACGGATGGCGTCATGCAGTCGGATCTCCTTGTTGCCGTAGATCTCCACGACCCCAGCGGCTCGCAATGCCCGGATCACGCCAGCAACCGCTCGCTCGTCCATCTCAAGGGCCGCGTCCAGCAGCTTGTTGATCTCGGCTGGTAGCAGGCCAATATCGGACAGGCTCAGCACCGCGATCGTCTGTTGCGCGGCGTGGGGAAACGCGTCGAATACCTTCGCCAGGATGACCTCTTGCGCGGTCTGGGTCAGGTTGGTCAACGCGTCGACTGCGTCGCACATCTGGTCGATGCGCCCTCCGTACTCTTCGCGAGCAATCGTCGCGGCACTCCTGACGAACAGCGGCATGCCAGCCGTCAGCGTCTTCATACGCCCCATAGTGGCCGCATCACCTCGACATCCCCACGCAGAGGCCGCCGCCGCAACATCGTCGACACCCCACCCATTCAGCGGCTCTCGCCTCAGGCCCAGAAGCGCTTCGATCTCGGCCAATGTCCCCAGCGGTTGCGCCAGGAGCACGAACTTCAGCGCAAACGTGACATCGACCATGCGCTTGAGGCTCTCTGCCGAAACACGATGCACGTTGTCCAGCACGACGATCGGCGAGAGTCCCTCGTGCTTGAGATAGATGTCCAGCTGGCGCAGCGACTCGACACCGGTGGCGCCCGGCAGCAAGACCTTGCGCGCCGCATCCGAACCGGCGCCAGCCAACTTGGCAGCCAGTTCGCGCACCAGCGCGAGGGCGAGGGCCTCCCCCGGCGTCTCCGAGCAGTCGAAGTACGCGCAGTTGTGGCTGCTAAAGGTGGCCGTCTGTGACGCCCATGCGGTCTTCCCTGAGCCAGAGAAGCCGGAAATGATTCGGACCCGGGAACTCGGGTCGATTTGAGGTTCGTTCTCCTGTGGACGGTACTGCTCCGGCGGCGCAGGGAAGTCCTGCAGCTGAATCAGGATCTGGTCGAATAGCGACGGCAAATCCGCGATCACGAAGGTGTGATCCGCATGGGGTGCCTCCCCGGCGGCCGCAGCCTGGACGCGTCCAGCCAGTTTCCACACGAGGGAATCAGGTGCTAGCATGGCGAGCGGCACTGTCGTGGCTCGATCAACACACCATGATACTGCCTCATCAATGTCCGCCCAAGCAGGCGGAAGTTGACCAAGGTCACCAGAACATTCGCGACCAGGCCACAGGATTTCAACGTCGCCTGCCAGCTTTCCAGTCTCGACCTGTTTAACCAAGGATGGTCCTAAGGCGCGGTTGACCACCACTACGAACGTCACTCGGCCCGGCCGCCGGCCCTGCAGGTGCTCTTGCCGCAGCGCGTCGAATCGTTCCAGAGCCGATTTGATGTCCGCCGGAATGAATGGCTTGCCGCGCGTCTTGACCTGGATGTAGGTTCGCCCCGCCGACGTGACGAGTTCGATGTCCTCGTCACGCTCGACCATCACGGAAGTCGCGCCGATCTGCCCTAAAGTAAGAAGACACGCGGCGGCATATAAATGCTGGTACAGGAAGCCGCGGTGCACCGCCTCAATGCGGATCTCTTGGGCCGGATCGAGCGTTTGGGTATGGGTCATATGAGCAAGACGACTTGGTTTCGGGCCTCTCGGGGTGCTTTCGCCAGCGGCAGCTGATCTCCCCGTCTGGAATGTAATCCCTCTTCTGCCGACTTCTAGCGGCGGAGCGAGCCTATAAGTCATTCTGGGAGCTGCCGGCAAGCCGCACGTCAGCGGCCACCGGAGCGATGCGCTCGAAGGCCCCCTTCCTTGTGGCGGTTCTACTCTATATTAGGCGGCTTCAATTCCCAGAAGGCGCTGGGCAAAGATTAAGTGCATTACCCGAGGATCCGACGGATGGCAGGACAACGATTGACGGGCGCTGCCGCGCAGGCCGAGGCCATGCGGGCGCTTGCCTTTTCGCGAGTTTGCATCGAATCGTCCCTGGCGCCCTTCGAGCCGAGAAGCACATTCGAGGTCTGGTTCTCGACCTTCCGCGGTATCGAAGAGCTGATCAACCTGCCGGGAGAACTGTGTGGCGAGCCGCTCCTCGAAGAGATTGTGAGTTTGGCCCTGCTTGACATGGGCGGCGTGCTCCAGGCATTTCCAACCATCAAAGCAGGCCTGGAGTCCCGCTTCTCCCGCTTGGTAGCACAACGGCTGGTGCACACGCTCATTCAGCTGCATGCCATCGCCACCTCGTTTGCGGCGCACAAGCTGCCTGCAGCTCGGGAAATTGCGACCGTCGGCACGGCCATCGGCTACTTGCAGTCCCGCCGACGGCATCTGCTGGCCCTCCTTCACACGATTCCCGGCGTTTGCCAGGGAACTCAGCGGCTGCAAAAGCTGGACGGCCTCAATCAGTTCCTGTACCTGATCGAGACCGCCGGCCTGGGGACAACGTCGATGCATCACAACCTGATGCTGGCCCAGGTGCACCCTGACTTCGCTTTGGACGTCGATGAGGTGGGGATCTTGGCAAGCCACAGTTTCAACGGACTGGACTTATTGTTCCTGGAGCCTGAGCGAACTTCCATCACTGAAATGACCGACGTCGACTTCACCGGGGTCAAGCGTGTCCCAGTGAACCGAAGACTGATCTTTTCCAAGGCCGAGCTGGAGAACAATCTAGCGTTCATCGCCGCGGCGTACGCGGAATTCAACCTACACGAGACGTCATATGGCCAGTTGGCCGCGTTCATCCGCAGCTTGCTTCCTCTCGTTGTTGATGAGTATTTCGTTCGGCTGACGGTCAAGCGCTTCGACGAACTTTGCGCCGAGCAGAAGTTGCTCGACTCCCTCAAAAAGGCACTTGTCGTTGAAGGTGCCGACTACGTCGAAAACACCAGCACTTACGCGCCGTTAACGCGCGTCGGCGGCGACCTCGTCACTTCGATCACCCTGCTCGGTCGATTTGCCAACCATTGGAAGAATGTCTGTCTGAACCGAATTCGTCGATATCAGATCCGCTCCGGGTTCATCTTCGAGAAGTCGGTCAAATCAGCGCTGCTGGCCCAAGGGTTCGACGTCACGGATATCAAGAGAATGGGGCGCGCCGAGTTCGACGTCGTTGCGACACTCGATGGTGTGATCTACAACGTCCAGTGCAAGAACAACCTCGTCGACTTGCAGCGAATCGAGGCCGACGTGCGAAGATTCGTCCGCTACAACGGCTCCCTTGACCGGGCCTACCGGAAGGCTCTCGAGAAGGAGCGCAGTCGCGAGCACTTGCTTCTGGGGGAGCTGGGCCTAACGACGATCAAGCATTTCGTTGTGAGCCGCTTCCCCGTCGCAACGCAGAACCCCCGCGTTTTAGCCTATGGCGAGATCTCGCGATTCAGGGCTTTGGCAGTGGCCGCGTAAGCATGCTGAGCGGCGCGGTTTTTCAGCTATTGCTGGCAGGAAGAACTACCTCTTCGGATTAGCCGCCTATGCTAGTCAAATCGCACCAACCTATGGCACCAACTTGGTTCGACGACTCAGTGCTTTGCCGTGGCCGTTAATGTACTAGCTGCTAAAGTTCATGTCCATAGCCAAATAGCAATAACACGCATTTGTCGATACGCCTATTTTGTGACGCCCAGACACTGTACGGACCGGATCGAGCGCACTGATTCCAAATTGTCTCCAGATATGCGGTAGAGTGAGCCCATAGCTCATTTATGTACACATGGCCCAGCCAACTGTTTCGGAACAGCAGCCTGCTCATAAATTCATCTGGGGAGACGGAAAGAGGATGCTAGGCAAGAAGCTGACGGATCAACAACTGCTCGGTGAACAAGGGACCTCCCTCATCAGCCTCGCCGTCTCCAAGATGGGTTATGTCTGGCGACCGACGTCTCAGCACGACACAGGCATTGACGGTGAGATTGAGATCCGAGACCCCGCCTCAGGTGTGGTTTCGGGTTTGTCGCTCAAAGTTCAAAGCAAGGCCGTCTCCAACTTCGAGGGCGAGACCGAAGAGGGTTTTGATTACCGGGCGCAACAGCGTGATGTGGACTACTGGCAGCAGCACAACGTCCCGGTGATCCTTATCGTGTCGAGGCCTCCCACGAACGAGGTTTATTGGCTCCCTGTTCGCGATCCTTCTGGGCAGCTTCGAGAGCGCAAATTCCACTTCGTCAAGAGCCGGGACCGGCTCGACGACAGCGCGGCTTTAGGGCTTGCTGAGCTTGTCCGAACACAGGCCCAAGGCGCCCGAGGTATCGCATTGCGGCGCCGTGAGCGTCTAGTCAGCAACCTGATTCCCGTCAAATCTTTGCCGTCCCGTCTGTTCTTGGCGGAGACGCCGCACCATCAACCCAAAGCGATGGGGCAGGCCCTAAAGGGACGGGAGTTGACTTTCGAGAACGTGGTCCGCAGCAAGCAGGTGTTGACGGTGCGCGACCTGACTGATCCCCAATACTCTTTCCTTTGCGACCGAGGAACGGTTGAAGATTTCCCTACCGAACAATGGTCTGCATCTAACAACCCAGTCGTTCAGCGAGAATTCGTCTGGCTCTTGAACAGCTGCCTGCGTCAGTTCCTCCGAACCTCGCCAGGAAGAGTATTGTTCGACAAGAAATCTAATGTTTACTTCTTCCCCGCGCAGGTGGCCGGAAGCCCGACAATGCTCAGCTATCAAGGGCAGAAGAAGCTCACCGCACGAGAGGTCGTAAAAGTATTGATGAACAAGAAGAAGGGCCACCTCATGGGACACAGGCATTCGGCCATGAACGCCCAGTTCGCCAAGTATGGCGATGCCTGGTATCTGGAGGTCAGCCCCACCTATATCTTCACGGGGCCTGACGCCATCAAGCCGAGCAAATATGCGGCCGAATGGACTACTGGCATCAAACGCTTTGAACGCAACAATGCGGTACTTGGCCAGCTTGGCATGTGGGCCGAGGTCCTGAGTCCAGCAACAGATCTTTTTGCCGAACCGTATCCCCATCTCAGCTTTGGAGCGCCGCTGACGTTCCAGTTAGACCGCGGCCTAGATGACGCGGCCTGGACCGCAGGAGACGAAGAGGCGGCACTTGCCGGAAACGAACTTCCGCTCGGTCTTTTCTAGAAGCATGAAACTAGATTTCCTTGAAGAGCCAGAGCTCGAGTTTGGCCGTCACGGCCGCCACGTGGACATCAGGCAAGGTCTGAAGATGTATGGTCCCCTTGACACGGCAGATGACGACGTGCGCCGCATTCGTATCGGGATCGTTGGCACTCAGCAGACCATAGACGGTCTGCGTCGCTGGCTTGAGCGATGTGCAACAGGCGTTGAAGCGAAGAAAAGTCGGCAGCCCAACCTTTTCCCAGACTTCCCGGGCTTCGGGGATCACTCGCCGTTTCAAGCCTCCTTCGAGATAGACGACGCATCGTGTAGGGTCATTCCGTCTCGAGAGCTACGCGAAATATCCAACTATGCCCATTACGGCGCACTAATTCGCGGCGTGGAACTCTTGACCAGTGAAGTCCGAGCATTGTCTGAGGAAATCCGGCCTGCTGTCGTGCTGGTCGCGCTGCCTCCCGAGCTTGTTGGGCTGGATGACGACGAAGACGATAGCGAGGAAGCAAAGGTCAAGGAGGCGCCTCGAGGAGAAAAAGAAGAGTTGGCCTACGGGACTGACCTGGATCTTCATCACATGTTGAAGGCAGCGGCCATGAAGTTTGGTCAACCAATCCAGATCGTTTTGCCAACCACCTATGACCCCACCGCGAGGGCAAAGACAAACAAGCTCGACGGACAGCGAAAGCTACAAGACGAAGCTACCCGCGCATGGAACCTGCATATTGCCTTGTATTACAAGGCCAACTATCGGCCTTGGCGGATCGTGCGCAATCCGAATGACCTGAAGACGTGCTTCGTCGGAATCAATTTCTATCGTTCGCTGGACAAGGTTAACCTCATGACCAGCATGGCTCAGGTCTATGACGAACGAGGTGAAGGCGTAATCGTGCGTGGTAAGCCGGTGGCCTTGAAGAAGGACGACCCGATTCCGCATTTGTCGAGTGAGGATGCGTTCACGCTAATCGTTCATGCCCTCACTGAGTATCGGCGGGAGCATAAGCACTCGCCCGCACGTTTGGTCCTGCACAAGAGCTCGAACTTCAGCGCGGATGAGTTGTCAGGCTTCAATCGAGCAGTCGAGGATCAGCGGCTCGATACCGCTGATTTCCTAGTGGTGGAGAAGAGCTTCACGCGACTGTTTCGGGAGGGCAGCTATCCACCGTTGCGGGGGACGCTACTGAGCCTCGATGATCGCAATCATGTGTTGTACACAAAAGGAAGCGTTCCCTACTACTCCACATTCCCGGGCATGTATGTTCCGCGCTCGCTTCGATTCAAGATTGCACAAGGCGATGAAAGTCCTCGCAAACTTGCCGAAGAGATTTTGGCGTTGACAAAGCTTAACTGGAACAACACGCAGTTTGACGGGGGGGAGCCGATCACTATGCGGGTTGCTCGCCAGGTCGGCAAGGTTCTCAAATATGTCGCGGCGGATGGAGTTGTGCAGCCAAAATATAGTTTCTATATGTAATTGGCCTTGAATTTAGCAGGACTCTCTTGGTATTTAGGTTCCCACGCAAACCTGAGCATGGGGTTAGCGGGTCACTTCAGCGTGGTGACTCGAAATTACAAGTTAACGGATTCGCGTCCGCAAAGCTGTCACTCGCCAATTTCGGCAGTTGGCCCGGACCTGCAGCCGACCCAAAGCGGAAATCTACATGTTGCGATTCATCGCCACAAAGCGGACGTTCAGAATCTTTTGACGAGGTGGGCCCAACTCGGCTTCCAATTTACTCAAATATTCTTTTCGAGATGTCTCTGGACAAACATTACGCCATAGGCCACAGTAAGTAATGACTACGACGAAAACAGCCACTGTAGATCGAGGTGCTTATCAGACTGCGTTGGACAAATTCGACGTCGCGATATGTGAAGCCATTGCGGTCAGCCAAGCGTCGGCCAATCGCATGGCTGCTCCGAACTTGGGCTGTGCAACTCAGGTGTTCGCACGAATGTGTAGCGCTGGGATGTCCTTAGTGCGTGTGGCCCCACTGTCGCGCTGGGTCCGCTCGGACTTCGAGAATTGGGACTTTGCTTCAGTGTCAGGCTACGCCTGCGGGCTCCTTGATGGTTTTCTCCTCTTTCGTTACCTAATTAAGTCTCCAAAGTCAGGGGCGGAATTGCAAGTCCGTATTGACGTGATGAACATCAATGACTGCAGTCGCCGGATTGAATTGCATAACAACCTTGGTAGCTTGGCGGACGTGGCTCGCTTTGAGAAGCAAAGAAGTGAGATTCAAGATCGTCTGAAATCGAATGAACACTTCATCACCCTGCCGGATCTGCTGCAAATCCAATGCCTGAATGGCAGCGTCCTGATGATCGATGGCCGCGATGAAATTCTGGCCGCAGTGGGTTTCCCAAAGAGTCAGTTCGACGCAATGTATGGCTTATGGACTCAGCATTTGCATATTTTGCCAATGTCGTTCTATCGCATGGAGTCCAATGGTCGTGGTACCGGACTCGAAAATGAAGTAGACAGGTCTTACATCACCCAAACACTTGAAATCTGCGCGGCATTTCTTACGGATGCAACTGATTGCATGGTTGCGCACTTTGCGGATGCCGCAGATTCACGCAAAGGACTTGAATCAAGATTTCAGCCTGGCCCCGTTCTGAACTGCCCCAAGCGCCTTACAGCACCTGAGGCAACGGAGCGTGATCGACCAGGTTACGTTAAGCGGTACATGATTGCTCTTGGAAAGCCAGGCATTACTCGTTGGCAGAATGACCCAGCCATTCGTAAGTTGGCCGAGGAGCGAAGCAGAAAATTGATCAACTCTCCTTGGGACACTGAACTTTTAGAAGTCGGCCAGTCCCGAGAATTTGCGTTCCTACGCGACTTTTGGAACCTGTTCCAGGAGTGCACTCAGTCATGCCTAACCCTGGATCTGGTGCGTGACCTTGCCAAAAGTTCCCTGGAGCAAATAGAGCCTAAGCGAAACATTGTTACCGTGACCTATTGGGTGGAGAGCTATCTAAACGAAGTCTATATTTTTCAGTGTCGATTGCTTGATCTCATCAAATTCATTCAGCGAAAGTACAAAAAGGACGCTGATTTCACTGAGTTTGTGAATGCCGTTGGTGACTCTTTAGCCGAGTTCGTGAAAGTGGCACTGGAATCTTTAGTCAACGATCGCGGTACACACGTTCATCAGCGGCGTCATCGACAAGCCGATCCAGAATTGGCCAGACTGACACAGCTGGACGCAATGATCGACATCCTAGGGCACACAGACCTTAGTCTTGTGAGAGAGCAGTCCCGTAAAGATGCGACGATTTGGGTCACAACCCAACTTCGTCACTATTCTGACTTATCTTGGCACTTGCTCGACGAAGTGTGCCGTGGCTTTTCCGATGGAATTTTGCTAGAAAATGACAGGATAATTGTGCCGTCACATCTCAAGGATGATCCTGATGACCTGCTGAAAGGGCAAGAGCATATTACCTATCTGTAGTTGTTTCATTCGATGTTCTGACTCCGAATTCCCATCATGCTCCATTGCCACGGCACGGACCATAACGACCCTAAGCAGAAGTCCGCTGACCTGAACTCGAAACCGAAAATCTGACAGTCAAATCTCTTGGTGCCGAGCAACGGCGCAACTCAGTCGGTCCGCGACTCGCTGCGACAA
This sequence comes from Rhodoferax sp. U2-2l, assembly GCF_020594515.1. Classification (GTDB taxonomy): domain Bacteria; phylum Pseudomonadota; class Gammaproteobacteria; order Burkholderiales; family Burkholderiaceae_C; genus Rhodoferax. The sequence continues at coordinate 273,366 of NZ_JAJCTH010000004.1, forward strand.
TACAGTGATGGCAAGGGACGATTTTTCGGTCAGCATAAAGGATGCGCTCGCAAAGCGAGTCAACCTATGCTGCTCCAATCCTGGTTGTGGCAAGCCCACCTCTGGCCCGCACTCTGATCCCGGGCGAGCTCTCAATATCGGCGTGGCGGCACACATTACCGCAGCTGCCTCAGGCGGTCCTCGATTCGATGCGTCGCTGACACCAGAGGCGAGGGCATCTGCTGACAACGGCATTTGGCTGTGTCAAAGCTGCGGAAAGCTCGTAGATAACGATGCTGCGTCATTCACCGTCCGTATGCGGCTGGGCATCCCATATTGAGTCGATGCAGATGATCAGGCATCGTCCCCACGAAGGAGATCGTGGAGATGATGAATCAAATATCGACAGTAGAGCGACCCCGGCGGCGCGAGTACAGCGCC
>NZ_JAJCTH010000005.1 GCF_020594515.1 Rhodoferax sp. U2-2l
ACTTGCTCCACCACCGACAGCTTAAAAGCCAACGTGTAGTCGCGCTGTGTGCGCTTCACTCCTGTATCCATCACACCTGCCCTTTCTTGACGGCAAATGTGTCAACTTCTGGCAGGACGGGTCAGACCCAACAAAAAAGCCCGCGTGAAGCGGGCTTTTTTTATTTGTCTGGTGACGTACCCGTCGCCATCAGCCCATGTGCAAGCCGCCGTTCACCGAGAACTCCGCCCCAGTGGCGTAGCCACCTTCATCTGACGCCAGCCAGGCGATGATGGAGGCGATTTCACTTGGCTCACCCAGACGTTTGACCGGCACGGTGGCGATGATCTTGTCGAGCACTTCCTGACGGATGGCTTTGACCATGTCGGTGCCGATGTAGCCCGGGCTCACTGTGTTGACCGTGACACCTTTGTTGGCCAGTTCCTGCGCCAATGCCATCGAAAAGCCGTGCATACCGGCCTTGGCGGCCGAGTAGTTGGTCTGGCCAGCCTGACCCTTGACACCATTCACGCTGCTGATGTTGATGATGCGTCCCCAGCCCTTTTCCACCATGTCACCCACCACCTGTTTGGTGACGTTGAACATGGAGTTGAGGTTGGTCTCGATCACAGCGTCCCAGTCTTCACGGGTCATCTTCAGGAACATGCGGTCACGCGTGATGCCGGCGTTGTTGACCAGCAGGTCAATGCTGCCGTGTTCAGCCTTGGACTTGGTGAAAGCAGCCACGGTGGAGTCCCAGTCGCCCACGTTACCCGCCGAGGCGTAGAAGGTGTAGCCCAGTGCAGCCTGTTCGGCCAGCCACTTGGCGTAGTCACGCGTGGGGCCGCAGCCAGCGATGACCTTGAAACCTTCTTTGCTAAGTCGCTGGCAAATGGCGGTACCAATGCCACCCATGCCGCCTGTCACATATGCTACTTTTTGACCCATCGTTGTCTCCTTGACGTGAATTATCGAATGGTGATGATAGATGCGAAATCAGCGCTCCAGTGCAAGGGAAACCCCCATGCCGCCGCCGATACACAGCGCAGCCAGGCCCTTTTTGGCGTCACGGCGCTGCATCTCGTGCAGCAGCGTGACCAGAATACGGCAGCCAGACGCACCAATCGGGTGGCCGATGGCAATCGCACCACCGTTGACGTTGACCTTGGCCGGGTCCACGTCAAGCTGCTGGTTCACCGCACAGGCTTGCGCCGCGAAGGCTTCGTTGAGTTCAAACAGATCCACATCCTGCACCTTCCAGCCAGCACGCGCGAGCGCCTTGCGCGAGGCCGGCACCGGACCCAGACCCATCTGAGCTGGGTCAAGACCGCTGGTGCCAAACGCAGCAATACGTGCCAGCGGTGTCAGGCCCAGAGCCGCCGCCTTCTTGGCGGTCATCACAACCACAGCCGCAGCGCCATCGTTGATGCCCGAGGCATTACCGGCCGTGACCGTGCCCGCCTTGTCAAAGGCAGGGCGCAGGCCAGCCAGCGCTTCGGCGTTGGATTTGCGGTTCAAAAACTCATCGACGTTGAACACCACCGGGTCGCCCTTGCGCTGCGGGATGCTCACGCTGGCGATTTCGTCCTTGAACTTGCCGGCGTCTTGCGCGGCAGCCGCTTTTTGCTGGCTGCCCAGCGCCAGCGCGTCTTGCATGTCGCGCGTGATGCCGCAGGCTTTGGCCACGTTCTCGGCGGTGATGCCCATGTGGTAGTTGTTGTACACGTCCCACAGGCCGTCCACAATCATCGAGTCGACCATCTTCCAGTCACCCATGCGCTGGCCGTCGCGGCTGCCACCCAGCACATGCGGGCTGGCGCTCATGTTTTCCTGACCACCGGCGATCACGATGTCACTGTCGCCCCAGGCCACGGCCTGCGCGGCGAGCATGACCGATTTCAGGCCCGAGCCACACACGGCATTGATGGTCAAAGCCGGTGTTTCTTGGGACAGACCAGCCTTGAGGGTCGCTTGGCGCGCCGGGTTTTGACCGCAGCCTGCCGCCAATACCTGGCCCATGATGACTTCACCGATCTGGTCGGGGGTCAGCTTGGCACGCGCCATGACTTCCCGAATCACGATGCTGCCCAACTCGGTGGCGGCAACCTTGGCCAGCGATCCACCAAACTTGCCCACGGCGGTGCGCGCCGCTGAAACGATAACGATGTCTTCCATGTGCTTTCCTGAGTTCTATCTAAACAAAGAGAATCTAAAAACGTTCACGCCTTGGCCAAAACGTAGCGGCCCGGTGCGGGTTCAATCACCTTGTGTTTGCCCTTGCCATAGGTCTTGGGGGCGGGGATTTCCTTGCCAGCCTGCGATGCCAGCCAGGTCGACCAGTCGGTCCACCAGCTGCCCGGATGCTCCACGGCGCCTTCCATCCACTGGTCGTGGGTGGCTGGCAGCTTGCCGTCTTCACGCACCCAGTAGCAACGCTTTTTCTTGGCGGGCGGGTTGATCACGCCGGCAATGTGGCCGGAAGCCCCCATGACAAACCGCTTCTTGCCCGGCAGGTACTGCGTGGAAGCGTAGGCGCCGTTGATCGGCACGATGTGGTCTTCACGCGAGCCGTAGATGTAGACAGGGATGTCCACCAGGTTCAGGTCGATCTTTTCACCGCACACCGTGGCTTTGCCAGGTTTGGTGAGGTTGTTTTCCAGGTAGGTGTTGCGCAGGTACCAGGCGTAAAACGGGCCCGGCAGGTTGGTGCTGTCGCTGTTCCAGTACAGCAGGTCAAACGGCGGCGGCGTTTCGCCCTTGAGGTAGTTGCCCACCACGTAGTTCCAGACCAGGTCGTTGGGGCGCAAAAAGCTGAAGGTGCTGGCCAGGTCGCTGCCCTTCATCAGGCCACCTTTGCCCATTTCCTGCTCACGGTAGCTCACGAACCCTTCGTCAATGAACAGGTCCAGCACGCCGGTGTCGGAGAAGTCGAGCATCGAGGTCAGGAAGGTGGCACTGGCCACCGGCTTTTCGCCACGTGCCGCCAGCACCGCCAGGGCGGTACCGAGCATGGTGCCGCCCACGCAAAAACCCAAGGCGTTGATGGTTTTGGAGCCGGAAATTTCTTGCGTGACGGTGATTGCCTTGATGACGGCTTTTTCAATGTAGTCGTCCCAGGTGGCCTTGGCCAGGGATTTGTCCGGATTGCGCCAGCTCACCAGGAAGGTGTGGTGACCCTGCGCCACGGCATACCGGACCACCGAGTTCTCAGGCTGCAGGTCGAGGATGTAAAACTTGTTGATGCTGGGCGGCACCAGCAGGAAGGGCTTCTCAAACACCTTCTCGGTCAGCGGCTTGTACTCAATCAACTGGAAAAATTCGTTCTCGAACACCACCGCGCCTTCAGTGGTGGCCACGTTTTTGCCAACATGGAACAAGCTCTCATCGGTCATCGAGATGTGACCTTGTTGCATGTCTTTGAGCAGGTTTTGCAGGCCCTTGGTGATGCTCTCACCTTTGGTGTCCAAAGCCTTCTTCTGCGCTTCGGCATTCAGGGCCAGGAAATTGCTGGGAGCCGCCGCAGCGGTGAGCTGCTCGACCGTGAAGCGGATGCGGGCGCGGGTTTTGTCGTCGGTCTCGACGGCTTCAGCCATTTGCGCCAGCGTTTTGGCATTCAGCAAATAGGCCGCCGCAGTGAAGGCTGCAACCGGGTTGGCCGCCCAGGCCGGGTCGGAAAAGCGGCGGTCTTTGAGCTGATGGCCGCCATTGAGGCTGTTGTTCCACAACTCGGTGGCATCTTTGATGAACTGCTGCTGCAACTCCTGCATTTTTTCAGGCGAAAAAGAGATATTTGGCGGCTTGACCGTGGGCGCCATCAGTTTGGCGCCAGCCTGGCCCAAGTCCATGTTCTTGAACGAAGCGAACGCGTTGGTCCACGTGTCGGTCATGGTTTGCTGGAATTGCTGTGCGTTTTGCAGCCACTGTTGCTGTGCGTCATCTTTCATGGATTACCCTTTTTCAGCCTGATAAATGTCAAATCGCTAGTATGCTGGACGAATGTCTTCGAAAAACTGACAAACAAATATTTCACCCGTTTTTACCGCCAGATCATGTATATCGTTCCTATTGCCTGGCTTTATGTGGCTTTGATGATGGCTGTGGCGGAGGCCACCGCCAGCAACGGCACCGTGCTGGGTGCCATCATCACCTTCGTGTTGTACGGGCTGCTGCCCATCGGCCTGGTGGTGTACGTGATGGGCACACCAGCGCGCAAACGCGCCAACAAAGCCAGGGAGCAGGCCGAGCTGGCGGCGGCGCAGGCCGCGATTTCAGGCGTCGCGCCAGATGCTGACCGCCTGCCGACCACTGACACGGTCGCGGCGGTGCGAAAAGAAACGTGAGCCTTGTGTGACGGTGCACCAGTCTGGGCTGCCGTCATTGCCAAACACCCGCCGGATGCCCAGTTGGCCCAGACGCTGCCGCGCCAGGCCCGCAAGATGGGCCAGCCATTTACCCGGATGCAACGGGGCAAACATCTGCGCGGCCTGCGCGTCGTGTGCCACAAACGCAGCGCGCACCTCATCACCCACCTCAAACGCTTGCGGGCCGATGCACGGGCCTAGCCAGGCCATGATCTCTGACGTCACGCCCGTCTGCTGCGCCCGCAAACGTTGGCAGGTCGCCTCCAGAATACCCACGCCATGCGGCCCCGCCAGACCGCGCCACCCCGCGTGGGCGGCGGCGACCCAGCAGCCGTCAAGGGTGGTGAACAACACCGGCAAACAATCCGCCACCATGATGGTGCAGGCCAGACCCGGCTGATCCGTCAGGCAGGCATCCGCCACGCTGGCGTGCGGGGTGGTGGCATCCAGTTGCAGCACGGCCGTGCCATGCACCTGGTTCAAAAAGACGGGCTTTGCGCCAATGGTTTGTTGAAAAATGATCCGGTTGGCCGCTACGTTTGCCGGATCATCACCGACGTGGTCACCCAGGTTCAAACTGTCATACGGCGCGGATGACAGACCGCCCGCACGTGTGGTGCAGACGGCGTGCACCCCAGCTGGCGCGGGCCAGTCAGGCGTCAGCCAGTCAGTGGGCGGCATGCACCTTGTCATAGGCTTTGAGCAACTGGTGGTGCATTTCGCAGCCAACGAGTGCCAGGCCCGGCGCGCTCAGACCCATGAAACGGTCTTCCTGCATGATGAGGGCGTGCGCCTGCGCTAAGGGGCCCGCGCCGTAGAGCAACGACAAGGCATCCAGGTACGGACCACTGTCGCCCATGTCGGCCAAGTGGATCAGGTTCTGGATACAGGCATAAATTGGTTTTCGCTGCGGGTTGAGCTGGTCAAAGTTCAGGATCCACTCACAACCCTCTAACGTGGCAGCCTCGTCACCCACGGCCAGCGCCAGCAGGGTTTTGAGCTCACCCAGACGCAGGTCGGCCCAGAACGAGCCAGCGTCAGCCGCCAGGCCAATCAGCGCAGGCACCGGGCGGTGGTCGGCCAGGTTGGATTCGTTGAGGGTTTCCAACAAGTCGGCACACTCTTCGTCGTCCAGGTCGCTCAGGTTCAGGATGGCTTCGCGGATCGGGTTGGCGATGCTGTTGTTCTCGAATTCCAGGTCGTCAATCGGGTAAATCTCGGACAGGCCCGGCACCAGGATGCGGCAGGCGTACACGCCCAGGTGGGTGAAGTCGGCCACATAGATGTCATGGCCGTCGGCATGTAAGCGCTGCACACACCAGGCGTAGTCCTCAGCGGTGGTGCTGCTGAAGTTCCAGTCGGCAAACTCAAAATCAGGCTGGTTGCCCAGAAACTTCCAGTGGATCACCCCGCTGGAGTCGACAAAATGGATCTCGATGTTGGTAGAGCTGGCGGTTTCGTCCAGATCGAAGCCCGGCGCCGGAAAGCCCGACAAGGCATCAAGCGCGCGGCCTTGCAGCAACTCGGTGAGCGCGCGTTCCAGCGCCACCTCAAAACGCGGGTGGGCGCCAAAGCTGGCAAAACAGCCCTGGTCCTGCGGGTTAAGCAGGGTCACATTCATCACCGGGTACTGGCCACCCAACGAGGCGTCTTTCACCAGAATGCCAAAACCGGCCTCACGCAACGCGGCGATGCCCTTGGCAATACGCGGGTAACGGGCAATCACTTCTTCAGGCACATCGGGCAGGCAAATGCCCTCGCTGATGATGCGCGCCTTGATGGATCGCTCAAAAATCTCGGAAAGCGCCTGGGTGCGCGCTTCCATTTGCGTGTTGCCGGCCGACATGCCATTGCTGACATACAGGTTGCCGATGATGTTGACCGGGAAATAGACGATGGCGCCATCGCGCTCACGCGTGTAGGGGATAGCGCAGATGCCCCGCTCATCATTGCCGGAGTTGAAATCAACCAGGCTCTGCGCCTCCACATCACCTTGCGGGTTGTAAAGCGCCTGCAGTTCGGGCGTCAGCAGCGTGGCGGGCCAGCTGCCGTCTTCGGGCAGGGCAAACCAGCGCTCTTGCGGGTAAAACACAAAGTCACGGTTGGCCACATCCGGCCCTAAGTAGAAATGCGTCCAGAAGTAGTTGGTGGACAATCGTTCAAAAAACTCGCCAAGGGCGCTGGCCAGGCAAGCCAGGCGGCTGGCGCCCTTGCCGTTGGTGAACAGCAGCGGGCAGTCGCGGTCGCGGATGTGTACCGACCAGATGCCGTCCACCGGGTTGAGCCAGCTGCGCTCTTCAATGTGAAAGCCCAGGTGCTGCAGCTTGCCTTGCAGCGTGGTGATGGTGGATTCGAGCGCGGCGTCTTTGCCGGGGATAAAGGTGGTGTTGTGCATGTGGGGAGGATAACAGCCCCACTTCGCTCTCTCGAATCAAGGCTTCATATCAAACACGGCACGGCGACTGGATCATGCGCATGCGGTTTCGGGGTGAAAACACACGCGAAACGCATGTTTCATAACGCCCGCGACGGTGGACGCGCGCCTTTCACCCCGAAGCCCGGTCACATCACCCAATCACCGCACCTGGCAGCTCTGGGGTTGTACCGTTCTCGCAAAACCACTCGCTTGGGTTGGCAGCGTGGTCAGAGCGGGCTGAACATGAATCTTCCCTTCCAGCCGACCAACAACGACGTCGAATCAGTCGGGTGATACGATTTGCGGAGGTAAAGGAGGAGCCCGCGCAGCGGGCGGGGGACACGTAGCAAAGCGTATCGCCCGGCTGATTGGGCAAGCAGCGTCAAATCACCCCGGACCCACATCTTGCTGGTGCTTGCGCAGTATTGACCCCAGCCCAGGCCTGACCAAAGGGCTGAAGCAAGGGCGCGGCCCGCCATCTCGCCCAGATATCATTCGCTATACCCTGCAGCCACCTCACCCGAAAGCGCCCATGATCCTCGAACTCGCCGACATCCTGATCCACCCCCAACACAACGCCGCCTTTGAAGAAGCCATCCAGCGCGGGCTGACCACGGTCATTGCCAAAGCCAAGGGTTTTGAGGGTTTCAAGGTGAACCGCTGCATTGAAAACCCAGACCGCTACGTGCTGCAAATCTTCTGGACCACGCTCGAAGACCACACCGTGGGCTTTCGCGAATCACCAGCGTTTGGTGAGTGGCGCGCCATCGTCGGGCCGTTTTTTGCCAGCCCACCGGTGGTGCAGCACTTTGACCTGGTGGCCAAATCTGCTTGACACCCAGACGGGCGCCCAAACGCCGCCGACGCAACGCCCTGAATCTCCACTTTGCCCGAAAGCGCCTTCATGACCCATTTCGTTTTCACGCCCGCACCCGTTGTCCAGATTCCCGTGGTCGGCACCGAGGCGCAGTTCCCGGTGCGCCGCATTTATTGTGTGGCTCGCAACTACGAAGAGCACGCCCGCGAGATGGGTCACACCGACCGCGAGCCGCCGTTTTTCTTCATGAAACCCGCTGACGCGGTGGTGGTTTGCCTGCCCGGCCAGACCACGCCACTGCCCTACCCCAGCCTGACTGGCAACCTGCACCACGAGGTGGAGCTGGTGGTGGCCATCGGCACGGGCGGCAAAAACATTCCCGGGGATCAAGCTTTGCAGCACATCTTCGGCTACGCCGTGGGGCTGGACATGACCCGGCGCGACCTGCAAAACGACATGAAAAAGCAGGGGCGTCCGTGGTGCATCGCCAAAGGGTTTGACCATTCCGCGCCGATCGGCCTGATCACACCCACGGCCGCGGTGCCCGGCATCCACGCTGCAGAGATTGACCTGAGCGTGAACGGCACACCGCGCCAACACGGCCAGACAGATCAGTTGATCTGGCGTGTAGCCGAGACCATCGCGCAACTGTCGACTGCCTGGGAACTGCAGCCCGGCGACCTGATTTACACCGGCACGCCCGCCGGTGTTGGCGCGGTAACGCAGGGCGACGTGTTGCACGGCACCATCACCGGGCTGTCGCCCATCTGCTGCCAGGTGGTCTGATTGGCTGGCAAGCTGGCCGTGGGCTGACAGTTTCAAATTACACTGGCTGCATGCATCGCCCCCCCATCCAACACTGTAAAAACTGCGGCCAGGCCGTGGTGTACCGGCTCCCCGATGATGGCGACACCAAACAGCGCGCGGTGTGCACGGTCTGCCATACGGTGCATTACGAAAACCCGCTGAACGTGGTCGGCACCATCCCGGTCTGGGAAGACAAGGTGCTGCTGTGCAAACGCAACATCGAGCCGCGATACGGCAAGTGGACCCTGCCCGCGGGCTTCATGGAGCTCAACGAAACCGTGGCCGAGGGCGCCGCCCGCGAAACGCTGGAGGAGGCTGGTGCGCAGTTCGAACTGGGTGAATTTTTCTCGCTGGTGAACATCGCCCGCGTGGGTCAGGTTCACCTGTTTTACCGTGCCCGGCTACTCAGCGACCAATTCGACCCCGGGTTTGAGACCATCGAAGCGCGCCTGTTTTCCGAGGACCAGGTGCCGTGGGACGAGATCGCTTTTCGCACCGTGGCCGAAACCCTGAAGCGCTTTTTTGCCGACCGACGCCAAGGCCGGTTTGCCACCCATGTCTTTGATATCACCTGAGCTGCAGGCCACCGTGGTCATCAGCTTGTATCGCATGGCCGACTTTTTTGTCACCAGCATCTTGGACGACCCGGCCTGGCTGGCACTGATGTTTTGTTGATAATTTCTGGCCCTCATCCTTATCCAGTTTGGGTAAGCAGCTCTTCTTTTTGAACCTCCATGCTGCCCTGCTACGTCCTGCTTGACCTGGAAACCACCGGCGGCAACGCGGTGCGTGATCGCATCACCGAGATCGCTGCCGTGCGGGTTGAAAACGGCGTGGAAGTGGCGCGCTGGAGCACGCTGGTCAACCCCGGTGTTCCCATTTCCGGCTTCATCGAACAGCTCACCGGCATCAGCAACCAGTTGGTGGCCGACGCACCGGGTTTTGACGCCGTTGGCCACCAACTGCTGAGCCTGCTGGACGGCGCCGTGCTGGTGGCGCACAACGTGCGGTTTGACCACGGCTTTTTGCTCAACGAATTTGCCCGCATGGGTGTGACCTTACGCACCAAAACGCTGTGCACGGTGCGCCTGTCGCGCCTGCTGTACCCCGGTGTCAAGGGCCACGGGCTGGACGCCATCATGCAGCGCCACGGCATCACCACCGCGTCGCGCCACCGCGCCATGGGTGATGTGCAGGTCATGCAGACCTGGCTGGCACAGGTCGCCCAACAGTTGGGTGCCGAACACCTGCGACAACAGGCTCTGGTGCTCTTGCAAGGCAGCGCCGCCTTGCCACCACAACTCGACACCAACGTGGCCGATATCCCCGACGGCCCGGGCGTCTACATCTTTTACGGTGAAAGCACCCTGCCACTCTACGTGGGCAAAAGTGTCAAGCTGCGCAGCCGGGTCATGTCGCACTTCTCTGCCGCCAGCCGAGAGCCGCGCGAGATGCGCATCGCGCAAGAAATCCGCCGCATCGAATGGGTGGAAACGGCCGGCGAACTGGGTGCCCTGCTGCTCGAAGCGCGGCTGGTGAAAAAACACCAACCGCTGCACAACCGCCAACTGCGCCGCGAAAGCACCTTGTGCGCCTGGCGGCTGGAGGCCAACCCCGGCGCGCGCCCGCTGCTCACCTTGGTGCGCGGCGCAGAACTGTCACCGCAGCAGTTTGGCAACCTGTACGGCCCGTACCGCTCCAAAAACCAGGCCATCAGCCACCTGCGCGAGTTGGCCGACGCCCACGGCCTGTGCCTGCAGGCCTTGGGGCTGGAGTCGGGCAAAGGCCGCTGTTTTGCGCACCAGATCGGGCATTGCAAAGGCGTGTGTTGCGGCGAAGAAGCCCCCGAGCGGCACCACCTGCGGCTGCAAATGGCGTTGGTGGCCGACAAGCTGCGCGTCTGGCCCTTTGCCGGACCGGTGGGCCTGCGTGAACACAACCCGCGCACCGGCCAAGCCGACATCCATGTCTTTGACCAGTGGTGCCATCTGGCCACGGTCCGCAGTGACGAGGCCTTGCTGGAGACGCTGCAAAGCCGCGCCGAGGTGCTGGCGTTTGACCTGGACAGTTACCGGTTGGCACTGAAATACCTGACACCGCCGGGCAAACCAGGCACCTCGGTGGTGCCGCTGAAACCGTCACACCCAAGCGGCCGCTAACCCTTTGAAAACCAAGCGATCCAGCTGTTTCACCCGTCGTTATTCCTACCAGAAGGTCGCTTTAAAAACCAGGGTTAACCCGTACTAGCTGGTTGGCTGCGGGTAAGATCACAAAGTTTGGCCGTCGGCTGAACCCTGCCTAGCCCTCAACTATTCCGAGTCACAAGCCATGTTACGTGCCGATCGCGTGAGCAACCCCCTCCTGAAATCCAAAATCATGTCGGCCGACGCCGCCGCCGCGTTGATCCCGGCGGGCGCCAACGTGGGCATGAGTGGCTTTACCGGTTCGGGGCACCCCAAGCTGATTCCGGGGGCGCTGGCCAGGCGCATGAAAGCCGCCCACGCCGCAGGTGAAGACTTTCGCATCGGTCTGTGGACCGGCGCCTCCACCGCGCCTGAACTCGACGGCGTGCTGGCCGAAGCCAACGGCATCGAGATGCGACTGCCCTACCAGTCCGACCCGACCGTTCGCAAACAGATCAACGCCGGGCAAACACAATACACCGACCTGCACCTGTCACATGTGGCCCAGCTGGTCTGGTTCGGCTTCTTGGGCCATCTGGATGTGGCGGTGGTCGAAGTGACCGGCATCCTGCCGGACGGTCGCCTGATTCCGTCATCCTCCGTGGGCAACAACAAGACCTGGATCGACCAGGCCGACAAGATCATCCTCGAAGTGAATTCGATGCAAAACATGGGCCTGGAGGGCATGCACGACATCTATTACGGCACCCAGCTGCCGCCAGACCGCCAGCCAATTCCGCTGGTGCGCGCCAATGGCCGCATTGGTGAGGCCTACCTGCGTTGTGACCTGAGCAAGGTCATTGCGGTGGTGGAAACCAACCAGCCCGACCGCAACACCCCGTTCACGGCGCCGGACGAAACCTCGCAGCGCATTGCCGACCATGTGATCAACTTTTTGGGCCTGGAGGTCAAGGCCGGGCGTTTGCCCGCCGATTTGCTGCCGCTGCAATCGGGCGTCGGCAACATCGCCAACGCGGTGCTGGCTGGCCTCAACAAAGGCCCATTCGAGAACATGACCGCCTACACCGAGGTGCTGCAAGACGGCATGCTCGACATGCTGCGTTCAGGCAAGCTCACCTCGGCCAGCGCCACCGCGTTGTCGTTCAGCCCTGAAGCGCTGAAAGATTTCAACGACAACATCGAGTTTTACAGCAAACGCATCGTGCTGCGCCCGCAAGAGATCAGCAACCACCCCGAAGTGGTGCGCCGCCTGGGCGTTATCGCCATGAACGCGATGATCGAGGCCGACATTTACGGCAACGTCAACTCCACCCATATCAAGGGCACCAGTGTCATGAACGGCATTGGTGGCTCGGGCGACTTTGCCCGCAACGCGTTTTTGTCGTTTTTTGTGACGCCCTCCACCGCCAAAAACGGTGCCTTGTCATGCATCGTGCCGATGGTGTCGCACGTGGACCATACCGAACACGACGTGCAAATTCTCGTCACCGAACAGGGTCTGGCTGACCTGCGCGGCCTGTCGCCCAAACAGCGCGCCCGCCTGATCATTGCCAACTGCGCCCACCCGGACTACCGCCCGGCCCTCACCGAATACTACGAGCGGGCCCTGCGCGAATCCCCCGGCAAACACACGCCGCACCTGATGAGCGAAGCCCTCACCTGGCAGGAAACGGCACTGCGGGTGATGGAAACCACCGAGTGAGGTCTGCCCGTGTTGGGGTGACATGTTTCCTCACGAAAAGTAGGAGCTTGGCACCCGCACGGTGCCAGTCATCGCCGCGCTCACTTTAAACTTAGGTCGTTTTCAACTTTTTCTTCGACAGCATAGGAGGCTAGCCATGTCCGATCACATTGAGTCTATTGACCGCAGCTACGGCCTGGGCACGGGTGCGGCGCAGCGCAACAAAGTCCTGCGCAACACCTATTGGTTGCTCGCGCTCAGTCTGGTGCCCACCGTTTTGGGCGCCTGGTTGGGTGTTGCCACCGGCATCACCCAGTCATTGGGTGGCGGCCTGGGCCTGATCCTGTTCCTGGGCGGCGCGTTCGGCTTCATCTTTGCCATTGAAAAGACCAAGAACACCGCCGCCGGTGTGCCGGTGCTGCTGGCGTTCACGTTTTTCATGGGCTTGATGTTGTCGCGCATGATCGCGATGGTGCTCGGCTTCAAGAATGGCCCTGACCTGATCATGACCGCGTTTGGCGGCACGGCGGGCGTGTTTTTCCTGATGGCCAGCCTGTCCAGCGTCATCAAACGTGACCTCTCCGGTATGGGCAAGTGGCTCTTTGTGGGCGCGCTGGCGATTTTGGTGGGGGGCATCATCAACGTGTTCGTGGGCTCCACCGCCGGCATGATGGCCCTGTCCGTGATGGCCATCGGCGTCTTCAGTGCCTTCATGTTGTATGACCTGAAGCGCATTGTGGACGGCGGCGAAACCAACTACATCAGCGCCACGCTGGCGCTGTACCTGGACATCATCAACGTGTTCCAGAGTTTGCTGGCCCTGTTGGGCATCATGGGCGGCGAGCGCGACTGAGTCACTGCTTAGTCCCCGAAAAAAAGGCCCAATCGGGCCTTTTTTTATGCTTAGCGGCAGCAGCAGCGTGTTGGAATCAAAAGCATAATTCGAGGTCCCTGTATGCCCTTCAAACGCCCTTCCCTGTCCAGACATTGGCTGCTTCTCGCCGTAGCCGTGCTGCTGTCTGCCTGCGACTTGCTGGGCCTGGGGCCTGATCCCCGAATCGCACAACGCGAAGCCGATGCCAAGGCCATCGGTGCCGCCTGCCGCAATGGCCTGCGCGGGATTGAAGACTGCTACGCGCTGAACAAGGGCGTCAACAAGGCCGCCATCTATGCGGGCTGGCTGGAAATGGACGCCTACATGCGCGAAAACAAACTGGAAGGTCAGCGCGCCGAGATTGCACCGCCAGGTGCTGCCCCTGCAGCCCCAGCGGAAGAAGTCGTCGAAGAAGCCGAACCCAAAGCCAAAGCAGCGGCGCGTTGACGCTTGGGCGGCCCTGGGGGTGAGTGGCGGTCAACGCCCGTTCGGATGCGTTACTCGTCCAGGTCAAACACCGCCATGCTCTCCACATGCGCCGTGTGCGGAAACATGTTCACCACACCCGCAGCCGAACAACGGTAACCGGCCTGGTGCACCAGCAAACCGGCGTCACGGGCCAGGGTGGACGGGTTGCAACTCACATACACAATGCGCTTGGGCGGTGTCCAGTCACTGGCGCCAGGGGTGGCGGGCAGCTCAGACGCACCCAACTTTTGTTGATGCAACTCAGCCAGTGAGCGCGCCATTGCAAACGCACCCTCGCGTGGTGGGTCCACCAGCCATTTGTCGGCCACACCGTCATGGACCAACATCTCAGGGGTCATTTCAAACAAGTTGCGCGCGACGAATGTTGTGTCACACAAGCCTCGTGTCCCAGCATTCAGGGTGCGATTGGACTCGAAGTTCTCACGCGCACGCGCCACCAGGGTGTCGCTGCCTTCGATGCCCACCACCTCACCGGCCCGGGTCGCAATAGGCAGGGTGAAGTTGCCCAGACCGCAAAACCAGTCGATCACCCGCTCGCCTTTTTGTGCGTCCAGCAGACGCAGCGCACGCGACACCAGCACCCGGTTGATCTCCGGGTTGACCTGGGTGAAATCGGTCGGTTTGAACGGCATGGTGATGCCAAATTCGGGCAAGCCGTAGGACAACACCGGCACCCCTTCATCCAACAAGCAAACGGTTTCTGGTCCTTTGCTTTGCAGCCACCATTGCACCGGCGGATGCGCTGCCGCAAACGCGCGCAGCCGCGCCAGATCGGCCTCACTCAGGGGCTCCAGATGCCGCAGCACCAGGGCGATCACCTCGTCGCCAGCCGCCAGCTCAATCTGTGGGCAGGTTTCCACCGCATCCAGGGACAACATCAACTGGCGCAAGGGCATCAACATGGCACTGACTTGCGGCAGCAGCACCGGACAGACCCCCATGTCGGCCACGTAGCGGCTTTTACGTTCATGAAAACCGATCAGCACGGTGCCTTTTTTGCGCACATGCCGCACCGACAGGCGGGCGCGGTACCGGTAGCCCCAGCTCGCGCCCTCAATCGGACGCAGGATCTGGTCCGGCTTGACCTTGCCCAAATGCCACAGGTTGTCCTCCAGCGCGCGTTGTTTGACAGCCACCTGGGCGCTGGCGTGCAGATGCTGCATCTTGCAGCCGCCACAGGCGCCGGTGTGCAACCCGAAGTGCGGGCACCCCGGCTCGACGCGCTGCGATGAGGCGCGGTGAATCTGGGTGAGCGTGCCCTGCTCCCAGTTGTTTTTGTGACGGTTGATATTGGCGCTGACCCACTCGAAAGGCAGCCCCCCTTCAATAAACACCACCTTGCCGTCGGCCTTGTGCGCCACGCCCTGGGCGTCGAGGTCCAGCGATTCAACGTGCAGCCAATGGTCAGGGAAAGCAGCAGCCGCTGCTGGTTGGGTGGGTTCAGTCATGAGAGGAAGGCAATGAAATCACGGGAGGCGTCAACCCCGAACGCGTCGGGGGCACCGGTTAGCGCGCAGGCAGGTATTTGGCAGGGTCGACCGGTTTGCCCTGGCGGCGAACCTCAAAATGGAGCTTGACACGGTCGGCATCGCTGCTGCCCATCTCGGCGATCTTTTGCCCCTTGAGCACGGACTGGTCTTCTTTCACCAGCAAGGTCTGGTTGTGGGCGTAAGCGGTCAGGAACACGTTGTTGTGCTTCAGGATGATCAGGTTGCCGTAGCCGCGCAACCCGGCGCCCACATACACCACCCGGCCATCCGCGGCGGCCAGCACGGCGTCACCGGCTTTGCCACCGATGTCGAGGCCCTTGTTTTTGACGTCGTCAAAACCAGCCAGCACCGCCCCATTGGCTGGCCAGATCCAGTTGAGGTCATCCTCTGGTGCCAGCGTCTTGGCCACGGGCGCCGCGGAGGCAGGCACTGCCGGTGCTTCAGCTGCTGCCGAGGCTGCCGACGAAGCTGCTGAAGCCGCGGGTGTTGCCACCACTTGCGGGCGCCCAATCGGTTTGACCACCACCTCGCCGCCCGCCGGGGGAATGATCCGCAGCACCTGACCCACTTCGATGCGGTTGGGGTTGTCGAGTTGGTTCCAGCGTGTGAGGTCCTGGGTCGACTGCCCGTGTTCCAGCGAAATCCGCAGCAGGGTGTCGCCCGGCTTCACGGTGTAGTAGCCGGGCTTGCCTGCATTCTCAAAACCTGGGGGTTGTTTGATGGCAGCCAAGTCTGCTGGCGACTTACCCGCAGAAACGCCCGACGTTGACACCCGATCTTCCACTGGCGCGCGGTTGAGTGATGTCGAGGTACAGCCAGACAACACCAGTGCAACCACGGTGATGCCCAGCCCCAAACCCCATCGACGAAACAAACGTGTCATAAATATCCCTGTCAAGCAACGCCCGATTTTAAGGGGACGAAATGAACGGCTTCCATGACCGTGTGGCGAAAGCCTTGTGCTGTCTTGTCGACAACCATCAGCGCCTGGCGCCCGGGGCTGTGGGCGCCCGCTGCCACCGGCGCGACCAACCGGCCCCCAACGGCAAGCTGCTCCAGCCAGCACGCGGGGATGGCCTCGCCGCCGGCTGCCGCAATGATGCCGGCATACGGTGCACCCCGGGCATAACCGGCCATGCCGTCGCCAAACAGCAGATGCACATTGGCCAGCCGCAGGTGTCGCAAGTTGTCCCGCGCCTTGTCATGCAAACCGCGCAGCCGCTCGATCGAGTACACCTCGGTGCACAAATGGCTCAAAACGGCGGCCTGATAACCACAACCGGTACCGATTTCCAGCACCCGCCCCAGTCGCCCCGCCGTGCCCTGGCGCAACAGTTCCAACATGCGCGACACCACACCCGGCTTGGAGATGGTCTGGCCCAGGCCGATAGGCAGGCTGGTGTCCTCATAGGCCTGGTTGACCAAGGCTGAGTCAACAAACCGGTGTCGCTCCACCGAACCCATGGCCGACAGCACCTGCTGATCTGCAATCCCCTGCTGGGCCAGTTTGGTCACCATACTGCGCCGCACCGCACTCGAATCCATGCCCAGACCCGCCGGTGCGTGGGGGGTGCCATGCCGCAGCACGGGCGTCAGGGGTTTGGGTGCTGGATTCGGCCCCAGACGGGCCGGAAACCCCGGGCGGGGTTTGACACTGGTGGTGTGACGTTCCGCCATCAACGCGCGCCCATGCCGGAGGACAAACGCGCTGCTGTCTGCGCCCAGTAGCCCAGGTTGTCGTGGTCGGTCAGGTCCACCTTGAGCGGGGTGATCGCGATGTGCCCCTGCGCTGTGGCATGAAAGTCGGTGCCATCGGCATCATCTTTGGCCGGACCGGCGGCACCAATCCAGTACATCGTCTCGTTACGTGGATTCTGCTGGGTGATGACCGGCTCCGCGGCGTGGCGCCGTCCCAGACGGCAGAGCTTGACGTGCCCCATTTGATCGACCGGCAGGTTCGGAATGTTGACGTTGAGCAACCAGGCGCCGCTGCCCAAAAGATTTTGTTGGGACATCTGCAACACCAGCTCACGCGCCTTGTGCGCTGCGGCGTCCAGATGCAACCAATCCCGCTGAACCTGGGAAAACGCGATCGACGGGATACCAAACAAATACCCTTCCATCGCCGCACCCACCGTGCCCGAGTAAATGGTGTCGTCGCCCATGTTGGCGCCGTTGTTGATGCCTGACACCACCAGATCGGGGCGGTAGTCCAGCAAGCCGGTCAGGGCAATGTGCACACAGTCGGCCGGTGTGCCGTTGACGTACCGAAAGCCATTGACCGCCCGCTGGACATACAGCGGTGAATGCAACGTCAACGCGTTGGACTTGGCGCTGTTGTTCTGCTCCGGCGCCACCACCTCAACGTCTGCAATCTCTCTGAGCGCCTCATACAGCGCCACCACACCGGGCGCCTGATAACCATCGTCGTTTGATATCAATATTCTCATGGGGGTTACCTTTGGTCTGAATTTATTGTAAGGGTCCCCCTCAGGCCGACACCAGACCCGCAACGCGTGCCAGCATCAACAGCGCCACGGCGACGCTGAACCACGCAAACGCCTGCTGCAAATGTTGGGGTGGCAGCTTGCTGGCCACCAACCGCCCAGCCAACAGCGCCACCACCGCACCGGCCGCAAAAGGCCGCACAATGCCCCAGTCCAAGGCACCGTGCCAGGCAGCGGACGCCACGCCGCTGAGCGACACCAGCGCCATCACCGCCAGCGAGGTGGCCTGCACACTGCGCACGGTCAAGTCGGTGTACCGCGTCAGGGCCGGCACAATCACAAAGCCACCCCCGACCCCCAACAAACCGCTCAGCAGGCCCGCCCCCATGCCGGTGCCCGTGAGCACCCGGGCACACGGACGTGTCCAGGTCAGCCGCTGGTCCACCGCACTCACAACACAAGGCGCCTGCGCCCGGGTCGCTGCCGCTGCCCCAGCCTGCGACAGGGTGCGCCAGGCGGCATACAACATCACCAGCGCAAAGGCCACGGTCAGTGGTTGATTGGGGAGGATCTGCGCCAGAAAAAACCCGACCGGCGCCATCAGCATGCCCGCCGTGCCCATCAAGGCCGCAGCGCGGTACCTGACGATGCCGTCCCGCCAACCCAGAACCGCCCCCAGCAACGAGGCGGCAAACACCGCCGCCAGACCGATCGGTGCCGCCTGCTGCACCGACAGCTGCAACCCAAACACCAGCACAGGAACCGACAGGATGCCGCCGCCCGCCCCGGTGAAGGCCAGCACCAAACCAATCAGGACGCCCAAAAGCGCGGTGAGCATCACAGCATCCATGTCTGAGGGATCATTGTTGTCATGATGGCAGCCATGTTAAGCAGAAACCTGCGGGCTGGCATGGGATGCGCCTGTGCGAAGCGCTTGCTGCAAAAAACCGGTGATCTCGGGCAGGTGGGCGTCCAGCGCGGTACTCAGATCATGCCGCCCGGCCACCTCCAGCAGCCTGACCCGCCCCGCCTGACCGGCTGCCAGCAACCGCCGGGCATCGTTCACAGGCACCCTGTCGTCCTCACGCCCATGCACCAGCAGCACCGGGCAAGTGACCTGGCTGATGCTACGCAGCGGCGCAATGGCATCAAACCGGGCGCCAATCACCTGCTGCACATGACGCAGCACATACCAGCCCAGCACCGGGTAGGGAATGCGAAAACTCGTCAGGTAACGCAACATCACCTCATGCGGATGCGCAAAGGCACTGATGCTGACCACCGCCCGGACCTCGTTGTGGCGCGTGGCCGCCAGCAGCGCCGCACCCGCGCCCACAGAATGACCGATGACCGCCAGCCGTTTTGCGTCCACCTGGGGCTGCTGACGCAGCCAGGCCAGACCTGCTTCAATATCTTCCGCAAAACGCGGCAAGGAGGTGAAGGGCTCGCCGTCACTGCGGCCATGGCAGCGCGCATCCAGCAGCAACACGGCCAGACCCGCCGCGTGCAAGGGCGCCAAACAGCCTTGCATCAGACCGGCATTGGCGCCCCAGCCATGCATCACCACCACGGCAGGCGCAGCCTGGGCGCCGGGTGCTGCCGCAAACCAGCCGGTCAACACTTTGTCATGGCGGGTTGGCAGGCGCACCTCACGCGGCACGCCGAAGTCGCCCGACGACAACCCGGCGTAAGCCACCCGAGGCGCCCGCAGCCCGAAGAGGATCAGCGCATTGACGGCCAGCCGCAGGCCCCAGGCCGACAGCCCGGCCAGACCGAGTGTCAGCAGCACCCACTCAACCCTGGTAACACATCAAGACGGACCGGGCTATGAAGCGCTTACTGTTTTGGCACCAGGAAGGTGGTCTTTTCGACCAGCTTGCCCGGGCTGTCCAGCGACTCGATCACGATCTGGATCTCATGTGACCCGCCCGGCGCCCCTTCAAATGGCAGCTGAACCCGCATCGGCACGGTACGCGCTTCGGTCGAGCGCACGCTCACCGTGTCCTCGGAAGTCAGCACCAGGCCAGGCAATCCAGCCACTGAGAAGCGGTAACGCTGGTCGGTTTCTGTGGCATTCATCACCTGCAGGCGGTACACGTTCTCGGTCTTGCCTGCCTCCACAATACGCGCCATCACGCCGCGGTCACGCACCACGTCCACCTTGAACGGCGTGCGGGTGGCCAGGCTGACCAACGTGGCCAGCACAATGACCATCAGGATGCTGGTGTACACCAGAATGCGCGGGCGAAACACATGGCGCAGCGTCTGCTTTTGCGTCCATTTGTTGGTCATGGCGTTTTCGGTCGAATACTTGACCAGACCGCGCGGGTAACCCACCTTGTCCATCACCGTGTCGCACACGTCGGCACAGGCGCCGCAGCCGATGCACTCATACTGCAAGCCATTTCGGATGTCGATGCCGGTCGGGCAAACCTGCACACACAGGCTGCAGTCGACACAGGCCCCCAGGTTGAGCTTGGTCGGGTCGGCCTTTTTGGAACGCGCACCGCGGGGCTCACCGCGCTCGGCATCGTAGGTGACGATCAAGGTGTCCTTGTCAAACATCACACTCTGGAAACGGGCGTAGGGACACATGTGTTTGCACACCTGTTCGCGCATGAAACCGGCATTGCCGTAGGTGGCAAAGCCGTAAAACAGCACCCAAAAGGTTTCCCAGGGGCCAAAGTCCAGGGTCGACACCTGGCTCACCATGGTCTGGATCGGGGTGAAATAACCGACAAAAGTGAAACCGGTCCACAGGCCAAACAGCAGCCAGATCAGGTGCTTGGCGGTTTTGCGTCCGAATTTTTCGGCGGTCATCGCGCCCCCGTCACGCCGCATGCGGGCCGAGCGATCGCCCTCGGTCAGCTTCTCGATCCACAAGAAGATTTCGGTGTACACCGTCTGGGGGCAGGCATAACCGCACCACAGCCGACCGGCCACCGCGGTGAACAGAAACAGCGACAAGGCAGAGATGATCAGCATGCCTGTGAGGTAAATGAAGTCCTGCGGGTACAGCACCAAGCCAAAGATGTAGAAGCGGCGCACCTCCAGGTCAAACAGCACCGCCTGGCGCTGACCCCACTCCACCCAGGGCAGACCGTAAAAGATGATCTGCGTGACCCACACCATGATCCAGCGCCAGTTGGTGAACACGCCCGTGACGCTGCGCGGGTAAATTTTTTCATGCGCCGCGTACAGCGACACCAGTTCTGGCTCGGCCTCAGATGCCACCGGGGTGATGGGGATCACTTTTTTCACATCTTTCAACTCGGCATTCATTCGTCATTCCTCAAAAAGTGGGGGCGAGCCTATGGCCTTGGGCCCATGCAGCCATGTGCGCCAGAAACTCGTCGCGGGTCAGGCGCGAAAAAAAAGGGTGCCAGCGCCGTTGCTCCAGCACCGTGCTGACCGCTCGCGCGCGTTCTTCGTGCCCGGCGAACAGCAGTGTTTCGTCGGGTAGTGTAAAAACTTTCCGGGTCACGCTATCCCATAGAACCTCCGGGACTTGAGGCTGCGCCTGATGCGGACAGGCGGTGACCGCCAGCAGGCCGCCACAAAAAAACCGGTCGCGCCAGGCAAAACTCAAACAATGGGCGGTGTGGCCAGGTGTGGCCACCACATGCACCAGTTCATCACCAAAGGGCAACACCGCGCCGTCTGCGCAAAGCTCAGCAGCGCCGCCATGGGCGCGCCCCTGAACCACCGGTGCCCCCAGACGCGCAAGCAATGTCGGCTCTGTCACCTGGATGCCATCGTGGTGGTGGGTGCGCAGCACCCAGCGCAGCCGCAAATCCCGCTCCGACAACAAGGCCGACAACACCGGCAGATCGCGGCCGTGGGGGTCAATCAGCACCGCCTCGCGCGCTGACAGATCCGCCAGCAAGTAGGTGAATTCACCGCTGTCTTCGTCGTTCAGGATCCGGAAGTACATCTCAGGTACCTCGGCTTTGGCGACGGACCAGGGTGATGAGGGTGCGCTGGGTCATGGCGGTGTGTGTCGATCTTCTAGACATAGATCAAGAAACATGCCAGGCCACCGGCCAACTTTTGGCCTAATAGAATCAACGACTTATAAATGACAATGCGCCACCAGGGCGCAAAAACGTGTGTCAGACTGCCAATTCAGGCAGCCGTTGGCATACCCAAATGGCAGATTGGGCCCCGTCAGGCTAGATCGTCTTCACCAATCAGCACACGACCATCCGACAAGTACTTGTGCGGCGGGATTTCCAGGTTGGTCGGCGCCGGTTTGTTCTTGAACACCCGACCAGCCGCGTCAAAGGTGGACCCGTGGCAAGGGCAGAAAAAACCGCCTTTCCAGGTGTCGCCCACACTCGGGTTGGCGGTGCCCGCAGGCACCGCACTGGGCGAGCAACCCAGGTGGGTGCAGATGCCAATGGCCACCAGATACTCGGGCTTGATGGACCGGGTGGCGTTTTGGGCGTAAGGCGGTTGCTGGCTGGCCACCTGGGACTGGGGATCCACCAGCTGGCTGTCCAGCGTGCGCAAGTCGGCCAGCACCTCGGGCGTGCGGCGCAGCACCCACACCGGCTTGCCGCGCCACTCCACGGTTTTCATGGCGCCCGGGGCCAGGTCCGAAATATCTGCCTCAACAGCCGCGCCGGAGGCCAGCGCCCGCTCGCTGGGCGCAAAGCTGGTGACGAAGGGCACCGCGGTGGCCACCGTGCCAACACTGGCCGCGGCCAGGGTCAGCATCAGCATGTTGCGGCGCTCGGCATCGTGATCGCTGGCATCGGCGGCCAGGGCGTTGAAGGTGGGGGTGGCAGACATGGCATTCTCCTGAAGTTCAAAAAAAACCGGTCACGACAGCGGCGTGGTGGTGATGCCCCAAGTGCAATCAATAAACGTGCCATGCTGAAAATCAGCAAAACCTGTTTGATTTCAAGCACTTGACCACATTTTCCGATGTTTCAAAGATGCCATCAGGGTGGTAACTGCCAAATATGACACACTGGCAGTGCCCTGGCATACACTTGCTGTCACCTTGACCACCCCTTTTGCCCACGATGAAACCGCTGCCCGAGCTCATGTCTTTTCTGGAGGGTCTGCCAGAGCCTCACATCCTGTTCGACACGCACTACCGCATCCTGGCGGCCAATGCGGCGTACCGGCGGCAGTTCAGCCCCGACCGCGGGGTGGTGGGGCGCACCTGTTACGAGGTGTCGCACCACTTCAACATGCCGTGTGACCAGTCGGGCGAATCTTGCCCGCTGGTCAAGGCGCGCGAATCAGGCCAGCGTGAGCGTGTGTTACACCTGCACCACACGGCCAAGGGTGAGGAATACGTCAACATCGAGCTGGCCCCGCTGCTCAACGCCGACGACGAGCAGGCGTTTTTCGTCGAAAAAATGGAGTCGCTGCGCGTGGCAGAGGGCCAGTCCAAGGCGCAGGGGCTGATTGGGCGAAGCGCCACCTTCCAGCGGATGCTGACCATGGTGGCGCGGGTGGCGCCCTCGATGGCCACGGTGCTGCTGCTGGGTGAGTCGGGCACCGGCAAAGAGCTGGTGGCACGCGCCGTGCATGAGGCCAGCCCGCGCGCCGCCCGCGCCCTGGTGCCGGTGGACTGCTCCAGCTTGCCGGAGAACCTGTTTGAGTCGGAACTGTTTGGCCACGAGCGTGGCGCCTTCACCGGCGCCAACACCGCGCGCACCGGGCTGGTCGAAGCGGCCAGCGGCGGCACGCTGTTTCTGGACGAGGTGGGCGACATCCCGCTGACCATGCAGGTGAAGCTGTTGCGTCTGCTGGAAACCGGCACCTACCGGCGCGTGGGCAGCTCCGAGCAGCGCCACGCCGACATCCGCGTGGTATCGGCCACCCACCGCAACCTCGACGAAATGGTGGCCCAGGGCAAATTCCGCGAAGACCTGTATTACCGGCTGAGCACCTTCCCGATCCACCTGCCCGCCCTGCGCGAGCGCCGCGACGACATTGCCCTGCTGGCGCAGGCCCTGCTGCAACGGGTGACCGGGCCGCGCAAGCTCACACTCGGTGACAGCGCGCTGGCCTTGCTCAACAGGCAGAACTACCCCGGCAATGTGCGTGAACTGCGCAACCTGCTGGAACGCTCGGCGCTGTTGTGTGACGGCGATGTGCTGGAAGCATCCCATGTGGAACAGGCCTTGCTGTCTGGCCGACGACCGCGCCTGGGCACCGCTTTGCCCAACCCCATCGCCGGTTCATCAGGCGGCCACCTGTCCGGAACCGGCGCCGCGGTGCCCATGGCGTCGCCGGGGGCGCTGAAATCGGTGGAGCGCGCCGCGCTGCTGGACATGGTCCAACACCACACCGGCAGCCGGGCCGAACTGGCCGCCCAACTGGGCATCAGCGAGCGTTCGCTGTACCGCAAACTCAAGACCCTCCAACACACGCCATCGCCCTGACGCCTTCCAAGGGACGGTGAGGCGACCGGGCTGCGCAGGCCAGGAAAGCTCGCGCCCGAGAGCCTCTACCGGCTCATCTTGAACACCTTGACCGCGCGCACCAGCGTGTCGGCACGTGAGGTCAAGCCCTCGCAATCGGCGCTGGCCTGGTGTGCCAGATCGGCGTTTTGCTGGGTCACCTCATCCAGCAGATGCATGGCGTCACTGATCTGTGTCACCCCCACCGCTTCGTCCTGGGTGGCCCGGGTGATCTCGCCCAGTCGCGCCGTCACCTCGCGCACGGCATCGACCGCGGTGCGTATGGTGTCCGCCGCCACATCCACGGTCTGGCTGCCGCGTGACACCTGGTCGACCGAGTGCTGGATCAACCCGCGAATCTGTTGCGCCGCCTCGCTGCTGCGCCGCGCCAGCGCCCGCACCTCGGCCGCCACCACGGCGAAACCGCGGCCATGGTCCGCCGCGTGCGCCGCTTCCACCGCGGCGTTGAGCGCCAGCAGGTTGGTCTGGAAGGCCAGCTTTTCGATCACTTCAATGATCTCGGTGATGCGGTCCGACGAGGCCTCGATGGCATGCATGGAGGCCGACACCTGGTCAATCGCCCGTGCCCCCTCCGTGGCCATGGCGCTGGCGCTGCTGCTCAGACCCGCCAGCGCGTGGGCGGTATCGGCCGTGCGTTTCACGGTGTCGGCAATCTCGCGCACGGCGGCGGTGGTTTTTACCACCTCTTGGGCCTGCGTACCGGTGTGGCCGGACAGCGCCACACTGCCCTGGTGGATGTCTTGCGCGGCCTGGTTGGCCCCTTTGACCTCGGCACGCACATCGGCCACGATGGCGCGCATGTTGAGGTTGGTCAGCCACAAACGGCGCATCAAGGCGCCCAGCGGGCTGGTGCTGTCGTAATCAATATCACCGTCCAGATTGCAACCGGCCAGCTCGCCGGCCAAACCAGTGGCCCGATCCAGCGGCCGGGCCAGCGTGTGGTTGAACCAGGCCCAGAACATCGCCATGCCCAGCACCCCGCAGGCCAACTGCGCCAGGGCGACGGTGCTGGCCGCTTGCCCGGCCAGCACCCAGGCGGGCAGCAGCGTGACCAACAGCACCCCAAGCAAACCCACCGCCACACGCTGGCGCAGCGTGATCCGGTGCAAGCGCGCCGGCCAGTCACGCCAGCCCACGCGCCGCAGCTTGCCCGCGTGCAACTGCAGGCGGATCTTGCCGCTGGCGCGCTGGGCGTCCAGCAACGCGTAGGCCTGCTCCGCGGCCTGGATCTGCGCCCGCGTGGGTTTGAGCCGCACCGACATGTACGCGTGCGGTTTGCCGTTTTCCATGACCGGCGTGACATTGGCCAGCACCCAGTAGTGGTCCCCGTTTTTGCGCCGGTTTTTCACCACGCCAGACCACGGCCTGCCGCGCCCGATGGTGCCCCATAAATCCTTGAACGCCTCGGGCGGCACGTCCGGGTGGCGCACGATGTCATGGGGCTGGCCCAGCAGTTCGGCGTCAGCAAACCCGCTGGCTTGCACAAAGGCCTGGTTGCAATGGGTGATGATGCCTTTGGTGTCGGTGGTAGACACCAGTGTGACGCCGTCTTCCAGCTCAAACTCGCGCTGGGTCACAGGGAGATTTATTTTCATTTTTGAGGACCACGCATCAACGACAAAACCACCGATGCTAGCGATCCGTCCACGTGCAGATTTGCCCCATATCAACTGTCCGCCACATTGCCGCATCACGCTTGAACTTTGCGGCTGAATGGCCACACAAGCTCAAACAGGGTGCATTGGGCACCTGGTATTCAATGACACATCAGGTCTGCAGCCCACGCCCAAAACGGGCTGACAGCGGTCAACCTCATGGCGAGGACGTTTGCGGGGTGTAGCGGAACGCGCTCAGGTCATAGCCCTGCGCGGTGGCGATCGCCAGCGCGGCCTGCACCTCGGGCTGCGGCAGTTGCGGGGTGCGCGACAGCAACCACAGGTATTTGCGGTTGGGCGTGGCCACCAGCGCCCAGCGGTAGTCCGGGTCCAGCCCGATCACCCAGTAATCGGCCTTGAAAGGCCAGAAAAAAGACACCTTCAAGCGGCTGTTGGCGTACCCCGGAACGACGGTGGCCCGGCCAGTGGCTTCATCCATACCGTCGGCGGTGCGGCAGCGATTCACGACGGTCAACGAGACCCCGTCTGGCGCCAAACCGTACTGCGCACTGGTGTCGGCCACGCAATTGCGCTGAAAAAACAGCGGCAGGCTGCCGATTTCAAACCACTGGCCCAGGTAGCGCTGCAAGTCCACCGCCGCCACGCTGACCACATCCGCCGGTGCCGGGGGTGCTGCGTGCGTTGGCCAGGCGCTCGCGCCAAAGAGGCAAGCCGCCAAGGTCATTTTGTACAACATGTGTGATTCCTGATTGACATGAGAGCCCAAGCCCCCCACGCGGATGCTGCCACAGACAGGGGACTCGTTAGGTGCGTCATCGAACAGACCCCAGGGCGCACAGGTGCCACCATACAGACTCATTCAACACCCGAGAGGCTTTCATGACCCACGCCATCGCCCCCTTTCAACTGGACACCGTGCGCCGGGACGCGCGTCAGCACATCGAACAAGGCGCCGTCACGGCGGGCTACACAGCCGACCTCCCTGCTGTGGTGATGATGCTCAACGAAGCACTGGCGACCGAACTGGTGTGTGTGCTGCGTTACCGCCGCCACCATTTCATGGCCCGTGGCATCCATTCCCAGGCAGTAGCCGCCGAGTTTTTGACCCACGCCAACGAAGAACTGGGCCATGCCGACCAGCTGGCCACACGCATCGTGCAGCTCGGCGGTGAGCCGGACTTCTCGCCCAGCACCCTGCTCAGTCGCAGCCATGCCGAGTATGTGGAAGGTGACAACCTGGCCGACATGATCACTGAAAACCTGATCGCCGAGCGCATTGCCATCGACAGCTACCGCCACGGCATCGCCATGCTGGCGGACCAGGACCCGACCACCCGGCGCCTGCTGGAGTCGATCCTGGCCATGGAAGAAGAACACGCCGATGACCTGGCCGACCTGTTGCAACACCTGCCCCCAACCGCTACCACTACCCAAGACAAGGAAACATCATGAGCATTGGCACCATTCTTCTGATCGTGCTGGTCCTGCTGCTGATCGGCGTCATTCCCAGCTGGCCGCACAGCCGTAGCTGGGGCTACGGTCCCAGCGGCGGCATCGGGCTGGTGGTTCTGATCCTGATCATCTTGCTGGTAATGGGCCGAATCTGACCCGTTGGCTGACCGGGCGCGCGCTCAGTCAAACGGCGGCGCCTCGGGCTTGACCACCGGCTTGCCCGCAGCAGCCCAGGCATCGAACCCGCCTGCGATCGACTGCACGTCCAGGTAACCCATGTCCTGCAGGGCGCTGGCGGCCAACGCGGCGCGACCGCTGGTTTTGCAGTACAGCACGATCTTCAGATCCCGCGGTTGCAGCGCCGGGTTGGCGCTGAACTTGAACTCCAGCAGACCACGCGACACATGGATGGCGCCAGCCAGGTGCCCGGCCGCAAATTCATCGGCCTCGCGCACATCCACCAGCACATCGGCCGCGGTGATGGCCTGTTTGGCGTCGGCCAAGGCCACCTCACGCACGCGGGTTTTGGCGGCGGCGACCAGGTCATGGGCTGTTTTCAATCTGTTTCTCCTGAGTAAGTTAGGTTCACATCCATCGCTACGGGACCTTGTGGCATGGCATCTGCCGGGCGATTGTGCGCATATTTTGCGCCCCGCCCAGCGGGTCACCACAGCCAGGCCCTAGTGGCCTGGGCCTTCGGACAGAATGATCTCACCCGGCCAGTACGTTGCCAGCCGCCTGGGTCATGGCGCTGCCACTGTTGATGAACACAAACAACTCACCTGCCTGGGCAGACACGGCCGCAGCGAACAAGACGGTCGCCAAAAATGCCGATTTTTTCATGCAAACTCCTGGGGAAGATAGACCTTTGGAAAAGACCAAAAGGACTATCTCATAGACCCCGCAAGGTGACGGTGACTCAAGTCACCCCGGGGTTGGCGCGGCAGGCATTCGCCTCAAACTGCCGCGCTCAAGGCGCTGGCTCAGCGCGCCAGCGCGGCGCGTAGATCGGCCTCGGTAGTGACAAAACGGATGCTTTTGAGCAGACCTTGATCCAGTTCGATCAGGGTCACCGCATCGGGCTGGCGCGGCCAGCCCGCCAGCGTGGTGTCGTCCATCGACACGCCAATCGGGTACGACATGTCACGCAGCACGGGCAAGGCGAAGGTGCGGGTGATGAAGCCGGGCATCTTGCTCATGTCGGCCAGGTACACCGCATTTTTTTGGGTCAGCTGGTCTTTGGGCAGGGCTTCCAACACCGCCTGCACCAGGTTGGAGGCCTGGCGGCCTGCGGCAAACAGCACCAGCCGGGTGCCGGGCGCGATGTGCCACGGCTTGTCATGCTGGTCTTTGAGGTTCAGCGTGGGCAAGGGCTGGCCCAGTGCCACTGGTGCGGCCGCTTGGGCGAGCGCCAGCGCGGGCAAACCCAACACCAGCAGGAGCACCAGGGCCCACAGGCGGTTCAAAACACGGCGCATGGGCCAGATCATCAGGTGTGAGGCGTTCGTCATGGGTAGCTTTCAGGCAGGTGTACCAAAATTTTCCGGCATCTGAATCGCCACGATTTCACCCCGGGCGGTGGCCACGCCATCGGCGTAGACGGTGGCCTCCACCACCACTTTGCGGCCCTTGATCTCTTTGACGCGGCCCCGAATTTCCAGCGTGACGTTGATCGGCGTGGGCTTCAAATAATCCACATGCAGTGAGCCGGTGACAAAGCGAAACGATGGCTTGGTGTCCATCTCGCGCCCTTCCTGGCGGTACATCGCTGCCGACGCCGTGCCGGTGCCGTGGCAGTCGATCAGCGAGGCCAGCAAGCCGCCATAGGTGTAACCCGGCACCGCCGTGTGGTACGGCTCGGGCGTGAAGCGCGTCACGGTCTCATCCCCGTCCCAATAGGTCTTGATGCGGTGGCCATGGTCGTTGTTGGCACCGCAACCATAACAATGCGACAGGTTGTCGGGGTAGTACTCTTGAAAGGCTTTCATGCGGTCTCCGGTCGAAATGGTGATCTGTTTAGAACTTACCCAGCGTGGCATGCGCTGACCTCCAGGCCCAGCCATCGGCTGCCAGACGGCTGGCCAAGATGCCCTGCACGCCCTGAGTTTAGGCGGCTGTCGCCTGCCACAGCTGACCAGAATTTAAATGCGAGTCATTCTTATTTAGAACTAGAATGCTCCCATCGTCCGGTCTGCGCAGCTGACCGTCGGCTTCCAAGCCAGCCTCATTTGGAGATTTGTATGTGCTACCTGTCTATCCAACAAGAGACACCGGCGCTCGGTGACGTCAACACGCCCGAACCCGCGGCCACCCACGCCAGCCAGTCGCCCAGCCCGGGCTCACGCCGACACAGGCTGTGGGAACTGGAAAGCCGCGCGCACTGCCCGGTGGTTGGCATTTGCCTGCCGACGCCGGTGCTCAGGCGGGTCGTCAACAAAGTGTTTCGCGGCCACAACGTTGACACCGAGTACACCCTGCACGCTGGCGCAGTCAGCCAGTGCAGCAGTCGCACACCGCTGGCTGAGGGCATGCAACGCGAGCTGGAGCAACGCTACGCCACCGCCATTCGGCAGGCAAGCCGACACAAATCCGGGGAGGCCTTGCAGGCGTGGTGGGGGGCGTCCTGGACAACCGATCTTCCCGGCACCCTCTGGGCCACACTGACCCACCCGCGTTGCACACCGGAACTGCAGCGCCAGGTGCTCGGTGAGGTGCACATGCTGCAACACCAACTGGGTGCCACGCAGCGCGCTGATAACCAGCGTCTGGCGGCCCTGCTGGATGAAAACGCCGTACTGACCAACGAACTGGCCCGCATCCAGGCGCGCAACACCCAGTGCGCACGAGACCGTGCCAGCCAGGCTGCGCTGCAACAGTCATTGATCCAACAGCTTCGCGCTGACCTGGTCAGCCGCGATACGCGACTGGGCGCGCTGCAGGAACAGTTGCAAGCCCTTGAGGCCGCCGTGCCCGACCTGGCCTGCCGCTTCCAACAGGCTCAGGAACTCACGTTGCAAACCGAGCGCATTCACGCGCTGGAGCGCGCCCTGCTGCTGACGCAACAGGAAAACGAACGCCTGGCTCGCCTGGTGGAGGCGCAGGCGGCCGAACTCAGACGCCGGGACAACCCAGCCGATGGCCAACACGACCCCTTGACCTCCGCCGCGATCGCGCCGACACCCCTGGTTGACCGCGCCGTGCTGTGTGTGGGCGGGCGCACTGCCAGCGTGCCGCTGTACCGCCACATCATTGAGCGCACCGGTGGGCGCTTCATGCACCACGATGGCGGCGAAGAAGAAAGCCTGACCAAACTGGACACCACGCTGGCCGCTGCCGACCTGGTGATCTGCCAGACCGGCTGCATCAGCCACAACGCTTATTGGCGCGTCAAGGACCATTGCAAACGCACCGGCAAGCCATGCGTGTTTGTCGACAACCCCGGCTCTGCCAGCCTGAAGCGGGCCTTGACAGAACTGCGCCAGCCCAGCTTGAGCTGAGCCGCCGGGCCTTGGGGCTCAGGCCTTGAAAGGCTCCATCTCACCGGGGCGACGCAGCATCTTGTTGACTTCGTCCAGGTGCAGCTCTTCCTGAACAATCATTTCGCGCGCATATTCCTCCAGCAGCACCGAGCTGCCCTCGGCAATCTTCAACAGAGCGTAATAAGCGTTGAGTGCAGCTTGTTCGTGGGACAGACTCTCACGCAGGATGTCACCGGTGTCATGCTGTTCGGTCTCCAGCAGAGCACCAATTTTGAGCGACGGGTGCCCGCCCATCAGTGTGACCAGTTCCCCCGCCTTGTGGGCGTGGTCGAGGCTCTCGGTGGCATTGGCCTTGAGCCACGACACGATCGGAATGCGGTTGAAGCCGTACACCATCAGCGAGTAATGCGTGTAGCGCACCACACCGGCCAATTCCAGCTCCATGATGTGGTTCAAGGCATCAATCGCTGCCTGGGTTTTTGTGTTGTCCATGAGATGGCTCCAGTAAAAAAGTTAAAACATCCGGGAAAACTTCTGTGCAGCTGCGTGGTCCAGCCACCTTGATTCTGTGCTATTTCGTCAAAATCAGCTTGCCCAACTTGGTGACCTGCAAACGGTAAATCACA
Source organism: Rhodoferax sp. U2-2l (assembly GCF_020594515.1). GTDB lineage: Bacteria > Pseudomonadota > Gammaproteobacteria > Burkholderiales > Burkholderiaceae_C > Rhodoferax. The sequence goes on from NZ_JAJCTH010000005.1 coordinate 31,122, forward strand.
CCCTCATGCTCGATGGACACCGACTTGTGCCCGCGCAGCACCGCGGTGCTGGGCAGCGGTTCGGGCGCGCTCCGGTTGGCCCCGATGGCGGCCCGCGTGTCCAGGGCAAACGTCGCGACACCTTGGCGGCTGGTGGCGCCTGGCTGAGCGGCGCTCATGGGCCGGGCTCGGTGATAAAACCAATCTTGCGCAAGCCGGCCTGCTGCGCGCTGGCCATCACCTTGGCGACATGTTCATAACGCACCGCCTTGTCACCCCGGATGTGCAGCTCGGGCTGGGGCTCACGCGCCGCCTCAGCCTGCAGCAAGCCCGCCAGCGCGGAGACCTCCACCGGCGCTTCGTTCCAGAAATACAGGCCCTGCGCATCCACGCTCAAGCGCACGGTCTGCGGCTGGATGACTTGCGGCTGGTTCTTGGCCACCGGCAGGTCCACGTTGACCGAATGTTTCATCACCGGAATGGTGATGATGAAGATGATCAGCAGCACCAGCATGACGTCCACCAGCGGGGTCATGTTGATCTCGCTCATCACCTCATCGGCGTCAGGCTGGGTTCCAAAAGCCATGCTCAGGCTCCTTTTTTCATCATGACCACAGCGCTGTTACCGGGCGAATTCACCCGCGCACCGGTGACAAAGTAGGCGTGCAAGTCATGCGAGAAGCTGCCCAGCTTGTTCAAGATGGCCTTGTTGCCGCGCACCAGCGCGTTGTAGCCCAGCACAGCGGGAATGGCCACCGCCAGCCCCAGCGCGGTCATGATCAGCGCCTCACCCACCGGGCCGGCCACCTTGTCGATGGTCGACTGGCCCGACAGCCCGATGCTGAGCAACGCGTGGTAAATGCCCCAAACCGTGCCAAACAGCCCGACAAATGGCGCGGTGGAACCCACTGACGCAAGAATCGCCAGTCCCGATTGCAGCCGGGCGGTGAACTCGTCCATGGCGTTGCGCAGGCAGCGGGTGACCCAGTCGCTCACGTCCAGGCTGTCGTGCAGGTGGGCCTTGCTGTTGCGGTGGTGTGCGGTGGCCTCACGGCCTTCCAGGGCGATCTGGCGAAACGGATCGGTGGCGTCCGCGCCGAGCTTGTCCAGCGCGGACGCAAAGTCTTCGCTGTGCCAGAAGTCAGCGGCCTGGCGGGCGTGTTTTTTGTATTTGAGAAGGTCCAGCGTCTTGAGCGCGATCACGATCCAACTCGCCAAAGACATCACCAGCAGCAGCACCGCCACCCCTTTGGTGACCCAATCACCCTGCGTCCAGACGTTGACCATCCCGAATTGCGATTCCATAAACAAAGCTCCAAAAAATTACTCAAGCACCCAATTGATGGGCACGTTAAAAGACATGGCGGTGGGTACGCCGTTACGCTTGCCGGGCACGTAGCGCCAGCGCATCACCGCCGTCAAAGCGGCCTGATCCAGTGCAGCAAAACCGCTGGACTTGACCAGCCGCGCACTCACCGGCGCACCATCAATGCCGATCAGCACGCTGTGGATTACCACCCCCTGCTCACCACGGCGCTTGCTGCTGCTGGGGTACACCGGCTTGGGGTTTTGCAGGTAGTCGGCATCGCTGGAGGGCAGCTCCACACTGGGCGCTGCCGGCAGCACAGGCACCGCTTGAACCACCGGTGCGGTCACCGCGGCCAGGGGCACGGGGGGTGCAGCTTGCACCGCCCAGGCCTCTGGGGCAGCACTGTCCTGTTGCACAGCCAGCGGCGGTGTCACCGTGGGCAGGCTGGGCGCCTTGGGTTGAACCATCGGCCGCTTGACCTCCTGCGGCGGTGCTGGCGGCGGCGCTACCTTGGGCGCAGGCGGCTCGATGAACTCGCTGAGCATCTGGACCGGCACCACCTGTTCCACCACCCGCTTGAGCAGACCACTTTGCAGCCCCCACAACAACAAGGCATGAAACAGCAGCACATAAAGCACCACCACAAAGGTGCGGCGGTCCTGCGCGGTCATCAACAGCCAGATGTTGCGGCGTTGCAGCACCGACTTCACTTGCGCAGCACCCAGGCGGTGGCCGCCATCACCATGACCGCGCTGCCACCCAGGATGAAAAATGTGTTCATTGTTTGCCCCTTTGAAGTTGAAAACAACCCTATTTTAAACGCGAATTGTTCGCATTACGGATGAATGATGCCTGCAAATCGTCTGACTTTCTGCTTTCTGAGCCGTCAGCCCGCAGCCTGGCAGATGGCAGCCGTGATGTGCCGGGACACGCAACGGACCTGGCCAGGAACAACAGCCAACCATGACGACGACTGAACCTCACGTGGACGCTGCCGTCCGACATGCCTCTGATGCGCCCTCGGGCGTAAACAGGCAGTCCGCCGTCACCTCGGCCAGCGTGGCGCAACCACACAGGGCCATGGCGATCTCCAGCTCGTCGCGCAGCAGACGCAGCACATGGGCCACCCCCATCGCACCGGCGTTGGCCAGCGCGTAGATATAGGGGCGGCCAATCAGCACCGCGTTGGCGCCCAGGGCGATGGCCTTGAGCACATCGGTGCCACGACGAATACCGCCATCCACCAGCAGCGGGACATCGGCCCCCAGCGCCTGGCGGATACGTGGCAACACGGCGGCGGTGCTGGGTGCGGTGTCCAAAGTGCGCCCGCCGTGGTTGGAAACCACCAGCCCGGCCACACCGAGTTGCATGGCCTGGCGGGCGTCCGCTGGGTGCATCACCCCTTTCAGCAGCACCGGCAAGCGGGTGCGGGACAACAGCCACTCGATATCGGCCCAGGTGGTGGCACTGCGCAACAACCCGTCAAACAAGGCACTTTGACCCAAGGCCAAGCTGGCTTGGGTTTCGGGCACCAAGCCCGCCAGATTGACGGCCGACACGCCTGGCGGCAGTCGAAACCCGGCGCGGCGCTCACGGTCACGCGCACCGTTCACCGGTGCATCCACGGTGATCACCAGCGCCTCATACTCGGCTGCTTCAGCGCGTTGCACCAATTCCAGGTTAAAGGCGGGGTCATGCGTCAGATACAACTGAAACCACAACGGACCGCGGTCCGGGTCGCCCGCGACCGCCTGGGCCACGGTTTCCAGCGGCAGACTGGCCTGGGTGCTCAGTACCAGCCCGGCCTGTTGCGCGGAGGCGGCGCAAGCCGTGGCCAGTTCACCGTCGGGGTGCGCCATGCGTTGGTACGCCACGGGTGCCAGAAAAATCGGATGGGCCAGCGTGCGCCCCAGCAAGGGCACACGGGTGTGCCCGCCTGCCAGCTTGCGCAAAATGCGCGGCTGCAACAACTGGCCTTGCCACGCGGTCTGGTTGTTTTGCAAGGTGATTTCGTCAGCGGCGCCACCACTGAAGTAGGCCCAGGCGTTGGCATCGAGCCGGGTGCGGGCCAGCGCCTCGTGGTCTGCCAAAGTCACCACGCCGGACGGCGTATTTGCCGCGGTGCAGGCCGCGGGCGACGCTGAAGTTGGTGCGGCCACGCTCATGTATCCGCCCACATGCGCAGCAGGTTGTGGTAGACGCCAGTGAGTGCGGTGGTCTCGTCGCCCTCACCGTGTTGCTGGCGCAAGCGCAGCAAATTCATGTCCAGCTCAAACAGCAGGCGGCGCTGCTCGTCGCTGCGCACCATGCTTTCCACCCAGAAAAAGCAGGCGATGCGCTGACCACGCGTGACCGGTTTGACTTGGTGCAGGCTGGTGCCGGGGTACAACACGGCGTGGCCAGCGGGCAGCTTGACCGCTTGCTCGCCATAGGTGTCGGCGATGGTCAACTCGCCACCGTCGTAATCCGCCGGGTCGTTCAGGAACACCGTGCACGACACATCGGTGCGCACCTTTTGCCCGTTGGGCAGCGCGCGGATGGCGTTGTCGATGTGGTTGCCGTAGTAATTGGCATCGCCGCCATAACAGTTGATACGCGGCGTGAACACACGTTTGGGCAAGGCCGCAGAGAAAAACGTGGTGCTGCGATCCAGCCCGCGCAGCACCAGTGCGCGTATCTGCTGCGCGGCTTCACAGTCGTGTGGCAGCTGCAGGTTGTTTTTGACCTGCGCCGCCTGGGGGCCAGCGCTGGCGCGCCCATCGGTCCAGGGGGCACGGGCCAGCAGCGCGGTGGCGCCTTGGATCTCATCGGGCGTCAGGATGTTGGGAAGCGTCAGCAACATAGGCGATCAGAACTTGAAGTTACCGGTGAGTTGAACCAGCCGCCCGGCGCCCGGGGTGTAGTGCCCGGAGTACAGATGGTCGGCGTACAGCTTGTCGGTGAGGTTGCTGACATTGAGCTTCAAAGTGACCTTGTCGTTCATCACGTACTCCACCATCGCATCGGCGGTGACCCATGACGGCACTTCCCAGCCCGGGTTGCGGATAGGCGTCTGGCGACCCCGGAAGTTGAGGCCGGCCCCGACGCGCCACTTGGCATCGATCTGGTACGTGCTCCACACAGAACCGCTGTGGTAAGGCGTGTTCGAGGGGCGGGTGCCCTCACCTTCCGAGCCGGCCACGCCTTCGTCAATGTTGGCCACCGGCATCCACATATAAGAAGCGTAAATTTCCCACTGCGGCGTGAGTCGGCCCGCCACGTCGATTTCGGCCCCGGCCACATGGCGCTTGCCCGAGAGCGTGACCAAGTTCACGTCGGGGTCCGTGTTGCGTTCATGCAGTTTGGTGGAGCGAAACACCGCCAAGCGGGTGGTGAAACGTTTGTCGGCCGAGTCGAGTTTGGCACCCAGTTCGATGTTGAGGCTTTTTTCCGGGTCGATGTTCACGTTGGCCGAGTTCAGCGAATAGGCGTCACCCGAGGTGTTGAACGAGGTGGCCGCCGAAAAATGGTACGAGTGCAAATCGTTCGGCTGATACAGCAGACCAACACGCTGGCTCCATTCAGAGATTTTCATTTTGTAGCTGCGCGTCAGCGGCGCCGTGATGGTCGCCGTGCGGGTATCGCACTGCTGCGCAGTGGCGTTGGCAGATGGATCAGGAATGGCGTGGCAGTTGTAATCGCCCACCAAGTTGTCATAACGCAGCCCGGCCAACACCTTCCAGTGCGGCGCCACTTGGATCAGGTCCTGCACATAGGCGCCCCACCCGCTGGACGTGTAGTCACTGGTGGTTCTGAGCACGCGAGAGGCTTCGTTGACCCAAGCACCATCGTTGGGCGTGCCCACGGTAGTGGTCGGTTTGGTTGGCACCACACCACCCTGCGCCGCATTGCGTGCGCCGTAAACGGTTTTCTTTTCGCGGGCGACGTCCACACCTGCCAGCAGCTCATGCTGCACGCCCAGCGCCTGGAACTTGCTCTGGTAATCACTTTGCGCGTAGAGGGCATCCAGGTCCTGAATCTTCAGCTGGTTGCCACGTGTCAAGACGGTATTCGGCCCAAAAGTCGCCAGACTGGCCGCCGTGCCGCCCGGCTGGCTAGCCGCATTGCCCAACCGCACGGTGCTGGCGCGCTGATCCCGCGTGTACTCACCCATACGCACCTGGGTTCTGAGCGTGCTGTCGGCATCAAACCGGTGCTGATGGGTCAGCGTGCCGGTGGTGGCGGTGCCGGCGTTGTAGTCACTGGCCATGCCGTAGTACGCGGTCGGGTCCAGTGGCAAGGTGGTTGTTTCACCGGCGGCAGAAGCTGCTGTCGGTTTGATCCACGGCATGCCGTAGTTCATGCCGTTGTTGTTGTCCAGGTGGTAGATGCTGGCCGAGAACTCGTTCTTTTCTCCAATGGCCCAGCGGTAGGTGGCGGCAATCCCTTTTTTGTCCAGGCTGCTGCCTGAGCCGTTGTTGTCGGCCTCGGTGAGCATGGTGTTGATGCGCAAGGCGGCATCGTCGGCGGTCTGGATGTTGAAGTCGCCCACCACACGGCGGTGGCCGTGGCTGCCCACGGTCACATCCACCTGGCTGTCACCAAACAAGGTGGGCACCTTGTTGACCAGATTCACCGCGCCACCGGTGGAGCCACGGCCAAACAACATCGAGGCCGAGCCACGCATCACTTCCATGCGGTCCAGGCTGAAGGTGTCGCGCTCATAAAAAGCCGGGTCGCGCATGCCATCGACAAAAATGTCACCGGTCGAGGCCAGCGAGAAGCCACGCAGCTTGATGTCCTCCTCGGCCCCTTCGGCGGCCTGGAACGAGATGCCCGCAGTGGCTTTCAAGGCTTCCTTGACCGTGTCCAGGTTGCGCTCATCCATCAGCCGCTCCGTCACCACCGTGACCGACTGGGGAATGTCGCGCAGTTGCTGCAGACCTTTGCCGATGGTGGTCTGGGTGGCGCGGACCGAGTCACGCCCTTCCGGTGCCTCGGCCTTTTCTTTCACCACCACGGGTTTCAGCGTTTTGTCATAGGCGGTGGTGGTTTCTTGTGCCAGCGCACTCATGGAGCCTGCCAACAGCATCGCGCCAATAGGCAGGAGCGGGCCAGAAAGGACTGAATTTGTAGCTGCTGGCTTTTGACCCATGGGGGCTGGCGGCAGATTGGGCTTGGATTTTTTCAATGAACGTGACATAGCGTGACAAGACCTTGTGGGGGTGGTTATTGGCTGGCTAGGTCACAACAGCCAGCGGGCGGCCGTGTGATTTGACTGGCTGGATGGCGGTGAGCTGCGCCGAGCGCGGCGCTGTTGAGCGGCGTCTCGGGACGTGCAGAAATTTTATATGAGAATATGTCGCATTTGCATTGAATTGACATTTATCAACGTAAATAATAATGACTCGCATTTAAAATTTTGCCATCACCCTGTCGTCCACCCTCTTTGGAGCCACCCCATGTTCAAGTTTTCTTTGGCTGCTGCGCCGGTTGCCTGTCCGGCCCCGGCAGACGGCGCCTGGCACGGTCGGCAACCCCATCACGCTCACCACGGCGATGCGGGTCACGGGCACCACCCGCCTTCGCCACAACATCTGGCAGGCGCCTTTCCCTTGAGCATGGCCGACTTGGGCGCACAGGTGCGCATCGTGGCGTTGCGCGGGGGCGCCGGCCTGGACCGGCGCATGACCGAGATGGGGCTCAACATCGGCGCGCAAGTGCGGGTGCTGCAGCAGCAAGGTGGCGGCCTGGTGGTGATGCGTGGCGAAAGCCGTTTTGCGCTGGGCGGCGGCATGGCGCACCGCGTGATGGTGACACCGGTCTGAACCCCAAACTTTTTAAATCAACAAAGATACCTATGAGCAATCTGAGCGAACTGAAGGTGGGCGAGCGGGCCCGGGTTTTGGGTTTTGGCGACAGCACAGGCGCCTATCGGCGCAAGTTGTTGTCCATGGGCATCATGCCGGGGGTTGAAATCCATGTGGTGCGCGTCGCCCCGATGGGTGACCCGGTGGAGGTACGCCTGCGCGGCTTTTCGCTGACGCTGCGCAAGGACGAGGCATTGAATCTGCAAGTGGAGAAACTCGCATGAACACCATGAACACCCAACACACCATCGCCCTGGTGGGCAACCCCAACTGCGGCAAAACCACCCTGTTCAACGCGCTCACCGGCGCCAAACAGCAGGTGGGCAACTGGCCCGGCGTCACAGTTGAGAAAAAGAGCGGCGAATTCCGCCTGGACAGCACCCGCTTTGAAGTCATCGACCTGCCCGGCACCTACTCGCTGGACGTGGTGGAAGGCGAGGTATCGCTCGACGAGCGTGTGGCGCGCGACTACGTGCTCACCGGCGAGGCTGACCTGATCGTCAACATCCTGGACGCGTCCAACCTGGAGCGCAACCTGTACCTGAGCATCCAGCTCATCGAGATGGGTGTGCCGCTGCTGCTGGCACTCAACATGACCGACGTGGCCGCGGCCAAAGGCATGACGGTCAATGCCCAGGCACTCTCCAAGCAGCTGGGCTGCCCGGTGGTGCCGGTGGTGGCGTCCAGCGGCGCGGGTCTGGCCGAGCTAAAAAGCGCCATTGCCCAAGCGGCAACCAACCCAACCCGCGCCACGGTCAAGGTGACCTACTCTGACGCGCTTGGCCAGGCCGTGGCCGAACTCAGCCAGAAGATCGCCGCCCTGCCCCGCCAACCCGCCGCAGCCCCGCACTGGCTGGCGGTGCGCCTGCTGGAAGGTGACGCGCTGGCCCGCGAACTGGCAGGCCCGCAACTCACCGCCCTGGCGCAAGAGCGCGCGGCGGCCATTGGCGACGATCTGGACATTCTGGTGGCCGATGGCCGATATGGCCTGGCCAACCGCCTGGCCAATACCAGCGTCAAGGTCAGCGGCCGTGCCACGCGCGACGCCACCGAACGCATTGACCGCGTAGTGCTGCACCGGGCCTTGGGCATTCCGATCTTTTTGCTGTTGATGTACCTGATGTTCCTGTTCACCATCAACATTGGCGGCGCCTTCATCGACTTCTTCGACCAAGCGGCCCAGGTGCTGCTGGTGGACGGCACCACCGAATTGCTGGCTGGCATGGGCGCGCCACAGTGGTTGATCGTGCTGTTGGCCAATGGCATCGGCGGCGGTATCCAGACGGTGTGCACGTTCATTCCGGTGATTGGCTTCTTGTACCTGTTTTTGTCCATGCTGGAAGATTCGGGCTACATGGCGCGCGCCGCGTTTGTGATGGACCGCTTCATGCGCTGGGTGGGTCTGCCGGGCAAATCGTTTGTGCCGCTGATCGTGGGTTTTGGCTGCAACGTGCCCGCCATCATGGCCACCCGCACGCTGGAGAACAGGCGCGACCGGCTGATGACCATTGCCATGGCGCCCTTCATGTCGTGCGGCGCACGTTTGCCGGTGTATGTGCTGTTTGCGGCGGCGTTTTTCCCAAGCAGTGCGCAAAACGTGGTGTTTGGCCTGTACCTGATTGGCATTGCCGTGGCGGTGCTGACTGGCCTGATCCTGAAAAACTCCTTGCTCAAAGGCGAAGCCACGCCCTTCATCATGGAGCTGCCGCCCTATCACCTGCCCACCCTCCAAGGTGTGCTGATCCGCACCTGGGACCGTCTGAAAGGTTTCATCGTCAAGGCCGGCCGGGTGGTGGTGCCGATGGTGCTGGTGCTGAACTTCCTGAACGCGGTGGGCACCGACGGCAGCTTTGGCAACGAAGACAGCGACACCTCCGCCCTGGCTGCCGTGGGCCGCACCATCGCACCGGCGTTCTCACCGCTGGGCCTGGATGCCGACAACTGGCCCGCCGCCGTGGGCATTTTCACCGGTGTGCTGGCCAAAGAGGCGGTGGTGGGCACGCTCAACGCCACCTACACCGCCATGGCGGAGAGTGACGCCAAAGCGGCCGGTGAACCCGCCGAAGCGGAGGCACCTTACAACCTGATGGGCGGTCTGGCAGACGCTGCCGCCACCATTCCGGTCAACCTGAGCGACGCTTTGGGTGCCTGGGCCGACCCGCTGGGGCTGGACATTGGGGATGTGAGCGACCAGGCCGCCGTGGCCGAAGCGCAAGAAGTCTCCACCAGCACCTTCGGTGCCATGGCCGCACGGTTTGACGGCGCGGCGGGTGCGTTTGCCTACCTGTTGTTCATCTTGCTGTATTTCCCCTGCACCGCCGCCATCGCGGTGGTGTACCAGGAAAGCGGCCCGCGCTGGACCCTGTTTGTGGCCGCCTGGACCACGGGTATGGCCTACGGCCTGTCGACCCTGTCGTACCAGGTCGCCATCTACAGCCGCCAACCGATGGTGTCACTGGGCTGGATCACCGGCATTCTGCTGGCCTTCGCCGCCGTATTCTGGTGGATGCGCAGGCTGGGCCAAGCGTCCGGTAAGACGCCGACACCCACCGCCCTGCCGCAAGGCGTCTGATCCACGCAGCACCCGACGCCCGCCATGATCCTTTCCCGATTGTCAGACTATTTACGGCTGCACCGTCGCGCCAGCCTGCTCGACATGGGCATCGCACTGACCACCGACAGCGAGGCTTTGCGCAACATGCTGGCCGTGCTGGCGCGCAAAGGCCGGGTGCGCCAACTGCCCGCCAACACGGCGTGCAGCAGCGGCTGCACAAAGTGCCAGCCGCACACCATCGAAATTTATGAATGGACCGGGCCTGAATCGCCTGCCGCGCCGGAGCGCACCATCATTCCCATCAGGCGCTGCACCAGCGCCTGAGCCATTGCGGCGCGGCGTGGTGGGCCATCGCTGATGACTGCCGACCCGGCGTCGGCACCCGGGAAGTTATTCCTCCAGCAAGCTGCGCAGCATCCAGGCGGTTTTTTCGTGGATGTCGATGCGCTGGGTCAGCACGTCAGCCGTCGGCTGGTCATTGGCGGCATCCACCACCGGGAACAGTTTGCGGGCGGTGCGCGCCGTGGCTTCTTGGGCGGCCACCAGGTGGCGGATCATGTCGTTGGCCTTGGGCACGCCGTCCACCTCTTTGATGGACGCCAGCTTGACGTATTCCTTGTAGGTGCCCGGTGCCGGGAAACCCAGCGCGCGGATACGCTCGGCAATGATGTCCAGCGCGTTCCACTGCTCGGTGTATTGGCCCATGAACATCTGGTGCAGGCTGTTGAACTGCGGGCCGGTCACGTTCCAGTGGAAGTTGTGCGTCATCAGGTACAGCGTGTAGCTGTCCGCCAGCAGGGCTGACAGCCCCTTGGCAATCTCCTCGCGCTGTTTGGCGTCAATGCCCGTGTCCATGCTCGGCAAACTCACTTTTTTCTTGCTCATTCTCTTACTCCTTTAAAAAAATCATCCCAATGCGGTGTCCAGCACCATCATCAGGGCAAACCCGATCATCAGGCCGATGGTAGCGGGCGTCTGGTGGCCGTTGCGGTGGGTTTGCGGGATCACTTCATGCGACACCACAAACAACATGGCCCCGGCGGCCAGACCCAGGCCGGTCGGGTAAGCCAGCGCCAACCCGCTGGACAAACCCACACCCAGCAGCGCGCCCAGCGGCTCCAGCAAACCACTGGCCCCCGCGACCAACACCGCCAGCCGTGGCGTCAACCCGGCACTGCGCAAAGCCAGCGCTACCGCCAGCCCTTCCGGGATGTCCTGCAGCGCAATCGCGGTGGCCAGCGGCAGACCCACGCGCATGTCGCCCTGCGAAAAACTCACGCCAATCGCCATGCCCTCGGGCAGGTTGTGCAGCGCAATGGCAAACACGAACAGCCAGACCCGGCCACAACGCTCGGGCGCCGGGCCGCAGGGGCCGAACTGGTCGTGCTCGTGCGGGGTGAACTGGTCCAGCCCCAGCATCAACATCACCCCCAGGGCCATGCCCAGCACCACCACCGCCGCGCCCAGCGGCTTGTTGCCCAGCATCTCCGCACCGGCCTGCAAACCCGGCAACAGCAGTGAAAACGCACAGGCCGCCAACATCATGCCCGCGGCAAAGCCCAGCAAACTGTCTTCGAGCTTTTGCGGGATGCTGCGTAACGCCAAAGCGGGCAAGGCACCCAGCGTGGTGGCGGCCAGCCCGACCGCGCCACCCAGCAGGGCGTAACGCAGCCCCGGCACGACGTCACCCAGCGCCAATTGCAGCAGGCTTTGCACCAACAGCGCCAACACCCCCAGCAAAGCCAGACCCAGACCGATGGCCGCAGCGGGGTGCTGGCGCGCATGGGCCAGCCACGTGGCCACCCAGCCCGCAAAGGGCGGGCTGGCCACTGGGTTGGCAGCTGCGGTGATGGTTGAAGGTGGCATGGCGGGTCTTGAAGGTGACATGCCGCCTCAGGCAGCGGCGAGGGTGAAGTTGTGGGTCAAGGGCTCAGACTTTAAGCGCTTTGCATCGCCAGGACCCATGAATTGGCCGGATGTCCGCCATAGTCAATATCAATGAACAGCAACTTCTCAAAAAGGAGCCTCACCTCCCTTTTCAAACCCAGAGTGTTCATTGGGGCGCCCAATGAACAATACGGATTAATGCTTGCCCACCAGCTTGGCGTGGATTTTTTGGGTGGTGCGCCACACCACCCACAGCACCACCGGCACCAGCGCCCCGGCGGCCATCTCGGGGTTGATCGGCAAACCAGCGGCCTTGAGCGCCTTGCCACCGTAGAGCAGGAGGCTGATCACGTAATAAGAAATCGCCGCAATCGACAGCCCTTCCACCGTGCTTTGCAAATGCAGCTGCATCTCTTGCCCGCGGGTGAGTTTGGCCAGCAGTTCCTGGTTTTGCGCCTCGGTGGCGATGTCGACCCGGGTGCGCAGCAAATCGCTGGCGCGCGCCACCCGCTCGGACAAGGACGCCAGCCGCTGCGCCGTGGACGCCACCGTGGCCATGGCAGGCGCCAACCGGTGTTGCAAAAACTCGCCAATCATCTGCGTGCCGGGAATGGCTTTTTCGCGCAGCTCGCCGATGCGCTGGTTCACCAGCGTGTAGTAGGCCTGGCTGGCTGAAAAGCGGTAAATGTTCTCGGCGGTGGCGCGCTCCACGCTGGCCGCCAATGACACCAGCGTGTCCAGCAGTTCCTGATCCGAGGCGGCCTTGTGCTCCAGTCGGGCGGTGATGGCAGCCAGTTCGCTTTCGGCCTGGGCCAGCATGGGGCCCAGCGACTTGGCCACCGGCAAGCCGCGCAGCGCCATCAGGCGGTAAATTTCCAGCTCCAGCAGCCGCCCGGCAATGCGTCCGGCGCGTGTCTGGCTGGTGCCCTCGGGCGCAATCACCAGCATGCGCTCAAAACCGTCGCTCTGGATCGTGAACTGCGTCAGCACCCATGAGTGCCCCACCGGATGTTGATAACCCAGCGCCTGCGCGCCAGCCGCAGGCGCTGAGGCCGTGCTCATGGCGTTGCTGCCCATGAGGGACGCCACCACCGTGCGTGCGCCCAGCCAGCCCATGGCCTGGGCCATCAGCGCGGGCGCATCGTCCAGCGGTGCGTTCAACATCACCAGCTGGATGGCCGACACGGTGCGACCGGGAATCTGCTGTAGCCAGTCTGCGGGCACCGCCAGGTGCGACATCAGGTCTGGCGAGGCCGCCTCCAGCGTGATGTGGGCGGGCAGCGGCTGCACGATGGTGTAGCGCGAAAACTCGCTGTGGCGCTCCCATTTCAGGGTGAAGCCGTCACCGCGCAGACGCAAAAAGTTGTCTTGCAGACGCTCCAGCGTCAGGTCAGCCCGGCCAGGCAACTGGCACATGTGGGCCCAGGCCATCTCACGCGTGATGCCTTCGTGCAAGACTGCCACGTCAAAGATCAGCGCTGGCAGCCGGATACGCGCCGACGGGCGGGCGTGCACCTCGTTGTGCAGCGTCAGGCGATGGGTGTCATCAAGGGGAAGGAAACCAGAGGAGTGGGCGGCTAGATCGTGCATCCGGGCTATTTTGCAGGGATTTCCCCACGAATTTCGGTTCCCGGCGCATCCCGCGCCAAAACGCAACACGGCGCACCCTGGCCGGCAGATGTCGCCCGTTGTGATGGCAACTGCGTGGGCCGGGTGGCGGCCGCCACAGCCTCTCGACCACCTGCCCCCAACCGCCCGCAGGGGCCAAAATGCGGGAAGTCTGGCGCGCACAAAGCGGGCTGATTGTGCATTTTTATGAACCAATCCATCTGATTCATGGCTATTTATCTTCTGCGCATAAACCAATACAGTTCAACCAACACCTGACGCAAGCCCGCGTCAGCCCTTGGAGAACACCACCATGCCACAAGCCCCCGTCTTTTTTATCTCCCACGGCGCACCCACCTTTGCCATCGAACCCGGCCAGTTGGGCCCCCGCCTGCAAGCGCTGGGCCGCCAGTTGGCTGGCGCCCAAGCCGTGCTGGTGGTGTCGCCCCATTGGCAAACACGTGATGTGCAAGTGATGACCACGGCCCAACCCGACACGGTGCATGACTTTGGCGGCTTTCCGGCCGAGCTGTACACGCTGCGCTACCCCGCCAGCGGCCAGCCTGACGTCGCTCTGGCGGCAGCCCGGTTGCTGTCCGACACCGGTTTTGCCACCACCCTGGATGACCAGCGCGGGCTGGACCACGGCGCCTGGGTGCCGCTGAGCCACTTGCTGCCTGACGCCAAGGTGCCGGTGTTTCAGGTCTCCATGCCGCACACGCTGTCCACGGCCCAAGCCTGGCAGCTCGGTCAGGCGCTCTCGCCCCTGCGTGCGCAGGGCGTGGTGATCGTGGCCTCGGGCAGCATGACCCACAACCTGTACGAATTCCGACCTGGCAGCACCCGGACCGAGCCCTACGTGTCCGAATTTGCCGCCTGGGTGCGCGCTGCCGTGCTGGCCAACAGCATCGACGCGCTAATCCACTACCGTGAACTGGCGCCACACGCCCAACGCGCCCACCCGACCGAGGAACACTTTTTGCCGCTGCTGGTGGCTTTGGGTGCCAAAGGCGATGACGCTGCACAGGTGATCGATGACGCCATCACCCACGCCGTGTTGTCGATGGAATCGTATGTCTGGGGCCTGCCCGCATGAACGTCGCACCCGAAAATCTTGGCGACTTACAAACAGACCCGCACCTGGGGCTGTCCTACCGGCTGGTCCAACCCGCGCCCGCCAACCCACATCGCTGTGTGATCCTGCTGCACGGCGTGGGCAGCAACGAGGTCAACATGGCGGGCCTGGCGCGCGGCATGGACCCGGCCACGCTGGTCATCCTGGCGCGTGGCCCGTTGACGCTGGGGCCCGGCCAGTTCGCCTGGTTTCGCGTCGCCTTCACCGCCCAGGGGCCCAGCGCCAATATCGAGGAAGCCAAGCGCAGCCGCCAGACGCTGACCCAGTTTGTGCAACGGGTGCAAGCCCGTTATGGCATCACACCGGCCCAGACGGTCATGGCGGGCTTCAGCCAGGGCGGCATCATGAGCGCCAGCGTGGCCTTGAGCAACCCGGAATCCGTCGCGGGTTTTGGCCTGCTGTGCGGGCGCATCCCGCCAGAGTTGGAACCGCATTTGGCGACCAAAGAGCGCCTGGCGAAGCTCAAGGCCTTTGTCGGCCATGGTGAGCACGACAAGGTGCTGCCGGTGGCCTGGGCACACCGGTCCGACGCGCTGCTGACGCAGCTGGGCGTGGCACACGCGTTTCATCTGTACCCGACGGACCACAGCATCAGCGCGGCCATGCAAACTGACTTTTTGGCCTGGTTGGCGTCGCTGAACCCGCAGCCCTGAGCGGAACCAGCGCATGCCACCCACCCACTTTGAAACCCTGATCACCACGCAGTTCCAAGCCGCCCGGGCGCGGCTTGCTGACGACAGCCCGTGGGTTTTGCTGCACATCGGCACCGAGTTCACCGGCGTCGCGGTGGGTCGTGGCGCCGCACCGGAGGCGGTGATGGCGCTGACCATGGGCGCCCAAATCACCGCCCGGGAACATTTCAAACACAACCCTCCAAGCCCGCTGGCGCTGGAAAACGCCATCGTCACCGTCGAAGATGAAGTTACCCGCGCCCACCCGTTGGTTCCCGCTGGCGCCCGGCTTGTCACCACCGATGCGGCGATCCGCGAGATCGCTGTCCTGCCTGGCATCGCCACAGGTGAGGTGCTGCGCCTGCCGCTGGACGCCGTGGAACGCAGCTTTGAGCGGCTGGCGCAAGTGTCGCTGGGCCAACCCGCGTCCCGAGACGGCTGCCCGCCAACAACGCCTTCGCGGCCACGCTGCTGATCCTGCGTGAGTTCATGCACCACTTGCAGTTTGACGACATCACCGTGCTGCCAGGTGACGCGCAGATGCCCCCGTGATCCAGCGCGGCAAGCCAACCGGTCCGTCACGGTTGGACCATGTTCAGCCAGCGCCAGCACCCCGATCAGCCAGCGCAAGCCCGCTGCCGCACGTAGCTGATCAGCCCCTCACACGCGTCTTCCACCAGATCGAGCACGTGCTCAAAGCCGCGCTCGCCGCCATAGTACGGGTCGGGCACCACCGGGCTGTTTTGCTGCTGGCAAAACTCGGTGAGGCGGCGCAGTTTGTGTTGGTGCTCGGGTGGGCAACCGTCTTGCAGCAGGGCCAGGTTGTCCCAGTCCATGGCCAAAATCAGGTCAAACGTCGCGTAGTCGGCCGCAACAACCTGCCGGGCGCGCAGGGCTGACAAGTCATAGCCGCGCCGCGCGGCTGCCGCTTGTGAGCGGGCGTCGGGCGGGCTGCCGGGGTGGTAGTTGTGGGTGCCGGCCGAATCCACGTGCACGGCGTGGCCCAGGTTGTGGTCCATCACCTTCTGGCGGAACACGCCGTCGGCGGTGGGGCTGCGGCAGATGTTGCCCATGCAGACAAAAAGAATGGCGTAACGCATGAGGGTGTGTGTTTGGCGTAGGGGTGAGTCTGAAACTTGCCGACCAAGCGGCGACGTGATTGTGCAAGACGCGCAGGCAACGCTACCCAGAGCGCTACAACATCCCCAACAGCCACCCGGCCAACCCGCAGCCCAGCACCACCGCCCACGGCGGCAAGCGCCAGTGCATCAGCGCCAGCAAGGCCAGCAACACAACCGCCACATCCGTCAGGTGGGTGAGCGCACTGCCAGCCACCGGCCCGATCAGCGCCGCCAGCAACACCCCCACCACCGCCGCGTTGATGCCTGCCAGGGCCGACTGCGCCCGCTGGTTCTGCCGCAACCGATCCCAGAGGGGTAGCGCGCCAGCCACCAATAAAAACGACGGCAAGAAGATGGCGACCAGCGCCAGCATCGCACCCGTAACGCCGCCCAACGGGCCCGGCAACGCCGCGCCCAGAAACGCAGCAAAGGTGAACAGCGGCCCCGGCACCGCCTGCGCGGCACCGTAACCCGCCATGAACGCATCCAGGCTGACCCAGCCACGCGGCACCACCTCGGCCTGCAGCAAGGGCAGCACCACATGGCCGCCGCCAAACACCAGCGCGCCCACGCGGTAAAACACGCCAGCCACCTCCAGCGCGGCCTGCGGCCAAAGTTGTGCCGCCCAGGGCAAGCCCAGCAGGAGCATCAGAAACAGGAGCAACAAGCCCAGGCCCGTTCTACGCTTGACCGGGTAACTGGCCACATCCTGTCGCCGTGCCACGGGCGCGCCAGGCAAGCACAAACCCAAGCACCCAGCCACCACCAGCACCGCCATCTGCACGCCCACCGCGCTGTACAGCAGCAACACGGCAGCCGCTGCCAACGCCAGGGCAACGCGCCACCCATCTGTGCAAAACAGCCGCGCCATGCCCCACACGGCCTGGGCCACCACGGCCACCGCCACCAGTTTCAGCCCATGCAGCAGACCGTGCGGCAGCCCCTCCACACCCTGCGCCAGCCCCACACCCAAGGCTGCCAGCAACACCGCCGACGGCAGCGTGAACCCCAGCCAGGCTGCAGCGGCCCCGGCATACCCCGCGCGCAGCAAGCCAATGGCCATGCCCACCTGGCTGCTGGCCGGGCCGGGCAAAAACTGGCACAGCGCCACCAGGTCGGCATAGGCGTGCTCGGTCAGCCAGGCGCGGCGGGTGACCAACTCGTGGCGGAAATAGCCCAAATGCGCCACCGGTCCACCAAACGAGGTCAGGCCAAGGCGCAAAAACACGCCAAACACCTCCCAGGCGGGGGCACGGCTTGCGTGAATCGGTGGTTGGGCGGGCATGGCGGGATGCTACCGGCAGGCGCACAAGCGTGCGCTGCTCCGCCAAGTCAGCACCCACCTCATCCTTTATTTGATCCAGCCACGCGCTTTCATGCGTTCGCAGGCGTTTTGGCGCGGCGCCATCAGCGTCACACCTTTTTCTGTGGCGCGCGCCTGCATGGCTTGGTGTTGCTCGGCCTGCAGCGTCTTGCATTCTTCATACGTTTTGACCGAGCGCATCTGGGTCTGGTGGGCGATGCGTTCTTCAGCCGTCATCAGTGCCCAGCCTGGGGTGTTGGTGGTATCAAAACGCATGCCGCGCATGCCACCGGCGCCCGGACCCATCTGGCCAGCGCCCGCGCCAGGGCCAGCACCCTGCATGCCTGCGCCCGGGCCAGGGCCAGGGCCCATTTGGGCTAAAACGGAGGCCGACAAAGCGGCGGTCAGCACAGCGGTAAGGGCGATGCCTTTGAAAAGTGAGAAGGTTTTCATGATGAACTCCTTGGGTTAAACGGTTTGAGGCGGTCGCAGTTGCCTGCCGCCTTGACAGCCATTGGAGCGCTGTCGTGTAACCGGCCATACGGGTGGCAAGTGCCAATTTGCATCACCGTGTTGCACGCAAGCGCTGGGTTACAGTGCGTTACAAAACTGGCATCCTTCACAGCGGCTGCGCCACCCCCGGTGGGTTGTACGCTTGTGGTTGACCGATTTTTCACCACCATGGACAAAAGCGACTGCATCCTGATCGTTGACGATGAGCCCGAGATCCGCCGCCTGCTGGTGGACTACCTGGCGCGCAATGGTTTTGAAGCCATGGCGGCTCGCGATGCCCGTGAAGCGTGGCACATGCTGGCGCACCACGCGGTTGACTTGCTGGTGCTGGACCTGATGTTGCCCGACACCGACGGCCTGACCTTGTGCCGCGACCTGCGCGCCAAATCCAGTTTGCCGGTGATCATGCTCACCGCACGCGGCGAGGAGACCGACCGCATTGTGGGCATTGAGATGGGGGCCGATGACTATCTGGTCAAACCCTTCAACCCGCGCGAACTGCTGGCGCGCATCAAGTCCATCTTGCGACGCACCCGCGCGCTGCCGCCCAACCTGCAACCCGAGCCGGTACGCTGCCTGCGTTTTGCCAACTGGTGCCTGGACACCGCCGAGCGCCTGCTGATTGACCCTGACGGGGTGGCCACACCTTTGTCGGGCGGTGAATTCCGGCTGTTGCGCATCCTGCTGGAGCACCCCAACCGGGTGGTCACCCGCGACCAGCTCACCGAGATGATCCATGGTCGAGAAGCCGAGGCCTATGACCGTGCCATCGACGTGCAGGTCAGCCGCCTGCGCCAGCGCCTGCACGACGACAGCCGCGAGCCGCAACTGATCAAAACCGTGCGTGGCGAGGGCTACGTGCTGGCTGCCAGTGTCCTCGCTGGCAACACATGCCCGTGAAGCTGCCGTCCAGCCTGTATGCCCGCGTGGCCCTGATCCTGCTGGCAGGTTTGCTGGTGGCGCAAGGAATGAGTTTGTGGCTGCAATGGGGCGAGCGCTCTGCCGTGGTCAGCCGGGCGCGTGGTCAGGGTTTTGCCGACCACATCGCCCGCACGATTCGGGTGCTGGAAGCCGCCGTGCTGCAGCAGCGCAGCGCCACCCTGCCCGCCCTGCAGGACGACGACCTGAGCGTGGCCCTGATCGACCTCAGTCAGGTGTCACCGATGGTCCCGCGCGGCGCCATCAGCGCCCTGATTGCCCAACGCCTGGGCAGCGAGCGCCAGATTCGCCACGTCGCCACTGCCAATGCACCCCACCCATCAGACAGTGCCCAGCGCGGCTTCGACGTGCGGCTGGCCGACGGTCAGTGGGTTCGCATCACGATCAAACGAGGGGCTGAGTCGGCGGTGCCCGCGTGGTCCAACCGCCTGATGCTTCAACTGGTGTTGACCCTGACCATCGTCGCTGCGGTGGTGATGCTGGCGGTGCGCCAGGTGACCCGGCCGCTGCAGCAGTTGGCACAGGCGGCCGACACGCTGGGGCATGACCTGGACGCCCCAGCGCTACCTGAACAAGGCAGCGCTGAGACGCGCCGCGCCGCGCAGGCCTTCAACCGCATGCAAGGGCGCATCCAGCGGTTGGTGGGCGAGCGGGCACGGGCACTGGCAGCGGTCTCGCACGACTTGCGCACACCGCTTACGCGCCTGCGCCTGCGAACCGAACTCATCGACGACGCCTCCCTGCGCGAGCAGATGGGTGCCGATCTGGAGCGCATGGGCGCCATGCTGGACGGTACGCTGGACTACCTGCGCGCCCTGCAAACCAACGAGGTGGTGCGTTTGATCGACATCAACGCCCTGCTGGAAAGCATGACGGAAGACGCCCGGGTGCAGGGGCGCAGCATCCCGATCGACGGGCGGGCGTTGCAGCCATTTGCTGGGCGGCTGTCCGCATTGCGCCGCGCCTTGCAGAACCTGATCGACAACGCCTTCAAATACGGCGCCGGTGCCCGCATCAGCGTAGACGACAGCACGACCAGCCTGCGCATCACCGTGCAGGACGACGGCCCCGGCATTGCGCCCGAAGACCTGGCACACGTGACGGCGCCGTATTTTCGCGGTGACAGCGAGCGCAGCCAGCAGGGCAGCGGCGTCGGGCTGGGGCTGTCGATCGTGCAGGACATTGTGCTGATGCATGGCGGCGCGCTGTTGCTGGCCAACCGCACACCCACCGGGCTGGCGGCCACCCTGGCATTTCCGCGCGGCTGAAGTCCGAGTGCTGTTGCCACGAATGAACCACCATAGGCCCGGCTTTAGGGACTGAGGCAGAATCAGCCCATGATCGCAATTGATGTCTGGGCAACTGGCCCCTCCGGGTGCCGCTGCGGCCCAGACGGCGATCCCTTGTGTTTTTTTGCATCGTCATGACCACCGCCCACCCCCCCGACCCCACCCTGAGCCTCACCAGCGCCGAGGCCCTGAACCGCGACTGTTATTGCCGCACCCTGAACCAACAACGTCTGCGTGAGCAACTGGAGGCCGACCCCAGCCTGCATGGCCTGCTGGACACGGTGCTGAAAACTCGCGCCAACCTGTTTTCCAGCAGCGTGGTGTTCATCTCTGAGAAGGTGCAAGCCCAGATCCGTGCCACCGTGCAAACGATTGAAAGGGTGGCGACCCTGCCCGGCTACCAGGCGCAGGCGCTGGCCCGCGCCAACCCGGTGGCGCACTTTGACTTCGGGCCGCAAAGTGTCTGCATGGGGTACGACTTTCACCTCAGCCGCCAGGGGCCGCAGCTCATCGAGATCAACACCAACGCCGGCGGCCTGCTGCTCAACTCTGCGCTGGCCCGTGCGCAAGAGGCGTGTTGCGCCGAACTCGGCGGCGCCTTTGTCACCAGCCAACGCCAGAGCGCCCTGACCCGGACCATTTTTGACATGTTTGCCAGCGAGTGGCAGCGCCAGCGCGGCAACCAGCCCTGGCGCAACGTGGTGATTGTGGACAGCGCCCCGCAAGCGCAATACCTGGCGCCCGAATTTGAGCTGTTTCGCCAACTGTTTGCCGCGCAAGGCCTGCAGGCCTGGATTGCCGGCCCAACTGAGCTGCAATGGCAAGGCGGCCAACTGCTGCACCAGGGCACGCCGGTGGACATGGTCTACAACCGCCTGACCGACTTTTACCTGGAAGAACCTGCCCACCAAGCGCTGCGCCAGGCGTACGAAGCCGGTGCCGTGGTGCTGACCCCGCACCCGCGCGCCCATGCGCTGCTGGCCAACAAACGCAACCTGATCGCGCTGAGCCAGCAGCCGCTCTTGGCCGCCTGGGGTGCTGCAAGCAGCGACCGCCAGCTGCTGGCCGCCCATGTGCCCGCCACCCGGCTGGTGACGGCCGAGCGCGCCGATGAGTTGTGGGCGCAACGCCGCCAGTTGTTTTTCAAGCCGGTGGCTGGTTACGGTGCCAAAGCCGCCTACCGCGGCGACAAATTGACCAAGCGCGTCTGGGCCGAGATTCTGGCCGGTGACTTTGTGGCGCAGGCGCTGGTGCCGCCGTCCGAGCGGCTGATCGAGGTCGACGGCGTGGCCACCGACCTCAAGTTCGATTTGCGCGCCTTCACCTACGCAGGTGAGGTGCAACTGCTGGCCGCGCGCATTTACAGCGGCCAGACAACCAACTTTCGCACCCCCGGTGGCGGCTTTGCGCCGGTCATCGTGGTGCCTGATCCGGAGACTTTCTGATGTGCGGCATTTGTGGAGAACTGCGTTTTGATGGCAAAACGCCCGACATGGGCGCCATTGGCCGCATGTCGGACCAGCTGGCACGCCGTGGCCCGGACCATGCCGGCACCTACAGCGACGGCCCGGTCGCCTTTGGGCACCGCCGCCTGTCGATCATCGATTTATCCGCCCACGCCCACCAGCCAATGGTGGACGCCACGCTGCAGCTCACCCTGGTGTTCAACGGCACCATCTACAACTACCGCGAATTGCGCACCGAGTTGCAGGGGCTGGGTTACCACTTTTTCAGCGAAGGTGACAGCGAAGTCATCATCAAAAGCTACCACGCCTGGGGTGACCAGTGTGTGAAGCGCTTCAAGGGCATGTTCGCCTTTTGCCTGTGGGACCAGCGCAGCAGCCAGTTCTTTTTGGCGCGTGACCGTTTTGGCATCAAGCCGCTGTACCTCACCCAGGACTGCCACCGCCTGCGCTTTGCCTCCAGCCTGCCCGCGCTGCTGGCCGGTGGCGGGGTCGACACCACGCTGGACGCCGTGGCACTGCACCACCATTTCACCCTGCACACGGTGGTGCCCGCGCCGCGCACCGTCTTGAAAGGCGTGCGCAAGTTGCCGCCCGCTACTACGCTGACGATCCAGCCCGATGGCCGGATGGACCAGCAGGTGTACTGGACGCTGGACGCCACCCGCCCGGCGCAAGAAATACCCGAGCAAGACTGGCTGGCCGCCACACGCTACGCACTGGACCAAAGTGTGCACCGACGCCTGTTGGCCGCCGACGTGCCGGTGGGTGTGCTGCTCTCGGGCGGACTCGATTCCAGCCTGCTGGTGGGCCTGCTGGCCGAGCATGTGAAAGACCTGCGCACCTTCTCCATCGGTTTTGAAGACATGGGCAGCGGGACTGAGAAGGCCGACGAATTTGAATTCTCCGACCAGGTGGCCGCGCATTTCAAAACCCGCCATAAGCAGTACAGCATTCCCAACAGCGAGGTCCTCACCCGCCTGCCCGAAGCCATTGAGCAGATGACCGAACCGATGGCCAGCTACGACGTGATCGCGTTTTACCTGCTGGGCGAGCGGGTGGCCAAAGATGTCAAGGTGGTGATGAGCGGCCAGGGCGCCGACGAGGTGTTTGGCGGCTATTTCTGGTACCCCGAGATGGACGCGGCGCAAGGCACGCCGCTGCAGCGCTTCAGCCAGCACTACTTTGACCGCGACCACGCGGAATACCTGCAGATGATTACCCCCGCGTTCCAGGTGGGTGATGTCACCTCGGAGCTGGTGGCAAGTGAGCTTGCCAAGCCGCAAGCCGATGAATTTCTGGACGAAGTCTGGCGCTTTGACGCCACCACGCTGCTGGTGGACGACCCGGTCAAACGCGTCGACAACATGCCCATGGCCTGGGGGCTGGAGGTGCGCACGCCGTTCCTGGACCACGAGCTGGTGGAACTGGCCGCCAAGATGCCGCCCGCCCTCAAGCTCAAAGAAGGCGGCAAGTACCCGCTCAAAGCCATCGCCCGCGGCTTGATTCCCGATTCGGTGATTGACCGGCCCAAAGGCTACTTTCCGGTGCCGGCGCTGCGTTATGTGCGCGGGCCGTTTCTGGACAAGATGCGCGAGATTTTGATGTCTGAGGCGTGTTTGAAGCGCGGGCTGTACCAGCGCGACTATGTCGACAAACTGCTGGCCGAGCCGGAAGCGCCCGAGGCCTTCACCCGCATCAACGGCAGCAAACTGTGGCACCTGGCGCTGCTGGAATGGTGGCTGCAGGTGCACGTTGACCCCTATGGCGCGGGGAGAGGCGCCCCTTAGAATGTGATCCAAGTCAATTAATTGCTGGCCCGACAACAACACCACCCGGCACCGCCAGGGCGTTCCATCAAAAAAGGGGGAGGACTTGAACCATTTCAACATCGCGCACCTGGTGTCGCCATGACCGACCCGGGCCATCACCCCCTTGGCCGCGCGTCCGCCAAAGCACTGCTCAATTACGCCGTGGCGGCGCTGTTGATTGGCCCCGCCCTGACCCTGCTGCTGGCGGGTGTGTATGCACCCGACGTGGGCGTGATTTTTCTGGGCTCGATGTCGATGCTGGCGGTGGGCCTCATCGGTGGGCTGTTTCTGCAACGCGACCGGATCGGCCTGGCCATCCACACCCTGATCTACGGCGTCTGCCTGGCCGCCACGGTCATTGCCGTGTTCACTGGCGGCGTGCAGTCCCCAGCGATCATGCTTTACCCGGCGCTGATCCTGATGTACGGCGGGCTCAGCCAGGCCCGCGCCGGCATCCGTCTGGCGCTGCTGGTTTCGCTGCTGTGTGTGGGCCTGTGGCTGGCCGATGGGCAGGGTTGGCTGCCAGCAGCAACCCACGTGCCCTCCGCCATCCATCTGGTGCATGCTGTTCTGATCTTTGGGCTGATGGCGGCGCTGATGGCTTTCATCAACCAGGCCAGCTGGCGGCAGATGCACGCCTTGAACGCGGTGGGGCGCGAACTGTCCGACTACACCCAGCTGCTTGAGAAAAACACCGGCCTGCTGGAGCGTGCGCAAAGTATGGCCCACATGGGCAGCTGGGTGGGCGATATTGCGGCCGACAAGATCACACCGACGCCCGCGGGTTGCCGCATTCTGGGTCTGCCGGTGGGGTCACAGCTCAGTTTTCGGCGCTACCTGGCGCATGTGCATGTGGACGACCGTGCTGCGGTCAAGACAAGCTGGCAGGCGGCGCTCACGCAAGGTCTTTTTGATGGTGAGCACCGCCTGATCGTCAACGGCAACGTGCAGTGGGTGCGCCAACGCGCCGAGATTGTGTTTGACAGCCATCACCAGCCCCAAAGCGCCCTGGGCATCGTGCAGGACATCACCCCCCACAAACGCACACAAATGGCCCTGAAAGCCAGTGAGGAGCGCTACCGCACCCTGATCGAATGGTCGCCCGACGCGATTCTGGTGCACCGGCACACCCACATCATGTACGCCAACCCGGCCGCCTTGAAGCTGTTTGGCGCGCCAGACCTGCAGAGCCTGCTGCGCAAACGCACCACTGACCTGATCCACCCGACCTGCCTGGAGAGCCAGCGCTCACGCATGATGCGCATTGAGCGGGGCGAGCCGCTGCCACCCACCGCCGAGGCGCGTTTTGTGAAGCTGGACAGCACCGAGATCGATGTGGAAGTGCAAGGCACGGCCATCGAATTTGACGGTGAGCCCGCCATCCACGTGTCGATTCGCGACATCACCCAACGCAAACAGCTTGAAAACGAGATCCGGCAACTGGCTTTCTACGACACCTTGACCACGCTGCCCAACCGGCGGCTGCTCGATGACCGGCTGGGCCAGGCCATCACCGCCAACCGGCGCAGCGGCCAGTTTGGCGCGCTGATGTTTCTGGACCTGGACAACTTCAAGCCGCTCAACGACATCCACGGCCACGCGGTGGGCGACCTGCTGCTGGTGGAGGCCGCCAGCCGGCTCAAAACCTGTGTGCGCGAGATGGACACCGTGGCGCGTTTTGGCGGCGACGAGTTTGTGGTGCTGCTCGCCGAGCTGGACACCGACTGGCAAAAAGCCCGGCAAGTCGCCGACCAGATCGCCCGAAAAATCAAACTGGCCATGGCCAAACCCTACGTTCTGCCCACGCTCGGCCGGGCCGACCGCCCGCAGCGCATCGAACACCGCTGCACCTCCAGCATCGGCGTGGTGGTCTTTGCCAGCGCCCATGCCCACGCCGACGAACTCACCAAATGGGCCGACGCCGCCATGTACCAGGCCAAGAACGAGGGCCGCAACCGGATCTGCTTCTCAGAGCACTCCGACAACGAGGTGCTGGATAACTACTTCTTTGATAACCATTTTCCCGATGACATCAAAGGCTAGGGGCTGATGGGCGCGCGCTGTCAAACCAGCGCCAGCTTCAGGCGGCTGATGCCTTCGTCAATCTTGGCCACATCGGCGGTGGCAAACGAGAGGCGCAGCGTGGCGATGTCGGGGTCGTGCGCGTAGAACGGCGCGCCGGGCACAAAGGCCACCAGTTTTTCAATGGCGCGTTTGGCAAAGGCGGCTGCATCCGCGCTCTGGCCGTTGGCACCGGTCAACCGCGCCCAAAAGAACATGCCGCCCTGTGGGGCGTTGAAGGCAATCGCCTCACCCAGCTCACGCGTCAGGCACTGCGCCATCACCCGCGCGCGCTCGGCGTAGGTTTGGCGCACCACGGCCAGCGTGGGGCCCAGGCGGTTCATCGTCAGGTACTGCGCGCAGATGGCTTGGGTGAGGTTGCTGGTGTGGGCGTCGCTGAACTGTTTGCACATCACCGCCTTGGCCAGCAGTTCGGGCGGCGCCACCATCCAGCCCACGCGCAGGCCGGGGCTTAAGATTTTGCTGAAACTTCCGGCATGCGCCAGCCACTCGCGGCTGCCGGGCACGCTGTCGCTCAAAGCCAGCAGGCTGGGTGGCGGTGCGGCGTCAAAGTACAGCTCGCCATACGGATCGTCTTCCACCACCAGCGTTTGGGTGCGCACGGCTATTTCAAGAATTCGCTTGCGCCGCGCCAGGCTCAGTGTGGCGCCGCTGGGGTTGCTGAAGGTGGGAATCAGGTAGACCAGTTTGGGTTGGTGCTCTTCAATCAGTGCTTCCAGTTTGTCCACATCCACGCCATCGGCATCCACCGGCGCGCCGATGATGTGCGCGCCGTACAGGCGAAAGCACTGGATGGTGGCCAGGAAGGTGGGCGCTTCCACAATCACCTTGTCACCCGGTGAAATCAAACATTTGCCAATCAAATCAAGCGCTTGCTGGCTGCCGGTGGTGACGATCAGGCCGTCTGGCGCGACCGTGCTGCCTTTGCCAGCCATGAACGTGCTGATGCCTTCGCGCAGCGGGCCATAGCCTTCGGTGGCGCCATATTGCAGCACCGGGCCGGGGTGGTTGGCCAGCACCGCTGCGCTGGCCTGGGCAATGCCCTCGGCGTCAAACAGCGCCGGGTCAGGAAAACCACCGGCAAAACTGATGATGCCGGGCTTGCCCAGCAGCTTGAACAATTCACGGATGGCGGAGGTTTCGACGTTTTGCAGGCGGTCGGCAAATTGCATGGGGCAAGGCTTTCAGGAGAGATCGATAAAAAAGCAGCTTCCAAGCGCTTGGGTGCACGGTTTGCGCGGCGCGGCAGCTGACAGATAGGGTAAATTGTGACCGATTCGCCCGCCCCCTCTTCCCAGGAAAATCCATGCACGGTCTTGATGCTTTTTTTGCCAACGTCCAACTGCCCTCGATGTCCGAGGTGGCGCACGAGCTGATCCAGACCCTCAACAGCGAGAACCCCGATGTGTTTGAGGTCAGCCAGATCATCAGTCGCGACCCGGCCCTGAGCGCGCGGCTTTTGCGGCTGGCCAACAGCGCCCAGTTTGGCCTGCCGCGCGGCGTGAGCACGCTGGACGAGGCGATCCAGATGGTCGGCCTGGGCCAGGTGCGTGCGCTGGCCCTGAGCGCCAGCCTGAGCGACGCGTTTGCACCGCTGCCGGGTCTTGAACTTCAAGCATTCTGGCAACACAGCATGGCCTGTGCCGGTTACGCCCAGTGGCTGGCGGGCGCACTGGACATGGACGGCCAGCAGGCCTGGCTGACCGGCATGATGCTGCGCCTGGGCGAGTTGCTGATTGGCCACGCCAACCCGCAAGCGCTGACCGAGATCGAGCGCCTGCCGCAGCCGCCCGGCGCCCGCTGGGAGCGCGAAAAACGCCTGATCGGCTTCTCTGAAGGCCAGATCACGGCCGAGCTGGCACGCCGCTGGAACTTTCCGATGCAGATCACCCAGGCGCTGGAGCGCGCCTACGACCCGCTGGTGGAGCAAGCCTTCTCGCGCCTGGGCGCGGTGGTCAACCTGGCCGGGCTGCTGGCCGACATGCCGGGCGCCGACGCGCTGGCGGTCGACGCCTTGCCGCATGACGTGATCGACGCCCTGGGGCTGGAGGTGCG
The DNA here is from genome assembly GCF_020594515.1 of Rhodoferax sp. U2-2l. GTDB lineage: Bacteria > Pseudomonadota > Gammaproteobacteria > Burkholderiales > Burkholderiaceae_C > Rhodoferax. The sequence goes on from NZ_JAJCTH010000005.1 coordinate 58,690, forward strand.
CTGGATGAAAGCCACCTTCCCCAGCGCGGACAGCTTTTTCAGCCTGCCATAAACCCATGAAGCCCGCGCAGATCCAGACCTTTTTTGCCACCCTGGCCGCGGTCAACCCGCAGCCGCAGACCGAGCTGGAATTTGCCAGTGTGTTTGAGCTGCTGGCCGCCGTGCTGCTGTCGGCCCAGGCCACCGACGTGAGTGTCAACAAAGCCACCCGACAACTGTTTCTGGTGGCCAACACGCCGCAAAAAATCCTCGACCTGGGTCAGGAGGGGCTGGAGAGCTACATCAAAACCATCGGCCTGTACCGCAGCAAAGCCAGACACCTGCTGCAAACCTGCCAGATGCTGGTGGACCTGCACGGTGGCCAGGTGCCGCGCACCCGCGAGGCGCTGGAAGCGCTGCCCGGCGTGGGCCGCAAAACCGCCAATGTGGTGCTCAACGTGGCTTTTGGCGAGCCCACCATGGCGGTGGACACGCACATTTTTCGCGTGGCCAACCGCACCGGCCTGGCACCGGGCAAAACGCCGCTGGCCGTTGAGCTGGCGCTGCTCAAGCGCATTCCGACCGAGTTCATGGTGCACGCCCACCACTGGCTGATCCTGCACGGGCGTTATGTGTGCCAGGCGCGCACACCGCGCTGCTGGGACTGTGCGGTGGCCAACACCTGTGACTTCACGCCCAAAACCACCGCCAGGTAGCGACCCGGTCGGTGCCTGATGGCGCCTCTGCGCCAGGACATGCAGCCGCTGACGCCAACCGGTCAACGCGTCGCACCCGCCAACACCAGCGACTGGCCAAAGGCGGGCGCCGCCTGCGGCCAGTCGGTGGCCTGGTCAATACGGCGCACGCCGCGCGCCAGCAGCGTGGCGGTGCGAATCACCCCGGCGTGGGTGACCCAGACCTGCGGTTGCGCGCTGGCCAGGGCTTCGTCCCAGACTTGTGCAACACGAGCCATCACCTGCGCCACACTCTCGGCGCCGCCAAAGCGGTGTTGCCAGAAGTCTGCCGTCCAGTCGTCCAGCGCCTGGCGCGGGATGCTGTCCCAACGCAGGCCCTCAAAGCGGCCGAAGTTCATCTCGACCAGGCGCGCATCGGTGTGACAGGTCACATCAGGCCGCAGCGCTTGCAGTGCTTTGGCAAGCTGCACACAGCGTTGTAGGGGGGAGCTCAGCAGCACCGCAGCGCGTGGCAGGTTTGGCGCCAAGGCCTGGGCGGCTTGTTGGGTGGCGCTGGCGCAGGCGGACACATCCAGCGCGCCGTAGCACACCCCTGGCGCAATCAGCGGCTGGGCGTGGCGCACCAGGTGCAAGGTGCGGGGTTGACGGTCAGGCGGCATGGGAAAAAATGCAAACGGCTGGCGCTGGCATCACAGGCTGAGCGCCAACCCAAGGTAAAACGCCAGTTCACACACCTGTTGTATGGCGCCCAGGCAGTCACCGGTGAAGCCACCCAGGCGGCGCGCCAACCAGCGCGTCATCCACACCCACGCCAGCAACGAGGCCACCAGCGCATGGGCCAGCGCTTGCAGCAAATCTGCGCCAGACACGTCCAGCGAGACAAAGTCCGTCGCCGCCTGCGCATAGACCGTCAGCACGATGGCCGCAAGACACCACATGAAGCCAGTCATGAGCGCGGCAAGGCTGATCTGGTCCGCCAGCGGCTTGGACTTGGAGCCCGCCGCATCGCCCACGTGGGTGAGCAGCCGGATGGTGAGCAGCGGCCAGGTGCGCGACACCACATGCGCCACAAACAGCGCCAGCACCAGCAGCGGCGCACTCACATCACCCAGCAGCCCGAGCAGCACCACCTTGGTCAGCAGCGCCAGAACCACCGCAATGGCGCCAAATGCGCCGACGCGCGAGTCTTTCATGATCTCCAGCGAACGGTTGCGGTCATAACTGCCGCCCAGCCCGTCCGCCACGTCGGCCAGGCCGTCTTCATGAAACGCACCGGTGAGCAGCACCGAGAACACCGTGCCCAAAGCCGCCGCCACCAGCGGTGCCGAGCCAGTGGCGGGCAACAGCATCAACAGCGCCGCCGTGAACGCAGCCACCAGCCCACCAACCAGCACGCCAACCCCCGGAAAGTGCCCGGCACTGGCGCGCAACATGGCCGGGCTGTACCCCACCCAAGCGGCCAGCGCCCCGGTGATGGGGATGCGGGTGAAGAACTGGATGCACAGGAGGTAGTGGCGAATGGCTTGGGTCATGGACATGTCTGGTGCGACTTGAAGGGATCGATTGTCGGGCAGGGTTGATGAGCGTTGGCTTTTCCCCTATCCCTCTGGGAGAGGGCCAGGGTGAGGGCTTTGGCTTTCGCAGCGACGTTTGGACGAAACAGTGTCCGATCTGAAGCGTCAAGGGTCGCGGGTAGGGCGGATGTCGAGGCCGATTTCAAAAAGCGAAGCGTCATGAGGCCTCGGCGTCCGCCCTGCCCGCGGCCCGGTTCAGGCCACTGGCGTTTGACTGGCTGGATCTGCCAATTCAAAAAACCATCGACAAACGCAGTCAGCACACGCAGGCGGGGACGGGCTCAAGGCCCGGGCCTCATGACGCTTCGCTTTTTAAAATCGGCCCAAACCTTGAGCCCATCCCCGCCTGGTTTTGTGGTGGGCGTTGCGCTGCCAATGGCCATTCACCAAAGACCAACAGCCATTGGTTCAAGGTCAATCAACAGCGCTAACCCAATGATCACACCTTGACGCTGTCTTTGTTCTCCTGCTCGGCCACACCGGCCGACGCAAAACTCGCCATCTCGCGCAACATGGTGCAAGCCGACTGCAGCAGCGGCCAGGCCAGCGCACCGCCCGAGCCTTCACCCAGACGCAGACCCAAGTCCAGCAAGGCTTGTACACCCAAGTGCTGCAGCATGAACTCATGGCCGCGCTCACCGGAGCGGTGGGCAAACACACAACGCTGCAACACCAGCGGCTGCAAGGCATGGGCCACCAGGATCGAACTGGTGGCAATGAATCCGTCCACCACCACCACCCGGCGCTCATGCGCGGCCTGCATCACCGCACCCACCATGGTGGCAATCTCCAGCCCGCCAATAGTGGCCAGCACCTCCAGCGGTTCGGTCACACCCGCATGGCGGGTCAACACCTCACGCAGCACCGCCGCCTTGCGTTGCACGGCTGGCGCGTCCAGGCCGGTGCCAGCGCCGGTGCAGACATCGATGTCCAACCCGGTCAAGCGGGCCAGCAACAGCGACGCGGCCGAGGTGTTGCCAATGCCCATTTCACCGAGCAACAACGCGTTTCCGGGCAGGCTTTTGACGATGTCCATGCCGTTTTGCAGCGCCTCTTTGCACTGGGCGATGGTCATGGCGGGTTGCACCGAGGCATCCGCAGTGCCACCTTCGGCACCCGTCACCTTACGCACCATCAAGCCCGGGCGTTGTGCGCCGGATGGCAAACCGGCCAGAAAGTCGTGGTCCACACCGCAGTCGACCACGTTGAGCGCGATGCCGTTTTGTTTGGAGAACACACTGACGGCTGCGCCACCAGCGAGGAAGTTCTCGACCATCTGCCAGCTCACCTCTTTGGGGAAGGCCGACACACCGCGTGCCACCAGACCATGGTCGGCGGCAAACACCACCATCTGGGCCTGGTCCAGCACCGGGTTGTCCGTGCCCAGGATCTGGCCGATCTTGAGCGCCAGGTCTTCGATGCGGCCCAAAGAGCCCAGTGGCTTGGTTTTGTTGTTGATTTTGGCCTGCAGTGTGGTGGTCAGAGCAGGCGAAGAGATGTCCGTCAGGACGGGAAGAGTGGTATTCAAAGCAGTCCCCTGTGCGTGAATGGTGGAGGCGCTGCCCGGCCTTGCAGCACCCATAACAACATCAGGCCGGTCTTCTGGCTTGGCGTCATCTGCCCCGTCACACCTTCCCGGCCTGGCAGCCAGTGGCTATTTGTGAAGGGCATCAGCCTTACAGCGTTGGGCACGCGACGGATTCACACCGTCTTCCCGATTCTCCTGCAGGCCAATAGCCTGCGGGCACCTGAAGCGCAGAATCATAGCAGCCCGCGCAGGCCTGATTTCAGCGCACCAGGCTGTCAAGCACCCCCGGCTCAAAATGGGTGTCGATGAAGTCGGCCATGCGCTCAAACACGGTTTCCAGCGTCGGCACCGGGCCACTCAGACGCGCGCCAAACAACGCCTGTAACGCCGCCGGATGCTCCATCAAGCCGTGCAAATAAATGCCCAACACATTACCCGCCGCGTTTTGCCAGCCCAAGCCATCGGGCAACACCGCATGCGCCACGTCACCGGCCTGCGCCATCGCCGGGTGCTGGCTGGTCTGGCCGTGGTGGATTTCGTAGCCGGACACCGACACACCCGCCAACGCAGCCCAGGGGTTGGCCGCAGCGCCCATTTGCTGGCCCAGCATGTGGGTGGCAAAGGTGCTGTGAGTGTGCTGCACCGTCTTGGCCATGTCGAACTGCGTCACCAGCGGCAACAGGCCCAGGCCGGGCGCATTGCCGTCGACACCGTGGGTGTCAATCAGCGCCTCACCCAGCATTTGCAGCCCCCCACACACACCCAGCACCGCCCCACCCCGCGCGGCATGCTGGGCCACGGCAGCGTCCAGCCCTTGGGAACGTAACCAGGCCAGGTCAGCACTGGTGCTCTTGGACCCTGGCAGCACAATCCAGTCAGACGTGCTCAAGCCCGCCAGTTCGGTCGGTGAACGCACCCACTTCAGACGTAAACCGGGGATGTTTTTCAAAGGCTGGAACTCGTCCAGGTTGCTGATGCGCGGGTAAGCGATCACCGCAACCGTGAGGTTCACCGAACCTTTAGCGACCGAGCGGTCATCAAACACACCGTCTTCCTCGGGCAGGCCATGCTGCCACCACATCGGCAAGGTGGCCACCGTCGGGATGCCGGTCAGGTCTTGCAGCATCTGCGGTGCGGGCGCCAGCAGGCTGGCGTCACCGCGAAACTTGTTCAGCACAAAGCCTTTGATCAGCGCACGCTCTTCCTCAGGCAGCAGCGCCCAAGTGCCGTACAGGTGCGCAAACGCGCCGCCCCGGTCGATGTCGGTGACAAGCAGGCAGGCAGCCTGGCAGTGCAGCGCCACGCGCATGTTGACGATGTCGCTGCTCGACAAATTGATCTCGGCGGGCGAGCCCGCGCCCTCGATCACCACCACATCGTTCTCGGCACGCAGGGCGTCCAGCGCAGCGGCAATCTGCGGCCAGACCCTGAGGCTGCGCCCGCGCCACGGCAGGGCGGTCAGTTCAGCGCTGACCTGCCCCATCAGCACCACCTGGCTGTGGGTGTCGGCCTCGGGCTTGAGCAGCAACGGGTTCATGCGCACATCGGGCACGGCTTTAGCGGCCAGCGCCTGGAAGTATTGCGCGCTGCCAATCTCGCCCTGGCCATTTTCTGAAGCAACCACCCGCGCGTTGTTGCTCATGTTTTGCGCTTTAAAGGCTGCGACTTTCAAGCCCTGGCGTGCGTAATGGCGACACAGCGCGGTGGCGAGCCAGCTTTTGCCGGCGCCGCTGGTGGTGCCGAGCACCATGATGCATGTGGCGGTCATGTCGATGTTTCCAAAAGGTTGTGACGCACGGCTGCGTCTTGAAGTGCCGCCGCCAGCGCATCCTGCGCCTGCGGCGCGAGCACCCCGAGGCGCCACCAGCCGGGCAGGCCGAACGAGGTGGCATCGCGCAGTTTGATGCCGTGGGTCTGGCGCAAGGTGGCCAGGTTCAAGGGTTGCGGCGGCCGGGCACAAAAATAGTTGGCTTCGCTGGGCGCGACTTGCCAGCCAGCTTGGGTCAGCAGCTCGGTCTGGCGCAGCTTCCAGGAGCGCAGCGTCTGCAGACTGTTGGCCAGCCAGTCCTGCACTGTTGGCGACACCCAGGCTTGCAACATCGCCACGCCATGTGCGCCCACGGGCCAGGACGGCGCCATCAGGTTCAGACGCTCCAAGTCAGGCCGTTCCTGAACCCCATCCTGCGCTGAGCCAAGGTCAGGCGCTATCACATACGCAGCACGAACACCCGTCAAACCCAACGCCTTGTTGGGGGTGAACAGCTGCCATACCCGGTCAAGTTGTGCGGCGGTCAGCGATGCGGCACCGCTCAGACGCAGCGGGGCGTAGGCGCGGTCCAGCACGGTGAACCGGGCCGCTGCCAGCTGCCAGCCAGCGTGGGCCTGGCCCAGCGGGCTGGACGGCTCACACGCCCAGCACAAGGCGTCGGCCGGGTCGTCGCTGCGCTGCAAAGCCCAGGCCTGCGCGGCGCGCGCGTAATCACCGTAATGGTGGTCGGGCAAATGCACCGCGCGCACGCCTTGTTGATGCGCCCACGCGGTGAACCGGAAGATGAATTCACTGGCGCTGCCAGCCACCAGCAGACGCTCGGGGGCCACGCCGTGAAAGGCCGCCAGCTTCTGGCGCAGGGTCGTGTAAGCCGGGTCGGGGTAACGCGTGGCATCTGCTGCCTGTACGGCCGCCAAGGCCTGCGGGCAGGGACCACAGGCGTTGCTGTTGGTCGAAAAGTCAAAGCGCGGCGCGCCCAAGGCGTCCACACCGCCATGGACCCAGGCGCCAGCAAGCGTGGCAAGTATCGGGGGTGAGGTGTTCACGGCGTCAACCACGCTTTCAAAACCAGCCCAACAAGCGCCAGGGGTACCAGGGCCAGAAGCGCTCTGGATGCACAAACAATCGCCTGCTGCGTGCGCGCCGCCAGCGGCTCGCCACCAGCCGGGTTGAGCACATACACGCCCGGTTTGCCGAGCCGGATGCCCAGTGCCAGCGCCATCGCCGCCATCGGCCAGCCGCTGTTGGGCGACGGGGTTTTGATGGCCTCGCGACGCAAGTCAGCCATCTTGATCCCGCCGATCAACACCAGCAGCAGCCCGGTCAGGCGCGCGGGCAGCCAGTTCAGCACGTCGTCCACCCGCGCCGCCCACTTGCCGGCCCACTCCCAGTTCTGGCCTTTGTAGACACCTTTGTAGCCCCACATGGCGTCAGCCGTGTTGGCAAAGCGGTAAGCCACCGCGCCGGGCAGGCCCAGCAGTACGAACCAGAAAATGGGCGCCACCACCGAGTCGTTGAGGTTTTCTGCCAGCGATTCGATGGCGCTTTCACGCACCTGGGCTTCGCTCAAGGTGGCGGTGTCGCGGCTCACCAGCCAGCCCAGCCGTTCGCGGCCCGCGGACAGCGACTGCTGCAAGGCCGCTTCGACCGCCTGCACTTCAGACTGGAGCATGGCCCAGGCCAACATGGGTTTGAGCAGCAAGGCCAGCAGCACGGCCGTCAGGCCGGTGGCCAACCCGTCAGCAGCCTCGCCACCAGCGATGCCTGGCCCACCCATCACACCCGCCGCCGCCCACTGCCCCGCCAACCCAAGACCTTGCTCCAACCACCAGGCGACAACGGTAAACAGCGTAACCCCCCCAACCCAGTAGAGAACGCCGAACGCAAACGATCTGTAATCTGCCGCCCCTACCGCGTCGGCCAGCGGCCCGGCAGACGGCTGCCACCGTGGCGCAGAGGTCGCAGCCCGTACCCCACGCTGCAGCCGCTGGCCCGCCCAGCCCAGGTAGTTGCCCATCCACACCACCGGGTGCAGCCGCACCGGCGGCTCGCCCCAGAGGCGGTCGATGAGCAGGGCCAGCAGCAGGGCTGCCATGGCAACCGACAGGCTCATGCCCCTGCCCCTTCACCCTGTTGCGCAGGCCACCCCGGCAACGTGGCCGTGGCCTCCACGGTGGTTGAGAAAAATGACCTGCTCACGCATCACCCCTGGCTTGCGGCACCGGCTCAGGCCGCAGACGGCGCACGCGCCACCGGCTCGCCCGGCTGCAGGCCCAATTTGGTCAGCAGCGCCAGATCGTCACTGCCCTCGGGGTTGTCTGTGGTCAGCAGTTTCTCGCCATAAAAAATGGAATTCGCGCCGGCCACAAAGCACAGCGCCTGCACCGCGTCACTCATGTCATGGCGGCCTGCCGACAGGCGGACACGCGCCATGGGCATGGTGATGCGGGCCACAGCAATCACGCGCACAAACTCCAGCGGGTCCAGGTCGGGCTGATGGGCCAGCGGCGTGCCGGCCACTTTGACCAGATGGTTGATGGGCACCGACTCGGGGTACGGGTTCAGGTTGGCCAGCTCGGCAATCAGTCCGGCGCGCTGCAGGCGCGTTTCACCCAAACCGACGATGCCCCCGCAGCACACCGACACCCCGGCCCGGCGCACCCGCGCCAGCGTGTCCAGCCGGTCCTGGTAATCACGGGTGGTGATGATGTCGCCATACAGATCAGGCGCGCTGTCGAGGTTGTGGTTGTAATAGTCCAGCCCGGCATCGCGCAGAACGTCGACCTGGCCCTCTGCCAACATGCCCAGGGTGGCGCAGGCTTGCAGCCCGGCGGCCTTGACCTCCCTGACCATCTCGGCGACCACCTCGATATCGCGGTCTTTGGGCGCTCGCCAGGCTGCACCCATGCAAAAACGGGTCGCCCCGGCGGCCTTGGCCGCAAGCGCTGCCGTCCGCACCGCATCCACCGCCATGAGCTTGCTGGCTGGCACGCCAGCGTCGGCATGCACCGATTGCGGGCAATAGCTGCAATCTTCGGGGCAACCGCCGGTTTTCACCGACAGCAGCGTTGCCAGTTCAACCAGATGCGGGTCAAAGTGGGCGCGGTGAACCGTCTGCGCCTGGTAGATCAGGTCCGGAAAAGGCAACGCCAGCAAAGCCAGCACCTCGTCCACCGACCACACGGGTTGACCCGAGGCGGGCCGCGCAGGATGCTCATCCAGGCAGGCGTGAAATTGCAGTGGGTGCTCGTGGGCAAGCGCATCGGGACGATGAGACATGGTGGTGGTTTCCAAAAATAGTTAAATAAAGCCGTGGTGTGGGGTGCGCGCCGTCACTTCTGAGAGCGCCTGGCGCCGCCAGCCACGCCGGGTGCTGGTGGCGCAGGGGGTTCAGGGTGGGGTGGTCGAGGTTCACGCCAAAATTCCGATCAACGGTCAGGTCAGGTCAACTCAACTCATCCCCGGCCTGTGCGGGGCCATCCGGCACCAAGGCCAGAAACTTTTCAAAATCTTCCCGCTTGCCCAAGGCGGCTTCGCGGCGCTGAAAGTCCAGCGTCTGAAATGACGCCATCTTCTCTGACGCGGCGCTGGCAATGAACTGGTTGACGGAGATGCCGTCCTTGCGCGCGAGTTGCTTGATGCTCTCGTGCACCGAGTTGGGCAAACGTATCGTGATGGCAGTCATGTGCGTTTCTCCGTCAAAATTTGCAGAAATTGCGCCGGCGTCACCGCGATGACACCGACAGCCATTCCAGTTCAACACCCGACCCGACCCATCAATCCTCAATCCCCCGCTGCGCTGGCACCCCCGCTTTGAAGGCGTGTTTGATCAGCGTCATCTCGGTCACGGTGTCGGCCAGCGCGATGATCTCGGGCGGGCAGCGGCGCCCGGTCAGCACCACATGGACATGGCTGGGGCGGGTTTTGAGCGTTTCCAAAACATCGTCCAGCGGCAACCAGCCGTAGATCAGCGGGTAGGTGATTTCGTCCAGCGTCACCATGAAATAGTCACCGCTGAGGATGGCGGCTTTGGCCTTGAGCCAGCCGTCACGCGCCAATTGGGCGGAATGTTCCAGGTCCTGGCTTTTCCAGCTGAAGCCGTCGCCCAGGCCTTCAATCGGAATACCGAACTGCTCAAACATGCGGTGTTCCCCAAAACGCGCCGTGGGCACTTTCATGAACTGGAAAATTTTGACCACCTTGCCGCGCCCATGCGCGCGCAGGGCCAGGCCAAAGGCGGCGGTGCTTTTGCCTTTGCCGTCGCCGGTGTTGGCGATGACCAGGCCGCGGCGTTCGCCCTCCGGTTTGTCGTAGGGTTTTTCAGAGGGAGGGGTTTCGGTTTGCATGTGACTCGATGTGGATCAGGTGAAATTGAGTTCCCAATTGGGGTCAGATCCCCATTAATTGGGCAGTGCCACCCACTGGTTGGCCAGCGGGTGAATGCTGAGGCGGTGGTCAAACACGGCTTCCAGCGCGCGGTGGGTGTCGGGGTTGGCGCACGCGCCCTGGTGGGTGACGCGCCCGGCGGCCATGATGACCATCTCATCGGCGTGCAGCGCCATGCTGATTTCATGCAACACGCTGACGACCGTGACGCCCGTTTCCAGCAGGCAGCGCACCACGCCCAACCAGTCGGCCTGGTGCGGCGGGTCCAGGTTGGCCAGCGGCTCGTCCATCAGCAGCACCTGCGCCTGCACCGCCAGGGCGCGGGCCAGCAATACCCGCTGGCGTTCGCCGCCTGAGAGCTGGCCCAGGCTGCGCTGCCGCCAGTCCCAGGCTTGGGTGGCTTTGAGGGCAATTTCTGCCGCTGCAAAGTCTTTCGGGCTGGGCGGCGCCAGCCAGGCCTGGTGCGGCAGGCGGCCCAGCAGGGCCACGTCCCACACCGTCAAGTCATCCCCCGAGGATTCGTTTTGCCCCAGCCAGGCGAGCTGCCGGGCGCGGGTGCGGTGCGGCAAACTGTGCAGGTCGTGGCCCAGCAAAGTCACTGTGCCGGCGTGTGGCAGCAGGCCCGCCAGCACTTTCAGCAACGTGGATTTGCCAGCGCCGTTGGGGCCAACGATGCTGGTCCAGCGACCCTGCGGCAAGCCCAAGGTGATGTCATGCAGGATCTCGGTATGTCCGATGCTGGCCTTGATGCCGCTTGCCTGGAGCGCGATGGAAGGTGCAGCAGGTGTCACTGACCACCTCCGGCAAAACCACGGCTGTTGCGCCGCATCAGCCACAGCAGGTAGCCGCCACCTAGCACCGCGGTGAGCACACCCACCGGCAACTCCTGCGGCGCAATCAACCAGCGCGCCAGCGTGTCGGCGGCCATCAGCAAGGCGCCGCCCATCAGGCTGGCCAGCAGCATCAGGCGGCCATGGGTGGTTTTGATGACCGAGCGCACCAGGTGCGGCGCCGCCAGGCCCACAAAAGCGATCAGCCCGGTTTGCGCCACGGCCGTGCCGGTGGCCAGCGCCAACACACCCACCAGCGCGATGCGCAAGCTACCCAGCGGCAAGCCCAGGCTGTGCGCGGTGGCTTCGCCCAGGCTCAGGCCATCGAGCACGCGGCCCAGCAAACCACCGGCTGACACACACAACACCCACACACCGGCCATCAGCGCACAAGCGGTCCAGCCGACAAACGCGGTGGAGCCCAGCATGAAGGCCTGCATGGCCTGTAACGAGTCCGGCGAAAACAGCAGCACCAGTTGCGTGGCCGCACCCAGCACCACGCCCACCACCACACCCGCCAGCAACAGCCGCAGCGTGTGATGCACCCCTTTGGAGAGCGCCAGCGTCAACAGCACCGCGAGCACCGCGCCGACAAACGCCGCCCCCGTGAGCCCCAGGCGCACCAGCACGCTGCCTGAGAACACGCTCAGGGGTACGCCGCCATTCATCATGTTGCCGCCCAGCATGCCCGCGCCGCCACCCAGCACCGCCAGCACCAGCGCCACCCCCAGCGAGGCGCCGGACGCGCTGCCCAGCAGGTACGGATCGGCCAGCGGATTGCGAAACAAGCCCTGCGCCACGGCACCCGCCAGGCCCAGCAAGGCGCCCGCCGTCCAGGCGCCCAGGGTGCGTGGCAGGCGGATCTCGCCCACAATTTGCTGCGCCATGGCGGTGGCGGCCGGGTCAAGCTCAGGGTGCAGCAGCGGGCCAATCAGGTTCTCAAAACCGGTGCTGCCCACACACACACCCAAAGCGGTGAGTGCCAGACTCAGCAGAACCAGCGACCACACCAGAAACGGCATGCGGTGCCGTGTCAAGGTTTGGCCCCGGCCAGCGCTTTAGGCGCCTTGTCTGTCAGGCACTGCGCCATCAGCCGCGCACCCTCGGCCATGCGCGGGCCCGGGCGCACCAGCGTGTTGGCGTCTTCGGTGGCGAAGATGCAGACGCGGTTTTCGCGCACCGCGCGGATGCTTTGCCAGCCCGGGCGCTGACCCAAGCCACCCGCGTTGCGCTCACCCACCATGATCAGGTCCGGGTTGGCGCGCACGATGAATTCGGGATTGAGTTTGGGAAACGGCCCGAGCTTGGCTGGCACGATATTTTTGACACCCAGCCGCGTCAGGGTTTCACCAATAAACGACGACTCACCCGCCGCGTAAGGCCCCTGATTCACCTCAAAGTAGACCCGCGTGGCGTTGAGGCCCGGCGGGATGGACTGGGCTGCTGCCGACACACCCGCGTCAATGGCGCGCCAAATCTTGGCGGAATCGGGCACGGCCAGCACCTCGCCAATTTTGAGCATCACGCGCTGCACATCGGCATGGGTTTTGGGCTCCAAAGACACCACCTTCAGACCGAGCGAGCGCAGCCGGTCACTGGCGCGCGAGGACACGGCCATCAGCACCACATCGGGCCGCAGGGCGACGATGGCCTCGATGTTGGGGTCTAGCCCGCCGCCCATTTGCGGCAGTTTTTGCAGACTGGCCGGGTAGTTGGAATAACGGTCCACCCCCACCAGCCGGTTGCAGGCACCCAGTTCACACACGGTTTCGGCCAGGGACGGCAGCAGGCTGATCACGCGCTGCGGCGGCTGGTTAAAACTGACCGTGACGCCGCGGTCATCAGTCACCTCGTAGGCCTGGGCGCTGGCGGCCATGCCCAGCAACACGGCGCAAAACAGTTTTTTCACGGTGTCTCTTTCAAAGTCAGCGGCAGCCCGGCGGCCATCAGGGTCACCCGCTGGCAGACACCGGCCACGTTTTGGTTCAGCAAGCCCAGCGCATCCACAAACGCGCGCACCTCGCGGCCCATCGGAATCACACCCAGACCAATCTCGTTGCCGACCAGCACCAGCGGGCCGGGGGCTTGGCGAATGGCTTCCAAAAGCTGGGTTATTCGCCCTTGATGCGTCTGTGCCAGCGCCTGATGGTTTGCAAACTCCGGGGCCTTGCCCGGCGCGGCGCTATCAGGCATGGAATCGGTGGCCAACGGTGCCTCAGCAGGCATCAGCGCGTTGGTGAGCCACAGCGTCAGGCAGTCGACCACGATCAAGGTGTCCGGCTGGCTGTGGGTTTGGATGGCCTCAGCCAGCCGCAAAGCTTCTTCCACCGTGCGCATGCCCGGCACGCGCTGCGCGCGGTCGGCCTGGTGGCGGGCGATGCGCTGCACCATCTCGGCATCCCACGCCTGCGCGGTGGCGATCATCACGGCACGGTGCTTGGCCGACTGCGCCAGCCAGTCGCGCGCCAACAGCTCGGCGCGACGGCTTTTGCCGCTTTTCTGGCCGCCCAGAATGAGTTCACTGCGCGCCGGTACGGTGGCCATGCCCTTCACGACAAGCCCTTGGGGATCAGGCGCAAGATGGCCTGCGCGGCGCCCGGGATGACCGCCATCTTCTGTCACATTAGCCATGAACACGACTCCAATCCATGATGATGCGGTGCAGTTGCGCCAGCCCGTCGGTCAGAGCGGCCGGACCGGGTTGCAGGATGTCGCAGGACTTGATCTCAAACAATTGCCCGGTTTTCACCGCCGCCACCTCGCCCCAGCCCACACGTGCCGCCACGTTCTCGGGGCGAAACTTCTTGCCACACCAGGAGCCGATGATGATGTCCGGATTGCGTCGCACGATCTCGGCAGCATCGGCAATGATGCGGTGTTTGCCCATGGCTTGCCGCGCCAGCTCCGGAAAAATATCGTCGCCCCCAGCGATGCCCATCAGCTCCGACACCCACTGGATGGCGCTGATGGGTGGCTCGTCCCACTCTTCAAAATACACTTTGGGTCGGCGGGGCAAATCAGCTACCAGCCCTTGTATCGCCTGCATATTCTGCTGCATTTTTTGTATCAGGACCCGACCCTGGTCACCCTGCCCGACCAGCGCCGCCACCTGAAACAACATGTCAAAAATCTGGGCCACACTGCGCTGGTTGAACACCGTCACCGGCACGCCGGCACGGATCAGGCTGCTGGCGATGTCGGCCTGCATGTCGGAAAAACCCAGCACACAGTCGGGCTGCAGGGCCAGAATTTTGTCGAGCTTGGCGCTGGTAAAGGCACTCACCCGGGGCTTTTCATGCCGCGCCCGCGCGGGCCGCACGGTGTAGCCGGAAATACCCACAATGCGGTGCTCCTGCCCCAGCAGATACAGCCACTCGGTGGTTTCTTCGGTCAGGCAGACGATGCGCTGCGGGCCGGTGGGTGGCAGCGACCAGACCGGGAGGGATGCCAGCGCGCTGTTCACGTCACAGGCAGGCATCTTTACAGCATCAGGCATCAACGTGCCGCCAGCAGCCGACGCGTCGACTTGGGTCATAAGGCCTTTCCGGATGCCGCCACCGGGCTGGGTGGCGAAAACAATTCCGCCGTCGCGTCAGGGCAGGACGCAAACCAGGCGTGGAAATAACTGGCCCGCACGCTGCCCCGTTGCCACAGCGCCTCGCCCGCGTCGGGCAACGGGTCGCTGTCCGGCCGGGCGGTTCGGGCCACCGGCTGCATCGCCGTCTCGGTGGTCGAGTAATGAAAGGTGTGGCCGCGCAGCGTGCCGCTGGTCAGTGGCAACTGCTGCGGACCGAGTGCCGCCAGGCGCTTGTGCATGGTGACGGTGCCAGGCAACAGGCCCCACTGATTGAAGCGTTCACCGTCAGAGGTAACCAGCGTGTCAAACAGCGCCATCATGCCACCGCATTCGGCCCACACCGGCTTGCCCGCGGCAATAAACGCAACCAGGCTTTCGCGCAGCGCGGTGTTGGCGGCAATCGTCTGCGCGTGCAACTCCGGATAACCACCGGGAAGCCACAAGGCGTCACACGCAGGCACGGCAACGTCAGCCAACGGCGAGAAAAACACCAGTTCAACCCCCAGATCGCGCAGGCAATCCAGATTGGCCGCATAGATAAAGCAAAAGGCTGCGTCGCGGGCGACAGCAATGGTTTTCCCGCACAGCGTAGGAAGGTTGGGTGGCAGCGTGTTCTGCGTAGGTAAAGGAGGAGCCCGCAACGCGGGCGGGGGACACGAAGCAGACCACGCTGCCATCCAGCCTTCCGGACCAACAGAGGGCGCAACAAAATTCACCACCCAACGCTGCAAATCCGAGAGCGTCATCCGTCCCAGTGGTGTGGCCTCCAAGGCATCTGCCGCTGCATCCAGCCGCGCCAGTGCGTCCCCCACCTCACTGGCCACCGTCAGGCCCAAGTGACGCTCGGGCAGCGACAAAGCGGCGTTGCGCATCACCGCGCCCAGCCACTGCTCGGGATCCCGCACGCTGCTCTGCAACATCAGCGCATGGCGCTCACTGGCCACGCGGTTGGCCAGCACCCCGGCCCAGGGCAGATTGGGGCGGTAGTTTTGCAGACCAAAGGCCAGCGCGCCAAAGGTGCCCGCCATCGAGCCCGCGTCAATCACCGCCAGCACCGGCAGGCCAAAACGCTGCGCCAGATCCGCCGCGCTGGGGTCGCCGTCAAACAGCCCCATCACCCCTTCGACGATGATCAAATCCGCCTCAGCGGCGGCAGCGGCCAGCCGCGCGCGGCAATCCGCCTCGCCGTTGATCCACAGGTCCAACTGGTACACCGGCGCCCCGCTGGCCAACGCGTGCCAGTACGGGTCCAGAAAATCCGGCCCGCACTTGAACACCCGCACTTTTCTGCCTTGGCGCGAATGCAAGCGCGCCAAAG
Source organism: Rhodoferax sp. U2-2l (assembly GCF_020594515.1). Lineage (GTDB taxonomy): Bacteria > Pseudomonadota > Gammaproteobacteria > Burkholderiales > Burkholderiaceae_C > Rhodoferax. Next base: position 74,345 of record NZ_JAJCTH010000005.1, read on the forward strand.
CAGACACCACGGTGGTTTTGCCCTGGCCGGAAGCGGGGGCGGCGACGAGGATGGCGGGGCAGGTGGTCATGATTTCAACGCGATCAAGATAGGCTTACATCGCCCAGGACAGGGACACAAACACGTTGCGCCCCGGCATGGAATAGCCGTTCGACAGCACATAGGTGGTGTCGGTCAGGTTGTTGATGCGTGCCAGCAGACTCACATCCTTGTTGATTCTCCAGTCTGCACCGACATTGAGCAGGCCGTAACCGGCCAGCACATCGCGGGGGGCTCCGTAAACAAGGGCGTTGTCTTCACGGTCACTTGAGAGTTTGAGTTCGCCAAACAAATTGACTTGCCCAAAACGTTGTGTGACATTCAAATTGAGTACGTTTTGCGCAACGCGGACAAGGCGCAAATCGTCGTCTAAGGTACTGGGGTCCGCGTAGTCGTAACTAGCGCTGTAGCTGGTGTCGCCCCGGCGATCTTGAATACTCAAGGTAAACCCGCGTAGAACTGCCTTCTTGTTTTGAGTGTTCGTTGCTGTATCAATAAACCAATCTATGTCGTTTTGGTAAACCACCGCGCTCGCAGAAATCGACTCTTGCTGATACTTGAAGCCAAATTCCCGAGAAAAGTTTTTTTGCGGAACGTGCGTCGCTACACCGTAATAGGGGTAATACAACTGGTTCAAAGTGGGCGCCTGAAAACTGGTGCCCACACTCGCCACAGCCCGCCAGTTCGTGGTTAACTTGTATCCACCCGAAAGCGCCCAGTTGTCGAAGCCGCCAAACTGTGAATTGTCGTCGTGCCGCACAACGGCCAGAGCGTTCCAGTTGGGTTTGTTCAGCGCATAAGACACCATGGCACTATTGATGTCACGCTTTTTGACTGTGTAGTTGGTAGAACTGTCAACCTCTTCCGATCGGGTTTCGAGCAAAACCGTCAATACGTCGGTGCCCAAACTGATGTCGTTCTGCCAGGTGGCCTGCGTGCGGTGTGTATTGAATTTGCTGCTGCCGTTCAGCGCACCATCGCCGTAGCGGTAATAGTCGCTCACTGATTTATCGTCGTTTTCAGCCAGCGTGAGGCTTGATTTCCAGTTGATTGACCACTGTGCATCCCACTTCAGACTGACCGCGTTCAATACGGGCCGTGCCCAAGCATCGGTTGTCAACTTCGTCAAGCTTAATGGATTGGGGTATGCCGTACCATCAAATTGATAGTCCATCTCGCTTCGCATCAAGCCCAAGGTGAGCGCATGCTGTTTAGACAACTGGGCGGTCAATTTGGCATCCACACTGGCGACCTCAAAACTGTCTGCATCCGGGTTGAAACTGTTCGCCACCGGGTTATAGGTCACGCTGATACCCGACGCTTTTTCCCTGGAAACACCCAGGCTGTAGCCAATCGCCCCCGAGCGCCCACGAATCGACGCCCCTGCCTGACGCTGGCCGTCCGAGCCCGCACCCACATTAGCCGCCAAGTGCAAACCATCTTCTGGCTCACGGGTAAAAATCTGAATGACACCACCCACAGCGTCCGGGCCATACAAGGCCGAAGCTGCGCCCCGCAAAATCTCAATACGCTCGATGCGGTCCAGCGGCATGTTCTCAAAAGAAGCTGTACCCAAGGTGGCCGAGCCAACGCGCACCCCGTCAATCAGCACAATGGCCTGGGAGGATGTAGCACCTCGCAAAAATATTCCAGTCGAAGACCGGTAACCGCCATTGCTCGAGAGCTGTACGCCCGGTTGAAATGCCAATACATCTTTCAAACTGCCTTGCCCAGCCTGATCCAGCACCGTGCGATCAATCACCGACACATCCGCAATCACGTCAGTCACAGGAATCGCTACCCGCGTCGCCGTCACCACCACCTCCCCCAGCGTCCCTGCCGACTGGTCTTGCGCCATCGCGGGGAAAGCTGCCAAAACAGCCAAAGCGGACGCACACAGGCGCACGGGTGCGCGGTGGCACACAGAAAAAACAAAAGAAGTCATTGTTGAAAAGAACCAATTAAGTGCCCTCACCGTCGTCCCCGACAGTGCCTGAGCGTCACGGTTGCACGCTTTCTCAAGCGCACAGCCACCGTGTTGGCCGGTATCCGGGCTGGTGGAATCAACCGTCATCGCCTTCCCAGATGCGTGTCAAAACATCCAGTGGCCTCAATGACAGCGGGACCCGTCGGGGTTCGTCCACTTACCGTTGCGGGGGCAGCGCAGGTTAGGTTGGGCGGTTGGCCGCACCCTCCTGCTTCCCGTTGAACTGCCGTGTGTGAACCACACTGCGAGCACCAACGCGGCGGATTCTAACGTGCCGCCCGGCTATCATCGCCGCCTTCAGGTGCCCGCAGCCGCCAGGTTTCGGGAGAATCGGGAAGGCGGTGCAAGTCCGCCACGTGCCCAACGCTGTAAGGAAGATGAACCACGTTTTATGCCACTGGCGCAAGCTGGGAAGGTGCCTGGTTCAAGTGAATCCAAGTCAGAAGACCGGCCTGAAACATCACCAACTGCACGGCCAGGCAGTTCACTTTGTTTCCATTTGACAGGGGAATGTCATGAAATCAACACCGACGCCAGCCGCCCGGGATCCACACGCCTTCACCGACGAGGCACGCGACGCGGTCTACCAAGCCATCTTTTCACGCCGCGATGTACGCGGCCAGTTTTTACCCAAGCCGGTGCCCGACGAGGTGCTGAGCCGGGTGCTCACCGCAGCGCACCACGCACCGTCGGTGGGTTTCATGCAACCGTGGAATTTTCTGGTGGTCAAGTCTGACGCGGTCAAACAGCGGGTGCGCGATGCCTTTGCGGTGGCCCATGCGCAGGCGGCACAGATGTTTGAGGGCGATCAACGTGCCACCTACCAGACGCTCAAACTCGAAGGCATTGTGGAGTCGCCCATCGGCATCTGCATCACCTGCGACCGCACCCGCAGCGGCCCGGTGGTGATCGGGCGCACCCACATGCCCACCATGGACCTCTACAGCAGCGTGTGTGCGGTGCAAAACCTGTGGCTGGCAGCGCGCACTGAGGGGCTGGGCGTGGGTTGGGTCAGCATCTTCCACGAGGCCGCGCTGCAAGACGCATTGGGCATCCCGGCGCACATCACGCCGATCGCCTACCTGTGCGTGGGCTATGTGAGCCACTTCAAGGACAAGCCGGAGCTGGAAACCGCCGGCTGGTTGCCGCGCCTGCCGATCCAGGACTTGCTCTACTTTGACACCTGGGGCCAGCATGACAACGCACAGCCGCTGATCGCACAGCTGCAGCACCACGCAGCGGCGGCGCGGGATTGCAGCGCCAGCGCCACACTGCCAGCCACCTGCGACCTCGCCGGTTGACATCCAAGCAGTTCAAGGCCGCCAAACCCTACAATGCCCGACTATGCCGGACCCGTCCCAAATCGACCAAATCACCGAACGTGTTGAACGTCTCCTGGTGCGTTATGAAGAACTCATGCGCACCAACACCCTGCTCAACCAGCAAATTGACACCCTCACGCAGGAGCGCGATTCGCTCAAGTCGCGCCTGGGCGCGGCGCGCGCGCGTGTTGATGCGCTGCTGGAGCGCCTGCCCGGCGAGCCCGGCACCAGCACGGTCAAACCGGCTTTCAAGACGGCGGCATCAAGGGGTGAGGCATGAAGCAGCTTGAAGTGCAGATCATGGGCCAGAGCTACCTGCTGGGCTGCCCGGACGGTGGTGACGCGCGGCTGCTGGACGCGGTGGAGCGGGTCGACACCGCCATGTGCAAAATTCGTGACGGCGGCAAGGTGCGCGCCCGTGACCGCATCGCGGTGCTGGCGGCGCTGAACCTGGCGTTTGACCTGGCCGATCAGGGCGCACGCCCCGCACCGGCCAGCGCTGCACCGGCGCCTGCACCCAGCGCGCCACACGAGTCGTCTGAAAAATTGGGCGCCCTGCTGGCCCGTCTGGACGACGCCCTGAACCGGGACGACCGGCTGCTTTAGCCGTCAGTGCACGGCCCCGGTGGCGGGCGGCAACTGGTCGGGCTGGCGAAAGATCAGCGCCGCGTCCACCGCGTCAAAGCGGTATTGCTGGCCACAAAAATCACAACCTACCTCAATGTCCGGGCGTTCCTGCAAGATGCTTTCAGCTTCTTGCGCGCCCAGGCTCAGCAGCATGCGGCTGACACGTTCGCGGCTGCAGGTGCATGCAAAGTGCGGGCCCTGCTCACCTTGCAGAGGATCGAACCGCACCACGCTTTCGTCCCAGAACAAGCGATGCAGGATGGTGCTGGCATCCAGCGTCAGCAGTTCCTCGCGCTTGAGGGTGGCGGCCAGCAGGGCGATGCGTTTGTAGTCTTCGTTGAGCCCGATGTCATCTTCATGGGCCCGGGGCGCGCTGCCCGCCAGATTGCCAACGCCTTGCATCGGCAAGCGCTGGATCAGCAAACCGGCGGCCACCTGGTCGTCGGCGGCCAGCACCAGCGTGGTATCGAGCTGCTCACTTTGCAGCATGTAGTGCTGCAGCACGTCGCTGAACTTTTCCAGCTTCTCGTGGTTGTCGCCAAACAGCGGCACCACGCCCTGGTAGGGCTGCTGGCCGGGTTGGCGGTTTTGCGGGTCCAGGGTGATGGCGCAACGGCCCACGTTGTCCACATTCACCATCTGGCTCAGGCTGGCGGCCTCATCGAGCGTGCCATTCAGGGTGGCGGTGGCGCGCAGGCCAAAGTCAGGCTGCACCTCCACCACCGCCAGTTTGACCGGGCCATCACCAAAAATCTGCAGCACCAACGCCCCGTCAAACTTGATGTTGGACTGCATCAGCACCGCCGCGGCGGTCATTTCACCCAACAGGTTCTGCAACGGCACCGGGTAGGCTCCGTGGGTGGTGTTGTTGGCACGGCGGCTGAGAATTTCGCGCCAGGCATCGGTCAGGCGCACCAGCACACCGCGCACCGGCAGGCCTTCGAATAAAAATTTGTGGATTTCAGACAAGTCGGGTTCTCCGTTGTTCAGGCAATTTTGTGCAGCGTGGCTTTGAAGCGCTGCGCGTTGGCCACATAGTGATCGGCGCTTTGGCGCAGGCCTTGTAATTGTTCGGGCGTAAGGCTGCGCACCACCTTGGCCGGGCTGCCAATGATCATCGACCCATCGGGGAATTCTTTGCCCTCGGTCACCAGCGCACCGGCGCCCACCAGGCAGCCTTTGCCAATCTTGGCGCCGTTGAGCACCACCGCACCAATGCCGATCAGGCTGTCATCACCCACCGTGCAGCCGTGCAACATGGCTTTGTGACCCACGGTGACACCGGTGCCAATGGTCAGGGGCAGGCCCACATCGGCGTGCAGCACACTCAAGTCCTGGATGTTGGTGCGCGCACCGATGCGAATGGGGGCCGTGTCGCCCCGCGCCACCACGCCAAACCACAGACTGGCCTGCTCGCCCAGCACCACATCACCCATCAACTGCGCGCTGTCGGCCACCCAGGCTGAGTCAGCCACCGTGGGGAACAGGCCATCCACTTCGTATATCGCCATGAGGTTCTTTCGTTGCCAAGTTACCTAGAATTGTAGGATTGAGCCGCCCACCATGACCTTGCCCCCCCCTGAAACACCCATGCCGGCCTTGGCTGATGCGACGCGGTCCGTTGGCAGCCCAGCAGCCAAGTCGCTGCGCCAGGAGGCCTTGCGCCTGCTTTTGCTGCCCGACACGCACCACAAAGCCAGCGCCGTCAGGGCGCTGGATGCCGCCCGATGTGCGGTGGATGCGCCAGCCTGCCTGACCCAGCCAGAGGGTGTGCCGGGCCGGCCAGAGCTACCCCAACTAGTGCAGCCCGGCGCCTTGAAACACCGCGCGGTCGGTACCGCTGAGGGCCACGCCAGCCTGATCCATGCGTTGACCCACATCGAGGCCAACGCCATCAACCTGGCGCTGGACATCGTCTGGCGCTTTGCCGATATGCCGCAGGCGTTTTACCGCGACTGGTGGCAAGTGGCGGTGGAGGAAGCGCTGCATTTCGAGCTGCTGCAGGCGCATCTGCAGTCCCTCGGCTTTGCCTATGGCGACTTTCCGGCCCACGACGGGCTGTGGGAGATGGCCGAGCGTACCCGGCACGACCTGCTGGCCCGCCTGGCGCTGGTGCCGCGCACGCTGGAGGCACGCGGGCTGGACGCCACCCCGGCCATCCGCACCAAGCTGGTATCCATTGGCGACAAATCCGGCGCAGCCATCCTCGACATCATCCTGCGCGACGAGATTGGCCATGTCGCCACCGGCAACCGCTGGTATGCCAGCCTGTGCCAACAGCGTGGCCTGGATCCGGTGTCCACCTACGCTGAACTGGCGCACCAACACGCCGCGCCGGTGCCCAAAGGCCCCTTCAACCTGAGCGCCCGTCGCGCCGCCGGTTTCAGCGATACCGAGCTGGCCGCGCTGTGTGGTACACCTCAGGCGGCCTGAGCGCATCCATTTTTTGAAGGCTTTATGTCAAACCCCCTCGCCAGACCTGATCTCAACACCCCCTCATCGAGCGCCACCATGGCCATTGCCCGACAACCCATTCTGGATGCCAAGCGCGTTGTTTACGGCTACGAACTGTTTGACCGTTCGCTGGACAACCCGAACTACACGGCGGCCAGCGACGCCGCGCTGCTGTTCAACCTGCTGTCCAACGCCGACAGCGAGATGCGCAACACCAGCAAATCCATCTTTATCAACTGCACCCACCAGACGCTGTCGGGCGGCCATCTGGAACTGATCGAGCCTGACCGGGTGGTGCTGGAAGTGCCGCCCATGCCGGCCGATCAGTCCGACCCTGAGGACATCGAGACCTTCATCCAGACCATGATTGGCCTGCACAAGCGCGGCTTCAGGCTGGCTTTTGACCACTCGGTGATGGAACCCGCCTACGCCAACTGGCTGGTGCTGGCCTCGTTTGTCAAGGTGGATGTGTCCCTGGTGCCCATGAGTCGGCTGGTGACCATCGCCAGAGACCTGGCCAAACAACCTGCCATTCAACTGGTGGTCGAAAAGATCGAGACCCAGCAGCAGTTCGACGAAGCCCTGAAGGCCGGCGCCAAGCTGTTTCAAGGTTACTGGTTTGCGCGCCCGGTGCTGGTCAAGGGCCAGACCATCCGCCCGGCCCAGGCGGCTGTCATTCAACTGATCAACCTCGTGCGCAAGCAGGCCAGCACGACCGAGATCGAAGAAGTCTTCAAACACGACCCGACGCTGTCGTTCAACCTGTTGCGGTTCATCAATTCGGCGGGGTTTGGCCTGAGCTGCGAGGTCACCTCGTTTCGTCACGCGGTGATGTTGCTGGGCTTGAAAAAGCTGTTTCGCTGGGCGGCGCTGCTGATGACCACCTCGGGTGCCGCCGGTGTCTCGCCCGCCGTCGGCCATGCCGCCGTGGTGCGCGGGCGGCTCATGGAGCTGCTGGCGGCCGAGTTGCTGTCCACCGACGAATGCGACAACGCGTTTGTGGTGGGCATCTTCTCGCTGCTCGACACCATGCTGGGCATGCCCTTGAAAGACGCGCTGGAGGCCATCTCGCTGCCGCAGTCCGTCACCGACGCCTTGCTGCACAACAAGGGCATCCTGGCACCGTTTCTGCAACTCACCCTGGCCTGCGAGAACGCCGACGACAAGCTATTTGCCGACAACGCCAACGCGCTGCAGCTCACCGGGGATCAGGTCAACATGGCCCATTTGCAAGCCCTGTTCTGGGCCGAAAACATCACCAGCTGACCTGCCGACTCAACCGCGCGGGTGGTGCGCGGCGTGCAACACCTTGAGCCGCTCACGCGCCACGTGGGTGTAGATGGTGGTGGTGGAAATGTCGGCGTGGCCCAGCAGCATCTGCACCGAGCGCAAATCGGCGCCGTGGTTGAGCAAATGGGTGGCAAACGCGTGGCGCAGCGTGTGCGGTGACATCGGCGCGGTGATGCCCGCTTGCAGCGCGTATTTTTTGACCAGCAGCCAGAACATCACCCGGCTCATGGCGGTGCCCGGTGTGGGGCCTTTGTGCGTGACAAACAGGTCATCGCTGGCGTGCCCGGCCAGCAACTCGGCGCGTGGCTGCGCCAGGTAACGCGTGAGCCACAGGGCAGCCACCTCGCCAAACGGCACCAGGCGCTCCTTGTCGCCCTTGCCAAAAACACGCAGCACGTTGTCGTTCAGGCTGATGTTGAAAACCCGCAAGGTCACCAGCTCGCTCACCCGCAAGCCGCTGGCGTACATCAGCTCCAGCATGGTGCGGTCGCGCACGCCCTGGGCGTGGCTGACATCGGGCGCTGCCAGCAAGGCTTCGACCTGAGACTCGGTCAGGGTCTTGGGCACGCGCAGGCGCTGTTTGGCCGACAGGATTCGGAGCGTCGGGTCCACCTGGATGTGTTTTTCGCGCAGCGCCCAGTGAAAAAATCGCTTGAACACGGTCAGCCGCCGGTTGGCGGTGGTGGCTTGGGTTTGTGCGTGCCGGGCAGCAAAGTAGCCGTTGATATCGTCTTGCGTCACCTGCAGCAGCTGGCGCTGTTGCTGGGCCAGCCAGTGGCCAAACAGCGTCAGGTCGCGGCGGTAGGCGGCCAGCGTGTTTTTGGACAGGCCGTCTTCCAGCCACAGAGCGTCGATGAAGCTGTCGATCAGCGGGTCAGGCGGCGGCTGGTCGGGTTGGTTCAGGCGTGTGCGGGGCGTTGGGGTGGCAGACATGGCCTGCTATTCTCGCCGGGTGAACTTTGCCCAACTGCTTTTCCCCGATTTTTCGCTGATCCTGATCGGCTACCTGATCTGCCGCTTCACGCCCCTGAACCGCCCGGTGTGGACGCAGGTGGAGCAGCTGGTGTACTTTTTGTTCTTCCCGGTGCTGCTGTTTTACGCCATCATCAAGAGCCCGCTGGACATCAGCGCGGCCAGCCATCTGGTGGGTGCCGGTTGGGCGCTGGGGCTGGGCGGCATTGCGCTGGCGTATTCGGTGCCGTACTGGCCGGGCTTGAAGGGCCACTTTGCGCCGCGCCAGCATGCAGGCAGCGCCCAGGTCGCGTTCCGGTTCAACTCCTTCATCGGCCTGGCCGTGGCCGACAAGCTGGCAGGCCCGCAAGGGGTGGCGGTACTGGCGCTGCTGATCGGGGTGAGTGTGCCGCTGATGAACATTGGCGCGGTGTGGCCGATGGCGCGCCACGGGCAGAAAGGTTTTGCGCGTGAACTGGTGCGCAACCCGCTGATCATCGGCACCGCCGCTGGGCTGGCCGCCAACCTGGCGGGCCTGAGCCTCCCGCTCTGGCTGGAGCCCAGCGTCAGCCGCATTGGCGGCGCCTCGCTCACGCTGGGGTTGATGGCCGCCGGAGCCGGCCTGCAGCTGGGCGCACTCAACCACGCCAAGTTGCTGGGGGTGGCGCTGCTGGCCATCAAACACCTGCTGATGCCGCTGCTGGCGCTGGCGCTCACCCAGGCATTTGGTCTGAACCCGGTGCAGACCACCATCCTGCTCATGTTCGCGGCCTTGCCGACTGCGTCCAGCTGTTACGTGCTGGCCGCGCGCATGGGGTACGACGGGCCTTATGTGGCGGCGCTGGTCACCGTGTCCACCCTGCTGGGCATGCTCAGCCTGCCGCTGGCGCTGGGGATGTTGCGCTCGGCAGCGGGCTGAACGACTCAAACACCAGCGTGACCGTGGTGCCTGCGCCCGGTTCGCTGCTCACGGCGCGTGGTTCAAGCCTGCGCAGGCCCGCTTTCACCCCAGAGCTGAACCGTGCCCGACCGACACGCCAAACAACCCGGCGGCCACCGTTGGCGCATGCAGGACAAGCGAACCCATGGCAACCATCCTCGTTGTTGACGACCCTTCGGAATTCGCCGCCTACTCAGCATCACCTCCAATCGGCGGCTAACGCAGGGCTGGCAACAAGGTTTGCAGCTCGGACCGACCCCCACGTGGCGCGGTTTGCGCGAGCGTCGTCAGGGCCTTGAGCATGTCGGTGCTCACGCCCCCCACCAGGGCCCCGAGTTCGCTCAAGCGCACACCCTGGCGCACCAAAAAAGCCATGTAAGTGTGCCGCAAGGCCTCCGGGGTGACGGTTTCAGGGTCTGACAGGTCGGCATCCAACGCACTGATGAGCACGATGGCCTGCACGCCCGTGGCGCCCAGCGGCTTGCCAGCGCCCTCGGTGAACAGCAGGTCGGACGGCGCGGCAGCAACCACGCCCTTCTCCGCCGCATCAGCCAAGGCGCGCAGCGGCCGGCTCAGGGGCAACGCGCGGCTCGCCTGGCCGGGCACCTGGAGTAAGAGGCGGCGGGTGTCCAGGTGTTGCCATTGCAGGCGCACCACCTCGTCAACACACAAGCCACACAGCAGGCAGGCCAACAGCGGTCGGTTTTTTGGCGCAGCCGCGTGCAGCAATTGGTGAACTTCATCGGCATCCAGCTCACGCGCCAGCGAGCCAACCGGCCCATGTAAGGCCGCGCGAAGCGGTGGCGGACGGTGGCTCACGGGGCCAACCGACACGTCCTGGGTGTGGCGCCGGGCCTCGGCGGGGGTAGACACCGTCCAGGGTGTCGGATGAACCAGGTGCTCAGGCCGCTCTGGCACCGTCTCTTGGCGATTGAAAAACTCGACAAACCACACCGCCAAAAAACCCAACACCATCGAAGCCACCACCACCACGCCCGCATCGCGCCAGTACAGCGGCATGAAAGGCGCATCAGGCGTGACGGCCGGCTCCAGAATGGTGAGCTGCGGCGTGCGCGTGGTGTCCGTGGCTTGCAGCATGAGCAGTTTGTCAGCCGCGATGTTGCGCACTGCGGTCAGACGCTTCAGGTCGTCTTGCAGGCCTTGCAGCTCGCCCAGATCACGGCTGGCCTTGGCCACCTCGAGTTTGCCCTCCATCATCCGTTGTTGCAGGCGGTTTGCGGTGGCGCGTGCGCTGACCAGCGCCTGGCGCGCCTCGGCCAGGGCCAGGTGTTGGGCCGTCAGATGCTCAGGCGCCTGTTGTTGCGCCAAATTCGCCAACAAGGGGTGGTCTTTGACTTGGGGCGCACTTTTGCTTGGGCTGATGGCTTGCTCAAGCGCGTGAATTCTGCTGACCGCCGAGGCTTCCAGTTCGGCCGCCTGGGCCAGGGCGCTGGCCAGTTCCTGGCGTTGAACCAAGGCCTGGCTCTCGTCACGCTCGCCCGGGGGGATGTTGGCGCGCCAATGCACCTCGTCCAGGGCGCGCTGTTTTTCAGCGACTTTGGCCTCGATGATTTGCAGTTCAACCTGCGCGGCTGCCAATTGGGTGTGTGAACTGGCGTCACCTGCCGCTACCCGTTGCGCCCGGTACACCTCCAGCAGGGTGTTGATCAGCGGCGCCAGCAGATCCTTCTGCGGGCCTTGTGCCTGCAATTTCACCACCAGCGCGTCGTCCACCCGGGTGACCTGGAGCATGTTTTGCAGCGATTGCACCGGGTTGCCGGTTTCGCTTCTGAGCAGCCCCTGTGTGCGCAAGCGCTCGGCCACCTGGTCGAGCAGTGGACGGCTGGTGAGGATTTCGATTTCGGTCAACACAAGCTGATTGGCATCGTCGAAAAGGGTCTGCGCCAGGGGGATGGCGGTGAGCACCTTGTCAGGTGGCGCGATCTGCACACGCGCTGTGGCCTGGTAAACGGCAGGGCGGGAAAAATTGATGCCCATACCCAGTGCCAGACTGAGCAGCCACACCCCACAAAAGACCTTGATGCGCAGCGGCATCGCGCGGTGCAGGGGGTCTGTCGCCTGCGGGTAGGCATAGGCCGAAGCGGTCGAGGTGTTGGGCATGTTGACTCCGGCATGCAGCGTGGGCCCACCTGAGCCCGGCAGGTACAGCTTATCGGACAGGCGCATCCATGCAAAAGCCAGGGTCCGCACGTATTGCCGAGTCCAAGTCCCTGACTTAAAAATCGGCGGGTTTGTGCGCCGAGGCGGCTGCCGTCAAGGGCGCCAACGTGTCATGCAGCTTGGTGGGATGCCTTGGCCCGCTGGAAACCGCCCGAGGCTTGCATCAGCTTGTGGGTGTACGGGTCTTTGACCCGGCTGGCGGCCAGATCGTCTGCGCTGAGCAGCTCCACGGTTTGGCCGCGCTGCATCACCATCAGGCGTTCACACAGGTGGGTGACCACCGCCAGGTCGTGGCTGACCATGATGAAGGTCAGGCCACGCTGGCGGCGCAGGTCTTCCAGCAGGTTCAGCACCTCGGCCTGCACCGAGGCATCGAGCGCCGAGGTCGGCTCATCGAGCAGCAGAATCTGCGGCTCCAGGATCAGCGCCCGGGCCACGGCGATGCGCTGGCGCTGCCCGCCCGAAAGCTGGTGCGGGTAACGGAAACGAAAGCCGCTGCCCAGCCCCACCTCGTCCAGCGCCTGCTCAATGCGCGCCTGCTCGTTGCCCAGGCCATGGATGGCCAAGGGTTCGGCCAGGATTTTGTCCACCGTGTGGCGCGGGTGCAGCGAGCCATAGGGGTCCTGAAACACCATCTGCACCAGCCGCCTGAAGGGTTTGCTGCCGGGCGCGGGCAGCGCAGGGTCTGGCGCGCCGTTCTGGCCCAGCAGTTGTACGGCACCGGTTTTGGGCGCCAGGCCGCAAATGGCGCGCAGCACCGTGGATTTGCCCGAGCCCGACTCACCCACCATGCCAAAACTCTCACCCGGTTGTACCGTGAACGAGGTGTCGGCCACCGCCACAAAGTCGCCAAACTGCACCCGCAGGTGCTGCACCTGCAGGCCCATGGCCTGGCCTGCGTGTGGCCGCGTCGGTGGGCTGGTCAAGGTGGCGGTATTCATAAGGCCCACTCCGGCTGGCGGTTGAGCGTGGGCAGCGGGTGCCGGTCTTCACCCAGCCGGGGCAGGCAGTGCAGCAGCCCTTGGGTGTAGGGGTGCCGGGCATGCGCCAGGTTGCCCGAGGGCAATTCTTCGACCACCTTGCCCGCGTACATCACCAGGATACGGTCACAAAAGGTAGACACCAGCCGCAGGTCGTGCGAGACAAAAATCAGCCCCATGCCACGTTGCACCACCAAGGTGTCCAGGATGGAGAGCACCTGCAGCTGCACCGTCACATCCAGCGCGGAGGTGGGTTCGTCGGCGATCAACACATCCGGCTTGGCGATCAACATCATGGCGATCATGGCGCGCTGACCCATGCCACCCGAGACCTCATGCGGGTACAGCTTGAAGACCCGCTCGGGGTCGTCGATCTGCACCGAGGCCAGCGCGGCCAGCGCCTGGGTGCGGGCTTCGGCCTGGGACACACGGGTGTGCGCCAGCAGGGTTTCCATGATCTGTTTGCCAATCGTCATCACCGGGTTGAGTGAAAACTTGGGGTCTTGCAACACCATGGCAATGCGCCCGCCGCGCAACTCGCGCCGCTGTTTGGCCGAGCAGTGCAACAAGTCCACGCCGTTGAACGCCAGCCGCTTGGCGCTGACCCGACCCTCGGGCGCGGTCAGGCCCAGAATGGCCCGGCCGGTCTGTGACTTGCCCGAGCCCGATTCACCCACGATGCCCAGACGCTCGCGCCCGAGTGTGAACGACACCCCGCGCACCGCCTCCACCCAGCCGCCATCACGGCTCGGGAAGGCCACCCGCAGGTCATCAACCTCAAGCAAGGCATCACTCATGTTGCCCTTTCAGGGACACCGTGGAACCGGCTTTGCCGGGCCAGGGGTGTCGCCCCCTGCAAGGGGGTGGGCGCTACACGAAGTGAGCAACATGGGGGTGAGCTCATTTGACACCTTTCGGGTCCAGCGCGTCGCGCAGGCCATCGCCCAGCAGGTTAAACGCCAGGCTGATCAAGAAAATGGCCGCACCGGGCGCCGCGGCCACCCACCACTGGTCCAGCACATACTGGCGGCCGTTGGCAATCATCGCGCCCCACTCCGGGCTGGGTGGCTGCGCGCCCAGGCCCAGAAAACCCAGGCCGGCTGCGGTGAGGATGATGCCGGCCATGTCCAGCGTGACCCGCACAATCACCGACGACACACACAGCGGCATGATGTGCCGAAACACAATCCGCCAGGGTGAGGCGCCAATCAATTGGACGGCGGCAATGTAATCGGTCTGGCGGATGGTCAGCGTCTCGGCCCGTGCCAGCCGTGCGTAAGCGGGCCAGGAGGTGACGGCAATCGCAATCACCGCGTTCTCGATCCCCGGCCCGAGTGCCGCCACAAACGCCAGCGCCAGGATCAGCCGCGGAAAGGCCAGAAAAATGTCGGTGATGCGCATCAGCAGCGCATCCACCCAGCCACCGGCATAACCGGCCACGGTGCCCACCAGCAGCCCAATGGGTGCCGCCAGCACCGCCACCAGCCCGACCACAAACAGCGTGATGCGTGAACCATGGATCAGCCGGGAGAGGATGTCGCGCCCCTGGTCGTCGGTGCCGAACCAGTTGACCGAGGACGGCGGCAACAGCCGCGTGGTGCGCAAATCACCCTCCAGCGGGTGAAACGGCGCCAACTGGTTGGCAAACACCGCCACCAGCACCAGCGTCACCACAATGCTCAAGCCCACCATGGCCAGCCGATTGCGGGCAAAGGTGCGCCAGGCGCCATAAGCACGGCCCAAAGCAGCTTGTTTGCGGGACGCGGGCCGATCACACATCAGCCAGGCGTGCAGGCCACCGGCCTCAAGCACGGTCATCACAGGTTTTTGGCTCATCGTGCGCGTGTCCTCGGGTCCAGCGTGCGGTACAGCAGGTCGGACAACAAATTCAGCCCGATGAACACCGAGCCCACCACAATGGTGCCGCCCAGCACCGCGTTCATGTCGGCGTTTTGTAATGAATTGGTGATGTACAGGCCCAGGCCCGGCCAGGCAAACACCGTCTCGGTCAGCACCGAGCCTTCCAGCAGCCCGGCATATGACAAGGTGATCACCGTCACCAGCGGCACCAGAGCGTTGCGCAAGGCGTGGCGCCAGATGATGCGCGCCTCGGAAATGCCTTTGGCCCGCGCCGCCACCACGTATTCCTGGCTCAGTTCATTGAGCATGAACGAGCGTGTCATGCGGCTGATGTAGGCCAGCGAAAAATAACCCAGCAGGCTGGCAGGCAGGATCAGGTGCGAAAACACGTTGCGAAATGCCTCCCACTGGCCCTGCATGGCGGTATCGAGCAGCAGGATGCCGGTGCTGGGCGTGAACAGGTATTCATAGGTCACATCAATGCGCCCCGGCCCGGCCACCCAATCCAGCTTGGCGTAAAACAGCACCAGCGCCATCAGGCCCAGCCAGAAGATCGGCACCGAGTACCCCACCAGCCCCATCACCCGCACCACCTGGTCAGCCACACCGCCGCGGCGCACCGCAGCCCACACCCCCAGTGGCACGCCAAAACCCGCGCCAATCAAAATGCCCAGCGTGGCCAGCTCAAAGGTGGCCGGAAAGGTGCGCTTGATGTCGTCGAGCACCGGGTTGGAGGTGAGCACCGACAAACCAAAGTCACCGCGCAGCACCTTGGACACGTAAATGCCAAACTGCTCCGTCAGGGGCTTGTTCAGGCCCATCTCCTCGCGCACGCGCTCCACCACATGCTCGGGCGCGTGGTCACCCACCACCGCCAGCACTGGGTCCACCGGAATGACACGGCCAATAAAAAAGGTCACCGCCAGCAGACCCAGGTAGGTCAGTGCGATGGCCAGCGCAAACCGCGCCAAGGCTCGGGAAAATTTCATGACTAAAAAAAGCGCCACCCGAAGGTGGCGCCGTGGGCGTCCGCCATCAGCGCTTGGAGGCGCGGTACAGGTAGGTGGAGTCGGACGTGGAGCCGATCCGGAACCCGCTCACGTTGCTGCGGTAAGCCGCCACTTCGGTCTGCTGGTACAGCATGATGAAGGGGCTGGTGGCACGGAACTCGGCCTGCATTTTGTCGTACAGGGCCTTGCGCCGGGCCGGGTCACGCTCCAGCACGGCGGCGTCGGCCTGCATGTAAAGCGCCGGGGCGTCCCAGGCATTGCGCCAGGCCAGTGACTTGACCTTGGCGTTGTCCGAGTTGTCCGCGTTGCGCACGAAGTCGGTGTTGGTGTTGGGGTCCCAGTAGTCAGCGCCCCACTGGCCGATGTACATGTCGTGGGTGCGGGCGCGGTACTTGGTCAGCACCTGTTTGCCGTCACCGGGGATGATCTCCACGTCAATGCCGGCGCGTTTGGCGGTCTGCTGGAAGGCTTCGGTGATGCCCTGCACCGGCTGCACGGTGCGCATGTCGATGGTGACCTTGAAACCGTTGGGGTAACCGGCCTTCTTGAGCAGCGCCTTGGCTTTGTCCACATCCAGCTTGTAGGGGTTGACGGTGCTGGCACCGAGCAGGCCCACCGGCATGAAATTCTGGTGAATCACACCAATGTTCTTGATGATGGTGTCACCAATGGCCGAATAGTCCACCAGCCATTTGAAGGCTTCGCGCACTTCGGGTTTGGCCAGGATCGGGTTTTTCTGGTTCAGGCTGATGTAATAGACCGTGCCTTTGGGGGTGGACGTGGTCTTGATGCCCTGAGTCTTGACCACGGCGTCCAGGTCTTGCGGCGTCAGGTTGCGGGCGATGTCGGCGTCGCCTTTTTCCAGCAGCAGGCGCTGGGTGGCGGATTCCTTGATGTGGCGGTAGATCACACGGGCTGGCTTGGACTTGTCGGCGTAGAAGTTGTCGTTGCGCTCCAACACCAGCACCTCGTTGGGGCGCCATTCACGCAGCTTCATCGCGCCCGATCCCGCGTAATTGGTCTTCATCCAGGCCGAACCCATGTCGCCATTGACCTCCTTGGACAACACCAGTTTTTTGTCCAGCACGGCGGCCACATTGGCCGTCAGGCAGTTCAGCACGAAGGTCGGGGCGTAGGCCTTGTCGGTCTCAATCGTCAGGGTACCGGGCCCGGTCTGTTTGATCTTGTCCTTGACGTTGTCTTTGGTGAAGCCGAATTGCGTCAGGATGAAGGCCGGGCCCTTGTCCATCAGCACCGCGCGCTGCAGCGACCACACCACGTCTTCGGCGCTCAGCGGGTTGCCGGAGGCAAACTTCAGGTTGGGTTTGAGCTCAAAACTGTAGGTCTTGCCGTCTTCAGACACTTTCCAGCTTTTGGCCAGGTCGCCATACAGCTTGGAGGGGTCGGCCACGTCGTAGCGCACCAACTGGCTGTAGGTGTTGCCGATGAATTCACCTGTGGAAATCTCGAACGCCTCCCCCGGGTCCAGCGTGATCATGTCGTCAAACGCGAAAGCCACCACCAGCGTGTCGGGCGGGGTGGCGGCCAGAGCGGGCACGGTGCCCAGACTCAGTACCAGGGCCGATGCGGCAGCGGCCACGCCCAACTGGCGGCGGGTCAACAGGGAGGGAGCAAGTTTCATGTGTCAGACTTTCAGGTTGAAGGTAGGCAAAACAAGCAACAAACGGACCAGCGGGGATTATGTAACAGCGCTGACCCCACCCGTTCCTGCGGGAAAGCGCATCCAACCGCGACAGCTCATGCTGAATCACAGCCCGGTTGACGTGCGCTGGGCTGCGCCAGGTAAAACCACTCGTTGCCCGGTGTGGCGTTGGTGTTGGGGAAGACGATGTAGCCGTCCATCGCCGCCAGCACCGGGGTGCCGTCGTGCCGCGTGGCCACCTGCTCACCCGCGCGAATGGGATCGAAGCTGGACCAGGGTTTGACAAACGCATCATCCGGGTGGAAGCGGTCCACCACCAGCGCCAGTCGCAAGAATTCAGGATTCGGGCAAGGCGCCGGTGGGGATTCAGCCACCAGCCCCAGGTGTGCCAGCGTATGGCGGATGGCGCGGTACGCCACATCCGGTGCTCCGGCCTCGTTGTGCTGGCCACATTCCAGGGTGATGGCGTAGCCGCCCTGGCTGCGCATGTATTCGGTGGTGCCCACGCCGTAGCTGGGGTCGGTGCTGAGCAGCCCGGCACGGTCTTGCAGGGGTGTGCGATCCAGGCGCTGCTGCACCCCCACGGCGTAAGTGGACAGCCAACCCTCCACAATGCGCCGCACGCCCAGGCGCAGCGCCAGCGCCTGCTCGTCGGCAGCGTGGGCAAAAGGCTCCAGATCGCCGCTGTTGTTCTCTGGCCCAAGCATGGCAAATGGCTCGGATGCGGCCTGGAAGGTGTGCAAATCCAGCAGCACATCATGCTGGGCCAGCAGCGGACACAGGGCGTTGGCTACTGTGTCCTCAAAGTCTTGCGGGGTGTCGGTGGGGCGCAGGTTGCGGTTCAGGTTGCGGTCGCCATTGCGCTGCACCTTCTGGTACGCCAGCGGATTGGTCACCGGCACCAAGGTGACCGAGCCGCGCGCCAGCTGCAGCGCACCCGCATCGAACTCCGCCAGCACCCGCTCGATGCCGCGGCTGCCCGCCACCTCGTTGCCATGCACAGCACCCAGGACGATCAGGCGCGGGCCGGGCGCCAGGCCCACCAAACGGTGAATGCGCAACTGGCTGGTGGGGTAAACCGGCAGTGCGGTCAGTGGGGAAATCACAGCATCAGACATCAAACACCTTCACATTCGTCAAGCCATGCACGGCGGTAATGCCCAAACCCGGTGCATCGGGCAACGTGATCCAGGGGCCATCCATCAACATACCGCCCTGCACCGCCCTGGCGGCGCAGAGTTGCGGGCCGTCCAGGTCGATGTAAGACACCACCTCCTCAAACGCCACGGCAAAATGCGCCGCCGCCGTGACGCTGATGGCGGTTTCCAACATGCAACCCATCATGCAGGTCTTGTGGTGCAGGCGCGCCAGGTTGGCCACCTCGATGGCCTGGCTGATACCGCCGGTCTTCATGAGTTTGATGTTGACGATATCGGCGCTGCCCGTGGCCAGAATGTGCAGCGCCTGCCGCGCCGAGAACACCGCCTCGTCCGCCAGGATGGGCGTCAAGGTGTGGTCGGTGACAAACTTGAGCCCGACCACGTCGTCGGCAGGCACCGGCTGCTCGACCAGCTCCAGCACCACGCCAGCTTTTTCGATGGCCTGGATCACCTGCACCGCGTGTTTGGGTGTCCAGCCCTGGTTGGCATCCAGCCGCAGGGCCACATGCGGACCCACAGCGCGCTCGATCGCCAGCACGCTGTCCACATCGTCACGCCAGGTGTGGCCACCCACCTTGATCTTGAGACAGTCAAAACCCGCCGCCACAGCGATGCGTGCGTCGGCCACCATCACGTCCAGATCGTTGACGCTGATGGTGATGTCGGTCTTGATCTGCGGGTCGCCGCCACCCAGCAACTGGTACAGCGGCAGACCCAGCGCCTGCGCGCGCAGGTCATACAGGGCAATCTCCAGCGCCGCCTTGAGGCTGCTGTGGTTGACCACGCTGTGGTGCAGCGTGCGCAGCAGCGTGCTGAAGTCCCGCAAGGGTTTGCCCAGCAGACGCGGTGCGATCAGGTCCAGCGCGGCGCGCATCGAGGCCAGCAGGTCACCGGTGATGACCGCGGTGGCGGGCGCCTCGCCGTAGCCGGTCAGGCCGGTGTCGGTTTCGATCGTGAGGACCAGATCGTGTACCTCGTTGACGCTACGCACCGCGGTTTTGAACGGGACCTTGAGCGGGACCTTGATCTCACCAACGGTGATGCGCTTGATCAGCATGGGGGGTTTCCGGGTTGATTCAACTTGAAGGCGTGGCGCGGTCATCCCGGACTCGATCCGGGATCCATGCCTTTGGGGGGCATGGATGCCGGGTCAAGCCCGCCATGGCAAGCCAGGGAAAAAGCAAATTGTAGTCAGCAGCGTTGGAGTTCAAGCCACCACCTCACACCTGCGCCAGCGCCCAGGCCACATGCTCGCGCACCAGCGCGCTGGGGTCGTCCACGCGGCTTTGCAGCGCGCTGGTGATGGCCTGGCGTGCCGGGGCAGATTCCGCCGCGCGCAAGGCGTTGCCCAGCGCCACCGCCACATTGCGCAGCCAGCGTTCATGGCCAATGCGGCGGATCGGGCTGCCTTCGGTGAGGCGCAGAAAGTCGTCCTCGGTCCAGGCAAACACCTCGGCCAGTGATGGGTTCACCAAGCCCGCTCGGGCGTCAAAGTCTGGCAGGCGGCTGGTCTGGGCAAACTTGTTCCACGGGCAAACGAGTTGGCAGTCGTCACAACCATAAATGTGGTTGCCCATCAGCGGCCGCAACTCGACCGGAATCGGCCCGGCGTGCTCAATGGTCAGGTAAGAGATGCAGCGCCGCGCATCCAGCCGGTACGGCGCCAGGATGGCCTGCGTCGGACAAATATCGATGCAGGCGCGGCAACTGCCGCAGTGGGGGGTGGCAGGCGGCGTCGGCGGCAAGGCCACATTGATGAAAATTTCGCCCAGAAAATACATCGACCCGGCATCACGGTTGAGCAGCAGCGTGTGTTTGCCGCGCCAACCCAGGCCGCTGCGCGTGGCGAGTTCGACCTCCAGCACCGGCGCCGAGTCGGTGAACACGCGGTAGCCCAGCGGGCCAAAGGCCTCGGTCATCTGGTCAGCCAGCTTTTGCAGGCGTTGGCGCAGCACCTTGTGGTAGTCGCGGCCCCGCGCATACATCGAGACGATGGCCTCGTCGGGGTGGCTCAGACGCTGTAACTCCCGCGCCTGCCAGCCCGCAGCCGTGTCGGCGGGCAAATAGTCCATCCGCGCCGTGATCACACTCAGGGTGCCTGGCAGCAGCTCGGCCGGGCGGGCGCGCTTGAGGCCATGCGCCGCCATGTAAGCCATGTCACCGTGGCAACCGGCTGCCAGCCAGGCCGATAATCCGGGCTCTGCAGTGGACAAATCCACCCCGGCCACGCCAATTTGGGAAAATCCCAACGCCAGCGCCCACTCCCGAATCCTGGAGACCCATGCTTCACCGTCACGATGTGTTCTGAAACTGTTCACCTGCCCATTGTAAAAACCGCCGTCTGGCCGGACGAAGCCGCCACGCAGCGCTTTGCCGCAGCGCTGGCGGCCTCACCCGAATTGCGCAACGCCTTCATCGAACTGCGCGGCGACCTTGGTGCGGGCAAAACCACGCTGGTGCGCCATCTGCTGCGCGCACTGGGCGTGCAGGGGCGCATCAAAAGCCCGACCTACGCGGTGGTGGAGTCTTATGAGTTGCCGGATCTGGCCGTCTGGCACTTTGACTTTTACCGCTTCAGCGACCCGCAGGAGTGGGAAGACGCGGGTTTTCGCGACATATTCGCCAGCCCGGGCCTGAAACTGGCCGAATGGCCGGACAAAGCCGCCGGCCACCTGCCCATCGCCGACCTGGTGGTGCAGCTGGCCTTGCAAGACGACACGGCACGCCAAGTCACGCTGACCGCGCAAACCCTTACCGGGTTGTTGCTGATTCAAGATGTTGATAGCATCGTCCCCACTCCGACTCATGGCCAGGAAGCGATTTCTCTTGAAAACCTCCCCACCCCGTCAGCCAGCAGAGCCAGCGCATGAAGCGCCGTGACTTTGTGCAGGGCGGCACGCTGGTGCTGCTGCTGGGCACCCAGCAACTCGCGCGTGGCGCGGCCATTGTGGCGGTGCGGGTGTGGCCCGCGCCGGACTACTCGCGTGTCACCATCGAGTCCGACGCGCTGCTGACCTTCAGCCAGAACTTCATCCCCAACCCGCCGCGCCTGGCGGTGGATGTGCGCGGCATCGACCTGAATCCGGCGCTGCGGGAACTGGTGGCCAAGGTGGGCACCACCGACCCCACCATCAGCGGTATCCGCGTCGGGCAGTTTGGCCCCGGCGTGGTGCGGCTGGTGATGGACCTGCGCCAGCCGGTGGCACCCCAGGTGTTCAACCTGCCACCGGTGGCCGCTTACCGGCACCGGCTGGTGTTTGACCTATACCCCACCGTGGTCGCCGACCCGCTGGAAGCCCTGATTGCCGAGCGTTTGCAAGACGCCAAACCGCCCGCCGCCTCACCTGGCGCGCCGTCTGGCAGCGCCCCCGCAGTCGACCCGCTGGGTGACCTGATCGCCCAGAAAACCGCGCCCACCGGGCAAGCGGGTGCCGACAGCGCCAACGTTCCTCCTGCGAAGATCGCCCAGCCCCCCTTGCCTGAGAGGGCTGGCGGCCCAAAAGGTTTGCCCAAATATGACG
Organism: Rhodoferax sp. U2-2l; assembly: GCF_020594515.1. Classification (GTDB taxonomy): domain Bacteria; phylum Pseudomonadota; class Gammaproteobacteria; order Burkholderiales; family Burkholderiaceae_C; genus Rhodoferax. The sequence goes on from NZ_JAJCTH010000005.1 coordinate 96,330, forward strand.
GCCCCTACATGTCGGCCCCGCGCCCGCAAGCGACCGACCGGCTGATCATCATCGCGCTGGACCCCGGCCACGGCGGCGAAGATCCCGGCGCCATCGGGCCCGGAGGCACGCGTGAAAAAGACGTGGTGCTGCGCTTGGCGCACCGCCTGCGCGAGCGCATCAACGCCGGCAGTGTCAACGGCAACGCCATGCGCGCCTTCATGACGCGCGATTCCGATTTTTTTGTGCCCTTGCATGTGCGGGTAGACAAGGCGCGCCGGGTGCAGGCCGACCTGTTCATCAGCCTGCATGCCGATGCGTTTTTCACACCCAACCCGCAAGGCGCCAGCGTGTTTGCCCTGAGTCAGGGCGGTGCATCGAGCGCGGCAGCACGCTGGATGGCGGCCAAGGAAAACAAGGCCGATCTGATTGGCGGGCTGAACGTCAAGGCCCGTGACGCCCAGGTCAGGCACGCCCTGCTGGACATGAGTACCACCGCCCAGATCAAGGACAGCCTGCAACTGGGCAGCGCCATGCTGGGGCACATCAAACGCGTGGGCAAATTGCACAAACCGCGGGTGGAGCAGGCGTCGTTTGCGGTGCTGAAAGCGCCTGACATTCCCAGCGTGCTGGTGGAGGCCGCCTTCATCAGCAACCCGGACGAAGAAGCCAAGCTCAACAGCGACGCCTACCTGGAGCGACTGGCCGATGCGTTGATGCGCGGCATTGAGAGCTACTTCGCCCGAAACCCGCCGCTGGCGCGCAACCGCAGCGTTTAACCACCCGAACCGCCCGTTGGCAACCGCGGCAGCGGCCGCCCAATCACCCCGCAAACGCCATCGCTACCGTCTCCAGCCGGTCCATCACCTCGGACCGCGTGGGCGGCACGCAGCCGCGCGCCATCACACACAGGCTGGCGCTGGCAATGGCGCTGCACAGCAGGTCACGCGCCACCTCGGTCGGCACCGGCGCGGTGCCCCAGTCGGCAGACAGGTGATGCTGCAACATCGCCACCACCAGCCCGGCCAGAAAGCAATCGCCCGCGCCCACCGTGTCCACCACGGTGATGGGCTCTGTCTCACGCGCCTCAAACCGCTGGCCGTGGCGCGTCAGCAGCATCGCCCCGTTGCTGCCGAGGGTGAGGGCCAACACACTGGCGCGGCTGCCTTGCAGCAGGTGTTGCGCCTGGGCCAGCGTGGTGTCGCCGGGCAGGTCCAGGCAAGTCAGGTCTTCGTCGCTGGCCTTGATCACGTCGGCAAATTGCAGCGCGGCCAGCACATGGCGGCGGTACAGGTCCAGGTTGGGCATGACCGAGGGGCGCAGGTTGGCGTCAATCACCACCGTGCGCCCGGCCTGGCGCTGCGCCGCCAGCCAGGGCAGGTAGATGTCGGCATCATCCGCCGACAAAGCCAACGCGCCCGTGCACACCAGCTTCAGGCCCGCGACCTGGCTGCAGGCTTGCGTCAACGCCCGGGCGCTGGTGGCACGGTCGGCCACGCCCTCACGGTAAAAGGCGTAGTCGGGGTGGCCATTGGCATCCACAGCTACCACCGCCAGGGAGGTGACTTGGGTCACCGGCTCGGGCACGGCCAGGTGCACGCCGTCTTGCAACATGGCGGCGGCCAACTGGCGGCCAAAACGGTCTTTGGAGAGTGGGTTGAGGTACAGCGCGCCGATGCTTTGCCGCGCCAGAGCGCGCGTCAGGTTGTAGACCGCGCCACCCAGACAGGGTTCAAAACGCCCGTCTGCCCCGGCGATCAGGTCAATCAAGGCCTCGCCGGCAGTCGCGACCTGGATGGTATGTTTTGGCAGCATGGTCGGATTGTCGGTAATTAAGAACAATTGATTTAATAACGCCGAGCTGACTATAGTTCAGACGCACCGAAGCAACAAGGGTGACCAGTCAACTGGCCTCAGGAAGGCTGGCAATGACACAGCGATCCAACCATTCAGATCGGGGCTATCGGTGAAAATCCGAAGCCATGACACCCGCCACCACCACCGCTGCGCTATCCCCTGCCCTGCTGCGGCCGCGCGGCTCCAACCATGTGGGCATGCGCCAGTTCAACGAGCGGGTGGTGCTGCAGGCCATTCGCCTCAACGGCAGCCTGCCCAAAGCGGACATTGCGCGCCTGACCGGGCTGACCGCCCAGACCATCGGGCTGATCACCACGCGGCTGGAAGACGACGGCCTGGTCATCAAACAAAGCCGCTTGCGGGGACGCATCGGCCAGCCTTCCGTTCCGCTGGCACTCAATCCGGACGGTGCGTTTGCGTTGGGCATCAAGATTAGCCGACGCAGCGCTGACTGGCTGCTGGTCGATTTCACCGGCCAGGTGCGCCAACGCCACCGGCTGGACTATGTGTTTCCCGACATCGACACGCTGCTGCCCGCCATTGGTCAGCGCATGCAGGCCATGCACGATGCGCTGGGGCCGCTCAAAGACCGGCTGGTGGGCATTGGCCTGGCAGCGCCTTTCCAGATGGGCGGCTGGCACCGCATGCTGGGGCTGTCCGAGGCGCAGTCCGACGCCTGGAACCAGATCGACCTGCCCGCCCAGGTGCAGGCCATGACCGAGGTGCCGGTGAGCTTTGCCAAAGACACCTCGGCCGCCTGTGTGGCCGAACTGGTGGCCGGGCGCGGATGCGGCCTGAAAAACTTTTTGTACCTGTTTGTCGACACCTTTGTGGGCGGCGGGCTGGTCATCAACTCGCACCTGCACGGCGGTGTGCACGGCAACTCCGGGGCGGTGGCGTCGCTGCCCATGGGTCTGGCGACCGGACGCATCTCACCAGACCAGTTGGTCAGCCATGCGTCGCTGTGGGAGCTGGAACAGCGCTTTCTGGCGCGCCAGCTGGACCCGCATGCAGCGTACGACGAGCGCGCCCTGAGCGGCCCGTTTGAGGCAGAAACCCGCGGCTGGATCGACCACGCCGCCAACGCGCTGGCGCACACCGTGGTCAGCGGCACCGCCTTTCTGGACATTGACGCGGTCATCATCGACGGCTCGTTCTGCCGCGCGCTGCTGGCCGAATTGATCGCAGCCACCCAGGACGCCATCACCGCCTACAACTGGGAAGGCCTGTGGAGCGCGAACGTGATGGCCGGCCAGGTCGGGCCGGATGCACGGGCGTTGGGTGGCGCGTTGCTGCCTCTGCACGCCAACTTTGCGCCGGATCGCGACCTGTTCTTGAAAGTGGGCGATTAAGTCATGGCGGCAAAGTCACCTCAAGCCGCCAGCACCCCCGCCACGAGCGACCCCATCCGATGGCAGGGTCTGGCACCGGTCGTGTCAGAACAGACCCGACTGCTGGTACTGGGCAGTTTTCCCGGCGCCACCTCACTGGCGCGCCAGCAGTATTACGCCCATCCGCAAAATGCCTTCTGGAAAATTCTTCACGCAATCTGGCCCACCAGCGCGTTGGACATCCGGGTGAATCGTTATGACGAACGTGTCACCGCCCTGCTGGCCCACGGGATCGGGTTGTGGGACGTGTATGCGTCATGCCAGCGCCAAGGCAGTCTGGACAGCGCCATCGAACACGCCCAGGTCAACGATCTGGCAGGCTTGCGCAGGTCTTGCCCACGGCTGCGGGTCATCGCCCACAACGGCGGCGAGAGTTTTCGCCACGCTGCTCACACTCGTACGCTGGGCTTGCCGGTGCTGCGCCTGCCCTCCACCAGCCCGGCCAACGCCAGCTGGACGTTTGAGCGCAAGCTGGCCGCCTGGCGGGAGGTGGTGACACTGGCCGGGTTGTTATGAAGCCCTCAGCGCGCTGGGGCGCCCTGGCGGATGGCCGCGGCAGCGACCGCGCTCAGCTGTTGATGTAGCTGGTCAAATGCGAAATGGTTTCTTCGTTAGCGGCAATGATGTCGTCCATGATGTCGCGAATCGAGATGATGCCCAGCACTTTGCCGTTGTCCACCACCGGCAAGTGTCGGAATCTTTTGTGACTCATCAGGCTCATGCAGTCACGCGTGCCGGTTTGCGGCGTGACGGTGATCACGTCGCGGGTCATGATCTCAGCCACCGTCGTCTCTTTGGAGTTGCGGCCCTGCAAAGCCACTTTGCGGGTGTAGTCGCGTTCTGACACCACACCCAGCAACTGGCCATCTTGCATCACCAGCAAGGCACCCACCTCCAGTTTGGCCAACAACTGCAGCGCTTCAAACACGCTGACCGTGGGCGCGATTTGGTACATCATGGAATCTCGATGGGTCAGCAGTTCAGAAATAGGTTTCATGGCATTCCTTGTGTTGGTTGCAGGTGTCAGCGCCAGCGCGTTCTTGAGGACCGTGCCACTTGGGCAGTGGCCGGGACGAGATAAGTCAAGTATTACAAAGAATTGTTCTTGATGTGTATCAATGATTTGAAATACTTGCACGCCCCCCAGAATTTTCAACAGTGACCAGGCTATTGGGCCTTTCTGGCCCGGCCGTTGCGATAACCGTTGCGGCCATGACCCCGCCGTGGTTCGATGCCAAGGGGTTGATCGTGTTGATCGAGCCGTCTCATGCGCCTGAATGTAGGTATTCCGGGGGCGGCATAACAGCCAAAGATGTCCGTATTAAGCACACAAGGGTTCACATCATGCGGTTGCGGGCAGGATGCCGCGGGCGCTCGCCAGCGTCATGGCGGCGATCGAGTTGGCCACGCCCATGGCCAGTTTGTGGTGGCCATGGAAACCCAGTTCGGTCTCGGGTTTGAGGGCAGCGCGCACCGCACTCAGGCGGGCTTTGACGCCGTCGGGCAGCAAATGGCCTGCTGAGTCGGCCACATAGATGCAGTTGGCACCGTAGCCTTCCCATAGACCGCAATTCTATATTTCTGACCCGTCGTGCTGGTTGTGGACAGTGCGCAAGGCGCTCGACACGGCCAACACCCGGGTTCGCTGAGTCTCGGTGAGACAGGGTGAAGTCCCGCATCGCTCTTGGCCGATCCACCCCATCAGCCCTCCAACCCGCGCCCCAGCCGCCATTGCTTGACCAGCGCATAAATCGCCGGAATCACCGCCAGCGTCAGCACCGTGCTGGACAACATGCCGCCCACCATCGGCGCGGCGATGCGGCTCATGACCTCCGAGCCGGTACCGGTGCCCCACAAAATGGGCAGCAGGCCCGCCATGATGGCCACCACGGTCATCATCTTGGGCCGCACGCGCTCGACGGCGCCTTCCATCACCGCGGCATACAAGTCGCTCACGCCGGGTTCACGGCCGTCTGCCCGGCATTGGCGCTTGATGGCTTCCCAGGCGTGGTCCAAGTAGATCAGCATGATCACACCGGTTTCTGCCGCCACACCGGCCAGCGCGATGAAGCCCACGGCGACGGCCACCGACAGGTTGTAGTTCAGCGCCCACATCAGCCAGATGCCGCCCACCAGCGCAAACGGCACCGAGAGCATGACGATCAGCGTCTCGGTGATGCGCCGAAAGTTCAGGTACAGCAGCAAAAAAATGATCAACAGCGTGACCGGAATCACCACCTTCATCTTCTCAATGGCGCGTTCCATGTTCTCAAACTGGCCGCTCCAGGTGGCGTAATACCCGTTGGGGAAGGTCACTTGCTCAGACACGGCTTTTTTGGCATCACGCACGTAGCTGCCGATGTCGCGGTCGCGGATGTCCACATAAATGTAGGCCGACAGCAGCGCGTTTTCAGTGCGGATGCCTGGCGCGCCTTTGGCCACCACCACTTTGGCCAGCTGACCCAGCGGGACCATGGCGCCATCCATCACCGGCACCAGCACCTCACGCGCGATTTGCTGCGGGTCTGAGCGCAGTTCGCGCGGGTAACGCACGCTCACACCGTAGCGCTCACGCCCTTCCACCGTGGTGGTCACCATCTCGCCACCCAGCGCCGTGCCAACCACATCCAGCAGGTCACCCACCGCCAGGCCGTAACGCGCCAGCTGGGTGCGGTCGGGCTCAATGTTCAGGTAAAAGCCGCCGGTGATGCGTTCGGCAAAGGCGCTGCTGGTGCCGGGCACGGTTTTGACCACAGCTTCAATCTGGCGGGCGAGCTTTTCCATCTCGTCGAGGTCTTTGCCAAACACCTTGATACCAATCGGCGTGCGGATGCCGGTAGACAGCATGTCGATGCGTGCCTTGATCGGCATGGTCCAGCTGTTGGCCACGCCGGGGAACTGCAGCGCGCGGTCCATCTCGGCAATCAGGGCGTCCATGGTCAGGCCCGGGCGCCATTCGGACTCGGGCTTGAGGTTGATCACCGTCTCAAACATCTCGGTCGGTGCCGGGTCGGTGGCGGTGTTGGCACGGCCGGCCTTGCCAAACACCGAGGCCACCTCGGGGAAACTTTTGATGATCTTGTCCTGCGTTTGCAGCAGTTCGGCGGCCTTGGTGATCGACATGCCGGGCAGTGAGGCAGGCATGTACAGCAGGCTGCCTTCGTTGAGCGTGGGCATGAACTCCGAGCCCAGCCTGGAGGCCGGGTAATAGGTGGCGAGCAGCGTCAACAGAGCCGCCGCCATGGTGAGCTTCTTCCAGCGCATCACCCCGGTGATGATGGGCCGGTAAACCCAGATCAAAAATCGGTTCACCGGGTTTTTGGCCTCGGGCATCACCTTGCCGCGGATGAACAGCAGCATCAGCACCGGCACCAGCGTCACCGACAGGAAAGCCGCGCTGCCCATGGCAAAGGTCTTGGTGTAGGCCAAGGGCGAGAACAGCCTGCCCTCTTGCCCTTCGAGCGCAAACACCGGCAAAAACGACACGGTGATGATCAACAGCGAGAAAAACAGCGCCGGACCAACCTCCTTGCAGGCGGCCAGCATGGCCTCGAAGCGGTCGTTCTGACTGTGGTTTTGGGGCAGCCGCTCCAGGTGTTTGTGGGCGTTTTCGATCATCACAATCGCCGCGTCAATCATCGCGCCAATGGCAATGGCGATGCCGCCCAGACTCATCAGGTTGGAACTCATGCCCAGCAGGCGCATGGCGATGAAGGCCATCAGAATGCCCACCGGCAGCATCAAAATCGCCACCAGCGCGCTGCGCACATGCATCAAAAAGACGATGCAGACAGCCGCGACGATCAGCGACTCTTCCAGCAGCGTGCGCTTGAGCGTGTCAATGGCGCGGTAAATCAGCTCGGAGCGGTCGTACACCGTCTGCACCGTCACGCCTTCGGGCAGGCCGGGGCCGATTTCGGCGATTTTGGCTTTGAGGTTGGCGATGACCTCCAGCGCGTTTTCACCGTAACGGGCCATGGCGATGCCGGCCACCACTTCGCCTTCGCCATTGAGTTCCGTCAGGCCGCGGCGCTCGTCAGGCACCAGCTCCACCCGGGCAATGTCACGAATCAACACCGGCGTGCCTTTGTCGGCCTTGACCACCAGCATCTCGATATCCGCTTTGCCGCGCAAGTAACCCTGGCCACGCACCATGTACTCGGTCTCGGCCATCTCCACCGCGCGGCCACCCACATCGCGGTTCGAGTCGCGGATGACCTGCGCCACCTTCATCAGTGGGATGCCATAACTGCGCAGCTTGACCGGGTCGACGGTCACCTGATAGGTCTGCACAAACCCACCAATCGACGCCACCTCGGCCACGCCATGCGCCTTGGTCAACTGGTAACGCACATACCAGTCCTGGATGCTGCGCAACTCGGCCAACGTTTTGTCTTTGGCCAGCAACGCGTACTGGTAGACCCAGCCGACGCCCGTGGCATCGGGCCCGATCTGTGGCGTGATGCCTTCGGGCATACGGCCCGAGGCAAAGTTCAGGTACTCCAGCACGCGGGAACGGGCCCAGTAGATGTCGGTGCCGTCTTCAAAAATGATGTAAACAAACGACGCGCCAAAAAACGAAAAGCCGCGCACCACCCTGGATTTGGGCACTGACAACATGGCGCTGGTCAGCGGGTAAGTCACCTGGTCTTCCACCACCTGCGGCGCCTGGCCAGGGACTTCGGTGTAGACGATGACTTGCACGTCAGACAGGTCTGGCAGGGCGTCGATCGGCGTGCGCAACACGGCAAAGACACCGGCCACGACGATGAACAGGGTGGCCAGCAGCACCAGAAAGCGGTTGCGGCCTGACCAGTCGATGATTTTGGAAAGCATGGTGGTTCTGCTAACTAAAGGAATAGGCTGTGCGTGTCGCCCGCAGCAATGACTAGCAGCGTGTGTTGGGTATCTGACGCAGCGGAATCAAGGAGGAGGATCGGGCGCAGCCCGATACGGGGGACATCCGCGGAGTCGGATACCCAACGCACGCTGCGGGTAAAAACCAAGGTCGCAAGCGCGATCAGGAACGCTGACGTTTCAGGGGCATGGGCTGCAGATCGGGTCCGCCATGACAGATGACTCATTTCTTCACACTGGTGATCACCCACTCACCCGGCGCACGCTCCACAAACTCAAACGCCACTTTAGCCCCAGGCTTCAAGTCTTTCAGCAGCGACGCGTTGGCAACCACAAACTCCATCGTCATCGCCGGCCATTTGAGGCTGGCGACCGGGCCGTGGCTGACGCTCACGGTGCCTGCCTGGCGATCCACGTCGTCCACCACACCCTCGGCATGGTGACCCGACGCGACGGCCCCTTGGTTTACTGGTGCGGCGGGTGCCGACGCAGCCGGCGCGCCACCAAAGCCACCGATGGCCGCCTTCAGATTACTCTCCGCATCAATCAGGAAGTTCGCCGCCACCACCACCAACTCGCCGTCCTTGACGCCCGCCAGCACCTCCACAAAGCTGTCGCTGCGCGCCCCCAACTTCACCTCACGCGGCTCAAAGCGGCCCTCGGCCTGCTGGATCAGCACGATCTGCCGGGTGCCACTGTCAATCACTGCCGACACAGGCACCGTCACCGCCTGGGCTGGGCTGCCCACCTGCAATTCCATCTGGGCAAACATGCCAGGCTTGAGCAGCCCACCGGGGTTGGCCAGCTCCACCCGCACCGGCACTGTGCGGGTGTCGGCGTTCAGCGTCGGGTAGATGTAGGTCACGGTGCCGGTCAACGCCTTGTCCGGGTAGGCGTTGAGGCTGACCCGCGCTTTGGCACCGGTTTTCACCAGCCCCAGATCCTGCTCAAACACATCGGCCACCACCCACACCGCCGACAGATCAGACACCTGGTACAGCGCCTCACCCGGCAAAAAGCGCATGCCCTGCACCGCCTTCTTCTCGGTCACGATGCCCGACACGGGTGAGCGAAACGTGACCGTGCGTTTCGTCTGGCCCGAGGCCACCAGCGCCTTGATCTGCTCCTCGGAGATGTCCCAGTTTTTCAGCCGCTGCAGGCTCGACGCCACCAGCTGGGCCATGCCCCGTTGCGCCGGGCTATCGGCCCCCGTGAGCGATGCCGCACCCGAAACGGCAATGGCGTACTCGCGCTGCGCCGACACCAGCTCGGGGCTGTACACCTCAAACAGCGGCTGACCTTTGGCCACGTACTGGCCGGTCACGTTCACCAACAGGCGCTCGACGTAGCCCTCAAACTTGGGCGACACCACGGCGATGCGGCGCTCATCGGGCTCGACCCGACCGGCAGCGCGAACCGTGCGATCCAGGCTGCGCCGTTGGGCGGCCTCGGTGCGCACGCCGAGCTTTTGCACCTTGTCGGTGCTGATCTTGACCTGGTTGGCGGTGGCGGGGTCGTCCGCGGTTTCACCGTCATACACGGCGATGTAGTCCATGCCCATCGGGTCCTTTTTGGGCACCGGCGAGGTGTCGGGCAGGCCCATCGGGTTGCGGTAGTACAGCAGTTTGGGCTGCGGTTTGGCAGCGTCTGAGGCGCTGGCAGCCTGCCCTGCGGCAGCAGGCGCGTGGTTGGCCTGGCCCGCTTGCCCCAACCAATAGCCCCCGCCCACTGCAGCCAGCAGAGCAACGGCGCTAAATAAGATCGCTGTCGCGGATTTCACAATGCTTCTCCCAAAAGCTTTTCAAGCTCGGCCACACGCGTGTGTGCGTCCACGTGCGCTTTCAGTTGCCCCAGGCGGGCTTGGCGAATTTGGCGTTGTGCTTCCAGCAAAGTGGCAAAGTCGAGCTTGCCGTTTTCATACCCCGCCAGCGCCGACTGGAATGTCAGTTCGGCTTGCGGCAACAGGCTGGAGGTGGTCAGTTGTTCCGTGCGTTGTGCCGCTTGCACAGCCGCCAGGTTGTCAGCCACATCGGCGGCCACCTGGTTGGCCACGGCCTCACGGCGGGACTGCGCCGCCGCCAGCATCGCCTGGGCTTCGCGCTCCTGCGCCCGCCGGGTGCCCTGCTGCAGCGGAATGTTCATCTCCAGCATCAGACTCCACTCCTTGATGCGGCTCTGCATTTGCGTGGGGGTGATGGCCAGCGTGAAGTCCGGGTAGCGGTTCTTCAGGCTCAGCGCACGTGACAGCTCTGCCGCCTGGATACCCGCGTCTTCTGAGAACAGCTGCGGGTTGCGCTGGCGCACCCGCGCCAGCAACACGTCGGCATCGAGTGTGGCCACCGAGGGCAGTACCGGCAGCGACTCAGGTACCGCCAAGGGCGCGCTGGCGGGCCGCGCCAGCAAGGTGTTGAGCCGGGCGTCGGCCTGGCGGGCTTGACTCTCCAGCGCCACCAATTCAGTCTGCAGGGTGGTTTGTTCCACCTGGGCGCGAATGGCATCCTGCTGCAGGGCCAAGCCGCCGGCGTAACGCACCTGCGTCAGCTGGGCCAGGTGGTTGGTCAGGTCAAGCAATTCCTGCGTGAGCTGCCGGGTGTTGTGCAGAAAGTAGCGCTGGGCATGGGTGGTTTTCACTTGGGCCGCCAGGTCTGCCCAGGTACCGTGTGCCCGCCCGTGCACCCTTTGCGCCTCTTGCGTGGCAATGGCCCGCTTCAGGTCACGTTTGCCCCACCAGGGCAGGTCTTGCATGATGGTGTATTGGGTGCTGCCGGTGCCACTGGGCGACAACGTGGGCGATTGGGTGCCGCCCTGGGTGATGTCCATCCATTCCACGCGGAACTTCGGGTCCATCAAGGCACCGGCCATCACCACGCGCTCGCTGGCCGCCTGCGCTTCCAAGCGCATGCTGGCGTATTCGGGGTTGTGCGCCTTGGCAAGGGTGAGCAATTGCGCCAAATCGGCACCGGGCACGGTGTCCTGCGCCAGCGCGGGGGCCCCACCACACAAAGCCAGCAGCGTCAGCAGAGCGACAGATGACATCACGTTTTTCATGGCTGTCCTAACGGTGTTGGGCGAGTTCGGCATCGACGAGCTGCTTGAGCTCATCAAACCCGAACTGGGGCAGTGGTTGGCCATTGACAAAATACTCGGGGGTTTTTGTGACGTTCAGGGTCTGAGCATCGGCCAGATCGCGCGCCACCACCGCCGCCACGTCGGGAGAGTTGAAGTCTTTTTGCAACCGGTCGCTGTCAAGCCCCAGGTTGTGCAACAACGGGCCGATGCGCTGCACATCGGCGGTGTGGTTGATCACCCAGGCGTCCTGGCCGTCAAATAACGCTTCGAGCGTGGCTTCAAACTGGCCCTGCAGGCGCGCCGCCTCCAGCACCTTGACCACCGCGTCCGACCCGGGGTGAAACGGCGCATAACGCCAGGTCAGGCGGATCTTGTCCGGATGCGCCGCAATCAGTGCCTTGACCAGCGGGTGAAACTGGCGGCAGGTGCCACAAGCCGGGTCAAAAAATTCGACGATGTGCACCGGCGCCTGCGGGTTGCCAAAGGTCGGCGCATCGGCGCGCACCAGCGCCGCCTGGTTCTGGGCCGCAAGCGCAGCCGCCTGTTGGGCCTGCTGTTGGTTGAACATGAAGGCGCCCGCGGCAAAGACCAAAACCAACAGCACCACCACGGCGATAAAGATATTTTTTTGTTTCATTCAGAAGACTTTCGCTGGGCCACCAACAGCAGGCCGCAGAGGGTTAAAAAAGTGACAAAAGACAGCAAGGGGATCGTGACAAACCCGAACCATGTGATCTGCACCGTTTTGCACGGCACGCCCTGCTGGCACGGCGCCAGGGCTTCAGGAATCACCCCCGCCATCACCAGCAGATGAAAACCGGCCACCAGCAGACCGATCACCGCCAGTGGCAAGGCGTAACGGATCACCCGGGAATCGGGTGGGAACAAGGCGAGTGCCAGGATGATCACCAGCGGAAACATCGCCACCCGCTGCCACCAGCACAACACACAGGGCGCCAGGCCCATCACCTCGCTCAGGAACAAGGCGCCCAGCGCGGCGACGGCCGCCAGCAGCCAGGCGGCGAACAGCAGCGCCCACAGACCCGGCTTTGGCGCGGCAGTGGATTGCGCGGCCAATCACTTCACCAATTCAAAACGCGAGACCGTCATGCCGCCGTCGGCCGGGTCGGTGGCAAAGCGGATTTTTTGCCCGACAGCCAGCGTGTCCAGCAGGCTGGTTTCCTTGACCCGATAGACCATGGTCATGGGTGGCATGCCGTTCATCGCGCCGTGCGCCAGGGTCAGCGTGCCCTTGGTCTTGTCGACCTTTTTGACCAGCCCCTCGACCAGGGCAGCATCCGCACCCTGCGCTGGCGCCATGGGGGCAGCGCCCGCCGTCTTGCCACCACCGTGCATGCTGCCGTGGTCCATTTGGGCCAGCACCGGCGCTGACAGGGCCAGAGAGACGGCCACCAAGGCATAGGCGCTGAAGGTTTTCATGGGTGTTCCTTATTCAAAATGACAGAAAGGGATTGAACAGACCCAGTGTCTCCAACCCGCCCCGACAGCCAGCTGACCGGCAGATTACTTTTTTGTCATCTGGCTGAGATGGCGATGGGGACGGGCAGAATGGTGCGTCGATCAGCCTCTTAGGAACCTTGCCATGAAGATCCTCATCGTCGAGGACGAACCCAAAACCGGCGACTACCTGAAACAGGGCCTGACCGAGGCCGGGTTCACCGTCGACCTGGCGCGCCACGGCACCGATGGCCTGCACCTGGCCCTGTCTGAAGCCTACGACCTCGCCATCCTGGACGTGATGTTGCCCGGCACCGATGGCTGGGCCGTGCTGGCCGGCATCCGCCGCGCGGGCAAAGAGATGCCGGTGATGTTTCTGACCGCGCGTGATGCGGTGGACGACCGCGTCAAAGGCCTGGAGCTCGGCGCCGACGATTACCTGGTCAAACCGTTTGCGTTTTCGGAACTGCTGGCCCGGGTGCGCACCCTGCTGCGCCGGGGTAACAAAACACCGGAAGCCGCCTTTTTGAAAGCCGCCGACCTGGAGCTGGACTTGCTGCGCCGGCGCGTCAGCCGCGGGGGCAAACGCATCGACCTCACCGCCAAGGAATTTGCCCTGCTGGAGCTGCTGCTGCGCCGCCAGGGCGAGGTGTTGCCGCGTTCGCTGATCGCCTCGCAGGTGTGGGACATGAATTTCGATTCCGACACCAATGTGATCGAAGTCGCCATGCGCCGCCTGCGCGCCAAGGTGGACGACGCGTTTGAGCCCAAACTCATTCACACCGTGCGCGGCATGGGTTACGTGCTGGAAGACCCCACGTGCGCCTGCTGAGCCGGGTCAGCCTGACGCAGCGGCTCACGCTGATGTTTGTGGCCGCCACCACGGTGGTGCTGCTGGTGCTGGGCTGGGTGGTCACCTCATCGGTGGAGCAGCACTTTGAAGACCTCGACATGGAGGTGCTCTCGGGCAAAATGGCGCTGATCACCCAGGCCTTGCAAGGTGTGGCCTCACCCGACGATCTGACGCCGCTGACGCACCAGCTGGCCCGCTCGCTGATCGGCCACCACGGGCTGGAAGTGATGGTGATGGAGCCCGACCAGTCGGTGATTTTTGCCACCGCCCACGCCACTTTTCCCGCATCCATCGTGGCCGCCCAGGCCTTGCAGGCGCCCGACCAGCCCGTGCTCTGGCAGCTTGGTGAGCAAACCTACCGCGCTCTGGCAGCCCAGTTGCCGACCGCCGCGCGCGACGCGCAGGGCCAAAGCGTGCGTGTGCTGGTGGCCGCCGCCATCGACATCGGCCACCACCAGGCCTACATGCGCTCCTTTCTGCAGACGCTGTGGTGGTTTGTCGCCGGTGCGGCGACCCTGCTGGGGCTGCTGGGCTGGTTTGTGGTGCGGCGCGGGCTGGCGCCTTTGTCCACCCTGCGCGACCAAGCCAGCGTGGTCACGGCGCAGCAGCTCAGCCACCGCTTGCCCGTGACGCGTTTGCCGGTGGAGCTGGCGCAGCTGGCCGAGTCGCTCAACGCCATGCTGGCGCGCCTGGAAGCGGCGTTTGCCCGGCTGTCAGACTTTTCCAGCGATATCGCGCATGAGTTGCGCACGCCGGTCAGCAACCTGATGACCCAAACCCAGGTTGCCCTGTCACGCCCGCGCAACGCCGAGGATTACCAGGCGGTGCTGGCGTCGAATGCCGAAGAACTCGATCGCATGGCGCGCATGATTTCGGACATGTTGTGGCTGGCCAAAGCCGACAACGGCCTGGTGGTGCCCAGCCGCAGCACCGTGTGCCTGGCCGACGAGGTGCGCGCCCTGTTTGACTATTACGAGGCGGTGGCCGAAGAAAAAGACCTGCAACTCACGCTCCAGGGCACGGCCAACGTGCAGGCCGACCGGCTGATGCTGCGCCGCACCCTGAGCAATCTATTGTCCAACGCGGTGCGCCATGCCAGCCCTGGCACCCCGGTGCAAGTCACGCTCAAGGCCAAGCAATCAGGTGTAGACATCTGCGTGATGAATCAGGGCGACCCGATTGCGCCCGAGTTGCTTGAGCGCGTCTTTGACCGGTTTTTCCGGGTCGACCCGTCACGCCATCGCAGTGACCAGGGCACCGGACTGGGGCTGGCCATCACCCGGTCCATTGTCACCGCGCATGGCGGCACCATTGGCGCCGCCTCGTCGGGCGGGGTCACCACGTTCACGATCAAGCTTGCGTCGCATCTGCCTGGTTAAGGTGAACGCCCTTGACTGTCATCCCGGACCTGATCTGGGATCCATGGATTGCGGGTCGGTGACCGCCATGACAGCATCGTCAATCAGCCGCGCTTCCAGTCATGGTACTTGCGCACCCAGGCCAGCAACCGGTGCGGCTGGTGGGCGCGTTTCCATTCGCCGGCGGCGTATTTGTTGGCTTCTGACAGCGTCGGGTAGGTGTGGATGGTGCCCAGAATCTTGTTCAGGCCCAGCCCGTGTTTCATAGCCAACACGTATTCGGCCAGCAGGTCGGCCGCGTGGCTGCCGACGATGGTCACGCCCAGGATACGGTCCTTGCCGGGCACGGTCAGCACCTTGACAAAGCCATGCGCCTCGCTGTCGGCAATGGCCCGGTCCAGGTCGTCAATGCCATATCGCGTGACCTCAAAGGCCACGCCCTGCGCCAGCGCCTCCTGCTCGTTCAGGCCCACGCGCGCCACTTCGGGGTCGGTAAATGTCGCCCAGGGAACCACCGAGTAGTCCGCCTTGAACGATTTGAGGTCACCAAACAGCGCGTTCACCGCGGCATACCAGGCCTGATGCGCGGCGGTGTGGGTGAACTGGAACGGCCCGGCCACGTCACCCACAGCGTAGATATTGGGGTAAAGCGTTTGCAGGTAATCGTTGATCTCCACCGTTTTGCCAACCGGGATACCCAGGTCCTCCAGCCCGTAACCCGTCAGGCGTGCCACCCGGCCCACGGCGCAGAGCAGCTGGTCAAATGCGATGCGCAACTCAGCACCCTGGTGCGCCACCACCAGCACGCCGCCACCGGATGCGTCATGGGCGGGCTTTTCCACCCGTAAGGCCTGGTGGCCGGTGAGCACTTGCACGCCGTCAGCACGCAAGGCGTCCATCACCAGGCCAGACACGTCCAGGTCTTCACGCATCATCAGGCGCGGGGCCATCTCGACTTGCGTGACGTGTGAACCCAAGCGCGCAAAACTCTGCGCCAGCTCGCAGCCAATCGGCCCGCCGCCCAGCACCACCAGGCGCCGCGGCACCTCGTCCAGTTGGGCGAAGCGCTCCCACAACGTGTCGCTGGTCACAAAACCCACCTCGGCCAGGCCCGGCAGCGGTGGCACAAACGGCCTGGCACCAGCGGCAATGACGATGTTGCGGGTGGTCAGCCGTTGCTTGCCGCCATCGTTGAGGGCAATCTCCACCGTCCACGGGTTGATGATCTTGGCGTGGCCCTGCAGCACCTCCACGCCCAGGCTGGTGTAGCGCTCGATGCTGTCGTGCGGCGCAATGGCGGCAATCACCGCCTGCACCCGCGCCATGACTTTTGGAAAGTCCAGCCGCACACGGGCTATGTGGTGAGCCGTTTGACCAGCGGCATCGGCGCCCGTGACCCGGGTGGGCGCTGACAAGCCATAGCGCTCGGCGTGCTGCATCTGGTGCGCCAGTTTGGCGCTTTTGATCAGCGCCTTGCTCGGCACACAGCCGTAGTTGAGGCAGTCGCCACCCATCTTGTGCGCTTCCACCAGCGTCACCCGTGCCTTGACCGCTGCCGCGATGTAGGCCGACACCAGCCCGCCCGCGCCCGCGCCGATCACCACCAGATTGCGGTCAAACGTTTTGGGTCGCGTTGGCGCCCAGCGGGCATACACCTGGCGCTTCTTGACCAGCCCGATGAGTTGGCGCGCCAGCAGCGGAAACACCCCCAGCAACACAAACGAAGCAATCAGCGCCGGGCTCAAAATGCCTTGCAGCGAGGTGAGCTGCGACAACTGCGTGCCCGCATTCACATACACCGCGGTGCCTGCCAGCATGCCCAACTGGCTGACGAGGTAGAAAACGCCCACGCGCATCTTGGTCAGCCCCATGGCCAGGTTGATGACAAAAAACGGCACCAGCGGCACCAGCCGCAGGGTGAACAGGTAAAACGCGCCGTCTTTGGCCAACCCCTGGTTGAGGTCTTTGAGCCGCTGGCCAAACCGCGCCTCGACGCTGTCGCGCAGCACAAAACGCGCCGTCAGAAAGGCCAGCGTGGCGCCCAGGCTGGAGGCAAACGACACGATCAGCAGCCCCCAACCCAGCCCGAAAATCGCCCCGCCCGCCAGCGTGAGGATGGTGGCGCCGGGAAACGACAGCGCCGTGGCCAGCACATACATCGCAAAGTAGGCGCCCGCCACGGTCAACGGCTGGTTTTGGTACAGCGCTTCAAAGCGCGCATGGCTGCTGCGCAGGTAGTCCAGACTCAGGTAGCGCCCCAGGTCCAGCGCAAAAAAAGCCGCCAGAGTCGCCAGCACCACGGCCAGCAGGATGAGTTTCTTGGTTTTCATGGGCATCCGTTGGTGAACATCGGTGACGTACCAGAGTGACAGCCATCGCGTCGGCCTGCAGTGCCTGACGGCCACCATCGGTCTCAGGCCGGCTTGTTTCTGGCGCGCCAGGCGCCTGCCAGCACAAACAACCCGGGCACCAGAATCATGGCCCAGATGATCTTGTCCAGATGCAGCTTGACCCACGGCAGGTTGCCAAAGAAGTAACCCACGGTGACGATGCCGACCACCCACAATGTGCCGCCTAGCACGTCGTAAAAAGTGAACTTGCTGCGCGTCATCTGCGCCACACCCGCCACAAACGGCGCAAAAGTGCGCAAAAACGGCATGAACCGCGCCGCCACAATCGTGATGCCGCCATACTTTTCGTAAAACGCGTGCGCCTGGTCAAACGCTTTTTTGTTGAACCAACGCGAGTCTTCCCAGCCAAACACCTTGGGCCCAAAGTAGCGCCCGATCATGTAGTTGGACTGGTTGCCCATGATCGCTGCCGCCAGCAGCAGGCTCACGGTCAGCGGGTAACTCATCAGCCCGACGCCACACATGGCCCCCACCACAAACAGCAGCGAGTCACCCGGCAAAAACGGCATGACCACCACGCCGGTTTCCACAAAGATGATCAAAAACAGCAGCGCGTACACCCAGGCACCATAAGTCTGCACAAACACTTCCAGGTGCTTGTCCACGTGCAGGATGAAGTCGATAAGGTTCATGATGATGTCCATGGCGGGCGATTATCTCTGCCAGCACCTGCTGGCCCATGCTCTGGGGTTGAACGGGATGGTCGCGTGAAGCCATTGCGGTTGTGGTGCTGGTGCAGTCGGCGCAGTTTGACGGCTATCGCAGACGCGTGGTGCTGACCCGGTCCTGGCGATAGAACGGCCTGCCTGCCCAGCCTAGATGCGCTGGTACAGTTGCGACCTTGGGCAGAGGCTGCTATTTGGATTTGAAAATGCCATGATCGCTGCCACCGCGCTGGCTCACCAGCTCACTCTCGTCACCCGCAACACGCGCGACTTTGCCGCGTTCAAGGTCCCGCTGCTTAACCCGTTTGATGTTTCTCATGTCTGATCCCCTCGCCCAGCCCCTCTTGCGCCGCCCAATCCGCGAACTGCCCGACGAACTGATCAGCCAGATCGCTGCGGGCGAGGTGGTGGAGCGCCCGGCCTCGGTGGTGCGCGAGTTGGTGGACAACGCGCTCGATGCCGGTGCCAGCCAAATCACCGTGCGGCTACTGGCCGGCGGTGTACGACTGATCAGCGTGGAAGATGACGGCTGCGGCATCTTGCCTGATGAGTTGCCCGTCGCCCTCAAGCGCCACGCCACCAGCAAGATTGGTAGCCTGGCTGACCTGGAGTCGGTGGGCACCATGGGCTTTCGCGGCGAGGCGCTGGCGGCCATCAATTCAATCGCCGACTGTGCCATCCTGTCACGCGCGGGTGGCCAGGACCATGCCTATCTGCTGGCAGGCCAAACCGGCGAACTCAAGCCGGTGGCGCGCGCTGTAGGCACCACGGTGGAGGTCAAGGAGCTGTTTTTCAGCACGCCTGCACGGCGCAAGTTCCTAAAAACCGACGCCACCGAACTGGCGCACTGTGTCGAAGCTGTGCGCCGCCACGCACTGGCGCGGCCTGATGTGGGTTTTGCGATCTGGCACGAGGGCAAATTGGTGGAGCAGTGGCGCCGCTGCGGTGCGTTGCGCAGCCTGCCCGCGCTGGAGCAGCGCCTGGCCGACGTGCTGGGCAGCGATTTTGTGGCGCAATCGGTGTGGGTGGATTTCTCCAGCCGCGCCGCGCCCGGACAGCCGGACTTTGCACCGGCCATCAAGGTCTGGGGCCGCGCGGGCATTCCCGACGCCGCGCGCTCTAGAGCCGACCAGCAGTTTTGCTACGTGAACGGCCGTTTTGTGCGCGACAAGGTGGTAACCCACGCCGCCCGCAGCGCCTATGAAGACGTGCTGCACGGCCACCGCCAGCCGGTGTATGCGCTCTATATTGAGATGGACCCGACGCGGGTGGATGTGAACGTGCACCCGACCAAGATCGAGGTGCGTTTTCGCGACAGCCGCGACGTGCACCAGGCCGTGCGCCGCGCGGTGGACAGTGCGCTGGCCGTGCCGCGTGCCGCGGCGGCAGCATCCGCGGCGACCGGTGCCTGGTCACCGCCTGGCGCGTCACCGATGGCCACAGCAGGTGATCGCCCCCGTGATGCATCGCTTTCGCCTCCTGTCTTGATGCCCCAAAGACAGCAGGCGATGACTTTTGCGACACCTGTCGGGCACCGGGTCAGTGATCTGGGTGCGCTGTGGGGGTCATCGGCTGAGCGCCAGCCTGTCCATGCCGATGCTGCTACGACCAACGACTGGCAAGCGCTCGCTCGTTCAAGCCTCACACCCGAGCTCGCCACCAACCAGCCCGATCCGCCACCCTCACCCGGCGACCCCTTCGCTGAAGCCACCATCTGGCCGCTTGGCCGGGCGCTGGCGCAGTTGCACGGCGTCTACATCCTGGCTGAAAACGCCCAGGGCCTGGTGCTGGTGGACATGCACGCCGCGCACGAACGCATCGTTTACGAGCGCCTGAAAGCCCAGTGGGCAGACCGGCGCAGCAGCCAAGCCATGGCCCCGGCCGAAAAAGAGGCGTCATGGCAGGCGACGGCCCGCCATCCAGGGCGCCCGGATGACAGCCAACGCCTGACAGCCGACGACCATCGCGCCCATGACGTCGGCCCAACCGCGCCGCGCCTGCCCAGCCAGCCGCTGCTGATTCCCGCCACCTTTGCCGCCACACCCGCCGAAATCGCCACGGTTGAGCAACACGCCGCCACGCTGGCATCGTTGGGTCTGGAGATCACGCCGTTTTCAGCCCGCACCCTGGCGGTGCGCGCGGTGCCGACCACGCTGGCGAAAGGTGACGCGGTCGAGCTGGCCCGCAGCGTCCTGGCCGAGCTGGCGCAGCACGAGGCCAGCGGGGTGATCGCCCGCGCCCACGATGACTTGCTCGCCACCATGGCCTGCCACGGCGCGGTGCGCGCCAACCGCCGCCTCAACATCGAAGAAATGAACGCTTTGCTGCGCCAGATGGAAGCTACCGAACGTTCAGACCAGTGCAACCATGGCCGCCCCACCTGGCGGCAACTCAGCATGAAGGCGCTGAACGCGCTGTTTTTGCGCGGGCGCTAAGAGCGGGTCAGCCGCGCGACTCTTTGGTCACCAGAAAGATCCCGCCGCACACCAGCACCAGCGCCAGCACGTTCTTCCACTCCAGAATGCTTTCACCCAGGAAGATGGCCGACAAAATCGCACCAAAAACCGGGATCAAAAAGTTGAAGATCGTCACCAGGCCAACCCGGTTGTACTTGAGCAGAATCGTCCACAAGGCAAACGCCACCGACGACAACAACACCAGATAAACCAGCAACGCCGATGCCTGCCAGCTGAAGCCGCTCAAGCTGCCGCCAAACAGGGCGCCGCCCACGGTGAGCGCGACGCCGCCAATGGCCAGCTGGTAGCCGGTCAGCACGACAGAATCCATGTCCTGCGACACCTTTTTGCCGTAGATGGACGCGGCAGACAGGATGAACGCCGCCATCACCACACTGCCTTCACCCAGCAGCGTGAAGTGAAAGTCAAGCAGGCTCTGGTTGAAATTGACCACCATCACGCCGACAAAACCCACCGCACAGCCAATCACCTTGTTCCAACTCAGCCGGTCGTTGTGGTAAATGAAATGCGCCAGCAGCACACTGAAAAAGGTGCCGGTGGCGTTCATGATGGAACCCTTCACGCCCGTGGTATAGGCCAGACCGATGTAGAAAAACACGTATTGCAGCGAGGTTTGGGTCAGCCCCAGGGTGGTGATTTCACCCAACTTTTTCCAGCTCAAGCCACCCAGCGCGCGCCGAGTCAGCACGGCCATCAGCAGCAACAAGCCGCCGGCCGCGATAAAACGAACACCGGCAAACACCATCTTCGAGGGAATATCGTCTGCAGCAATGGCGAACAGTGCGTACCCATTTTTGATGGCTGGGTAGGCGCTACCCCACAACAAACAACACAGCGTGGCCAGCAAAATCACCACCTTGCGCTGGGAAAAAAACGGATGCGTTACCAAAATGGACTCAACTTTTTCAACGGTTTGACAACCCCTGAGTGTAGACGCCGACGCGTCGGCGCCCCCCGATCGCGGCCTGATCGCACTGACGGCAAGATCGTTTGGACCCAAGCCCATCGCACAACATCCACGCGCGTTCAGCCTAAAATCTCTGCCCGCCCTGATCTGCCTGCACCCCAACAGCGCCCCGCGCCTCATCGTTTGATTTCCCCACTCCAACACCTTTTCCGCCACCCTGCCGCCCGCTCACGTCTGCAAACCGAGCTGCGCGGCCTGTGGCATCTGGCCTGGCCGATTCTGGTCGGGCAGCTGGCCACCGTCGGCATGGCCGTGGTCGATGTCGCCATGGCCGGGCACGCCTCGGCACAAGACCTGGCCGGGGTGTCACTGGGCGTGTCGATCTGGAACATGCTGATGATCACGCTCATGGGAATGGTGATGAGCGTCAACCCGACGGTGGCCCACCAGGTGGGCGCGGGTGATTTGGGCAGCGTGCCGCACATCGTGCGCCAGGCACTCTGGAAGGCGCTCGCTGTGGGGCTGGTGGCGATGCTGCTGGCCAATGCCGCGGCACTGCTGTTTGACCACATGCAGCTGGAGCCCTATGTGCGCGACCTGGCCAAAGGCTTTGTGCTGATCACCAGTGCGGGGCTACCGCTGTTTGCGCTGTACCGGGTGCTGTATGGCTACAGCACCAGCCTGAACCAGACCAAGCCGCTGATGGTGATTGCGCTGCTGTCGCTGGGGCTCAACATTGTGGTCAACAGCCTGCTGGTGTTTGGCCAGCTGGGTTTTCCCCGGTTGGGCGGTCTGGGCTGCGCTTGGGCCACGCTGATCACCGTGGCCTTCAATCTGCTGGCACTCATTCTGTGGATGCACCGCGCGAGCGCCTACCGCGCCACCTGGCCGCTGGGCCACTTTGAGCCACCCCACTGGCCGCAGATCAAAAGCCTGCTCAAACTCGGCCTGCCGATTGGTGTGACCTACTTTGCCGAAAGCAGCGCATTCAGCCTGATTGCGCTGCTGATTGCCGAGTTTGGTAGCACGCAGATGGCGGCGCACCAGATTGCGCTGAATTTCACCTCGCTGGTGTTCATGGTGCCGCTGAGCCTGGGGCTGGCGCTGCTGACCCGTGTCGGCCAGTCGTTGGGCGCGGGGGATGCCACGTTGGCGCGTTACCAGGCCTGGGTGGGTGTGGCGGTGGGGCTGGTGGTTGCCGCGGTATCGGCAGCGGGCATGGCGCTGGCAGCCACGAAGATTGCCAGCGCCTACACCTCGGATGCGGCGGTGATCGCGCTGGCGGCGCAGTTGCTGCTGCTGGCGGCGGTGTTCCAGCTGTCAGACACCACCCAGGTCATCACCAGTTGCGCCATCCGCGGCTACAAAGTGACGCGCTCACCGATGGTGATCCACCTGACCGCGTTTTGGGCCTTTTCCCTGCCGCTGGGTTATGTGCTGGGCTTGGCGCCCAGTTGGATGCCTTGGCGCCCGGAGCAGCCCATGGCCGCGCAAGGTTTCTGGATCGCGCTGATTCTGGGCCTGACGATTGCCGCGCTGGGGCTGGTGCTGCTGCTGCGCCGGGTCGCACGCGAGCGCATTGCCGGCTGGCCGACACCAACAAGATAGCCCGCTTTTTGACCCAGCACTACCGGATGGTGAACCCGCCCGCGCGTTGGCGGTCGTCCATCTCGGCCAGGCTGGCGGCCAACGAGTTGCCTGACTGTTCTACTGCCAGACGCAGTTCGCGCTCCAGCTGGTCAATGCGTGCCAACAGGGCGGCTTTGACCTCGCCATCGGCGGCGTTCTGACGTTTGAATTCGGCCTCCAGAAACGTGCGCAGCTCGGTGAAACGGCTGGCTTCGGCCTGATCGGCCAGGTTGCGGTTGCTCTGCAACTCTTTGGCGTGGGCGCGGGCATCAAACATCACTGTGGTTTGCAAGTACAGCAAATACACCAGAAACATCGCAATCAGCGCCACCATCAAGCCCAGCAAAATCAGCCCCAGCGGCGCCTGAATCTCGGCCACACCCAGCGACAGCGCCGTGGGGGACATGATGACGGCCCAGTTCAGCACGGTGAATCCGGCAATGGCCAGCAACACCAGCAGCAACAACAGCGTTCGTAGTTTCATGGATTTCACCTTTCAAGAGTTTCCCGGCACAAAAAACAAACGGCCTGTACCTGCATCCGCAGGCCAGGCCGTTCACCGGGGTTGGCCGTGGGTCAGTGTAGCGGCACGCCGGTTTTTTCCTGCAATTCGTCCATGCTAACCCCGGGCGCACGCTGCACCACCTTGAGCCCGTGCGGTGTGATGTCCATCACCGCCAGGTCGGTGATGATGCGGTCCACCACGCCCACGCCGGTCAGCGGCAGGGTGCAATCGGGCAGGATCTTCAGGTCAAACGTGCCGTCTTTCTTCTTGGCCACGTGCTCCATCAGCACCACCACACTTTTCACGCCACCCACCAGGTCCATGGCGCCGCCCATGCCCTTGACCATCTTGCCGGGGATCATCCAGTTGGCCAGGTCACCGCGCTCGCTGACCTGCATGGCGCCCAGGATGCTCAGGTTGATCTTGCCGCCGCGAATCATGGCAAAGCTGTCGTGGCTGCCAAAAATGGCAGAGCCGGGCAGCGTGGTCACGGTCTGTTTGCCGGCGTTGATCAGGTCGGCGTCCACCTCGTCTTCGGTGGGAAACGGGCCAATGCCGAGCATGCCGTTTTCACTTTGCAACCAGACCTCGATGTCCTGGGGCACAAAGTTGGCCACCAGGGTCGGCAGACCAATGCCCAGGTTCACATAAAAACCGTCCTGCAATTCCTTGGCGGCAATGGCGGCCATTTCGTCGTGTGTCCAGGCCATGATCAGACTCCTTGGGGGGTGGAAGGGGTGATGGTGCGTTTTTCAATGCGCTTCTCGGGCGTGGCATTGAGCACCAGGCGGTTCACATAGATGCCGGGCAGGTGCACCGCATCGGGGTCAAAGGTGCCGACCTCCACGATTTCCTCGACTTCCACCACAGTGACTTTGCCGGCCATGGCCACCGCCGGATTGAAGTTGCGCGCCGTGCGCCTAAACAGCAGGTTGCCACTTTTGTCGGCTTTCCAGGCCTTCACCAGCGACACATCGGGCACCAAGGCATGTTCCAGAATGTAGGCGTGGCCGTCAAAGACGCGGTTTTCCTTGCCCTCGGCCACCAGCGTACCCACGCCGGTGCGCACGTAAAACGCCGGAATACCCGCACCGCCGGCGCGCAGCTTTTCGGCCAGCGTGCCTTGCGGGGTGAATTCCAGCTCCAGCTCGCCAGCCAGGTATTGGCGCTCAAACTCCTTGTTTTCGCCAACGTAGCTGGAAATCATCTTCTTGATCTGGCGCGTTTCCAGCAGCTTGCCCAGGCCAAAGCCGTCGACCCCGGCGTTGTTGGAGATCACGGTCAGGTCTTTTTTGCCGCTGTCGCGTAGCGCGTCAATCAGCGCCTCCGGGATGCCACACAGGCCAAAACCGCCGACCGCCAGCAACTGGCCGTCTCTGACGATGCCACGCAGCGCTGCGTCTGCCGAGGGGTAAATTTTGTTCACGCCAGAATCTCCGAAGTTGATCAATGTGGCGGGAGCATACTACCTAGCCTACTACGTAGTTTTCCTTAAAGTACAAACCCTAACCCGCACCACCAGAAACCATGGAGATTGATTACCGCCTGGCCTTTGAGCTGGCCCCGGTGGGGCTGGCCATGTCACGCAACCGCATCATGGTGGACTGCAACCGCCACCTGTGCGAGATGTTTGGCGCGCGCCTGGAGCAACTGGTGGGCCAGTCGTTTCAGGTGTTGTACCCCAGCGCGCAGGAGTACGAGCGCATCGGCGCGCGCATTGCCCCGCTGCTCAACCGCCACGGCACCTACTCAGACGACCGCATCATGAAGCGGCTCGATGGTCGCTTCAAAGGCGAAACGTTCTGGTGCCACGTGACCGGGCGCGCGCTCAACCAGGCCGCACCGCATGAGGCCGGCATCTGGACGTTTGAAGACCTCAGCGCCCGGCGCCCCGTGAAAGCCGAATTGACCCCGCGTGAGCGCGAGGTGGCGGCGCGCCTGATGGAGGGCCTGACCAGCAAGGAGATCGGCCGCGCGCTGGACATCAGCCACCGCACGGTGGAAATTTACCGTGCTAAATTGATGCGAAAATACGCCGCTTCCAACACCGGCGATCTGGTGCACAAACTGTTGGCGGGCTGAGACCGCAGTGGCACGGATGTTGCTGAAGCTTGCGCGACATGTTTCAACCCGTTTTGAAACAGTCCCACCCCTTACGCAATCGAGTTACAACCTCAAGGAGATGTCATGGTCACCACCAAAAAGCCAGCTGCAACCACCGCTGTCGCCAAGCCTGCAGCCAAGAAGACGGTCGCAACCAAGCTTGCAGCCACGCCCGCAGTGACAGCACCGGTGGTGGAGGCCGTTGCCAAACCTGCCAAAGCCGCACCCGCGGTTGCCAAGCCAGCCGCCAAACCGGCAGCCAAGAAAGCCAGCGCCACCAAGCTGAAACCGTCCACCGCACCGATGCCGGTGTTGACCACCGAACAACGCAACCATTACGTCTCGGTGGCGGCGTTTTATATTGCCGAGCGTCGTGGCTTCACCCTGGGCAACCCGGCCGACGACTGGATGGCCGCTGAAGCCGAGGTGGATCGCCTGATCGCCAGCGGCCATTTCACGGCCTGAGCACCTCGCCCTGTTGGCGCGCTGGCAACCCTGATGTCGCAGGGGCCAGCGACCCGCCTCCCCAACAAGTCAGCTGACCACCTGGCGTAACCAATCAGGCAGCGCGATGGCTTTTTGCTTGGGGAAATCCACCCAGATGGTGGTGGCACCGCCGGCGGCACAAATCACATCGGGCCGGTCGGCACGCGCCATGGTGGCCCAGGTCTCAAAGGTGGTGCGCGCCGGGTCGCTGGTGTACAGCTTGATCAGCACATCCCCCGGATACTCCAGCTGCTTGTAAAAATTGCAGAACGCGTTGACGATGACCGGCCCTTCTCCGGCCGGCGTCGGCATGGCGGCAATTGACCGCATCCAGTCCACCCGCGCGGTTTCCATGTACCTGAAATAAGTGGTGTTGTTGACGTGATTCAGCGCGTCCATGTCACCCCAACGGATCGGGATGAGCATCTGGAAAACCAGTTTTTTCTGTTCCGGCAGCTCAAGTTTCATGATGACTTTCTTTGATGGGCCGCACGCACGGACTGGCCCGGCCAGACCCACTGGGCGCGCGGCGCAATAAACACTTCCATGACCAAAAGCGGTGCGCCCTGACGCAAAAACACCGACCGCCGCACCGGCAAACTGCGCGCCAGCGCCTGCCCGACGGGGCGCCCGGTGGCGGGCAACGGCGCAGGCACCGTTGGCGCCGGGCTTTGCGCCCGCTGCCACGCGCGACCCACCTGGCGCCGCAAAGCCGTTGTCGGCTGGGCCAAACGGTATTGCAAAGGCTGGCGGACGATGCCGCTACGCCGAAACAACACGTCAGCCAGCGGGCGCGACCCCAAACCCCGCACAGCACGCCAGGCGCCCAGCGAATCCGGCTGGGTCGTGACGCTGCGGGCCAGCACCCGCGGCGCACCATCGACCTTGAGCAACACCTCGCGCACATGGCCGGCCGCAGGGCCTGTCAACCCCAGCGCATGCGCCTCGGAGCGCGTCAGCGGTTGGCGCCCCTGGCCAATCACCTGCACGGAAAACACCTCGCCGGTGGCGGCCAGGCGCGCGCTCAGTGAGCCGGTGGCCTGCAACCAGCGGCGCAAATCGCCACGGGCAAAGTTGCGTTCGGTCCAGCGCATCATCGGTGCGCCCTGATCGAGGCCAGGATGCCCAAGGTGAACAGCCCTGCGGCCAGCCATTGGACAGGGGTGGGCCAGCCAGCGTCCCAGACAAACGCGTAAAACAGCCCGAACAGGGTTTCACTCACAATCAGTTGCCCGGCCAGGCTGACACTCAGGCGGCGGCTGGCCAGGTTCCACAAGATGCTGCCAGCCCAGCCCGAGCCGATGCCGGTGGCGATGCAAACAACCGCTGCCAGCGCTTTGCCATCCTGAGCCAAAAGCACGTCGGACTCCGACCCCGCCACCAGCCACAGCAGCAAGGCCCCGACCCCGGTGGCGATGCCCAACCAGTTGGCCCATTCGGTGGCACTCACCTGCGGGTGGCGTTTGAGCCAAGCGGCGTTCAGCAGCGCAAACGCGGTCCAGCTGGCCATGGCGCCCAGCGCCAGCAACACGCCCCACCAGAAGTCAACGCCTGCCAGCGGCAGCGTCTCGGCATTGGCCAGGCTGGCCTGCATCATCAGCACCAGGCCCGCAGCGGTCAGCACCAGACCCGGCAGCAGTGCCGACCATTTCAGCCCCAGCGGCTTACCCAGCAACATGATCCAGATCGGGATGGTGCCAATGATGAGTGTGGGCACCTCGGAGCCTGAGGCGTTGATGGACTGGGCCAGCAGCAGGTAATACCCGGTGGCGCCCAGCAGGCTCATGCCCAGCGCCGCCGCCGCCTGCGAAGCGTTGGGCCAGGTGTGGCTGCGCCGGCCCAGCACCATGACCAGCGCGGCCATCAGCCCGAAGCTGATAAATCGCCCGGCGGTCAGGTCCACCGACGACAGCCCCGGCGTCATGCGCGGCACCACAAACACCATGCCCCACAAGGCGCCCGCACCCAGCCCGGCCGCGATGCCGAGCCAGGTGGCGCGGGAGCGGGCCTGGCTGGCGCTAGACCCCAAAACCGTCATCGGCAGAAATCACAGCCCCGTTGATGAAGTGGCTCTGGTCAGAGCACAACATGACCAGGAGCGCGTCCAGGTCTTGCGGCTGGCCGACCCGTTTGCGCGGCAACATCTGCAGCAGCTTCTGGCCGGCCTCGGTCTGCCAGTGATGGTGGTTGATCTCGGTGTCGATGTAGCCGGGGCAAATCGCGTTGACATTGATGCCGTGTTTGCCCCATTCCAGCGCCATCGCCTTGGTCATCTGGATCACGGCGGCCTTGCTCATGGCATACACACCAATTTTCGGCAGAACCCGCAGCCCCGCCGCCGAGGCCACATTGATGATGCGCCCGCCCGTGAACGAGCCCGGCGCCTGGCCCTGGGCGCGTGCCAGCATGCGTTTGCCCACTTCTTGCGCCATGAAAAACGCGCCTTTGGTGTTGGTGTCGAACATGAAGTCATAGTCCGATTCGGTCACGTCCTGCAGGCGCTGGGTGGTGCTGACGCCTGAGTTGTTGACCAGGATGTCGATCGAGCCCACCTCGGTCTCGGCATGCGCCACGGCCGATTTGATGGAGGCGATGTCGGTCACATCCAGTTCCATGACATGTGCATCACCGCCTTCGCCGTCGATCAGGGCGCGCAAGTCCTTGAGTTTTTCAACCCGGCGGCTGGCCAGCACCACCGCCGCACCCGCAGCCGACAAAGTGCGCGCGAACTGCGCGCCCAGCCCGCTCGACGCCCCGGTCACCAGGGCCACGCGGCCCGATAAATCAATGTTGTAAGACATGTTTGTCTCTCCAGAAAAGCCAAAATAGAACGACCGTTCTATTATGTGCAAGCCCAACGCCAAAATTCGTTTTATCTTCGACAATCCCTCATCAGGCGTGCAAGCGCCGACTGTGGACAATTATCTAGCGAGAACACCATGACCCCTGCAGACATCCTGGCCCAATTTGGCCCGCGCGAATCGATGGAGTACGACGTCGTCGTTGTAGGCGGCGGCCCGGCGGGCCTGTCAACCGCCATCCGCCTGAAACAGCTCGCCTCGAGCCAAGGCAAAGAGGTTTCTGTCGTCGTGCTGGAAAAAGGCTCTGAACCGGGCGCCCACATCCTGTCTGGTGCGGTGCTCGATCCGCAATCCTTGACCGAGCTGTTTCCCGACTGGAAAGCCATGGGTGCGCCACTCAACCAGCCGGTGACCGATGAGGCCATGCTGTTCCTGAGCGAAGGTGGCGCCTACCGCACGCCCAATATGTTCCTGCCCGAATGCAGCCAGAACCACGGCAACTACATCATCAGCCTGGGCGCCCTCACCCGCTGGCTGGCCACCCAAGCAGAAAACCTGGGCGTGGAAATCTTCCCCGGCTTTGCCGCCGCTGAAGTGCTGTATGACGACGCGGGTGCCGTGCGTGGCGTGGCCACCGGCAACATGGGCATTGAGAAAAATGGCGAGCCCGGCGGCAACTTCCAGATCGGCATGGAACTGCTGGGCAAATACACCATCTTTGCCGAAGGCTCACGTGGCCACCTTGGCAAACAACTCATCGAAAAATTTAAGCTCGACGCCGGTTGCGACCCGCAAAGTTATGGCATCGGCATCAAGGAACTCTGGGAAGTGGACCCGGCGCGCCATGAACCCGGTCTGGTGCTGCACACCGCCGGTTGGCCGATGGACGACAAAACCTATGGCGGCTCATTCCTGTACCACATGGAAGACAACAAGATTGCCATGGGCTTCATCACCGGGCTGAACTACAGCAACCCGTACCTGAGCCCGTTCGAGGAATTCCAGCGCTGGAAAACCCACCCGAACATCCGCTGGTACCTGGAAAACTCGAAAGGTGAAGTCACCGCCAAACGCCTGGCTTACGGCGCCCGCGCCATCACGGCTGGCGGCCTGCTGTCCTTGCCAAAAACGGTGTTCCCCGGCGGCGCGCTGGTGGGTTGTGATGCCGGATTCCTGAACGTCAGCCGCATCAAAGGCAGCCATGCCGCCATCAAATCCGGCATGCTGGCCGCTGAAGCGGCATTTGAAGCAGTGACCGCGGGCCGCCAGCAGGACGAACTGGCCGCCTTCCCGGCCGCCTTCAAGAAGAGCTGGCTCTTCACCGAACTCAACAAATCGCGCAACTTCAAGAGCTGGTTCAAATACGGCCTGCGGGTGGGCACGCTGATGAACGGGCTGGAGCAGTTTGCCCTCAAAGGCAACATGTCGTGGACGATCCGCCGCGACAAACCGGATCACGCCTACCTGAAGCCAGCGTCTGAGTGCAAGCCGATCGAGTACCCCAAGCCCGATGGCAAGCTGACCTTTGACCGCTTGAGTAGCGTGTTCATCAGCAACGCCAACCACGAAGAAAACCAGCCCGCGCACCTGACGCTCAAAGACGCCAGCGTGCCCGTCAGCATCAACCTGGCCAAATACGCCGGACCCGAGGCACGTTACTGCCCGGCTGGTGTCTATGAGTTCGTCCAGGACGCCAGCGGCAAAGACCAACTGCAGATCAATGCGCAAAACTGTGTGCATTGCAAGACCTGCGACATCAAGGACCCGACGCAGAACATCGTCTGGGTCACACCCGAAGGCGGTGGTGGCCCCAATTACGCGGCGATGTGATGTCACCTGCCGCCCCGTCCCTGCCGCCACACTGGTCCAGCGAACCGCCTGGGCCGTGGTACCGCTGGCGCGGCTACACCGTGCGCTGGCTGCTGTTCGGGCTGGTGGTGAGCGTGTTTCAGCCCGTGGCAGACAACGCAGCGTCGGTCTGGGTGGACAAAACCTACCAGGCGCTGGTGGGCTTGTTGTTTGGCGCGGCCTGCGCCGTGGTCTTCACGCTGGCGGAAAACCGTCTGAACACCCCCCGCTTGCGCTGGAAAACCTGGCTGATCGTGGTGGGCACCTGGCTGGCCGTCAAGGTGGTGTTTGTCAGCGTGGTCTCGGCCCTGGGCTGAGCAGTCAGCGCGGTCACGCCATCAAGGCCTGCGAAACGTGATGCGCTGGGCCGCCCAATGCCGGGCGTTGAGGGATTCCAGCCGCACCGTGCCACCCGTTGAAGGCGCGTGGACAAATCGCCCTTCACCCACGTAAATGCCCGCATGGGTCACCGTGTTGCGTTGGGCAAACAGCACCACATCACCCGAGCGCACCTGCTCATCGGTGATGACCGAGCCCCAGGACTGGAGTTGGGCCACGGTGCGCGGCGGCACCACACCAGCGCGCGACTGGTACACATGCCCGATCAGGCCACTGCAATCAAAACCGCTCGCAGGGGTGTTGCCACCATAACGGTAAGGCGTGCCCACCAGGCCGACCGCGTACAAGGTGACATCACCCGCCTGCTCGGGTGACAACCGCGAGGCGATCTCGGACGACGAGGCTGCCGCCCCCCAAACCTTGGGAGATGGCGGCTGCCAGACGCGCGGCGCCGGGGGGGTGCTGCTGCAGCCGGCCAAGGCCAGAATCAGCGCGGCCAACACCAGACCGGGCGTTCGTGCCATGACCGGGGCATCAGCAGGTACCCTGACGCGCATCACTTCCACCGCACCGCCAACAAGACGAGCAAGGCCGCGCCAATCGACCACAACAACCAGGCCTGCGACACCGCTAAGGGAAACATCATCAGCGCCAAACCGATCGCGGTGAATTCAATACGTCGGGTCTGTTTACCGCGCCTGAACGCCAGCAAACCCATCACCAGAAACACCACAATACCGGCGATGAACGCCGTCTGGTTGGACACCAGGCCAAGAAAAAGAGGAGTTGTCGAGTCATTCATACGGAGGGAGTCACACGGTTGGAAGCGGTCGTCATTATCGGTGGTGCAGGTAGAATTCGGCGCGTCAGGAGAGAGCCGCCCCGCCGTCAAATGTCGGGGCCGCCGCCGAAGGCGCAGAGCCGCTGATTGCAGCGGTTTGAACGCTCAGGCAAAAGGACTGACAACCGTTTTGGACTCGCCCGGGTTCACAACGTTTCCCCACTGGAGAGAGGCCAAACGCCCGACACGGCGTACGGCCCACCGAAGGAGCAACCCGCAGTTTGACCGTTTTTTTGAAGCGGTTTGGCCCGGCGAATCTCTCAGGTAAAGCGGACAGCGGGGGCAGCCTGTGACAGAACAGCCGTTGTGTCATGGTTTTTTTGGTCTGCCCCTGGAGTGCCTGATGTCCGCATCACCTGAATCGCTTTTGAACGTTCCCCTCAATGACCTGCACATCGCTCTCGGCGCACGCATGGTGCCGTTTGCCGGTTACAGCATGCCAGTGCAATACCCGGCTGGCCTGATCGCCGAGCACAAACACACTCGCACTGCAGCGGGCCTGTTTGATGTGTCCCACATGGGCCAGCTGCGCCTGGTCGGCCCGGACGCGGCCGCCGCGCTGGAAAGCCTGCTGCCAGTTGATGTGATTGACCTGGCCATCGGCAAACAACGTTACGGCTTGCTGCTCAACGAGGACGGCGGCATCATCGACGACCTGATGTTTTTCCGCAAAGCGGCGGACGAGATTTTTGTCATCGTCAACGGCGCCTGCAAGGTCGGTGACATCGCCCACATCCAGGCCAAGATCGGCAGCCGCTGCCAGGTCATCCCGATGCCTGAATTTGCCCTGCTGGCCTTGCAGGGTCCGCAGGCGGTGACGGCGTTGTCCCGGTTGGCGCCTGGGGTGGAAAAACTGGTGTTCATGACCGGCGGCGACTTCACGGTCAACACCGGCACACAAACCATCAACGTGTTTCTGACCCGCAGCGGCTACACCGGTGAAGACGGTTTCGAGATCTCGGTGCATGCCTCCGACGCGCTGGCACTGGCCAACGCCCTGCTGGCCCAACCCGAAGTCAAACCGATTGGCCTGGGTGCACGCAACTCGCTGCGACTGGAAGCCGGTCTGCCACTCTATGGCAACGACATCGACGCCAGCACCACCCCAGTCGAAGCCAGCCTCAACTGGGCCATGCAAAAAGTCCGCCGCACCGACGGCGCCCGCGCAGGTGGCTTTCCGGGCGCTACCAAAATACTGGCGCAACTCGCTGACCCGACCCACACAACCACCCGAAAACGTGTTGGATTGATCGCACTGGAACGTATTCCCGTGCGTGAACACACCGAGCTGCAAGACCAGAGTGGCGCCCGCGTCGGTGAAGTCACCAGCGGCCTGCTTGGCCCCACTATCGACAAACCCATCGCTATGGGCTACCTGCCGCCCGCGTTGGCCGTTGTGGGTACCCAGGTCAACGCCATCGTGCGTGGCAAACCCGTCAAAATGGAAGTCGTGGCCATGCCCTTTGTGCCCACGAACTACTTCCGCGGTTAAATCCTTTTGCAAACATCCTTCCTGACCATGCTTTACCCCCGACAGCGACTAGCGGCGTGCGTTGGGTGTCTGACGCAGCGAGATAAAGGAGGAGGTTTGGGCATAGCCCAAACCGGGGGACATTCGCGTAGTTAGATATCCAATGCGTGCTGCGGGTAACACCAAAGCTCGCTTTGGATAAAAAGCACACAGCTCAAGCTCAATTTTCCCAACGTTTCAATCCACTTGTTTCAATTCACTTTACGGAGCACCACATGACCATCAAATACACCCAAGACCACGAATGGGTCCTGATCGACGGCAACAACGCCACCGTGGGCATCACCCACCATGCACAAGACGCGCTGGGCGACGTGGTGTTTGTGGATCTGCCCGAAGTTGGCAAAACCTACGCGGCCAAAGACGCCGCTGCGGTGGTCGAATCGGTCAAGGCTGCCGCTGACGTCTATATGCCTGCCAACGGCACCGTCACCGAAGTCAACGAGGCCCTGCGCGCTGACCCGGCCCTGGCCAACTCAGACCCGCTGGGCGCAGGCTGGTTCTTCAAGATGACACTGAGCAACCCGGCCGAACTCGACGGCCTGATGGACGAAACCAGCTACACCAGCTTTGCAGCTGACGCACATTAAAACTGCAGCGTGCCGCCGCCGGTGACCTGACTGGCGGCGCACGCCCTCCCCTGCTCCCTGTGATGGCCACCTCTGGTTAGCTTTGGCCGCGTTTCCCGCCTGTTGTTTTGTCACCTCTGAGTCACCGCCATGCCCAACACCCCCCCCCTGTCCGAACTTGAAAACAGCAGCGAATTCATCGCCCGCCACATTGGTGTGGACGCCGCCGATGAAGCGCTCATGCTCAAGGCGGTCGGCGCCAACTCGCGCGCCGAACTGATCAACGAAATCGTGCCTGGCAGCATCCGCCGCAGCCAGCCGATGGCGATCTCACCCGCCATCACCGAGGCCGCCGCGCTGGCCGAACTCAAAGCCATCGCCGCCAAGAACAAGGTGGCCAAGAGTTACATCGGCCAGGGGTATTACGACACCCTGACCCCGGGTGTGATCCTGCGCAACATCCTGGAAAACCCAGCCTGGTACACCGCCTACACCCCCTACCAAGCTGAAATCAGCCAGGGCCGGATGGAAGCGCTGGTGAACTTCCAGACCATGATCACCGACCTGACGGCCATGCCGATGGCCAACGCCTCGATGCTGGATGAGGCCACAGCCGCTGCCGAGGCGATGACGCTGGCGCTGCGCATGAGCAAGTCCAAGTCGACCACCTTTTTTGTCGACAACGAGGTGTTGCCGCAAACCCTGGAAGTGATCCGCACCCGCGCCGAGCCGCTGGGCATCACCGTCAAAACCTGCACCGGCGACGAGGCCCTGGCCGATGAGAGTTTTGCGGTGCTGCTGCAGTACCCCGGCGTGAGTGGTGTGGTGCGTGATGACCGTGAATGGATCGCCAACTACAAAGACAAGGGTGGCGTGGTGATTCTGGCCGCTGACCTGCTGGCGCTGACCTTGCTCACCCCACCCGGTGAATTGGGTGCCGACATCGCGATTGGCACCACCCAGCGTTTTGGCATGCCCATGGGCAATGGCGGCCCACACGCCGCCTACATGGCCTGCCGCGACGAGTTCAAACGCAGCATGCCTGGCCGTCTGGTCGGCGTCAGTGTCGACGTGCATGGCAACCCAGCCTACCGCCTGGCGCTGCAAACGCGTGAACAACACATCCGCCGCGAAAAAGCCACCTCCAACATCTGCACCGCACAGGTGCTGCCCGCCGTCATCACCAGCATGTACGCGGTCTACCACGGCCCGCAGGGCTTGAAGCGCATCGCCCAACGCGTCGCCAGCCTGACCGCCGTGTTGGCCGCTGGTCTGGAGTCGCTGGGCTACACCGTGGCCAATGCCACCGCGTTTGACACCCTCACCGTGGAAACCGGTGACGCTACTTCTTCGATAGTTCACAACGCCCTGCAGGCGGGGGCTAACCTGCGATTGGTCTCCAAAGACAGCCTGGGCATCTCGCTCGACGAGACCAGCACCCGCGCCGATGTGGAGGCGCTGTGGTCCTTCTTTGCCGACGCGGTGAGTGGCTGGCCGAACACCGCCCGCCGTGGTGAAACCGGTGGCCGTGGCCGCACCCTGACCTTTGCCCAGGTGGAGCCGCTGGCCGACCCGCTGCTGCCCGCCAAGCTGCTGCGCACAAGCAGCTACCTGAGCCACCCGGTGTTCAACAGCTACCACAGTGAAACCGGCATGCTGCGTTACATCCGCCGCCTGTCGGACTTTGACTTGGCGCTGGACCGCACGATGATCCCGCTGGGCAGCTGCACCATGAAGCTCAACGCCACCAGTGAAATGATCCCGATCACCTGGCCCGAGTTCGCAGGCATCCACCCGTTTGCCCCAGCCGACCAGCGCCAGGGTTATGCCGAGCTGGACGCGCAACTGCGCGCCTGGTTGTGCCAGGCCACCGGCTACGCGGGCATCAGCCTGCAGCCCAACGCGGGCAGCCAGGGTGAATACGCCGGCATGCTGGCGATTCGCGGTTACCACGCCTCACGTGGTGAAGCGCACCGCAACATCTGCCTGATCCCGAGCAGCGCCCACGGCACCAACCCGGCCAGCGCCACCATGGTGGGCATGAAGGTGGTCGTGACCGCCTGTGACGCCCAAGGCAATGTCGACATGGCCGACTTGAAGGCCAAGTGTGAACAGTACAGCGCCAATCTGGCCGCGATGATGATCACCTACCCCAGCACCCACGGGGTGTTCGAGACGAACGTCAAAGACCTCTGCGCGCTGGTGCACAGCCACGGCGGGCGTGTGTACGTGGACGGCGCCAACATGAATGCACTGGTCGGCTTGGCCGCACCGGGTGAGTTTGGTGGTGACGTGAGCCATTTGAACCTGCACAAAACCTTCTGCATCCCGCACGGCGGTGGCGGCCCCGGTGTGGGTCCGGTGTGTGTGGTGGCTGATCTGGTGCCCTTCCTGCCCGGCCATGACGCGGGTGATCTGGCTGGCTCGGGTGTGGGTGCGGTGTCAGCTGCGCCTTTGGGCAATGCCGCGGTGTTGCCCATCAGCTGGATGTACTGCCGCATGATGGGCGCCGCAGGCCTGCAAGCTGCGACCGAAGTGGCTATTCTGAGCGCCAACTACATCAGCGCGCGCCTCAAAGACCACTTCCCCACGCTCTACACCAGTGTGCCGGTGGACGGCAAACCCGGCCGTGTGGCGCACGAATGTATTCTGGACGTGCGCCAACTCAAAGAGACCACCGGTGGCGCCAACGGCATCAGCGCCGAAGACGTGACCAAACGCCTGATGGACTACGGCTTTCACGCACCCACGCTGAGTTTCCCGGTGCCCGGCACGCTGATGGTGGAGCCCACAGAGAGCGAAACACTCGAAGAGCTGGATCGCTTCATCGACGCGATGATTGCCATCCGCGCCGAGATCGCCCAGGTCGAGCAAGGTGTCTGGCCGCAGGACAACAACCCGCTCAAAAATGCGCCTCACACCGCCGCTGCGCTATTGGAAGAAGCGTGGACCAAGCCCTATGCACGAGGGCTGGCGGCCTTTCCGGTGTCCAGCCTCAAACAAAGCAAGTACTGGCCGCCCGTGGGCCGTATCGACAACGTCTACGGCGACCGCAACCTGTTCTGCTCGTGTGTGCCGGTGGGTGAGTAAAACCTGAGGTGCCGAGCACCGGTGTTTCGGCCCGTGGTGAAGCTTGGTTGAAGGTCGTACCTGTCATGGGTACGACCTTTTCCTCTGGACGCGGGCTGCCGCTAGACTCAAGAAGAACTGCGCAAAGCACAAGAGGGGGCCAGATTGACCAAAGAATCTCTTCGCATCGTGACCTGGAACTGCAATGGCGCACTGCGCAAAAAGTGGGGCCGACTATCCACCTTCAAAGCGGATGTCTACGTGGTTCAGGAGTGCGAAGACCCCTGCCAAGCCAATGATGCTGCGTACACCGCCTGGTGCGGCAACCATCTGTGGACCGGCACTCACAAGAACAAGGGCATCGGTGTCTTCGCGTCCAGCCACCTAACCCTACAGGCCATCCCCCTCGATTTGGGGCGTTTGGAACTGTTTCTACCCTGCATCGTCAACAGCGACTGGCCACTGCTGGCCACTTGGACCAAGAAGGCCAACTCCCCCAACTTTGGGTACATCGGGCAGTTATGGAAGTTTCTGCAGGTGCACAGGCCGTTTCTAGCTCATCCGCGCGCCATGCTCATAGGCGACCTCAACAGCAATACCCAATGGGATCAATGGGACCGTTGGTGGAACCACTCGGATGTGGTGCGCGAGCTGTCTGAACTGGGGCTGGAAAGCTGCTATCACCGGCACTACTCAGAGGTGCAAGGCAAGGAAACCCGACCCACGTTCTTTCTGCACCGCAACGCGGAGAAGCCCTACCACATCGACTATGGCTTTACCGGACGGCAGTGGACCGTGCGAAAGGTAGAAGTCGGCGCCAACTCAGACTGGCTGACGGAAAGTGACCACCTGCCCCTGGCTTTTGATTTGGAACGGTCGGAATAACGCCCAGTCCTGGTTGCGTTTGCTGGAGAAAACACCATGAGCCCAATTACCCTGCGTCTGCCCGACTCACTGCACCAACACGCCAAGCAACTGGCGGCCCAAGATGACGCATCGCTTAACCAGTTCATCGTGACGGCGGTGGCGGAGAAAATCTCTGCCCTCAACACCGAGGCCTTTTTTCAGGAGCGCGCGCGGCTTAGCAGCCAAGACAAAGCGGTGGCTGCCTTGGCGAAGGTTCGGCGGGTTGCGCCACAAGCGGGTGACGAACGCTGAGCAAGCGCTCACGGTCACGGGGCTCGGCGCCCGGAACGCTTAAAGCGGTGCGGCCAGAGGACACTGCCTGCCGCGCGCCAGCGCAGTGACCAAGTTCAACCAACAAAAAACCGCCTGGGTTACCCCGGCGGTTTTTTGTTGGGCGGGTCGATCAAACCCGTGAGCCAGCTCAGGCCTTGCGTTGCTTGAGCGCGGTCTGGATCTGACGCACATCCATACCCAGTTCAGCGGCGAAGTCTTCCACGGTCTTGCCGCTGGCATCAAAGGCCCGCAGCAGGGCGGCCTGGCGGGCACGTTGCTGTTCGACCTCGTCAATCACCTCATCGAGCAAGGCGGCGACTTTCTCATCCAGCGTGGTCAGGCGCGACAGGTAGTCCTGGCGGGTCAGGCCGCTGGCCTGGTAGGCGGCCAGCATCTGCTTGCGCAGTTTGGGCAGCAAATCTTCGTCAGAGCGCGCCTGGCGGCGCTGGAACACTTCCACCATCGATAAGAGCACATGCTCGGGCGCCACCGGCTCCACCACCTGGCCTAACAAGTCATGGCGCGGCAGGCCTTGGGCCACACTTTGCAAATAGCGGGTAGAGCGGGTGTGCACACCGAGTGCCACTTTGAGCTCGTCCTTGGCAAACACATCCGGGTGGGCGGCCAGCAGGTCCTGGAACACACCGAGCTTGAGCGGCACAAAACGCTGGCCAAACAGATGGGGGTACAGCTCAAACAGCTTCTCCAGCACCGGCTGGGCGCTGGCAAAGCGGCCCTTGCCTTTGGCGGGCACGGTTGGGGCCGGGGCGGCTGCCTGGGCAGGTGCGGCCGCCGCATCAACGGCTTCTTCGGCCAAAACAGGAGTGGGCGCGTGAGAATCTGGCAAGGTATCGGTCATGGCGGGGATCGGTTGGATCAGTTTGTTTAACCCGCGATTGTCATTCAAAGCGTGACTTCGCTGGCATACTCGCCGCCATGAAGCCCGCCAAATTGTCCCCACCCACCGACGCCAGCCCGGCAAATCCTGGCCTGGCTGAACTGGTGGCGCGCTACAAGGCATCGCGCGGGCACCTGGACGAACTGCGTGGGGTAGTCTCTGACGGTGCCCACCAGGCCGCTGAAGAGGCTGAACAATCGGGGGCTCCCGGCCCTGTCATCACCCCGAATTGGGCAGGGTTCTTCAAGACACTGCGTGACGACACGGCGGCTGACATGAACCAGCGCAGCACAGCGCTGGCGCGCCAGATCCGCGACAACGGCATCACCTACAACGTCTATGCCGACGAAAACGGCCCGCAGCGGCCTTGGTCGCTGGACCTGTTCCCGCTGCTGGTGGATGCCGCCAGCTGGCAACACATCGAAGCCGGTGTCTTGCAACGTGTGCGCCTGCTCGAACACGTCATGGCCGATGTGTATGGCCCGCAAGAGCTGCTGGCGTCGGGCTTTTTGCCACCAGCGCTGGTGCATGGTCACACGGGTTATTTGCGCGCCATGCATGGCATCCAGCCGGTGGGCGGGCGTTATTTGCACATTGCCGCCTTTGACATGGCGCGCGGGCCCGACGGCAACTGGTGGGTGGTGGGCCAACGCACCCAGGCGCCGTCCGGCCTGGGTTATTTGCTGGAGAACCGTCTCGCCATCGCAGCCCAATTTGGCACTGCCTTTGACGAGCTGCGGGTGCAGCGCCTGGCCAGCACCTACCGGGCGCTGATGGACAGCCTGCGCACCCTGAGCCCGATGGGGATGGATGCACACCTGGCCCTGCTGACACCCGGCCCGTACAACGAAACTTATTTTGAACACGCTTACCTGGCGCGTTATCTGGGCCTGACCCTGGTGGAAGGCAGCGACCTGCTGGTGCGCGACGAGCACCTGTACCTCAAGACCCTCAAAGGGCTGGTGCCGGTGCACGGTCTGCTCAAGCGCGTGGATGACGAGTACATGGACCCGCTGGAGCTGCGCGCCGACTCCACCCTGGGTGTGCCGGGCCTGCTGCAGGCCATTCGCGCGGGCAACGTGCTGGTGGCCAACACACCGGGGTCGGCGTTTCTGGAATCCCCAGCGCTGCTGGGCTTTTTGCCCGCGCTGTCACGGCATCTGTTTGATGAAGAGTTGTGTCTGCCCGCCCTGCCCACCTGGTGGTGCGGCGAAGGCGGTGCCATGTTCGACGCGCTGGCGCGCCTCCAAGAATGCGCCATCAAACCGACCTACCCGGGCTCCAGCAGCCATGCCAGTTTTGACGCGGTGCTGGGCGCCAAACAAACGCCCCAGGCGCTCAATGAATGGGCCGGGCGCATCGTGCGCCACCCCGAAGAGCACACGGTGCAGGCCTACACCCCGCTGTCGCAGATGCCCACCTGGCAGGCCGCCGGTCCGGCTGACCCGTCCATCGACCCGCCCCGCCTGGTGCCGCGTTCGGTGATGCTGCGGGTGTTTGCCGTGTCTGACGGCGCCCAGGGCTGGCGTGTGTTGCCCGGCGGGCTGGCGCGGGTGGCCAGCAGCTCACAAGAAATCACCTCCATGCAGCGCGGCGGCAGCAGTGCCGACGTATGGGCACTGACCACCGGCGAAGTCGACCACGCCACCCTGGTGCACCCGCACCTGACGCCTGAGAGCCTGATGCAGCGCAAGCGCCTGGTGACCAGCCGCGCCGCCGAAAACCTGTTCTGGCTGGGCCGCTACACCGAACGCACCGAAAACGCGCTGCGCCTGGCACGCCTGACCCTCGAATGCCTGCACGGTGAAGACCCCTCCAGTGCGCCCCTGCTGACCTGGCTGGGCCAGATGGCCGTGGCCAACACCCTGGTGCTGCCCGGTGTACCGACCCCGCTGCAGGCGCCGCGGGTGTTTGAGCGCGCCCTCATTGACAGCCTGGGCAGCACCCGCAACGCCACCAGCGTCGGCTTTTACTTGCGCGCCCTGAAGATGGCGGCATCGAGCGTGCGCGAGCGCCTGTCGCAGGAACACTGGCGCATCATCACCCGCGCTGAAGAAGTGCTGTTTGCCCGCTTTGCCGAACACCGCCAACGCGGCGACATGCCCGTCCAGCAGGCGCTGCAGATCCTCAAAGACACCAGCGACCACATGGCCGCCATCACCGGCGCGCAGACCGACCGCATGACCCGGGACGACGGCTGGCGGCTGCTGAGCATTGGCCGCCACATCGAACGCCTGGGCTTTTTGTCGACCGCCCTGAACCAGGCCATCCAGTGCAAAAGCCTGGAAACCGACAGCGGCTTTGATGCCATGCTGGAACTGTTTGACAACGCCATCACCTTCCACGCCGAGTTCCAGCAAAGCCGCGACATGGCCGCGCTGGTGGACTTGCTGGTGATTGACCGCGACAACCCGCGATCGGTATCCTGGGTGGCGCACACGCTGCGCGGGCGTCTGGCCAAACTGGCCGGCAGTAACCCCAACGAACTCTGCACTTTGTCGCTCAAGGTGCCCAACCCCAACGCCTGGGGGCTGGCACAGTTGTGCGAGCGCGCGCCCGACCTGGTGACCCCGGTCACATCCGCTGCAGCGTCAGGTGACGAACCAAGTTATGAACTGCTGCGCTCCGTGCTGCACCAATGCAGCAACGCCGCCTATGAGGTGTCGGAGGACATCAGCGCCACTTATTTCACCCATGCCGGCCTGAGCAACCACAGCGTGGGGGCCCTATGAGGCTGGCCATCAGCCACGAAACGGTCTACGAGTACCAGCCGGCGGTGGAAACGGCGCAGCACATGGCCTACCTGACGCCGCTCAATACGCCGGACCAGCAGCTGCTGAGCCACCGGCTGGAGATCACCCCGCAGCCCACCCAAACCAGCGCCACGCGGGATGTGTTTGGCAACACCCGGCACTTTTTTGCGCTGCAGGTGCCGCACCGGCGCCTGCGTGTGGTGGCCACCAGCGAGGTGTTGACCCAGCCCAGCAACCTGCCGCACAACCTGATCGCCTGGGAGGCCGTGCGCGAACGGTTTCGTTACCACGCCGGTGCCACGTTCGATGCGGCCAACGAGTTTGTGTTTGCCTCCAGCATGGCGCCGCACCACAGTGACTTTGCCAGCTACGCCCGGCCCAGCTTCCCGCCGGGCCAGGGCCTGCTGCTGTGTGCGCTGGACCTGATGCACCGCATCTACCGCGACTTCACCTACGAGAGCCTGAGCACCGAGGTCAACACCCCGGCGCTGCAGGCGCTGGCGCAGCGCAAAGGCGTGTGCCAGGACTTTGCCCACATTTTTGTCGCCTGCCTGCGCTCGATGGGGTTGGCGGCGCGTTATGTGAGCGGCTACCTGCTCACCGCTGCCGCGCCGGGCACGGTCAAACTGCGCGGCAGCGACGCGTCACACGCCTGGGCCTCGGTCTACCTGCCAGCCCAGAGCGCCACCGCCACCACACCCGCGTTTGAAGCCAGCTGGGTGGACCTGGACCCCACCAACGACCGCGCCGGCTGGCCCTCACCCGGCGAAGACTATGTGACGCTGGCGATTGGCCGCGACTTCTCCGACGTATCACCGATGCGCGGTGTGATCCACGGCGGTGCCAGCCATGTGTTGACGGTGGGGGTGACGGTGGAGCCGGTGGCACCCATCGAGCCACCAAGGCGGCCAGCGCAGGGCACCGGGCAAAGCCAGACGCAAGGTCAAGGTCAAAGCCAGGATCAGCTGACGAGCAACACACATCCGGGGCTGCAATCGGTTCAATTTGATGCCAGCAGCCTGAAGTCGAACGTCCAGATGAGTGACTGGCACTTCAACCGGGGTGACACCGACGCGCGTTGACCCTATCGCCAAGCCTGCGCGCGCCGGCAGGGCGACTGGGTGATGTGCATGCGGTTTTGGAACGAAATCACGCGCGGGGCGGAGGTTCAAGTTCGCAACGGGCTGTTGACGCGCGCCTTTCATTCCAAAGCCCGGTCACATCACTCAATCACCCTGCCTCAACACTGTTTGAGATGGTGGAAAAAACCGCTTGCGGCTACCACCTTGCCTCCAAATGCGCAACATCGCGAATCATGGAGGAATACCTCTAACCGAATACCTCAGTGACAACTGCGTTTACAAAGGTCTGTCAGCGGTTTGTTCTGCGGCCATTTCGGCTGTTTTCCACCGCGGTTAGGCGGGGTGATTGGGTGATGTGACCGGGCTTTGGGGCGAAAGGCGCGCGACCCAAATGGCTCGCGCATTGACAGCGTCACCCCGCGCGTGATTTCGCCCCAAAACCGCACGCACATCACCCAGTCGCCCCGCCGTGCGTTGCTGCAACCTGTCCAAAGTCACAAAAAAATAGCAGCAACCACTTAGCCAACAATGGCTACAGGCAGATTTCTTGGATAACTCAATCCATCACCGCCGCATACACCATGTCGCGAAACAACATGCGGTAGTACTCGCGCTGGTTCGGCGCCTGCAGCATCAGGCAAGCGAACATGTCCAGCTTGGGGTCGACAAAAAACGAGGTGCCCGCCAGACCACCCCAGAAATAGGTGCCCACCGAGCCCGGCACCGGCGCCACGCCCAAATGCTTGCGCACCGCAAACCCCAGCCCGAAACCATGCCCCGCAGGCAGCAGTGCGCGGGAACCGCCGGGCGCCACGGGGATGTCGCCCAGGTGGTCGGTGGTCATGAAATCCACCGTTTGGGGACCCAGCAGCTGCACGCCATCCAACTCGCCGCGGTTGAGCATGAACTGCAAAAAGCGCGCGTAGTCCTGCGCGGTAGAGATCAGCCCGCCGCCGCCAGACGCCAGCGCGGCGTCGGTGCGCACGTCAATCACCTTCATCTGCAAGCCGCCGTCGGGGTCGCGGGCGAACGGCTCGGCGATGTGACCGTGAAATTCGGGCGGCACGGTGAACGAGGTGTCGGGCATGCGCAGCGGATCAAAAATCTGCTCCTGCATGAACTGTTGCAAGGGTTGTCCGGCGATGGCCTCTACCACGCGGCCCAGCACATCGGTGGCGCGGCTGTATTCAAACACCTGGCCGGGCTGGTACATCAGTGGCAGGGCGGCCAGTTGCTGCGTGAAATCGGCCAGACTGCGCTCACGCGAGCCCAGGCGCAGCTGCGCGTATTGCCGCTGCACCGGGCCGCTGCCCAAAAACTCGTAGGTCATGCCGGCGGTGTGGCGCAGCAGGTCGTGCACGGTCGCGTCGCGCTGCACGGGTTGCAGTTCCAGCGTGCCACCTTCGTTCACCGCCACTTTCTGCCCGGCAAATTCCGGCAGGTGTTTGGCCACCGGGTCGGCCAGCAGCAGGCGACCCTGCTCCACCAGCATCATGGCCGCCACCGAGACGATGGGTTTGGTCATGGAATAGATGCGAAAGCGCGCGTCGTTGTGCATGGCCTCCCCGGTGGCCGGGTTGAGCTGGCCGACACTTTGCAGCAGCGCGGTCTTGCCGTGACGGGCGACCACGGCCACGGCGCCAGGCAGGCGTTGGCTGTCCACCTCGCGCTGCAGCACGTGCATCAGTTGCTGCAGGCGTTGTGGGCGCAGGCCCACTTTGTCGGGGGA
This sequence comes from Rhodoferax sp. U2-2l, assembly GCF_020594515.1. Classification (GTDB taxonomy): domain Bacteria; phylum Pseudomonadota; class Gammaproteobacteria; order Burkholderiales; family Burkholderiaceae_C; genus Rhodoferax. The sequence goes on from NZ_JAJCTH010000005.1 coordinate 140,974, forward strand.
GATGGCGGTCAAAGTCATTTTGGGGCTTCCTAGCGTTGGTTTGGCACGGCAATGGTGCATGGCAGTTTGGGCTGGACCCGTTTCAGGGCGCACGCCCCTCATGGGCGTAGCTACCCAGCACGGCGCCGCAGTGGCGGCAATAGTTGGCATCGGGCATGTGGCCTTCGGTCAGGCACTCCTGGCAGGTGCGGGTGGTGACGGTGGCTCTGCGCGCATACGTCATCTCGGCGGTGACGATGCCGGTGGGCACCGCCAGTGTGCCCCAGCCCAGCAGCATCATCAGGGAGGCAATCAGGCGCCCCAGATCGGTCTTGGGGGTGATGTCGCCAAAGCCCACGGTGGTCATGGTGGTGATGGCCCAGTAGACCGAGGTGGGGATGCTGGTGAAGCCATTGGCCGGACCTTCCACCACGTACATCAGGGTGCCGATCACCAGCACAATCATCATCACCGCCGCCAGAAACACCAAAATCTTGCGGCGACTGGCCCGCAACGCCATCCCGATGGCCTGGTACTCCGTCACATAGGCGGTGAGCTTGAAGATCCGGAACACCCGCAGCAGGCGCAAGACGCGCACGTCAATCAGCGCCCCCACTTCGGGCACCAACAGGGCCAGATAGGTGGGCAAAACCGCCAGCAGGTCGATCACGCCATAAAAACTGCGGGCGTACTGCCAGGGGTGACGCACACAGGCCAGCCGCGCCAGGTATTCCACGGTGAAGATCAAAGTGAAAAACCACTCTGCCAGCGTCAATTCGCGGTGAAAACGCACATTGATGCTGTGCACACTGTCGGCCGCCACCACCGCCACACTGGTCAAAATGACGGCGATCAGCAGCTGGTCAAACAGGCGCCCGGCGCGGGTGTCCGCCTCAAAAATGACGGTGTAGACCTGCAAGCGCCAGCCAGTCAGTGGCTTGCCCAGGATTTCAGCTTTCGAATTTGACACAGCGGGCCTTGCAGGGTTTCAGACAGCGCCCATTTTGCACCGTCTCGCCCCCATGGCACGCTTGCTGCTTGATGACAACGACCCCTGTGCGCTGGCGTGACGCCAGCGGCCCCCGCCATGGCAGCGTAAACCCCGATACGCCGGGTCACTAGGCACTGTTAATCTGAAATTTTTTATCAACTGGAGAACTTCACTCATGCGTATCAGCACAGTCAAAACACTGGCGGTCATCGCCGTTGCCATCGGTACGTTAGCCGCCCTGCCCGCCCACGCGGGCAAAACCCTGGACAGCATCAAGGCGCGGGGCCAGGTGATCTGCGGCGCCAACACCGGATTGGCCGGTTTCGGCGCTGCCGACTCCACCGGCAAATGGTCAGGGCTGGATGTGGACATTTGCCGCGCCGTGGCGGCCGCCGTGCTGGGTGACGCCGAGAAAGTGAAATACGTGCCGCTGAACGCGCAGCAACGCTTCACCGCGCTGCAGTCCGGCGAAGTGGATGTGCTGTCGCGCAACACCACCTTCACCCTGACCCGTGACGCATCCCTGGGCCTGAACCTGACGGCGGTGACCTACTACGACGGCCAGGGGTTCATGGTGCCAGCCAAGAGCAAGATCAAGAGCGCCACCCAGCTCAAGGGCCAGACGGTGTGCGTGCAGTCCGGCACCACCACCGAGAAGAACCTCACCGACTACTCCAAGGCCAAGGGCCTGGGCATCAAGCCGGTGGTGTTCGAACAGCTCGAAGCTGCTGAAAACGCCTACTTCACCGGCCGTTGCATCGCCTACACCACCGACGCCTCCGGCCTGGCCTCCACCCGCAACAAGGTGGCCAAGGTGCCAGCAGACCACATCATCCTGCCCGAGCTGATCTCCAAGGAACCGCTGGGCCCGATGGTGCGCCGCGGTGACGACGAGTGGTATGCCATCGTCAAATGGGTGATCTACGGCCTGCTCGAAGCTGAGGAGTACGGCATCACCCAAGCCAATGTGGATGCGATGAAAGCCTCCAGCACCGACCCGGTGGTCAAGCGCATTCTGGGCACCACCGAAGACACCGGCAAGCTGCTGGGTCTGGACAAGGAATGGATGGCCCGTGCCCTCAAGGCCACCGGTAACTACGGTGAGATTTTCGAGCGCAATGTCGGTCCCAAATCGGCACTGGCCCTGCCCCGTGGTGTCAACAACCAGTGGAACAAAGGCGGCTTGATGTACGCCTTCCCGGTGCGCTAAACCACGGTCTGTCGCCATGCGCTGCCTGATATCGCACTGGCGAATCGCGCAGCGCCTTTTTTTGGCATGACCTCTTTCAGCATGACCCAACCGGTTCACGCTCTGGATTCATCAGGCGCCTGCGGGCGAGTCGCACCATGAGCATTCACACCCCCGCCCCCAAAAAAACCAGCTGGTCGTGGCGAAGTCAGGCGTTTCGCGGGCTGGTGTACCAGCTGCTGGCCATCATCGCCATCGCCGGTGTGGTCTGGTTTCTGGCCCACAACACCCTGGTCAACATGCGCGTGCGTGGCATCCAGAGCGGCTTTGACTTCATGGCGCAAGCCGCCGGTTTTGACATTGGCGAGAGCTTGTACCCGTTTGACTCCGAAGAGTCGTACTGGCGCGCGTTTCTGGTGGGTGTGACCAACACCTTGCGGGTGGCGCTGCTGGGCATCATTTTGTCGACCCTGCTGGGCACGCTGCTGGGCATGGGCCGCTTCTCACGCAACGCCCTGGTGCGCGGGCTGTGCCTGTCTTATGTCGAAGCGTTCCGCAACATTCCGGTGTTGCTGCAGCTGCTGATGTGGTATGTGATCCTGACCGAGACACTGCCGTCGTCTGACAGTGCCTGGCAACTTGGCTCGTTCTTTTTGTCCAAAGGCGGGCTGAACTTCCCGATTCCGGTGTGGGCCACAGGCCAGCTCTGGGCAGCTTTCGGGCTGCTGGGCGGCGTGGCGCTGGTGCTGGTTTACCGCCGCTGGGCCAGGCGCCAGTTTGAAGCCACCGGCCAACTGCGCAGCGCTATCTGGGTACCGGTGCTGATTCTGGTCAGCTGCAGCCTGGTCGGCTGGGCGCTGGGTGGCGCCCCGACCGAATTGAACCGCCCCATCAAGGGCGATTTCTCCATCGAAAACGGCGGCGCCCTGACGCCTGAATTTCTGGCGGTGCTGATTGGCCTGACGCTCTACACCGCCTCGTTCATCGCCGAAGTGGTGCGCGGCGGCATTGCCTCGGTGCCGCGCGGCCAGAGCGAAGCGGCCTCGGCGCTGGGCCTGTCGCACCAGCAGGAAATGCGGCTGGTGATGCTGCCGCAAGCCCTGCGCGTGATCATCCCGCCGCTGACCAACCAGTACCTGAACCTGACCAAAAATTCATCGCTGGCAGTGGCCATCGGTTACCCGGATGTGGTGTCGATCGCCAACACCGCGCTGAACCAGACCGGCCGCGCGGTGGAGTGCATCTCCATCGTGATGCTGGTGTACCTGACCACCTCGCTGGGCACCTCGCTGCTGATGGGCTGGTACAACAGCCGCGCGGCGATCAAAGAGCGTTGAACGGAGCCCCACCATGAATGCAACCACGTTCCAACCGATTCCGGCGCGCCCGGCGCCGGTCAACACCGAAGGTCCGCTGGCCTGGATCAAAACCAACCTGATGGGCGACTGGCAAACCACCCTCTCTACCGTGCTGATTGGCGCGGTGCTGCTGTGGTACGTGCCGCAGATCATCAATTGGGCTTTCATCACCGCCAGTTGGGCGCCTCGCTTTGAAGCCTGCAGCGCCGAAGGTGTGGGCGCCTGCTGGGGCGTGATCGCCGAAAAATACCGCATCATCATTTTTGGCCGCTACCCGTATGAAGAACAGTGGCGCCCGCTGATCGCCACCCTCCTGCTGACCGGCTTGCTGGTGCTGAGCTGTATGCGCAGCTTCTGGAAAGCCTGGCTCCCACTGCTGTGGCTGGTCGTCTTGGCGGTGTTTTTTGCCTTGATGTACGGCCATGTCGGCGGCCTGACCCAGGTGGACACCGACCGCTGGGGCGGCTTGCCGCTGACCATTTTGCTGTCGTCACTCTCGCTGGTGCTGTGTTTCCCGATTGCCCTGCTGGTGGCGTTGGGGCGGCGCTCCAAGCTGCCGGCCATCCGCAGCTTTTGCACGATTTACGTGGAGCTGATCCGCGGCGTGCCACTGATTTCGGTGCTGTTCATGGCCTCGTTCATGTTCCCGCTGTTCATGCCCCAAGGCACGCAGATTGACGTGCTGCTGCGGGTGCTGGTGGGTATCACGCTGTTTGCCGCAGCGTACATGGCCGAGGTGATTCGCGGCGGGCTGCAGGCCATCCCCAAAGGCCAGGTCGAGGCCGCCGCGACGCTGGGGCTGAGTTACTGGCAAACCCAGCGCAAGATTGTGCTGCCGCAAGCGCTGGCGATGGTGGTGCCGGGCATCATGAACAACTTCATTTCCACCTTCAAAGACACCTCGCTGGTGACGATTGTGAGCCTGTACGAGCTGACCGGCGCACTCAAACTCGGTGTCAATTCAGACGCCAATTGGCGCCCGTACATCATTGAAGGCTACTTCTTCATCGCCTTGATCTACTTTGTTTTCTGCTTCTCCATGTCGCGCTACAGCCGCTGGGTGGAACAGCAGGTGAACAAAAGCAAGCTCAGATAACTTGCGGGACAGACCAAGATTTGCAAAGCAAATTTGCTCTGTCCCCAACACTTTGAGACTTGTTTCGCCCTCAACCGATTCATGCATTCAACCAACAATCACCATGGCTGACACCCCAAGCACCCCACCGATCATCACTTTCGACAAAGTCAACAAGTGGTACGGCAACAACTTCCATGTGCTGCGCGACATTGACCTGAACGTGGCCAAGGGTGAACGCATCGTCATCTGCGGGCCATCCGGCTCGGGCAAATCGACGCTGATCCGCTGTATCAACCGCCTCGAAGAGCACCAACAAGGCCGCCTGATCGTCGATGGTGTGGAGCTGACCGACGACGTGAAAGCCATCGACCAGGTGCGCAAAGAAGTGGGCATGGTGTTCCAGCAGTTCAACCTGTTTCCGCACCTGACCGTGCTGGAAAACCTGACTTTGTCACCGATGTGGGTGGGCAAGATGCCCAAAAAAGAGGCCGAAGACAAGGCCATGGTGCAGTTGCAGCGGGTGCGCATTGCCGAACAGGCCCACAAGTACCCGCTGCAGCTCTCGGGTGGCCAGCAGCAGCGGGTGGCGATTGCGCGGGCGTTGTGCCTCAAGCCCAAAATCATGCTGTTTGACGAGCCGACCAGCGCGTTGGACCCCGAGATGATCAAGGAAGTGCTCGACGTGATGATCACCATGGCCGATGAAGGCATCACCATGCTCTGCGTGACGCATGAAATGGGCTTTGCCAAGGCCGTGGCCGACCGGGTGATCTTCATGGATCAAGGCCAGATCGTTGAGCAGAACAACCCGCACGACTTCTTCAATCACCCCAAAAGTGAACGCAGCAAAGACTTTTTGTCCAAAATTTTGGGGCACTGAGCGCCCATTAGCCACTGAAATCTCGCTTGACTTGGATTGATCCAAGCCCAAGTCAAGCGCACCGAACCGGTGCGCGTAGTAGCATCTGTGGTTCAGGGTTATTTGACACGGCAGCCAAGTTACCGCGACGCATGAAAAATGACGGTCATTGCGGGCAAGGTCCGCCATCCATGGATCACCCCGGAACGTGGCTCAGGACGGGCGCCTCGCATCCGGGATGACAAACTGCTCTTCCAAGTTAACCTTGTGCTTGTCGACATTCACTTTCAACCACATCAATGCCATGCAAAAAAAGTCTTTATTCACCGGTTCGCTCCATCTGACTGCCGCCGCCGCGCTGACCCTGTGCGCCTCCCTGGCCCACGCGCAGGACGTTCAAACCGTGCGCATCGCCCACGCCGGCCCCACCTCGGGCGGCATTGCCCACATCGGCAAAGACACGGAAAACGGCGTGCGCATGGCCATTGACGACCTCAACGCGCAAGGTCCGGTGATTGGTGGCAAGCGCATCAAGTTTGAGCTGGCCGCCGAAGACGACGCGGGCGAACCGCGCCAGGCCACCGCCGTGGCGCAAAAGCTGTGCGATTCCAAAGTGGCAGGCGTGGTCGGCCACCTGCAGTCGGGCACCACCATTCCGGCGTCCAGCATCTACAACAAGTGTGGCCTGCCGCACATCACTGCAGCGGCCACCAACCCCGACGTGACGAAACGTGGCTTCAACACCACCTACCGGCTGATTGCCAACGACAACGCGCTGGGTGCGGCGCTGGCCTACTTTGCGCACGACGCGCTCAAGATCAAGACGGTGGCGGTCATCGATGACCGCACTGCCTACGGCCAGGGCCTGGCTGACGTGTTCAAAGCCACGGCCGAGCAAAAAGGCATTCAAGTGCTTGCCATGGAATACACCAACGACAAGGCCACCGATTTCACCGCCATCCTGACCGCCATCAAGGCCAAGAAACCCGACGCCATTTTCTACGGCGGCCTGGACGCCCAAGCCGGCCCGATGTTGCGCCAGATGGAGCAGCTCGGCCTGGCCAACGTCAAGTACTTTGGCGGTGACGCCATGTGCACCGAGAAACTGGTCGAGCTGTCCAGCAAAGCGGGAACGGTCAAAAACGTGACCTGCGCCACCGGCGGCGCCTCCGTGCAAAAGATGCAAGGCGGGGCCGAGTGGAAGAAGAAATACGACGCCCGTTTCCCTGGCCAGTTCCAGATCTACAGCCCCTACGCTTATGACGCGACCTTTGTGCTGGTGGACGCCATGAAGCGCGCCAACTCGGTGGACCCGCAGGTGTACGTGCCGTTCATCGGCAAGACCCAGTTCAAAGGCATCACCGCCAACATCGCCTTCACGCCAAAAGGTGAGCTGACCGCCCCAGCCGTCACGCTCTACACCTACAAAGACAACGTGCGTGCGGCGCTGAACTGATCTGGCCAACCCGCTGGCACCGTGGCGGTGCCAGAGGCCTGCCCTGCTGTCACGGCGCAGCGGGGCGGCTTGTCATACCGGGTGGCCAGCCCAAGCTGGCACGTCAGCTGCCCGCCACCTTCATCTTCTTGATCAGGATCGAACCCACCGTTTTCGCACCTTGGTTGTAAGCGTCGGCCCCGACGGCAACGATGTCCTTGAACATGGTTTTCATGTTGCCGGCGATGGTGATCTCTTCCACCGGAAAGGCGATGAGACCGTTTTCCACCCAGAAACCGCTGGCGCCGCGTGAATAGTCGCCGGTGACGCTGTTGACACCGCTGCCCATGAGCTCGGTGACAAACAGGCCGGTACCTAATTTTTCCAGCATGGCGTCCAGGTTGTCGCCAGCACGGGTCAGGCGCGAGGTGAGCGTCAGGTTGTGCGAGCCACCCGCGTTGCCGGTGGTTGCCATGCCCAGCTTGCGCGCCGAGTAACTGCCCAGAAAGTAACCTTGCACCTTGCCCGCCTCGACCACGCTGCGCGCCTGCACCCGCACGCCTTCGTCGTCAAACGGCGAGCTGCCCTTGGCACGCTTGACAAACGGGTCTTCCAGGATGTCGATGTGTTTGGGAAACACCTGCTTGCCCAGAGAATTCAGCAAAAACGAACTCTTGCGGTAAAGCGCACCGCCGCTCACCGCCTGCACAAACGTGCCGAGCAAACCGGCTGCCAGCGGGGACTCAAACAGCACCGGGCATTCGGTGGTGGGGATCTTGCGGGCATGCAAGCGACTCAAAGCGCGCTCGGCGGCGTAGCGGCCAATCGCCTCGGGCGAAGCCAGGTCGGCCGCATCGCGCTGCGAGCTGTACCAATAATCGCGCTGCATGTTTTTGCCTTTGCCAGCAATCGGCGACACCGACACCGAATGGCGCGAGCTGGCGTACCCGCCGCGAAAACCGTGGGTGTGCGCGCTGAAAAAGTGCGATTGCTGCGCCGACACCCCCGCGCCTTCGCTGTTGGTGATGCGCTTGTCCACACACAGTGCTGCGTTTTCTGTCTGCAAGGCCAACTGCGCGGCCTGCTCGCTGGTGATGGCCCAGGGGAAAAACAGCTCCAGGTCGGTGCGCTGCTCGTTCGGCTGGGCAATGTCGGCCTCGTCGGGCAGCGCGGCAAACGGGTCTTCGGCGGTGAAGCGGGCAATGTCAAACGCCGCCTGCACGGTCTGCTCAATGGCTTGCTGCGAAAAATCCGAGGTGCTGGCGTTGCCCCGGCGCTGACCCAGGTGCACGGTGATGCCCAGCGATTTGTCGCGGTTGCGCTCCACGTTCTCCAACTCGCCCTTGCGCACCGACACGCTCAGCCCGCAGCCCTCGGAGGCGTGGGCAGACGAGTCGGTGGCACCGATTTTCTTGGCGTGGTGCATGGCGCTGTCCACCAGGTCTTCAAAAAACGCCCGGCTGTAGGCGAAACCGGCATCAGCTTTCGGCGCTGTTTGCGAAGGGGCCGTGGCAGCAGAAGTGCGTTTGCGAGGGGTGGATGTGGAAGCGGTGGAAGGCATGGTGGAGGCGGCTGCGTGGCGGGCACGCGCGGGCCGTTGGGGGTAGTTCATAGCGGCGGCTATGATACTTGGCTATGTCAAGAAAACTGAAAAAAGGCTATTTTGTGCGCGGCGAGTTTGTGGCCGAGGGCAGCGAGCGCGATATCGAGCTCAAAGCCGAGCTCAAGGGCACCGATGAGCAGAGCCGCACCGACCTCAAACGCGAAAGCACCGAGCTGCAAAAACTCGGCGAAGCGCTGCTGACCCTGCGCGCCGACTTGCTGGCGCGCCTGCCCTTGAGCGACAAGTTCAAGGACGCGATTCTTGAGGCCAAACGCATCACCAACTTCGAGGGCAAGCGCCGCCAGATGCAGTACATCGGCAAGATGATGCGCAAGCTCGAAGCGGCTGAGGTGGAGCAGGTACGCGCCGCGCTCGACGAGCAGGCCAATGGCTCTGCCGCGGACAACCTGGCGCTGCACCAGGCCGAAATCTGGCGCGACCGGCTGATCAGCCAGGACGACGCCGCCGGCCAGTGGATTGCGCAGTACCCGAGCACCGACACCCAGCAATTGCGCGCGCTGATCCGCCAGGCCCGCAAGGATGCGGTGCCCGAAAAACCCGGTGCTGCCGTGCGCCATGGCCGCGCCTACCGCGAAATATTCCAGCTGGTGCGAGATGCCCTGATGGCCGTCCCCGAGCCAGATGCTTCCATCCACCCCAGCACCTTCAGCCCAGCCCAGGAAGCGTCCTGACCATGTCCAACCCCTACCCGCCTGTCAAGATCGGCATCGTCTCCATCAGCGACCGCGCCAGCAGCGGTATCTACGAAGACAAAGGCCTGCCCGCGCTGCAGAGCTGGCTGGAACGTGCCCTGAAAAACCCGCTGCAGTTTGAAGCGCGCCTGATTCCCGACGAACAAGCCACGATTGAAGCCACGCTGATCACGTTGGTCGATGCCGGTTGCGCCCTGGTGCTGACCACCGGCGGCACCGGCCCGGCGCTGCGTGACGTGACACCCGAGGCCACCCTGGCCGTGGCGCACAAGGAGATGCCTGGTTTTGGTGAGCAGATGCGCCAGATCAGCCTGGCCTTTGTGCCGACCGCGATCCTGTCGCGCCAGGTGGCGGTGATCCGGGACCAAACGCTGATCATCAACCTGCCGGGTCAGCCCAAAGCCATTGCCGAGACACTGGAAGGCCTGAAGGACGCGGACGGCAAACAGCTGGTGAACGGCATCTTTGCGGCGGTGCCCTATTGCATTGATTTGATTGGCGGGCCGTATCTGGAAGCGGATGCGGCGGTCTGCAAGGCCTTCAGGCCCAAAACGGCTATCCGTACATTTTCATAAGAAGAATAAATAACCAGCCTTATCCAATAAGGCTCGGTCGATCCTGTAAGTAGAGCAATTAAGTGCTGTCACACCCCACCATCAGGCTTTGTCATCATGCCCATCTACCGCTGCAACAAGTGTGGATTCATCGCTGAAACCGTTCCCCTGCTGCCCGGCGGCAAAACCCCCTGCAGCCGTTGCGCCCACCCCAGCACGGTCTATAACACCGTGTTTTTTGTCGAAAAACTCACCGAGCGTTACTTTGCCGCGCTGCGTGAAATTGAGACACTGAAGGCGGCTGACCAGCCCGCACCAGCCATGCCAGGGGCAGCCCCGGAGCCGCCAGTGACGGCCGCACCAGCACCCACCGCCACGACACCCGCCTTGGCGCTGGACCAGCTCAACCTGCACAACACGGCCCTGCTGGCCACGCCCGAGCAGCACCGGCCGCTCCAACGGTGGTTCGAAGCACGCCAGATCGAAGCCCGTTTTGATTACGCAGCCGTCGACACCACCGGCTTTTTTGACGATGCAGCGCGCGCACTGGGTGAGAACTTTGCGCTGTTTGGCGAACTGCTGGATCGCGTCCGCTGGGCCTACCGCAACAGCCACAGCAACGTCAATCTGGAATTGGCCAACCTCAGTCAGAAAGACGCACAGGCGCTCAACAACCTGTGCCGCCAGTTCCACAGCCACTCGCTGTTTGCCACTTACCGTTACCAGAAAGTCGAAAAAATCGTCCGCCTTACGCTGCAGACCGCTCCGACGGTGCGGCAGTTTTTTGAGGGCGGCTGGCTGGAGTGGTTTGTGCTGGTGGAACTGCTGGCGCAGCTCAAGGCCAAAAAACGTCCGTTCTCATGTGCACGCAATGTGAAGGTGGTTTTTCAAAACGAAGACCTGCACGAGATTGATGTGATGACCCTGTTGGACGGCCAGACACCGATCTACATCGAGTGCAAGACCGGCGAGTTCCGCCGCGAAATTGACAAGTTTCTGAAGTTGAAGAAACGCCTGAACTTGAGCCGCAGCCAGTTCATCATCTGCGCCAGCGACCTCACGGACGAACAAGCCAGCGGATTGAGCGCCATGTACGACCTGAGCTTTGCCAACCTTGGCACGTTGTCTGCCAAGCTGCAAGCGGTGATCTGATCTCGGCGACACGACACACCGGGGCGGCCATCCTGAGCGACGACCGGGCAACCATGCCGTCGCGGGTTACGGGATGGCAGAGGTTGACCCCCCGGACCCGGCCCAGACCGCCTTCTGGCAGCCGCCAAACGCCGCTATTTCCCCACCAGCTGATTGAGTTTTTCCGCCTCGAAATGCTCGCTCAGGGTGGCGTCGCCAGGCACGCAGTCAGGCTCGTGCCGGTTGGTTTGCAGAGTTTCTATGGCTTTCCAGAGCATGGCGATCTGGTGCTCGTGGCTGGACGCGTTGTCGATCAGGCCCCGCATGGCCTGGCTCAGCGGGTCGTCGCTTTGCGTCACGCCGTAGGCCGAAAAACCCATTTTGGAGGCCGCCTCTTCGCGTTTGACATCCAACTCGGCCTGGATGATGCGCGCCGGGTTACCCACCGCGGTAGCACCGGCCGGCACGGGTTTGGTCACCACGGCGTTGGAGCCGACTTTGGCACCGTCCCCCACGGTGAAACCACCCAGCACCTGCGCCCCGGCACCCACCACCACACCGCGCCCCAGCGTCGGGTGGCGTTTGGCGCCTTTGTAGAGCGAGGTGCCGCCCAGCGTCACACCCTGGTAAATGGTGCAGTCGTCTCCAATCTCGGCGGTTTCACCCACCACCACGCCCATGGCATGGTCAAAAAACACCCGGTTGCCAATGGTGGCGCCGGGGTGGATTTCGATGCCCGTCAAAAACCGGGTGATATGAGAGACAAAACGCCCCAGCCACTTGAAGCCATGCGTCCAGCAGGCATGGGCCAGCCGGTGCAGGATGACCGCATGCAAGCCGGGGTAACAGGTCAGCACCTCCCAGCGGCTGCGGGCAGCCGGGTCGCGTTCAAGAATGCACTGGATATCGGATCGGATTCGGGACAACATCGCTGGAGTCTAGTTGGCTTCGGGCAACACCTGCGGCAACTCGGGCTTGGGCGCCACTTTGAGCATGGCCTTGGCCATACCACGCAGGATGTGGATTTCCTCCTGGGTGACACCGGCACGGTTAAACAGCTGGTTAAGCCGGGGCATGAGTTTTTTGGGGGCCTGCGGGTCGAGGAAATCAATCGACACCAGCGCCTGCTCCAGATGCGCCAGCATGCCTGCCACCTGCGCCGCATCAGCCAGGGCGGGCGCTGCGGTGGCCGATTGCACCGGGTAGCCGCCCAGCGCCTCGCGCCAGTCATAAGCAATCACCTGCAAAGCTGCGGCCAGGTTGAGCGAGCCAAACTGCGGGTTGCTCGGGATGCTCAGGCACACATGGCAACGGTACACGTCCTCGTTGGCCATGCCAAAACGCTCCGAGCCAAACAGGAAAGCCACCCCAGAGTTGGATGCTTTTTCGGCCTCCAACCCTTGCTCTGATTGGGCTAGCAGTTCCTGTTTCACGAGCGACTGAAAATGCTCACGTGGCCGCACCGTAGGTGGGCCAAAGTCACGCGGGGTCATGGCGGTAGCGCACAGGTGGCTCATGCCATCGAGCGCCTCATCGAGCGTGTCGACAATGCGGCAGTTCTTGAGCACATCGGTGGCGCCACTGGCGCGCTGGATGGTTTCCTCGCGGCGCAGCACATTGGCCCAGCGTGGCGCCACCAGCACCAGATCGTCAAAACCCATGGTTTTCATGGCGCGCGCAGCGGCGCCGACATTGCCGGCATGGCTGGTGTTGATCAGGATGAATCGGGTCTTCATGGTGGGCCGTTAAAATAGACCGATTGTCGCTGCCCCTGAGAGGGTGCCGCGCCACTCCACAACTCACCATGCCACCAACAGCATGGTCACTACCGAGCCACCATGAACTCTCCGAATCTGCACCCAATGATCAATGTGGCGGTGAAAGCCGCCCGCGCTGCCGGGGCCATCATCAACCGCGCCGCGCTCGACGTGGAATCCGTGCGGGTCTCGCAAAAACAGGTCAACGACTTTGTCACCGAGGTCGACCAGGCCTCCGAACAGATGATCATCGAAACCCTGCTGGGCGCCTACCCTGGCCACGGCATCTGGGCCGAAGAGTCCGGCCGTGAACACGGCGCGCGTGATTCCGAGTTTGTCTGGATCATCGACCCGCTGGACGGCACAACCAACTTCATCCATGGCCTGCCGATTTACTGCGTGAGCATCGCGCTGGCAGTGCGTGGCAAGGTGGAACAAGCCGTCATTTACGACCCCAGCCGCAACGACCTGTTCACCGCCACCAAAGGCCGCGGCTCTTACATGAACAACCGCCGCATCCGGGTCGCCAAACGCAACCGGCTGCAGGAGTGCCTGATTTCCACCGGCTTCCCCTACCGCACGGGTGATGACCTGCCCAATTACCTGCGCATGTTGGGTGACATCATGCAGCGCACCGCCGGTGTGCGCCGCCCGGGTGCAGCCGCGTTGGACCTGGCCTATGTGGCGGCCGGCTTCACCGACGGCTTTTTTGAGAAAAACCTGCAACCCTGGGACGTGGCCGCGGGCTCGCTGCTGGTCACCGAGGCCGGTGGCCTGGTGGGCAACCTGTCGGGCGACGCCGACTTCATGGAACAACACGAGTGCCTGGCTGCCAACCCACGCATTTATGGTCAGTTGGTCGGCATTTTGGGCAAGTACAGCAAGTTTGCCGGGGCCGGTGACAAGGCCGCCGTGCGTGCTGCCGTGGCCGAGATGGCCGCAGCCATCCCGGCCGAGCCCAGCCAGACCGCCTCCGACGCACCCTTTTAGCTTGAGATGCCTTGGCGCTCCTCCCGGGCGCCGACCCCGGAATCCTTGAATCCGGGGTGCTGGATGGCGGGTCATGGCACGCCAGAACAAGCTGCTTGAATCCGTCGGGGTGACATGGCCAGCATGACAGTTGGCCGCACCTTGGTCGGCAAAAAGTATCAGGTGTCAATCCAGCTTGACATATGATTGAGGGTTGATGGTGAGGCAGACTAAAGTTTCAAATTTGGACATCTCATGGCACTAACTTTCCCTTTTGCAGCAATCGTCGGACAAGAAGAAATGCGCCTGGCCATCCAGATGCTGGCGGTGGACCCCACCATTGGCGGCGTGTTGGTGCTGGGTGACCGCGGCACCGGCAAATCGACCGCCGTGCGTGCGCTGGCGGACCTGTTGCCCCCGATCAAGGTGGTCAAGGACTGCGCCTATGGTTGTGACCCGGCGGGCAGTTCATTCTGTGAACCGTGCCAGACCCACCAAGAAACCCACAAGCTCAAAACCGAAATGCGCGCTGTGCCGGTGGTGGATTTGCCGCTGGGCGCCACCGAAGACCGCGTGGTGGGCGCGCTGGACCTGGAAAAAGCCTTGTCGCAAGGCATCAAGAAGTTTGCACCCGGCCTGCTGGCGCAAGCCAACCGCGGCTTTTTGTACATCGACGAAGTCAATTTGCTGGAAGACCACATCGTGGACTTGCTGATCGACGTGGCCGCCTCGGGTGAAAACCTGGTCGAACGCGAAGGGCTGAGCGTGCGACACCCGGCGCGGTTCGTTCTAGTCGGTAGCGGCAACCCGGAAGAAGGTGAATTGCGCCCCCAGTTGCTGGACCGTTTTGGCCTGTCGGTCGAGGTGCGCACGCCGCAAGACCTCGACATGCGGGTGCAGGTGGTACGCCGCCGGGACGCCTTTGAGCGCAATCCAACGGCGTTCCGCGCCGAATGGGAAGCCGCCAACACCAAGCTGCGCCAGCGCATTGTGCGTGCCAAAAAATTGATCCATGACCTGCAGGTGTCGGACGATCTGCTGCTGCAATGCGCCACCTTGTGCCACAAGCTCGGCACCGACGGTCTGCGCGCTGAACTCACCCTGCTGCGCGCCACCCGCGCCTACGCTGCCCTGCAGGGCGACACGGTGGCCGAGCTAAAACATTTGCGCGCCATTGCCCCACTGGCGCTGCGGCATCGGTTGCGCCGCAACCCGCTGGACGACACCGGCTCGGGCGTCCGTGTGCAGCGCGCCATGGAAGAGGTTTTGCCTGCATGAACACCCCCGGCCTGTCGCCAGCGAGCCAGGCTTGGCAGGACGCGCAGTTGGCCCTGATGGCACTGCAAGTCGACCCGGTGCGGCTGGGCGGCATCTGGTTGCGTGCCTCCCACGGGCCGGTGCGTGACACCTGGCTGCAGCTGCTGAAAGACGCCAAGCTGAAGACTTTTCGGGTACCGGGCCAGGTGGATGACGAGCGCCTACTGGGCGGTTTGGACCTGGCAGCCACGCTGCAAGCCGGCCAGGTCATTCACCAACCGGGGCTGTTGGCGCAAGCGCACGGCGGCGTGATTGTACTGCCGATGGCCGAGCGCCTGCCGTCCAAGGTGTCGGCACACATCGCCCAGGCGCAAGACAACGGACAGGTGCACGCCACCCACGCCCACATCACCAGCCCCGCGCAGTTTTCGGTGATTGCGCTGGACGAGTCGGAAGAAGACGAGGCGTGTGCTGCGCAGGGGTTGACCGAGCGGCTAGGGCTGTGGCTGGACTTGCGCGACGTCTCCATGGCCCAAAGTGACAACACGCTGGAAGCCTTGGGCCAGGCCGAGTTGCAGGAAGCCATCGCGTTGCTTCAACGCATGGAGACCAGCCACGAGCAGGTGGAAGCCCTGTGCCAGACTGCGCTGGCGTTGGGTGTGGACAGCCTGCGCCCGCCGCTGATGGCGCTGCGTCTGGCCTGCGTCTGCGCCGCGCTGGAAGGCCGTGACGCGGTAGAGCCCAGCGACCTGCAGTTGGCGGCCCGTCTGGTGCTGGGCCCACGCGCGACGCGCATGCCTGCCCAGCCGCAAGACGAGCAGCAGGAGCCCCCACCGCCCGAAGAACCTCAAGAACCGCCACCCGAGCAGGAGCCGGAGAACGAGCCGCCCGAGCCGCCGCCAGAAGACGACCAGAAGCCCGAGCCACCCCAGGAGGCACTTGAAGACGTGCTGCTGGCCGCCGCCATCGCCAGCCTGCCACCCAAACTGCTGGACCGATTGTTGATGGGCAAAGCCAGCACCAAGGCGGCACACGGGCTGGGCAACAGCGGCCAGGCCAAAACCAACAAACTGCGCGGTCGCCCCTTGACGCCGCGCCCCGGCAAGCCCAGCGCTGGCGCGCGTTTGCATGTGCTGGCCACGCTGATGAATGCCGCCCCCAAACAGCGGCTGCGCCAAAACGCCCCGGGCTCCGGGCGGGTGGTGATCCGCAGCGACGACTTTCACGTGCAGCGTTATGCGCAGCAAACGCCGTCTTGCCTGATCTTTGCGCTGGACGCCTCCGGCTCGGCTGCGCAACACCGGCTGGCTGAGGCCAAAGGCGCGGTCGAGTTGCTGCTGGAGCAGTCGTACGCCCGGCGCGACAGCGTCTGTGTGATTGGCTTTAGGCTGGCTGCCGCCCAGGTCTTGTTGCCCCCGACACGTTCTTTGGTGCGGGCCAAACGCGCTTTGAGCGGCTTGCCCGGCGGCGGCGGCACGCCCTTGGCCAGCGGCATCCAGGCGGCATTGCTCCAGGCGCAGATGCTGTATCGTGCGGGCTCCACACCGATGCTGGTGATCCTGAGTGATGGTCGCGCCAACGTCAGTCTGGCAGGCACCGGTGGCCGGGCGCAGGCACGGGAAGATGCCCAGGCCTGGGCGCAGCAGTGGCGCCTGACCGGTTACCCGTCGCTGTGGATCGACACCGCGCCACAGCCCGAGCCGCAAGCGCAGAACTTGGCCAATTTGATGGGTGCCAACTATTTTCCGATGCCGTATGTGCAGGCGCAGCGCATGGCCACCGTGGTGCAGGACCTCAGCGCGCAACTACGCAAACCCTGATGGCGCTGTTGGACGCCCTCTACCCGCCGATGGATTGGGAGGCCAACCGGAAGAGTTGGCCCCACGCCGAACACAGCCGTTTTGTCACGGTACATGGCCAGACCTGGCATGTGCAGACGTTTGGCCAGGGCCCGGTGCTGCTGCTGTTACACGGCACCGGCGCGTCAACCCATTCCTGGCGTGATCTGGTGATGCCGCTAGCCCAGGACCATACGGTGATTTGTCCGGACCTGCCCGGCCATGCCTTCAGCTACTGGAACACCAGGAAAAGCAACTCACTCGACCACATGGCCGCAGGCTTGGCGGCGCTGCTGGCACACCTGGCGGTGCAGCCCAGCGTCATCATCGGCCACTCCGCGGGGGCGGCGGTCGGCGCCCAACTAATCCTCCACCACACCAAGGGATCAGACACGCCCTTGATCGGCCTCAATCCGGCTTGGTTGCCGCTGCCGGGGCTGGCCAGTTGGCTGTTTCCGCCCGCAGCCAAGTTGTTGGCGTTCAACCCGCTGTCAGGTGTGTTGTTTGCCAAACAGGCGGCCAAGCCGTCGGTGGTCCGCAACTTGATGCAAAGCACGGGCTCACAACTTGACGAGGCCGCCCTGAGTTATTACCAGCGCTTGCTGCAAACGCCCTCCCATGTCAGGGGCGTGCTGGCGATGATGGCCGCCTGGCGGCTCAACAAACTGTCACAGCAACTGCCGGGCCTGAAGGGACCGGTGTTCATGCTGATCGGGGGAAATGACCAGACCATTCCGCTCAGTCTGGCCGCCAAAACAATGAAGTTGATGCCCGACACCATCAGCCAAACGTTTGCCAGCTTGGGCCACTTGGCGCATGAAGAAGCCCCCGCCGCCGTGGGTCAGCAAATCCTGGAATGGATCAGGCAAACGGGCCGTTGAGCACGATGGTGGTCCAGTTCAGGTAACCAGCCGCGCTCACCCAGATCAAATACGGCAGCGTCAGGATCGACGCCCAGCGCGACTCGCGCCACAAAAACCACACCAGCGAAAACACCGACAGCCACAGGGCAACCCACTCCACCATGGCCCAATCAGGCCGATGCAGGCCAAAGTAAAGCGCGCTCCACAACATGTTGACCAGGGCGTTGATGACAAACAGCACCAGCACAAAACGCTTGCGAGCGGGTGTGGGCGCCGCCGTCCAGGCGAGTGAGCCGCTGAAAACCAGCAAGGTGAAAATGGTCGTCCAGATGATGCCAAACGCAGCGTCCGGTGGCTTCCAGGACGGCTGCTTCAACGAAAAATACCAGGGGCCGAGCTCGGTCAACCACGAACCGACACCGGCCACGCCAAAGCTGAAAACAAAGGCAATGATCAGGGTTTGCCAACCCCCAAAACGCCTCACACCCGGGCAAAGCCCAGCAGGTGCGCCAGGTCTTTGAAGAAGATGCGGATATGCGCCATCGGTTTCTTGCGCACCAGTTTTTTGTTCATGTACGACTCAAAGGTCAGGCGCTGCACATCCGGGTCTTCACACACCTTGACGAAGCGCTCACGGCGTTTGTCGTTCTGGTACCAGAAGTATTGCAGCAAGCCGAGGATCCAGAAGACCCGGCCATGTTCTTTGAGAAACTGTTTGCGCGCCTGTTTCAGGCAGGTGGCGTCACCGGTCTTGAGGGCGTTTTGAACCGCCTCTGCCACCATGCGTCCGCAGGCCATGGCGTAGTAGATGCCTTCACCCGAAGCCGGTGCCACCACACCCGCTGCGTCGCCGGTCAGCACGATGTCACGACCATTTTCCCAGCGCGGCAGGGGTTTGAGCGGAATCGGCGCGCCTTCACGGCGCAGGGTTTCCACCTCACTCAAACCCGCAATGGCGCGCAGTTTGCCAACCGACCCGCGTAATGAAAAACCTTTGTCCGCACTGCCCGTGCCAACACTCATGGTGTCACCATGCGGGAACACCCAGCCATAAAAATCGGGGGAAATCGGCCCTTGGTAATACACATCACAGCGGTACGGATCGTGCGTCGGATCGTCCACCGGGGCGCGAACAATCTCATGGTAGGCAAACACATACTTGGTTTTTTCAGCCCCTTCGATATGCTGGCGGGCGATTTCAGAGCGGGCGCCATCGGCCGCCACGATCATGCGGGCACGAACGCTTTCAGGCTCACCCACGCCTTGGGCCAGCACCGGGTTGAAGTGCACACGCGCCACGCCATCCGGATCGCGGGTGATTTTTTCGTACACCACACGCAGGCGGGTGGCGCCGTGGGACCGGGCGCGCTCCCGCAGCCATTCATCAAAACTGTCTCGGTTGACCATGGCCACAAAACCGTTTTCGATGTGGATGTCGACCCGGTTGTCTTTGGGTGAAATCATGCGCGCGCATCGCACCTTGGCCACCAACAAGTGGTCCGGAATCTCGAAATCCTTGATCAGACGCGGCGGAATCGCACCACCGCAGGGTTTGGTGCGGCCTTGCCGGTCCATCAACAACACCGACAAACCCTGACGTGCCAAATCATCGGCAGCCGTTGCGCCGGAGGGCCCGCCCCCCACCACCACGACATCATATTGGCTAGTATTCATGACTGCGCCCTCTGCAACTCCGTTGAAAAATAGACCGGGGCCTGTTCAGCCACGACACCGTTGCGATTCACCAAAATGGCGCACCACGCCGACAACGCAAACATCACCGCCTCAAAACCAAACACTGTGGAATAGGCCAGGCCACTGGACGCCACCAGCCAGTGCGCAATGTCACTGGCAGCGGTGCCCAGGATGCCACCCAAGCCAAAGGCAATCGCCTGCGCCGCGCCCCACAGGCCCATACGTGTGCCTTCGTGGCCCTGCTCGCCTTGGGTTGACAGGCGCATCATGGTGGCGATCGCGGCAATGGAAAAGGCACCGTTGGCGACACCCAGCAGCACGATGTTGGCTTTCAAGGGCCAGTTTTGCCCTTGAACACCCGCCATGGACAAACCGACCATCGCAAGCGCCGAGACCAAACAGCCCCAGACCATCCAGCTTTGCACGCTGCCCAGACGCCCTTTCACCCGCTCCCAGCCCACCAAAGCCACCCACAACATGCCCGCCAACACGGCACCGTGCTGCAAACCCGCCAGTTGCGTGGTCTGGCCCGGACTCATGCCAAACACGTCACCCGCGAAGGGTTCGAGAATCAGATCCTGGGCGCTGTAGGCCAGCATCGACAGAAAAACAAAGATGGTGAAGGTCCGGGCCTGGCGTTCGCGCCAAACCTGAATCAGCGTTTCCTTGAACTTGCTGGCAGATCGAATTTGCGGAGATTCACCCGCAGGTACGTCTTTTACACTGCGGGTGTCTTGCCCTTCCAGCCCCCACAAACTCAGGGCGGCAACACCAATCACCAGCACAGCCAAACCTGCCGTGACGCGGATCAATTGCGCTGGTGTGTAAGGATCGATCAATTTGCCGACGGTCACCGCCGTCATGGCAAACCCCAGGATCATCATCATCCAGACCAGGGTTGCTGCAGGTGCGCGCCGACTGTCAGGCACACGTTTGGCCATCAGCACCAGCAAGGACGTACCACAAGCACTCACGCCCAGACCAATCATCGTGAACGCCAGGATGCACAACCCCAGCCCCCAACCGAAGGCGGTTTGCATCAACACAGTCGCCACGGAGGCCAGCAAACCGCCTGCCGCCAGCACAATCACACCGCCCAGCATCCAGGGTGAGCAGCGCCGACCCTGATCGGCACCAAACCCCATACGGGGCCGCACCATCTGCACCAAGTAATGCAAGGCCACCAGCAACCCAGGCAACAGCGCCGGCAAGGCCAGCTCCACCACCATGATGCGGTTGAGTGTCGAGGTCGTCACCACCACCACCGCACCCATACACGCCTGCACCAACCCCAGACGCATCACATCCAGCCAACCAAAAACCCGCACAGAGCTCATGGCAACACCTGGTGAAGAAAGTGCAGCGCCCACGCACTGACCATCATGCCCGAGACGTACAGCGGCACGCCAAATGCACTGAGCATCAGCGCTTTTTCAATAGGCTGACGGATGAACGTCAGCATCAACGGCAGTTGCGCCAGCACCAGTGCCAAAACGCCAGCAGCGTGCCAGGGTTGTGCCCAAAACAGCAAAAACCCAATCACGACAAATTGGGGAACCAGCATGATGACGCACGCGGCCTTGGCTGCCCCCAGCGGCCCCAATTGAACAGGCAAGGAGCGCACACCCATCTGCTTGTCACCTTCGATGGCCTTGAAATCATTGAGTGTCATGATGCCGTGCGCGCCAATGCTGTAAAGCAAGGCCAATAACAGCGACTCGCCATGCGGCAATGCGCCACCCAGCATCACAGCGCCACCGGTCACCCATGCCAAACCCTCATAACTCAAGGCACACGCGGTGTTGCCCCACCAGCCATTGAGCTTCAAGCGCAATGGCGGCGCACTGTAGGCCCAGGCCAGCACCAAACCCAGCGCGCAGGCCCAGAAACCCCAGGTACCCAAGCCCCAAGCCCAGACCAGCGACAAAACACTCCACAAAACCGCGATGTAAAAACCCCACCGTCCGGGCATGCGGCCGGAGGGGATGGGGCGATTCGGCTCATTGATGGCATCGACATGGCGATCGAACCAGTCGTTGACCGCCTGGCTGCTGGCACACACCAGCGGACCGGTCAGGACCAAGCCGAGGAAAATCAGCAACCAATTGGCGCTGAAGCTCTGCGCGGAGGCCACCACACCACAGGTGAAGGCCCACATCGGCGGGAACCAGGTGATCGGTTTGAGCAGTTCGGCAACTGTGGAAATCGAGGGGCGAGCCATCTCGCGATTTTGACTGACCCGCCAAAAGGTGTCAATTAATACTTACACTTTGGCGTGAATTATTTGTCAATGGATGCTGCTGACTTCCATGTCACTCACCATCTCGAAGCGGCGCAGTTTGACGTACAGACTTTGCCGGGACAGGCCCAGCATTTCCGCCGCAGAGGCGCGGTTGTTCCGGGTCAGCTCGAGAGCAGACTGAATACACATCTTCTCGATCATGTCGACGGTTTCGCCCACAATGTCCCGCATCGGCATACGCCCCACCAGTTTGGAGAGTTCGGCCACTGAGCTCACCATGCTTGCGCCCGCGACCGGCGTCTCTGTCGCGCGGGTACGCTCCACATCCCGGATATAGAAGGCGTAGTACGCCTGGTCGGTGTTGAGTGTCAGTGCCGAAATCTCGACCGCTATGGTTGAGCCCGCCATCACCCTCAATTCGGTTGCAAAATCTTTGACGACCGTTTGGGAGCGCAAATTGGTCAACAACACGCCCCAATCAACGCCACCGCGAACCAGCCAGTTTTCCAAAGGCTGACCGTAAAGCTGCGACAGCGCCGTCACCCCCAGCATGGTCATCAATTCGGCGTTGGCAGACTTGATGACGCCTGCACGGTCCGTTGAGACAAAGCCGTCGGGCGAATGCTCCAGCGCCTCACTGAATAGCAATTGTTGATCGGCTGCCGAGGCTGGCCTGGCCACGATCCCGTGTGGCAGCAAACGCACCAGGAAGTGGGGCCCACTCTCTTGCCGGAACACCGATGCCGAAACCGTGCAATCACCGCTGGCACCCACAAATCTCGCACGACACATTTCAATGCGACCGGTCGCATGCGCCATGCGCAACAGTGACTGAATCTCGTCGCGGTAAGCGGGCTCGAAACACTCGGTGACATCACGACCCACCAGTTTTTTATGATTGTCCTTGACGAAAACTTGCGCGCTTGAATTGGCATCAAGGACGCGAAAACTCAGCCCATCCACCAGCAAAACCGCTTCGTTACCCGTTTCAAACAAGATACGGTATTTGGTCTCGATGTGACGCAAACGCAAATAGTCCCGCTCGATGGACTGCTGCGTTTCAATCAGACGTCTTTGGAGTGCCGCGATCGACTCCATGTCCCGACCCAGCGCCAAAAATCTGCCTTGGTCGTCCAGTTTCAGGACCGCATACTGCACCGGCAGGTCTGACCCTTTGCTCATCGCATGGTTGACCTGACGCCAGCGCAAATCCTCGTCAGCACCTTGCGAAGCGGCCAGCATTTCTTGAACCTTGACGCGGCTCTCACTGGTCACTGTGCTCAGCCAGGTGCGACCGACCCAAGTCTGGCAATCCAAAGCAAGCACATCTGCCTTGCGAGCAGAAACGTCTTCTATGACACCGTCGTTGTCCAGGAGAAGAGCAATATCGAATGCTGCTCGGACGAGCCGCGCAAAGGCATCTTCTGTCAGGTTACCGAGCTTCATTGCACCATATCAATTAAGTTGTGTTCGTCGATCCAGAAGGTGTCAAGGATAGTGCGTCGGATTGGCCATATGCACCTTTCTGACCTGCTGGTAGGCAAGTTTTTCAGACTCACGCGCATCACCACCCAATAAATCGGCACCCAAGGTGGCAAGCAGGTCGCGATCCAGCGCCACCATGGGACCGCCCACCATGAACTGCATTTTGGGATTGAGCGAAGCCTGACGGGCCTCATCAATCAACTGCCGAAGCGCCTCCACACCTCGGTCAGAGCAAATGGAGAACCCTGCAATATCGACCCGATGCCGTGACAACTCTTCCAAAACATCAGCATCAGAGTGGATGGTCATGCTCATCACGTCCCAGCCACTGCGCCTGAAAAACTCGGTCAACATCACGGCACCAAAGCTGTGTTGCGAATGAGGCGTCGAAAAAAAGATCGCCCGATAGCCATTGGTCTTGCGTTGGGTTTGACTCAAAAATTGAGGGCTGAACTGATACAGAATTTGCTGCAAACAGTGAATACTCATGGTCACCTGCGCAAAGTCGATTCGGTCAGACGTCCACCAATCGCCAAGCAGGCGCGCCGTTGGCGCCAACCCGTTCAAGTAGACATCTTCAAGATCAACACCCGCACTGCACCACGATTGAACCAAGGACACAGCATCTGCACACTGGTGCAAACAGGCTTCAGCCAAGGCCTCAACTTGGGAGATTTCGAAGACACCAAGGTCTGAACGAGCCCGCATTGAAGACATATGTTCCTGTTGAAACTGGTCCGCACAAGAACCACAACTGACTTGCCCTGAGAAGTGGTCGGCGCAGAATTTCGCACTAGTCGCCTTGTCAGCTGTCTCAACTTGAGAGTTGCAACTGTTTGCTTGGGACAATTTTACCGATAAACCCCGTCAATGTAAAAAAAATAATACGTCAAGTTATGTTGACACTTTCGCTGCCAACAGCTACAGTGAAACCCTGAAGTTCCCCCACATCCCACATGTCAAATTCAGTTTCCAGCCCTCGCATGTTGTACAGCCCAGAACAGAAACGTCGTCGGGACGAGTCAGTTTGGACGTTGGTGCAAGGCATTCTGGCGCCTTTGCAATTTTTGATTTTTTTGATCAGCCTGGGTCTGGTCATTCGCTGCCTCACGACGGGAGAAGGTGAGTCTGCAGCACTGGTGTCGGTGGTCGTCAAGACGATGGCCCTCTACATCATCATGTTGACCGGCTGCATTTGGGAAAAAGTGGTGTTTGGTCAGTACCTGTTTGCCCCTGCCTTTTACTGGGAAGATGTCTTCAGCATGCTGGTGCTGGCGTTGCACACCGCTTATTTATATGTCTGGTGGACCGGGGCACTGCCCCCTGTGCAACAGCTCTGGCTGGCCATTGCGGCCTATGCGGCGTACTGTATCAATGCGGGGCAATTCTTGTTAAAACTTCGGGCTGCCCGCTTGCAAGCAGAAGGTGTTCGAAAGAATTCTGGCGACGCCGCTCGGCCCCACGCCCAGACAGGGAGTGCCGCGTGAGTGCCGTGATTCCCATCCATCGTGACGACGCCCTCGGCTGCGGCAACGCGCCGGTCCTGTCGGAGAAAGGACAACGCGAGGTTTTTTGCGGCCTGACCGGCATCATCTGGCTGCACCGCAAGATCCAGGATGCGTTTTTTCTGGTCGTTGGCTCGCGCACTTGCGCCCATCTGATTCAATCAGCGGCAGGTGTAATGATCTTTGCCGAACCGCGTTTTGGCACAGCCATCATCGACGAGCGAGACCTAGCGGGTATTGCAGACGCCAATGACGAGTTGGATCGTGTGGTATCTGAGTTGCTGGCTCGCCGCCAGGACATCAAGCTGCTGTTCTTGGTCGGCTCCTGCCCGTCTGAAGTGATCAAACTTGACTTGTCACGCGCGGCCGAGAGATTGAGTCGTCAGCACCTCCCGCATACCCGGGTTCTGAGTTATTCCGGAAGCGGCATTGAGACCACCTTCACCCAAGGCGAGGATGCTTGCCTGGCCGCGATGGTGCCAACCCTGCCACCCAGAGCCGACAGCGGCAAACACCTGTTGATTGTGGGCACACTGGCCGACGTGGTGGAAGACCAGCTCGGCGCCTTGCTTCGCAAAATGGGCATTGAGCGCTTCGACTTTTTTCCACCTCGTAAAAGCACCAATCTGCCCGCCATCGGACCGGAAACCGTTTGTTTGCTGGCGCAGCCATTTCTGGCGGACACCGCCAAACAGCTGGAGACCAGGGGTGTCCAACGCCTCAGTGCAGCCTTCCCGCTCGGTGCGGAAGGCACTACCCAGTGGCTGAAGGTGGCTGCCAAGGCATTTGGTATTGATGACCGTCGGTTTGACGAGGTGACGCAAGCGCCACGCCAGCGCGCACAGCAGTCCGTGGCACGTCATCAAGCCCAGTTGAAGGGCAAAAGCATCACTTTCCTGCCGGATTCGCAGCTTGAAATTCCCTTGGCACGATTTGTCTACCACGAGCTACAGATGCACTTGCTGGAGGTCGGCACCCCTTACCTGCATCGTCAGATCATGGCGCCTGAACTGGCGCAACTACCCAGCAGCACCCGCTTGAGTGAAGGCCAATCGCTGGAACTGCAACTGGACCGTTGTGAGGCTGATCAGCCTGACCTGATCGTCTGCGGCCTCGGGTTGGCCAACCCGCTGGAAGCGCGTGGTTTCACCACCAAATGGTCCATAGAGTTGGTGTTCACGCCGATCCAGGGCTACGAACAAGCGGGAGACCTGGCTGGCTTGTTCAGCCGTCCTTTGTTGCGCAAACAAAAACTTGTTGCTTAAGTTTCACCCACATGCAACTCACCCTCTGGACTTACGAAGGCCCACCCCATGTGGGCGCCATGCGGGTCGCCACGGCGATGACCGATGTTCACTATGTTCTGCATGCGCCGCAAGGGGACACCTACGCGGACTTGTTGTTCACCATGATCGAGCGCCTGCCCAGACGCCCCCCGGTGACCTACACCACTTTCCAGGCCAGGGATCTGGGGGGTGACACGGCGCAGCTTTTCAAAGACGCCGTGTCCAGCGCGTTCGAGCGCTTCCAGCCCAAGGCGGTCCTGGTGGGGTCATCCTGTACCGCTGAATTGATTCAGGACGATCCGGGCGGGCTGGCGCAGGCGCTGAATCTGCCGGTGCCCGTGATACCGCTGGAGTTGCCTTCCTACCAGCGCAAAGAAAATTGGGGCGCGGCGGAAACTTTTTATCAGTTGGTCAGACGTCTGGTCAAGGCACCTGTGGCAGCCGTTTCATCGGAAGCACGCAAACCCTGCTGCAACATTTTGGGGCCGACCGCCTTGGGGTTCAGGCACCGCGACGACGTGCGCGAAATTACCCAACTGTTGCAGAGCCTCGGCATCGACGTCGCGGTGGTCGCGCCATTGAACGCGTCGGTTCAAGACCTTCAGAATCTGGCGCAGGCCGACTTCAACGTGGTCCTGTATCCCGAAGTGGCCAACACAACGGCGCAGTGGCTGCAACGTCAATTCAACCAACCGTTTACCCGTGTGATGCCCATCGGTGTAGCGGCCACCCGAGAGTTCATTCAGGAAGTGGCAGCGCTGGCAGGCGTTGTTGTGCCACCTGACCTTGAAAAAAATGCCCGTTCGGTCTGGTTCTCCAGGTCAGTTGACTCCACCTACCTGACTGGCAAACGTGTTTTCCTGTTTGGTGATGCGTCACATGTGGTGGCGGCGGCACGTTTTGCAGCGGACGAAATGGGCTTTGAGGTTGTCGGTATCGGTACCTACAGCCGTGAATTCGCCCGGGAGGTCCGCGATGCGGCCAAAAAGTACCAGGTTGAGCCTCTGATCACCGATGACTACCTGTTGGTCGAAGAGCAAATCAAAAACCTGCATCCGGAACTCATTTTGGGCACCCAGATGGAGCGCCACATCGCCAAGCGGTTGGGCATTCCGTGTGCGGTGATCTCCGCGCCGGTGCATATTCAGGACTATCCGGCCCGTTACGCGCCCCAGATGGGTTTTGAAGGCGCCAATGTGTTGTTCGACACGTGGGTCTACCCGCTGATGATGGGACTGGAGGAGCATTTGCTCGGCATGTTCCGTGATGACTTTGAGTTTCACGAAGGCGCTGCCCCGTCCCATCTGGGGTCGGTTCGCAGTCAACCCTTGGAGAGCCTGGCACCCGTCAAAGCAGAAGTTGCCCCGATCGTGGTGCCCAACCCAAGCGCTGCGCCCATCACCACCACCTCCTGGAGCGCCGACGCTGAAAAGGAACTTGGAAAGATCCCGTTTTTTGTTCGCGGCAAAGCCCGCAGAAACACAGAACGCTTTGCCATTGAGCAGGGCGTGAGCACCATCACCGTGGAGACGCTATATGACGCCAAAGCACACTTCAGCCGCTGATCCGGCGGCGTTGCCGACGCCGATCAAGGTGGTCTTGCTGACCATGGACAACCATTTGGCCAGCGCCGCTGAACGATCTTCCAAGACACTTCGGAAAACTATTCCAGGGCTGGCCTTCAAGATTCACAGCGCGGCGTCCTGGCGCGACAACAACGACGCGCTGGCCAGCAGCATCGCCGATGTCAAAAATGCCGACCTGGTGATCGTCACCATGTTGTTCATGGAAGACCACTATTTGCCCGTGATGGAGGCCCTCAAGGCGCGCCGTGACCAATGTGATGCCATGGTGTGCATCATGTCCGCGCCTCCGGTGATGCAACTGACCCGCATGGGCAAGTTCACGATGGGGGGGCAATCGGGCGGCCTGGTCGGGTTGCTCAAAAAATTGCGCCCGACGCCCAAAGAAGGCTTCAAGAAAGAG
The DNA here is from genome assembly GCF_020594515.1 of Rhodoferax sp. U2-2l. Taxonomy (GTDB): domain Bacteria; phylum Pseudomonadota; class Gammaproteobacteria; order Burkholderiales; family Burkholderiaceae_C; genus Rhodoferax. The sequence continues at coordinate 168,747 of NZ_JAJCTH010000005.1, forward strand.
GAGTCCAGCAGCGATGCCGGGGCCAAGCAGATGGCCATGTTGCGCAGGTTGCCCAAGTTGCTCAGGTTCATCCCGGGCACGGCACAGGACGTGCGGGTCTTTTTCCTGACCATGCGTTATTGGCTGGCCGGCTCGGAACAGAACGTGAGCAACATGGTGCAGATGCTCATCAAACGCTACGCCAGCGGGCCACGTCAGGGTTTGCGCGATCTCGCTCACCCGCAAGACCCACTGGAGTATCCAGACGTCGGTATCTACCACCCCCGCATGAAGATGCAACTGTCCGACCAGTTGGCAGATTTGCCCAGCGGCGCCAAACAACAGCCCACGGTGGGCTTGCTTTTGTTGCGCTCCTACCTGCTGGCAGGCAACGCGGCCCACTACGACGCGGTCATCCAGTCGCTGGAAGCCAAAGGTTTGCGCGTGATACCGGCTTTTGCCAGCGGTCTGGATGCGCGACCAGCGATCGAGAAATATTTCAAATCCTCTGGCAAAGTCAGCATTGATGCGCTGGTGTCACTGACAGGTTTTTCTCTGGTGGGCGGGCCGGCCTACAACGACTCCAAAGCGGCCGAGTCCATCTTGTCCAGCCTCGATGTCCCCTACCTGGCGGCGCATCCGCTTGAGTTCCAAACGCTTGACCAGTGGGGCGGTTCCAACAGGGGCCTGCTGCCCGTGGAAAGCACCATCATGGTGGCTATTCCCGAGCTGGACGGTTCAACCGTTCCCATGATTTATGGCGGTCGCCCCGGCGCCGACGGCGCCATTTGCGCGGGTTGTGGGCGGCTGTGCAAATTCACCGACCAAAACAAAACCGAGGACATGTTTGCCTGCGTTGAGCGCATCGAGATGCTGGCAACCCGGGTGTCCAAATTGGTGGCGCTGCGCCGCACGAAACGTGAAAACCGCAAAATTGCCATCGTTTTGTTCAACTTCCCGCCCAACGCAGGCGCGGTCGGAACGGCGGCGTTTTTGTCGGTCTTTGAGTCCCTGTTCAACACCTTGACCTCGTTGGCCAAACAAGGCTATCGGGTGAACGTGCCAGCCAGCGTGGACGCCTTGCGGGACGCGGTATTGAAGGGCAATGCCGCCCAATACGGCACCGAAGCGAACGTCCACGCCTTGATTCCGACCGAGCAGCACGTGCAGCAGGAGCAGTGGCTCAATGAGATCGAAGCGCAATGGGGCCCGGCACCAGGCAAACATTTGACCAACGGTCAAAACATTTTTGTGCTGGGCGCGCAGTTTGGCGAGGTGCTGGTGGCGCTGCAGCCCGGCTTCGGTTACGAAGGCGACCCGATGCGCCTGTTGTTTGAGTCCGGCTTGGCGCCAACCCATGCGTTCAGTGCGTTCTACAGGTACCTGCGCCAGGAATTCAACGCCGACTGTGTGCTGCACTTTGGCACCCATGGCGCCCTGGAGTTCATGCCTGGCAAACAGGCGGGCATGTCGGGCAACTGCTGGCCGGAACGCATGATCGGCGCGCTGCCCAATGTCTACCTGTACGCCGCCAACAACCCGTCAGAAGGCGTGTTGGCCAAGCGGCGTGCCGCTGCCACCTTGATCAGCTACCTGACACCCACCCTGGCACAAGCTGGTTTGTACAAAGGGCTGATTGAACTGAAGCAATCTCTGGAGCGCTGGCGCGCCCTGGAGCCGGGTGCCGACACCGAGCGCCCGGAACTGGCCTGCATGCTGCATGAACAGGCGGTGGCCTTGGACCTGAATGTCCCCGCTTTGACGCCCGAAACCATCCAGGCCCATGCCAGCGACACCCACGTGCCCTGGATCGATGCACTGCAGGCGCAAATTCTGGAGATGGAATACGCCCTCATCCCCGAAGGATTGCACGTGATTGGCCGCGCGCCAACCCGTGAACAACGGCTGACCACCCTGAACGCCTTGGCTCAGGCCATGGACATTGACAACCCGGCGTTGATGGAAAGCCTGGTGGATGGTGCGTCTGAAAAAGCCTTGATGCCTTTGGCCAAGGATTTGAACACCGCACAACTGGAGTCCTTGAAACAACTGGTGTCGACCAACTTCCTGTTGGGCCAAGACAGCGAGATGGAGGGGCTGATCAAGGCGCTGGACGCGCGCTACATTGCCCCTGCGCCAGGTGGTGACCTGTTGAGAAACCCCAAGGTTTTGCCGACCGGGCGCAACCTGCATGGCATTGACCCCTTCCACATTCCCTCGGCGTTTGCCGTGAAAGACGGCCAGCGCCAGAGCGACAAACTCATTGCCCGTTTCATGAAAGACGGTGGCAAGTTCCCTGAAACCGTCGCCATGGTGCTGTGGGGCACCGACAACCTGAAGTCCGAAGGCGGCCCGTTGGCACAGGCGCTGGCCTTGATGGGGGCCATGCCGAGGTTCGACACCTATGGCCGCCTGGCCGGTGCGTCACTGATGCCTTTGCAGGAGCTGGGTCGCCCGCGCATTGACGTGGTCATCACCTTGTCGGGCATTTTCCGCGACCTGCTGCCGATGCAGATCCGTCTGCTGGCCGAGGCTTCCTTCCTGGCCGCCAGCGCCGACGAGCCGGAGTCGCAAAACTTTGTGCGCAAACACGCCCTGGCCTTCATGGCTGAACATGGGGGCGACATGGAAGCTGCATCCTTGCGCGTCTTTGGCAACGCAGAAGGCGCTTATGGGGCCAATGTCAACCAACTGGTCGACTGCAGTGTCTGGCAGGACGAAGACGAACTGGGCAACTGTTTCACCCAGCGCAAAGGCTTTGCCTATGGGCGCGAGGGACGCCCCGTGCGCAACAACGCCGTGCTGCAAAGCACCCTGGCCAGCGTGTCCCTGACCTACCAGAACCTGGATTCGGTCGAGTTGGGCGTGACCAGCATCGACACCTACTTTGACACGCTGGGCGGTGTCAGCCGTGCGGTGCTGCAAGCCAAACACAAGATTGAAGGCAGTCAGGCCAGCGCGCCGCCGGTCTACATTGGTGACCAGACCCAGGGCGACGGTGTTGTCCGTTCACTGACGGAGCAGGTGTCCCTGGAAACCCGCACCCGCATGTTGAACCCCAAGTGGCATGAAAGCATGCTGCAGCATGGCTACGAAGGTGTGCGCCAGATTGAGGCCCATCTCACCAACACCATGGGCTGGTCGGCCACCACCGGCCAGGTGCAGCCCTGGGTGTACCAGCAACTGGCCCAGACATTTATTCTTGATCCGGAGATGCGCGAACGTCTCGCTCAGCTCAATCCGGTGGCGTCGACCAAGTTTGCCAACCGGTTGCTGGAGGCCTCGCGTCGACAATATTGGCAACCCAGTGCCGAGACCATGGATGCGCTGCGTCTGGCGGGTGAAGAACTGGAAGATCGACTTGAAGGTGTTTACGAAGGAGTTCCTGCATGAATGAAACCGCCTCGGTACCCGTGTCTGCGATACGGCGTGGCAGTCGTCCAACGGATGGCGAAGGGAGTGTGCAGGTGCAGCTCGACCCCGCCGTCAAGATTGGCACCGCCAAGGTATTTGCGGTCTACGGCAAAGGTGGCATTGGCAAAAGCACCACGTCATCCAATCTGTCCGTGGCGTTCAGCAAGATGGGCAAACGTGTGCTGCAAATCGGCTGCGACCCGAAGCACGACTCCACCTTCACCCTGACCAAAAAACTGATGCCGACGGTCATTGACGCGCTGGAGGCCGTCAACTTCCATGCGGAGGAGTTGCGGATCGAAGACTTTGTCTACCGCGGCTACAACGGCGTCATGTGCGTGGAGGCTGGCGGTCCGCCCGCTGGTACCGGCTGTGGCGGTTATGTGGTCGGTCAAACCGTGAAACTGCTCAAGGAACACCATCTGCTGGAAGACACCGATGTCGTGATTTTTGATGTGCTGGGTGACGTGGTCTGCGGCGGGTTTGCCGCGCCGCTGCAGCACGCCGACCGGGCGCTGATCGTCACTGCCAACGACTTTGATTCCATCTTTGCGATGAACCGCATCGTTCAGGCCATTGGTGCCAAAGCCAAAAATTACAACGTCCGGCTGGGTGGCGTCATTGCCAACCGCAGCGACGCCACCGACCAGATCGACAAGTTCAATGCGGTGGTGGGCCTCAAAACCATGGCCCACTTCCCGAACCTCGATGAAATTCGTCGCAGTCGCCTGAACAAATCCACCCTGTTCGAGCTGGAGCCCACGCCAGCGGTCAAAGCGGTCCAGGACGAGTACATGCGCCTGGCCGCCACGCTGTGGTTGGGCACCGACCCCTTGCCGGCGGTTCCCATGAAAGACCGCGATATTTTTGACTTGTTGGGTTTTGACTGAAGGCCAACCCATGAAGGAAAGCACTTATCAGGAACGCCGCGGCCAGATCGAAACTTATTTCGATCGCACTGCCGTCGCGGCCTGGGAAAAATTGACGTCTGACGCACCGTTGGGACGTGTGCGGGCAACGGTTCGTGCCGGTCGGGACAACATGCGCGCGACGCTGCTGTCGTGGTTGCCTGACGACCTGCATGGCAAACGCATTCTGGATGCGGGTTGTGGCACCGGTGCCCTGGCCATTGAAGCTGCTCGCCGCGGCGCTGAGGTGGTCGCGATCGATCTGTCGCCCACGTTGGTCGATTTGGCGCGCAGCCGCCTGCCAACAGATGTGGCCCACCGCATTGACTTTCGCAGTGGTGACATGCTCGACCCCGCGCTGGGTCACTTTGACCACGCCGTGGCGATGGACTCCATCATTCACTACCGCACCGAGGATGCGGTGAATGCCTTGGCCAAACTGGCTGAGCGCACAAGCAGCTCGATTCTTTTTACATTTGCGCCGCGCACACCACTTTTGACTTTTATGATCTCGGTCGGGCGCATCTTTCCGCGCGGCAACCGCGCGCCATGGCTTGAGCCGATGGCAGAAGAAAAAATTGCTTCCCTGATGGCAACCAACGAAGCGCTGAAAGACTGGTCCACCGGCCGTACCCGCCGGGTGTCCAGTGGTTTTTACCAATCGCAGGCGATGGAGTGGACAAGGTCGTGAAGGCAACAACGTTCAAAAGGATAGCGCAAAGCATCCCGGCACAATGGCTTCCGTTCGCGGATGTAGCCAGTGTCGGCTTGCCGTTGTCGCGCCTTTTGCGTTTGTCGCTGTTCAAAGTGACGATGGGCATCACCACGGCCCTGCTGATTGGCACGCTCAACCGGGTCATGATTGTTGAATTGGGTGTGACAGCTTCTCTGGTCTCGCTGATGCTCGCGCTGCCCTTGCTGGTGGCACCTTTTCGGGCGGTGACGGGGTATCAATCGGATACCCACCTGTCAGCATTTGGCTGGAAACGTGTGCCCTTCATGTGGGGCGGCACGCTGGTGCAGTTTCTTGGGCTGGCCTTCATGCCGTTTGCTTTACTGGCGCTGTCCGGACAGGGCCAGACCCCCCTGCCCGCCTGGCTGGCGCAGGGCGTTGCCGCCATGGCGTTTTTGATGGTCGGTGCGGGGTTGCAAACCTCCCAGACGGCTGGTTTGGCACTGGCCACCGATCTGGCCAGCGAAGAAACACGGCCCAGGGTGGTGGCCTTGATGTACATCATGCTGCTCGCAGGCGCCGTGAGCGGCAGCTTGGTCTTTAGCGTCTTGCTGGCAGATTTCAGTGCTCAGCGCTTGGTGCAGGTTGTGCAGGGGACGGCCATGGTGGTGTTGTGTCTGAATGCCTTCGCCCTGTGGAAACAAGAGCCCAGAAACCCGCAGCGTGCGGCCACGCGCAAGCAAGTCATCAAGCCATCGTTCAAGTCCGTCTGGACCAACTTCATCAACTTGCCCCATGCGCGCCGTTTTTTGTGGACCACGGGCCTGGGAACGATGGCCTTCAACATGCAGGACGTGGTGCTTGAGCCCTACGGCGGCGAGATTTTGCACTTGAGCGTGGGGGCCACCAGCGCCCTGACCGCCATGTTGGCTGGCGGTGCACTGTTGGGCTTTCTGTTGGCGGGCCGCCAGTTGGCCCGCGGCATGGACCCGTTGTTGCTTGCGGCTGCGGGCACGGTTCTGGGACTCCCCGCTTTTTCAGCGGTCATTTTTTCGGCCCCCCTGGAGGCTGGCTGGCTATTTCGCGTGGGTGCGTTGGGCATCGGTTTGGGGGGCGGCTTGTTTGCGGTCGGCACACTGTTTGCCGCGATGCGCCTGGACGGCGGCGGGTACATCGGTCTGGCCTTGGGCGCCTGGGGTGCAGTGCAATCAACTGCCGCGGGCCTGGCCATGTTCCTGGGCGGTGCCTTGCGTGATGTGTTCACCCACTTCACGGCCAGTGGCGCGTTTGGCGCAGCCATTGCCGCGCCCTCCGTTGGTTATAGCGTGGTCTACCACGTCGAGATGTTTTTATTGTTTGTCACCTTGATTGCCATTGGCCCGCTGGTCAAACATGGCAAGCACGTGGCCCAACACAGGCAGATTGTCCCTGTCATCCAGTAGATTTTTTGAAGGAGTTAACCATGGAATTTGGTGGTTTCACACAGTCTTTCGACGCAGCACAACTTGTGCTTTACGTTTTTTGGGCCTTTTTCGCAGGGGTGGTTTATTACCTCCAGCGTGAGCAACACCGGGAGGGCTACCCGATGGACCCCGGTCGACCCAATGGCCCCTACACCACTGGCTGGCCGTTGGTGAAGCCCAAAACCTACAAGATGCGCCATGGCCCCGATATGGTGGCACCCAACCCGGACCGTCCGGATGGCGAGTATTCATTCGAACCGGGCAATCCCTGGAGCGGTGGCAACATCGTCCCCAAAGGTGATCCGCTGCTGGCCGGTGTGGGACCGGGCGCCTGGGCCATGCGCGCGGATGAGCCTGATCTGACCTACGAAGGCAATCCGAAAATTGTCCCCTTGCGCGTTGCCAAAGACTACAACGTGGCCAAACAAAACGTTGACCCACGGGGTATGCAGGTGCTGTGTGCGGACAAGGAGAGTGCGGGTCAGGTGGTCGACTTGTGGATTGACCAGTCAGAGTCCATCTTCCGCTTCATCGAAGTCGCTCTGAAAGACTCTGGTACCCACGTCCTCATTCCGATGAATTTCGCGCGCATCAACAAACACGGTGTTCACGTGAACGCCTTGATGTCCTACCAGTTCAACAACGTGCCCAAGACCAAGTCGCCTGAGCAGATCACCTTGCTTGAGGAAGAGAAAATCATGGGTTATTTTGGTGCCGGTTTGCTGTACGCACACCCCAGCCGGTTGGATCCATTGCTGTGAAAGCCACCCACGAGCATGAGTTTGAGGCAGCGCCCGGGCTGCCCGAACCCCTGCCTGCGGGCGAAAAATTGCTTTGGCAAGGCGCGCCGGACTGGTTCCGTCTGGCGCTTCACGCGTTTCATGTGCGCAAGATCGCCGTCTATTTCCTGATCATGCTGGTGATTCAACTCACCTACCTGACGGACAGCGATGCCAGCAGCCGCGAGATCACGATCTCGATTGTGAAGAGTTTTCTGACAGGCCTGCTTGCCATCGCCATGCTCAGTGGCGTGGCCTGGTTGTCGTGCAAAACAACCATGTACACCATCACCGACAAGCGGCTCGTGATGCGCATTGGGATTGTGCTCACGCTGACATTCAATTTGCCTTTCAAAAGAATTGCAGCGGCCTCCATCAAGAATATGAACGGGGCGGTGGGCGACATTGCGCTGAGCCTCTACCCGGCGGACCGCATCGCCTGGCTGCACCTTTGGCCACATGCCCGGGCATGGCGGCTGACCCAGCCCGAACCAGCCTTACGTTGCATCAAGGACGTTGACGCGGTCGGCAAGCTACTTCTGGCAGCCTGGAGTCAGCATCATGCCGACGAGAGAGTTACGACGGACCCCACCCGCCCGGTTGATCTATCAGGACAGACAGGTCAGGGCCTGCCTGCATGAATCAACCATTGTCCACCGGTCCATCCAGACCTCCTATCCGAGTACCCATCCGCTATTTGCTGCTGTTTCTGGGGCTCATATTGGCGGCGGTAGCTTTTGTCCGATTCCAAGGCTTGGCCTGGACGGTGCAAGATGCACCCATTCAATGGCAACGCGAACTGGTTTTTGTCGACACCCCGGATGGGCAAATTGCTGCCATTGACTTTACAAATCGCCAAGAAGTGATGCGATTCGAAGGCGAGCAAGGTTTTTTACGGGGAACCCTGCGTGCACTGGCGCGTGAAAGAAAACGTCGCGGCATCGGCCGTGAGGCACCCTTTTTGGTGCTTGAGCATACCGATGGGCGGCTCACGCTGCTGGACCCGAGTACGCAGCAGCGGATTGACCTGGCGTCCTTCGGCCCGATCAATTCGGCCATCTTCCGCAACTTCAAACCTCAGTAGCCAACCAGGATACTCACCATGAATACCCTCGTGCACAGCATTGAAACATCAACTGATGCCAACGCCAAGGCGGTTCAGAGCAGCATGCTCAGCCCCCGTTTCTACACCACGGATTTCGCCGCGATAGACCGCATCAATATCGAGCCGCTGCGCAAGGAGTGGGACATCATGATGAAGGAGTATGAGGGGGATAACAACCACGACCACTTCCAGCGGGATGCGGCATTTGCCGAAGAATTTGCCAAAAGCATGCCGCTGCTGTCCAAGGAAATGCGCCAGGAGTTCATCGACTTCCTGGTGAGTTCACTGACGTCAGAGTTTTCGGGCTGCATCCTTTACAACGAGATCCGCAAAAACATTGCCAACCCGGACATGAAACAGTTGATGGCTTACATGGCGCGCGATGAGTCTCGCCATGCCGGTTTCATCAACCAGTCGTTGAAAGACTTTGACCTCGGCATCGATTTGGGCAACCTCAAGCGCGAAAAGGCCTACACATTTTTCAAGCCCAAGTACATCCTGTACGCGACGTACCTGTCGGAGAAAATTGGTTATGCGCGTTACATCACCATTTACCGCCAACTTGAACGTCATCCCGACAAACGTTTTCACCCCATCTTTCGCTGGTTTGAACGCTGGTGCACCGATGAGTTTCGCCACGGTGAGTCGTTTGCACTGATCCTTCGCGCCAACCCCCACCTGCTGCGGGGTGGCAATTTGTTGTGGATCCGCTTTTTTCTGCTGGCCGTCTACGCCACCATGTTTGTCAGAGATCACACCCGGCCCATGTTGCATGAAGCGATGGGGCTGGACTCTGCCACCTATGACTTCACCGTTTTTCGCATCACCACGGAGATCACGCAGCAGGTGTTCCCGATTGCGCTCGACACCGACAACCCGAAGTTCAGGGCCGGACTCGAAAAACTCTTTGCCATCTCCAAGAACAATGACCTGGCCAAGCAGCAAGGCGGGGTGTTGGGCAAATTGAAACAGGCCTGGTTCGTCACCCAAGCCGCCGTGGTTTTTGCCCGCCTTTATGTGCTGCCGGTCAAGAAACAGACCCTGACCGCCAATGTGCGCATGGAACCCGCGTGGTGAGTGACACCGTTTTGGCAGCTGGCTACGCCGCCCTGTGCTGGTGGTTTGGCACCGGCATCATTTTGTGGCTGGACCGACTCCCGCCCCGCAGCTTTCGCTGGAGTCTGAGCGGCTGGAGCATTCTGCTGCTGCTCAGTTTCTGGGCTGTCGCTGAAAGCATGAAAAGCTCAAGTGTCAGCAACGCCTATTTGGGTTTTGGCAGTGTGATTGTGATGTGGGGTTGGCATGAATTGGCCTTCTTGACCGGCTGGCTCACCGGTCCTCGCAAAACAGCCTTGCAGCCCGGTGTGACTGGCTTTGTGCGGTTCAAACAGTCACTGGACGTGATCCTGCACCATGAACTGGCGCTGATCTTCAACTTCATCGCGCTGTGGGTGATGCAGCGGGACCAGCCGAACCATGTGGCCCTGTGCACGTTCGCCTTGTTGTGGTGCATGCGGGTCAGCGGCAAACTCAATCTGTACTTTGGCGTACCACGAAACGGCGCACAGTACCTTCCCAAACATTTGAAGTACCTGGCCAGCTATTTCCCCACGAACGGCGTAACACCTTGGTTCGTCATTTCTTTTGGCGCGTCGCTGGCGGTCTGGGTTTGGATCATCGGCCAGGCGCAGTTGGGCGTGGTCGAAGCCACCACCGGTTGGGTGTTGCTGGCGACGCTGCTCGGGTTGGGTATTCTGGAGCACGCCATGATGGTTCTGCCGTGGCCCATTGAGCGGTTATGGGGTTGGGCACTCCGCACCAAAAATGAAACTGTGCTGGACAACGCAACATTGGACTCAAAATGAATGCATTTTCAAATCTAGAAATCGCTTCAGCAAAACATGAAGCGCACGATAAGCGGCCAACCGCCATCGTGATCGGTAGTGGTTTTGGCGGCCTGGCAGCGGCAGTGAGGCTGAGTTGCAAAGGTTATCGCGTTCAGGTCCTGGAAAAGCAGGATCAAGCGGGCGGACGCGCCGCGGTCTGGCGACGTGACGGATTCACTTTTGACGCCGGGCCGACCATCGTCACCGCGCCGTACATGTTGGAGGAGTTGTGGACCATGTGCGGCCGGCGCTTGGCCGACGATGTCACCCTGATTCCGACCACACCGTTTTATCGCATCCGCTTTGACGACGGCAGCCACTTCGACTATGGCAGCGACCAGCAAGCCAACCGGGACCAGATCAAAAAAATCTGCCCGTCTGACCTGCCTGGTTATGAGGCATTCATCAAAGAAGCCGAGGCTTGTTATCAACTGGGTTTCCAGGAGCTTGGCAGCATCGTGTACGACAGCCCCAAGGACTTGCTGCGCGCCATTCCCAATATGCTGCGCCTGCGCGGATGGCGCAGCATGTACGCGATGGTGTCGAGTTACATGAAAGACCCCAAGCTGCGCGCCGCGTTCACGCTGCAGTCGCTGCTGATCGGCGGCAACCCGCTGAGCGTCACGGGCATTTATGCGCTCATCAACGCCTTGGAGCGACGCTTTGGTGTGCATTGGGCCATGGGCGGCACGGGTTCAGTGGTGCGGGGATTGGTCAGCCTGTTGAATCACCGCCAAGTGCCCATCCGTCTCAACGCCGAGGTGCGCCGCATTTTGGTTGACCAAGGTCGGGCCACAGGCGTGGAACTGGCCAGCGGCGAGCGCATTGATAGCGACATTGTGGTCAGCAATGGGGACACTGCCTGGACTTACCGCCACCTGATTGACGCCAAGCACCGTCCACATTGGACAGACAAACGCATCGAGGGCAAAAAATATTCCATGGGTTTGTTCGTCTGGTATTTCGGCACCAACAAACGGTATGAAGATGTGCCTCACCACACCATGGTGCTCGGCCCGCGTTACCAGGAACTGCTGGATGATATTTTCAAGAAGAAACACTTGGCCGACGATTTCAGCCTGTACCTGCACCGCCCAACCGCCAGTGATCCCGGGATGGCGCCAGCTGGATGCGATACGTTTTATGCGTTGTCACCGGTACCCCATCTCGATAGCGGAACCGACTGGAAGGCCATGGGCGAACTTTACCGGCAGCGCATCGAGAAACGCCTGAGTGAAACCTTGTTGCCGGATCTGAAGTCCCATATCGTCACATCGCAATTCACCACACCGCAAGACTTTCACGACCGCTTGTTGTCTTTCAAGGGTGCCGGGTTTGGCATGGAGCCGCTGCTGCTGCAAAGCGCCTATTTCCGACCGCACAACCGCAGCGAAGACATCAAAGGCTTGTTTATGGTCGGCGCCGGCACGCATCCGGGCGCGGGTGTTCCCGGTGTGCTGATGTCTGCCAAAGCGCTTGAACAGGTTGTTCCTCATGCCAACAGCTTCGCTTGACTACGACGCCCGTGATCTGAAGGCGTGCATCGCCATGATGAAGGGCGGCTCGAAAACGTTTTTCGCCGCCAGTCGATTGCTGCCCTTTCGGGTGCGTGCCGCATCCGTGGCTTTGTATGCATTTTGTCGGGTCGCCGATGACTTGGTGGACCAGGGCGGCGATGTGCATGCCAACTTGTCGCTGCTGAAGCATCGGCTGGACATGATCTATCAAGGTACGCCATCCAACTGCGTCGAGGATCAAGCCCTGTCGCTGGTCGTCCAGCAATACCAGTTGCCCCGCTTGTTCCTGGATGCGTTGCTGGAGGGTTTCGAATGGGACGCCCTTGGACGCCGCTATCAAACCCTGGAAGACCTGCAGACCTATGCAGCGCGTGTAGCCGGTACCGTAGGCGCCATGATGTGCTGGATCATGGGGGCGAAATCCAGCCTCACCTTGGCAAGGGCATGTGAATTGGGTGTGGCCATGCAGCTCACCAACATCGCCCGGGATGTTGGCGAAGATGCGAGAAATGGCAGGATTTACTTGCCCCTGGAATGGATGGCGTCTGCCAACATTGATGTTGCACAATGGCTGAATGATCCGCAACCGACCGACATTGTCAAAGCACAAATTGCCCGACTGTTGGACGAGGCTGACGTTTTATACCAAAGGGCACAGTCAGGTATCGCCGAGCTGCCGCCTGATTGCCGGGCAGCTATTTTTGCAGCAAGTTCGATTTATGGAGAAATTGGCGCCCAGCTGCGGCGCGAAGGATTGGATTCGATTACCCGTCGAACAGTTGTCAGCACAACTCGGAAATTGGTGCTGCTGGCAGCAGCCTGGACCCAAGTACGTTGGGTTTACGCCAAGCCCAACCAGCCCTTGCCTCTAGAGGCGATCAGTTTCTTGGTTGATGACCAACAACTGAACTTTAATGCACATGGTCAGAAACACTATTTCCCTAACCGTGCCATGAATCAGCGTATCGAACGCATCATCGGGTTACTGGAACGACTTGAGAACGAAAAAATCGGTCGCAAGTCGTCCTGATTGAATATATTTTGATTATTTTTTGTCGTCGGGACGATTCATCCAGTTCATGATCATGAACAGGATGAATACGACGTACATAATGATCAAAATGGTACTTGTTTTCATGGTTTCTCCTTCAGGTTGACGTTAAGTTACTCTTTAATTAACACAGGATTCATATCCGTGACGCGTGGATAACGGGGACGAATGAGCGGATACATCACGACAAGGGTGACCAAAAGCAATACTACTTCTATAGTATAGACAACTGTGTAGCCAGTGAACGCATCATATCGGTTTGCCACCAGATCGCGAATCACCCCACCCATCGCCATCGCGACCCCGGCGGCTGTCGCCTGTACGGCACCCCATGCGCCAAGCGCCAAACCCACCTGATCCTTCGGCGCCAGAACCATGGTCGCCGTTAAGGTGCCATGCCCAAACAGGCCGACACCACATCCGATCAGAAAGGCACCCAGGGAGAAAAGCCATGGCAAATCAAGATAGCCAGAGGCAATCACCGACAAAAACGCAGGTATGCCCAAAACGACCCCACCAGTTGCCATGAGGCTGGGATCGGTACCACGACTCAGCACCCGTGATGCCCAGCTGAAACCGATCAAACTTCCAAATGCCAAAGTGGCCGTCAAGGTGGTTGTCGAAGAAACACTGAGCCCGAGAATCTCGCCGCCATACGGCTCAAGCAGCACGTCTTCCATCTGAAATGCCATGGTACCTGCCCCAAGCACAAACAGACGGCGAACGGCTTGACCACCCTGACAGAAACTACGCCAGGCTGCCGAAAAACTCTCGTCATCAACCGGCGCGTTCAGCCGCCCGGGTTGCCTGGCCTCCTGCTTCCACAGCGCTGTCACATTCAAAATCATGGTCACCAAAGCGGCACCCTGGATCACCTGCACGAGACGACCCGGACTGTAGTCGGACAACAACTCACCGTAAATGAAGGCACTGCTGATCATCCCGACCAACAACATCACATACATCAACCCCACGACCTTTGGCTTTGACTCCTGAGGCGCCAGATCGGTCGCCAAAGCCAGCCCGACAGTCTGGGTGGTATGTAAACCTGCGCCCACCAGCAGGAACGCCACCGCAGCACCCAGTTGCCCAATCCAGGCGGGTGCGTCCGCAGCATCACCTGCGCCGGCAAGCACCAATAGCGCGAAAGGCATGATGGCAAAACCGCCAAACTGCAGCAGGGTACCCATCCATATGTAGGGCACACGCCGCCAGCCCAATGCTGAACGGTGTTTGTCAGACCGAAAGCCAATCAATGCCCTGAGAGGCGCAAAAAGTAATGGCAAACTCACCATGATCGCAACCAGTGCAGAAGGCACTTTCAGTTCGACGATCATCACCCGGTTAAGGGTACCCACCAGCATGACCAACGCCATGCCAACTGAAACTTGAAACAAGGAAAGTCGCAACAACCGCGACAACGGCAAATCAGGCGAAGCCGCATCCGCAAACGGAAGAAACCGCGGACCCAGACTGGACCACTCCGAAACGACTTTTTTACTAAATCGACTCATTGGAAAAGAGCCCGGAATCCGAAGATTCCGGGCTCTTACCTTCGTGTGTGAATTACTTCTTCGCCACGACAGTTGCAGGCAACGCGGGTGCCGCATCCGCAGCTGCAGCAGCCACAGCCTTGCCAGCGCTACCGCTGTAATAAGCCTTCAACCATGGCACGTTCGTGAACAATGCCAGGTGAACAGCAAATGCGGCGATCGCAACTGCGCCCAAATAAACTGGAATACCAGTGGAGGGCTTCACGTACAACCAAATTTTGCCGTAAATCATGGTAATAACTCCTTATTTGAGCCAGGGTGAGTAAATGTAGGACAGCAAATGGGCGAATGCGGCAATCATGCCGAAAATTTGCGTTCCCTGAATGAGATGCCGATGGATCTCTTGAGACTCAGCCTCGGTCAAACCACTTGGGTATACTTTGTCTGTATCAGACATGGTTATTCTCCTTGCAACGTGCAAAACCCGCACGAGGGTTATTTAAGGCCGGAATGGCCAAAAATTCCGAAACGCTGTCACCACCTATCGATGTTTGGTTTGAAATTGAATTCACACCCATCGATGGAGCTGACAGTGAAATATAGTAACAGCGAATGACATTTTATCTTTGATATACATCAGAGTTTCCTCGGCATCCGCCACGGCAACATGGCGCGCACCACCGGCGATACCAATCTCGGAATAGAAAGTGATTCGTGAAAACTGGAGACAGTCTCACCCAGCAATTCACTTTTCAAAATAGCCCGTTGGTAAAACGGCGTATCTTCAAGCTGCTCAGCAATTTCAACTTTTGAGCTACTACGCATACCTCTAGACACCTGCCATCCCGTGCGCGGCAATAATTTTCTTTCCGGCGGAGAAAAAGTATCGATACCGCCCTGCTTATTAAATAACAGCGCCAGCGTTGAACTACCCTGATCCTTAAAGCGCATATCGTATAAAACAGCGGTGCTGCCATTACGCATCAGACTACGCGACCAATCCCATTCGTGAAAAGCGTTCTCAATGGGTTCGTCACCTTCGTTCGAATCGACATAAGCCGTCCCTTTCCACTGCTGCGCTGGGTCGGTCAAATCGACCTCAATGCGCGCGGTGGGTGCGATCGGGCCCCAACGATGTTTGCCGTGTGGATGAATCGGCGTGCTAAAGCAAAACAGCCGATCAGGCTCGATCCTAATGTTCCCAACAATCCGCCGTGGAATGGGCGCACTGACTTCGTTGACCCGAATGTTCAAGGCGACACCATCCCAACTCACTTCACTCGGTCCTATGACATAACGCTTGGCATCGCGGGAACAGTGCTTTCGGCCACGCTCGGTCATGCACCAACGTTTGCTGTTGCGGTGGTACAGGGCAACATTCAAAGCACAGTGGTTGTCAGGGTCTGACGTCCCTTTGCGTCTAGCCCACGCGTAATAGGGCGAGAAAACACTCCCCACAAAAACAATCACACTCAAACCGAACTGGCCGTCATCACTCATGGCGTCAACGTACCACCAGAGGTAGCCTCCATTCGGAACCGGCTGGTCAAACCGAGGTTCTCCATCACGGCCGCGGCCGCCAGCCGCCCCGACATGGCTGCCATCGGTACACCCGCTCCCGGATGCACGCTGCCCCCCGCCAGATACAACCCCGGTATCTGACTGACCGAGCCGGGCCTCGAAAATATGCTCAACCATCCGTGTGTTGCCTGTCCGTAAAGTGCCCCCCCAGTTCCGGGGAAACGTTGGTGAAACTGACGTGGCGTCGTTCGAACTGCCGTATCGGGATCCAGCTCAATCTCCAAGCCACACTTCCTTGCACGCTCGAAACACCGTTGTTGCAACGTCTCCAACATGTCCGGCGCCAGATTGGGATCATCCACATCGCCTATCGCTGGCGCATTGACCAAACACAACATGCGATCGGGCCGAACCGGAACATCTTCGGTACCGCGATCTTGGGCACACACATACAACGTGGGATCTTGAGGCAAGCGCTTGCGACCAAAGATATCGTCGAATTCCGTCGCATAACGTCGGCCAAAAAACAGGTTGTGCCGATCCAACTTGATGCCCCGTGTCTTTGCCAGCAAACACCAGGTGACGGCGGACAACGAACGGGGTTGCGGGCGCGCAGGAACTGCTTGGCGTGCCTTGCCACCCAACAAACCTTGACGCAGTGCAGAGGCATCACCATTGAACACCACAGCGTTCGCTGCCAACACCGAGCCGTCGTCAAGAACAACACCTGTGGCCCGCCCGTTGGTGACCTGTATCTCGCGACAACCCGTCTGGTATTGAAACTGAACCCCGTTTTGCTTGCACAGACGAACCAGACATTGCGCCAGCGCGGTCATACCACCTTGAACCGACCAGACACCGTCCATTTCAACCTGGGCGATCAGATTCAGCGTGGCAGGTGCCTGCCAAGGCGAAGAACCACAATAGGTTGCATATCGCCCAAACAACTGCTTTAGGCGAGGATCCGTAAAGTGGCGCCCCAAGCTGTCCCACATGCTGCGCGTCGGGCCAACCCCGGCCAACAAAGCCAACCCCCGAGGACCCAGGCTCCACATGAACTTTGGCAGATGCATGGCCTGTGAGCGGATAAAGGGCCCTTCCAGATAACGGTACAAGGCCTTGGTTGTCCTGGCGAACGTTTGAAACCGAGCCGCCTCGTCACTGCCGGCAAAGGACGCCACCGCCGCCTCGCTGGCCTGCAGATCCGAAAACAAGTCGAGTGAACTACCGTCATCCCAAAAATGCCGTCCAATCACGGGGAGCTGAGTCAACTTCAGCTCGCGATCGATATCGGCACCCACCGACGCCAATAGCTCGGCAAAAACCCATTTCATGGTGAAAACAGTTGGCCCAGCGTCTACAAACTGTCCACCAACCTCTTGCGCACGAATTTTTCCGCCGGCCACATCACTGCGTTCAACCACAGTCACCTGCAGTCCGGCGTGAGCCAAGCGCAAGGCAGCCGCCAGGCCGCCCATGCCGGCACCAACCACGACGACCCGTTTGTCAGCCATGCTGCACCTCAAGTGCCTGGTCATAACTGCGACCTTGCCAGCAACCCGTCATGCTCAAAACTTGCATCCGCACAAACATGGACTCGGCAAAGTAGTCGTTTTTGTAAGCTGCGTTAATAGCCACCTTGTGCGCGCCATTCTGCGCATACGCCACCATGGCATCCACATCACGCCACAAGCTGAAAGTACATTGCCGCAGCAGAGGCGCCTCTCCCAAACCCATTGCCAAGTAGCAACCCGGGGTGGTGCTGAGTTCTTTCTGCGCGGGCGGGGAGTAGCGCCAAAAAGCAAGCGCTTTGGCCGGCCGAATTGTGCCCCGCGTCAAAACGGCTATCGGACCACTTGACAAACTAGATGCACGATCATCTTGAGAACCGACCAAACAGGCACTCGGCGTCACACCCCATGCCTGCTGATCCCACTGTCCCCGGGCTGATGTCACCGTCAACATGCTCAACCAATGCTCCCGTGCATGGTCAACAATGGAGCGCACGTGGTCGCCCAGACAGAATTCCTCAGCCGCCCGCTGGTCCTCAAAAAGACAAATGAGTCCCTGGTGACTTCCACTGGGTCGAAGACCAAAACCACCACCATGCCCACTTCCCATGACCTTGGCAAAAAGCAACCCAGGAACGTCCTTGAGCGCCGCCCCGCCTTGTACGAGGCGCATCCAACCCCAGGCGCGATGCTGCACCAAATAGTCCACCAGCAACACCACAACAACCCCGGACAGCTCTTTGGCCGCACTAGTCTTTGCATTCATGGAATGACCTCTAAGACTGTTAGGCGACCGCGACGCGGTACGCAGAGGTGAAATCTGCAGGGGTACGCATGGTGGACCTCGTCAAACCAACTCGATTTAGTTAGCGGCGACCGTCGCTGTTGGCGAAGGCCGGGGCGCGCCCAACTCAGGATAATCCTTGAGCATCGGGGCTCCGTTCATCGGCTTGTAAGCAGACTGATGGCAAGTGGCGCAATTGACCTTGGGAGCGTCGCCCGTCGGGCCGAGCCGGTTGGCAGGAAACGCGCTACGCAAGGGTTCAAGGTAATTGACGTTCAAGCTACGAGACATCTGTATACCATGCCACGCAGTCACCCGTTGAGGAGGTGCACCGTCCCATTCAGCAAACGAACGGCTGTTATGGCAATACGTACAGTTGACATTCAACGACGAAGACATGTGCGTCATCAAGCTGTAGGTCCACTCCGCCTGTTTGATCGACGCGTTGTTACCCGATGGCAGCGCAGTTGTGCTGTAGACACGGACTGGTTTGGCTTCCAACAAGAAAGGCGTGAACGGATCACTTGGCAAGGAAGCGTACTTGACGCTGATGGCAGCCAGGTTTTGTCCAGCGGCATCACCGATGAAATTGGAACCGTTGGCCTGAGGGGCTTGCTTGAACCAAATCTCGGACGGAATCGGCTGCCCACGGTGGCAGGTGTAACAAGTCACACCCGTCGCGACCACGTGGCTGGTCCACTCCGTGTTGATGTGCCGTGTCATCTCGAGCATCCGTCTTGACACAACCTTGGTGTACATGGCATCGTCGGCATAGTTGTTGACGTCATGGCAGTAAGCACAACCTTGCACTGGCGACACCCACTCTGTGATCGCCGTCATGATGCGCGTGAACTCCGCAGCGCTGGTGTCACCCAGCACCTTGACGTTCTGAAACACTTGAGAAGCACGCGGGCCCTCAGGACTGGCCGGTGCCAGGGCAACCGGGGGAACGTTGGCCTGCGTGATCGCATCAAGAATGCGCGGGTTGTACACCTGCAACATGCCGGTTCCGCGGTAGCCACGCTGTACCGAATCCGGTACCGGACGCTCACAACCCGCTAACAGTACCAAGCAGCCAAGTGCCAGGAAACGCAGAAAATTCGATGTCATAGTCATGGTTTCACTCCATTCAGGAGGGCGGGATCAACGACGATAGGGAACACATTGGGTTGTGGCGGCACGACACCGTGTTTCATCGACCACAAGTACCAGTTGTCGACCACCGTGCCGCTCAGCAGGATGCCGATACCACCCACCAACGGGCACAACACAGCGAACCACCAGCCCCAACGGTGAATGGACTCCATCGTGGCGTTGAATCCCATCGTCCAGCGCCAGAACAACGCAGCGCGCTCCGACGCACCACCCCGATCAAAAATCTGCTCAATTTCACGCTCGCCGCCAAAACGGGTCACCGCAAGAATGGTCGCGCCGTGCATCGCAAAGATCAAAGTTGAACCGTAGAGAAACGCAATGGACAAGGCGTGGAACGGGTTGTAAAACAGGTTGCCGTAGCGCAGCGAAAACGCAGCAGTCCAATCCAGATGCGGGAAGATGCCAAAAGGTACGGCCTCGCTCCATGACCCCATCAAAATCGGGCGAAAGAAACCCAACACCAGGTACAGCCAAATCGCTGCAGCAAACGCCCAGGCCACGTGCGTGCCCATGTGCAACTCGCGCGCGCGGCGGTAAACCCGCAGCCACCACAAAATCAACGATGCCGTCAGAAAGAAACCTGCCATCAGCCACCAACCACCTTGGTTCAGCGGCGGCAACTTCAGCCCGTACTCAGGCGGTGGCGGCTCCAAGGCGAGCCAAAACAACTGGCGAACAAACTGGACCGGGTCCCAGCCAACGGACGCCAGCATGTTCATCCCGATGATGAAAAAAGCGATGCAGAAACTCACCGCTGCAGCAACACCCAGCGTGCCAAGGTAAATTGGCCCAAGCTGCGCATTACCCAGACGACCCAACAGGTGGAACTGAACTGGCTCACCAAAGCGCGGTTCGTTGCCTTTACCCAGGGGAACCCCGTGGTGCACGGCGCCCACAGGTTGTACTACTGTAAATAGATTTTGATATTCAGCCATGATGCGGACTCCTGACTTAGTTCCAGATGGGCATATTCAGCCACCAACCCCACCACTCAGGCCACCCACGTGTCCAGAACGGGCCACTGATCACGATACACAGCGCGCTGAACAGAACGGCGGCAAGCGCCAGGAACAAGCCGAGACGGTGGATACCCAAGGTACCGATCGAATAACCAATGATGTCGCGGAAAAATGTATCTTCTGCCTCTGGCGCACATACCCGTTCGCCGTTCTTGGGGTTCGACGCAGAAACAATCAGTGAACTGTGCAACGACAGCGCAAACGTGGTGCCAAAAAAGAAACTGATCGCCAGCATGTGCGCTGGGTTGTAGTGGAAATGCAGGTACTGATAGCCAACGTTGGACACCCAGTCAAGGTGGCTGTAGATACCGTAGGGGAAGCCATGTCCCCATGCACCCATCAGGACGGGACGGATCACCACCAGGGTCACATAAGCAAAAATCGCCACACCAAACGCCAGCGGCACATGCAAACCCATGCCCAGCTTGCGACAGATCTCGACTTCCCGCAGCATCCAGGACACGAACGCACCAATGGCACAGACTGTGATCAATTGCCACAAGCCGCCCTCAAGAAGCGGCGCAATCCCGAGACCGTAGGACAGGTCTGGAGGTGCAATGCTGATCTGCCACAGATTCCAGGTGGGACCTTGCGATGCACCCCAGAGAATCATGAGCGTGCCCAACAAACTGAAAAACAATGTTGTGACACCGAAAAAACCGACGTAGAAGGGGCCGACCCAAAAGTCGAACAGGTCACCACCAATCAGAGTTCCCCCACGAACTCTGTACTTCTTTTCAAAGCTGAGCATCGCCATGATTGCACCCGCCTAACTAGAACTGACCCAAAGTCAGCTCTGAATTGATTACAAAAACGAGGCAAACGAAACCCAAAAGCTTTGGGTCCGTTTGCTTTCCATGAACACAGTCCTTAGGACCCTGCTGCTGGAACTGTTGCTGGCAGCGGTGCGTTTTGCACGGCCACTGCGCCTACTTTCTGGCCGTCGAGCCAGTTGAACTTGTTGGTACCCAGCAAGATGAGGTGAATCATCGCTGCCAACGCAAACAGGAAAACACCTTGAGCAACCATAACCCGAATAGGGTCGAACAAACGCCAAATTCTCCACATGGTCATTTCTCCTAAATAATGTATGACATGAGTGTGTAAACCGCTGAACTCACACCTTCAAGTAAGCTTTTTGAATTTTCCGCCCCAGGCAAATATGTTCTCCACTGCATACCCGCTAGCGAAGCCAGCACAGACGCAACAAGGAGAATGGCAAACACTGGTGCAAAAATCATCCAAAACGCCAGCGATCTTTCCGCATGCAGAAATTCGCTTTGTATTTGAGGGCTTTGATTCATGGCAGCTAGTCCTTAAATCCAAACGCCAGCTTTACAGCCAGGGTCGCCAAGCCCAAACAAGAATGTGCGCAACCACAGCAACCGCCGTGAATCCCACAAAGCCTTGAACGTAGAACTTGTGGAACTCCTGGGCTTCCTCGTCAGTCAGTCCGGAAATAGAGGTTTGATTCGACATGCGAATACTCCTTCACAAAAAAGCCTTTCGGCCGATGATGCGCACAACCCGCGCAACCTGAGTAGCCAAGGTTTGCGGCCTTGACATCTTGTTGACCAAGGCTGAACACAGCCTTGGCTTGGAGACATGCAGATCAACACTCATGCATGCACTCCCAATCCCAATTCTTCGCCCGCACGGTTCACGTGCGATACGGTCACCAAATTCTGTTCATCCTGGCGGGCCAGTTTTTCAGCCAGATCCCGCAAGCGCTTGGCCGCAGAAATCTGAATCAGCACGGGCTGACCCTGAATCAAATCACGCATACGCAATTGCGCGGCTTCTTGCCAAGCCGCATTCGGCACGACCACACCGCGTGCATGGGTCGGGTCGACACGGTCCAGATCAGAACCCAGCGGCAGGATGTGAAACAGGGCGTCAAACAGGCTGTTGCACACTTCCTGAATAAGATAAGTCGCCCCGCTATAACCCATGAAAGGGGTGCCAGTATGGCGACGGATGACAGCACCCGGAAAAGACGCCGGAATGAACGACGCACGCATGGGTCCGCCACCCGAAACTTCGCTCAGATACATGCGCTCGTTGTAACTCCCGAACATGATCAGCGGCGTTTGTGTCTTGCACAACTCGCGAATTTTCTGGTTGTCAGTTTTGGCGCCAGCGGTGCGTGAGACACTGAACTTGCAGGGCAAACCCATCTCGACTTCCAGGAAGTTTTTCAGGCCACGTGCATACGTTTCGTTGGCCACGACAGCAAAACTGGCTGTCGAGAAAAAGTCCTGCGTCACTGAACGCCACAAATCCCACAGCGGTTTCAACGTGGTGTGCCGCTCACGCTCAATGAAAGGCTCGGGATTCAGACCCAGCAACTCTCCAAGCTTGCGTAAAAACTGTGTGGTGCTGTGCAGCCCGATGGGCGCTTGCAGGTAGGGTCGTTCCAGCGCTTCACACAGCATGCGGCCAAATTCGCGGTACATACAAATGTTGACATCCGCGTTCACCAGGTTGCCAACCTGTGACAAATGGCTACCCAGCGGAAACACCATGTTGACTTCGGCGCCAATCCCCTCGACCAGACGACGTACCTCAGCCAGATCACTGGGAGAGTTGAACATGCCGTAGGACGGGCCAATGATGTTGACACGGGGCTTCTCAGTCACCGGGCGATCACAAAGCGGCGTACGCGCGGGAATCTTGCGCAAGCCATACTCGCTCCAAAGCCAGTAGATGGCCCGGTTGGCACATTGCCATTGGTCTTCGTCAATCGTTCGCGGCAAAAACCGCAAAATATTGGTGCCCTCGGGCGTGACACCGCCACCGATCATTTCTGAAATCGACCCGGTGACCACAACCGCTGGCAAATCCGGGTCCAACGTGGCATGGGCACGCTTCATTGCGCCTTCGGTGCCTTCGCGTCCCAGCTGCTCCTCACCCAACCCGGTCACCACAATGGGCAACTCATGGGGCGGCAGGGCGTCGGTGTAATGCAAAACCGATGTCACCGGCAGATTTTCACAACCCACCGGGCCGTCAATCACCACCTGCAGCCCTTTGATGGCCGTGAAGACATACACAGCCCCCCAATAGCCACCCGCGCGATCATGGTCCAAGATGTACATCAGCCCATCTCCTCGGCTTTGCGCTTCTTGATCGCGCGATCCAGCTGACGCCGCGTCTCGATACGAAATTCGGGATACGCCACAGGCACATCTTCCCAGACGCCAGCTGTGTCGCCAGAGCCAACATTCTCGAAAAATGCTGTCATGGCTTCGAAGCGGGCCCGGTTCCCAATCGCAGACTGAACCACTTGAACCAACGAACCTGCACCAGCCACACCCATCAACGGACGGGCCGAGATCAAATTGGTGAAGTACAGCGCCGGAATCGACATCTGTTTGGCCTTTTGCACAACGGGCGTTGTCCCGATGGCCAGATCAGGGCGGAATTCGTCAACCGCTGCCATGTCTTGCTCAAGGGAAGCGCGAAACTGGACTTGCACACCTTTCGAGCGCAACCAATCGGCATCATCTGCATTCCAACGTGTGGCCGGGCACGCGGTACCCACGTACTTCAGATCAGCCCCACACTCCACCAACAACCGGCCTACCAACAGCTCTGAGCCTTCATAACCACTCAGCGTGATACGGCCCGTGATGGCATTGGCGGACAACACAGCTTTGATAGCTGCCGCTGCCTGGGCTTTGGCCAGATCAATCTTGTCTTGTGCGACACCCGCGGCCTCACCGATGGCTTGCAGCCACGACACCGTGCCATCCAGCCCGACCGGTGCGGAGCCCACCACTGGGCGACCAGCAGCTTCAAATTCACGCACGCTGGCGGTGTAAAACGGATGGATGGCGGCCACCGCCACACAATCCAGGGCAGCATAGAGCTCACGCCATTCACGGGTAGGCACCACTGGCCCGGCAGCAAGCCCCATGGGTGCCAGCAAATGGGCGATACCAACGGGATCAGCCGGAAACATTTCACCCAGCAAGGTCACGGTGGGCATGTCCACCACGCCACCGCGTGGTGCCTGCACCGGGCCACTCTGGATCTCATGGCGGGCATACCGGAGCATCGCGCCCGCCAGCACATCTTTGGCCTCGGCATGGGTCGGGACACCAAAACCGGGAACGTCAATACCAATGACCCGAACGCCGTTGATCTCTTTAGGCAACAGCTGCAGCGGCACACCGCTGGCGGTAGGCACACACAGGTTGATGACCACAATCGCGTCCAGCGTGGCGGGATCAGCCTGCAGATGGACGGCCTCACGAATGTCTTCAAACAGCTTGCCGGTGACCAAGGTTTCCGAGTTGAACGGCACGTACCCCACACTGCGCCGAGCGCCATAGAAATGCGAGGTGAAGGTCAAACCATAAACGCAGCACGCTGAGCCCGACAAGATGGTGGCGGTTCGCCGCATCCGCAAACCCACCCTGAGTGCACCAAATGCCGGGCACATGCTCTGCGGCTGATCATGCGGGCCCGCCTTGGCATCTTGCGGATAGTCTTTGGCGTACTGCTTCAAGATGTCAGATTTACCTGCAGCCTTGGCGGCAGACAGCAGCTGTTCACCACCGGCATGGCAACCCATACCGTCACCCTCCAGTGCAGTCGCCTGCATCTGTGGTGTGGTTGCTGAAATGTTGGAAGCAGTGGCAGTCATCGCTCAAGACTTGTCGTAAATGACTTCCAGGCTGGGCTTGACAACGTCGTGCCGTCCCACCATGTCAAAAGAGGTAGCTGGCTCCAGCACCACGTTGCGGCCCACCACATCGGCACTGAACAGACCTAACAATTGATCTTGCGTCTGGGGCTTGGGACGCACTGGCGGCGCCTCACCCACATTGATGGCGAGTTGCTCAAACATCGGGCCCCACTCGCCGCCCGGGATGCCAATGATTTCGTAACTGGCGCTTTTTCTGCGGATGTCTTCGTTGGCAGGGATCGCTGCCAGCACGGGAATGCCTGCATTGGCTGCAAAAGCGGCAGCTTCACCGGTGCCATCGTCTTTGTTGATAACCATGCCAGCCACACCCACGTTGCCACCGAGCTTGCGGAAATACTCCACAGCCGAGCACACGTTGTTGGCCACATACAGTGACTGCAAGTCATTGCTGCCAACCACGATGACCTTTTGGCACATGTCGCGCGCAATCGGCAAACCAAAGCCTCCGCACACCACGTCCCCCAGAAAATCAAGCAAAACGTAGTCAAAACCCCAATCGTGGAAACCGAGCTTTTCCAGCGTTTCAAACCCATGGATGATGCCCCGGCCACCGCAGCCGCGTCCGACCTCCGGTCCGCCCAGCTCCATGGCAAACACACCGTCGCGCTTGAAGCACACATCGCTGATGCTGACAGCCTGCCCGGCCAGCTTCAACCGTGACGACGTCTCGATGATGGTCGGGCAAGCCTTGCCACCAAACAACAAGCTGGTGGTGTCACTCTTGGGGTCGCAGCCGATCAGCAAAACTTTTTTGCCTTGTTGCGCCATCATGTAGCTCAAATTGGCCAAGGTAAAACTTTTGCCAATACCGCCTTTTCCATAGATCGCAATGATCTGCGTCTCTTTCGAGGGCGCGCCAGTTGACACTTCCGCCAACGGCTCAGCAGCTTCTTGCCGCAGCCGCTCGACAAACTTCACGGTCTGCTCGACAGGGGCACCCAAAGTGGTCATGCGTTAGCACTCCAATCCATAATCATTTTCAAACACAGCGGGTCACCAAAGGCCACTTCGTAAGCAGCCAGCGCGTTTTTGGGCGACTGGTGGTGCGTGATCAAGCCGTCGAGCGATAGCCTGCCGGTATTGACCAACTCCGTGACCGCCAACAGATCTGCCCGCTTCCATTCGGCCGCCGTGCGAATTTGGGCTTCACGCATGAACGCAGGGGCGTACGCGAAGTGGAGGTCTTGCTTGTAAAAGCCAGCCAACACCACTTCTCCGCCGGGAGCCAAACGCAAAATGAGCTTGTCGAGCAGGTTGCTGTCGCCGCTCACATCGTAAATAGCCTTGTAATCCTTGCGCGGGTCATCATCAGGATGCACCACACGGTAACCTTCGGCACCATCCATGCGGACTGCTTGGGTTTCCCACACCGTGGGCTCGGGCGCACCAGCGGCCACCGTCAAGCGAGCCAACAGCCGCCCCATCACACCATGGCCCACAATCAGATCGGGCGAGGTGATCACTTCGCGTTTGCCACCACCCGCAACCGCGTGGTAGGCCGTCGCGGCCAAGGCCAACAACACCGCTTGTTCTCCCAAGCTCTCGGGAACTGGAATGGCACGCTCTTGCGGAACCACCAAATCAGAGGCTGAGCCGCCAAACAGGTTGCGCACACCTTGAAAACAGTTGGCACCCGGCAGAAAAACGCGTTGTCCAACTTTCAGGGTGCAATCACCCGCCACCTTGATGACGCGACCGACCGTCTCATAGCCCGGAACCAGGGGATAACCCATCCCGGGGAAAGCCGGCATCGTGCCGTCCCAGAGCAACCTTTCGGTGCCCGTGCTGATGCCGCTGTACTCCACCTGCACGTGAACCTGATGGTCTGCCAGCTCGGGCAAGTCCAAAGACTGCACCGACAGATGCTGCGGCTGTTGGAAGACGATGGCTTGTGCTTTCATGAATTTAATTCTAGATTGACATTCACATTTGTCAACTTGAATTTACAGTTTAATCTTGCTGTTAGGGTAAATACTTAGATCGAGCCAGATTTGCGAGCGACCAAGAGGCGGGTGTGGATAGGCATGGCATTGGGCACAAGCTCGACCCGCTCGAACCCCGTCTCGAGCAGCATGGCCTTCAGTTCACTGGCGGTTCTGTAGCGACCGGCCCCCATGGCCAGCAAGTACAAATGAAAGTACGCATCACCCAGCGGTGGGTCGCCGGGCTCCTGAGCCATGGGCTCCGCCAGCAAGAGACTGCCGCCAGCGGGCAACGCCTGGTAAATCCTTTTCATGATGCCCAGCACCGCGTCGTCCGGGTGGTCATGGGCGACACGCACCAGCGTGATCAGGTCAGCCCCTTGGGGCAGGTCATCATGAAAGAAGCTGCCCGGGTGGTAGCGCATCCTGCCCTCCAAACCCAAGCTGACATGATTTTTCTGCGTCAAAGCCAAAACGGCTGGCAAATCAAACAACTGGAACTTGAGTTGTGGGTGCTGTTGCGCCACGGCCGCGACAAAACGCCCCATGCCACAGCCCACATCCATCATGCAGCGGTGTTTCTGGAACGAATAGGCACTGAGGATTTCTTCAATCACAAAATTCTGGGAAGCGGCCATCAGCGCCGAATAGCGACCCACCTGATCGCCTTTGGCCACCGAATCCTGGGCCGGTGATTCTGAGTGGGCATAGGGCCAATAGCCGGCCATGCCACCTCGCCAGGTGTCGCGCAAAAATTCCAAGGGGTCGGCCATGTCGTGGTAGAGCAAATTGTTGTGCTCTACCATGGCCCGGATGCCTTCGTGCGCTGCCAAGGGTGCACCCAGGGCACCCAGCCCGATACGCTGCTGGCTTCTATGCTCCAACAACCGTAGCGCGATGGCAGACAGGATAAGTCGCTGCAACACCGGCGCGGGCACTTTGCAGCGCACTGACAGTTCCTCCAGCGTGGCAGGTGCCTCGCGCACCATCGAGAAAATGTTCAGCTTGACACAGGACAAAAGCACCTGCGAGTGAACGAACCCCGACATGAGATCGAACACCTGTTTGGTACGGCGGCGGGTGACCCACCGTGTCAGGGGATTCGAGATCGACATCCGGTACAGCCCGGGCCGGGTCATCAGGTCATCAATTTTTTGATGAATCCCATCCATCCACGACTGACTTTTGATACCGGCGTGCGAGGGCCGGGCAAGATCCAAATTTTCCACAGCGGCTACCCAACGTTGGTCTGACGAAACCCGATCAAGCGGACAGGCTTTGCGAGGCCGTGTGATGTTGCAAGCGGTATTGCGCAAAGACGTCGCTGGGAACCAGTCGCTCGGCTTCCCGGCGCACCAGTTGGCGCAGCAGTTCGCGGTGCGAGCACAGGGGAATGCTGGCAATGGCCGTTTCAATCAAGGCTTGGAAATGGGCCATGGCACCATCCAGCCCCAGTTCACTGGCGGCGCTGGGCCGATCATGCAACACATCCTGACCCGCTGGCTTGCCCAGCAAAATGGTCTGACCCATCACATCGCGGATGTCATCTGCCACCTGGTAGGCCTCACCCAAGCTGGCGCCCAACGTGGCCCACGGACTGGCATCGCTGGCGCAGCACAACGCACCAGCACAGGTTGCCGCCACAAAGAGTGCGCCGGTTTTGGCACGCTGGTACTGGCCCAGGTCGGCCTTGACTTCACATTCCCACGCTTGTCCAGCCACGATCCCTGACGGCAAACCCACACCAGCGCTCAAGTTCTGCATCAATGCGACCAGCCGCGCCGGAT
The DNA here is from genome assembly GCF_020594515.1 of Rhodoferax sp. U2-2l. Classification (GTDB taxonomy): domain Bacteria; phylum Pseudomonadota; class Gammaproteobacteria; order Burkholderiales; family Burkholderiaceae_C; genus Rhodoferax. The sequence goes on from NZ_JAJCTH010000005.1 coordinate 197,428, forward strand.
GCGCCTGACCAGCATTCAACAAGACCTGGTAAGCCATGACGATCAAAGCATCGCCGGCCAGCAAGGCCAAAGGCTCACCGAACGCCTTGTGCACCGAAGGTCGCCCGCGGCGAATGTCAGCATTGTCAAAAGCCGGCATGTCATCGTGCACCAAAGAAGCGCAATGCATCAGCTCCACCGCACAGGCGGCTGCATCGGTCAGTTCGGGAACGTCTTCGCCACACGCCATGGCGACTGACATCACCAGTTGAGGGCGGACCCGCGCACCGCCGGAAAACACGGCGTGACGCATCGCGTCGACCAATCTTGGAGGTGCACCCACACCCACAGCCCGCTCAAAGTGAAATTCAAGGGATTTTTCGGCACGCTTCAACAGATCCATATAGCCTCACTTTTGTGTCACGTTAACTTGACATTTGTGCGTAACTATATATAACGGTCAAAAGTTGTCAACCAATATTTACATTCTTGCGTTGTGCCACACCCGACGATGCCCGTTGTCAAAACGACACATGCCTCCCGGTTGGTGACACACCCCACGTTGATTCACAATGAAAAAAGGACATCTTGCAAGCTTCGGACCACCAAATCGCTGGCGCCTGCGGGTGTTGGCGTTACCATGGCTACGACCAAGACCAATTTTGGTGGGGTTGACTCGAGCGGATGACGCCAGCGCAGCAACACACAGGGATAACCATGCTCAACAGTACGACCCATTCAGCAGCTCCTCATGCCATCCCTGGGGCCTACGGCCAAAGCTCGGTGGATGCGTGTACAGGCTCGCTACGCAGTCTGATTGAGAGTCAGATCATCCCGCGTTTGCTTGAAGCCCATCCCCGTGTCGGTGATGTCAACGCCCCGGATGTCGAGCGTGACTACCAACCCACCGCGTCAGAGGTGACGGCATTTGCCGAACTGTGCATGGCCAATGAGCGTACCCAGGTGCTGACGTTTATCGAGAAGCTGCTGCTCGACAACGTGAACAACGACAGTATCTTTTTGAACCTGATCGCACCGGGGGCACGCCACTTGGGTTGGTTGTGGGAGCAGGAACGTGCCGACTTCACCCAGGTCACCATGGGCTTGTTGCAGATGCATCAGATCACCCACAGGATAGGTTACGAGCACCCGAGCGGTCCGCAGCAGGCGGGATCGTCCCGACGTGTCATGTTGGCCGGTGCGCCGGGCTCTCAGCACATTCTGGGCCTGGCCATGGTGTCAGAGTTCTTTCGCAAACATGGCTGGCAAGTGGTCGTGGACATCTCAACAACGCCCGCCGAGTTGTGTGCCACGGTCAAAAATGAATGGTTCGATTTGATGGGACTGTCGGTCGGCGTGACAGAGCAGTTGGATGGTCTGGCCGAGCTCATCGCCACCCTGAAGAAAAAGTCGCGTAATCGCGATATTCCGGTGCTGCTGGGCGGCCCGGCATTCCTCTTCCATACGGTTGACGCCAGAAGTCTGGGGGCAGACGGCATTGCCTCCGATGCCCTCGAAGGTGTTCAGATGGCCTCACTGCTGGTGACCAACTGATCACCGCTGTGTCGACCCTGAACATGTCATCCAACCAGTCGCACCGCATGCTCATCCGCGGCGTCTGATCATCCACTCGCCGTATGCCCGCAGACACACCGCCCATCCGCCCCAAACAAGCGCTGTCGGGTCTGCTGCCGTTCCTGCGGCCACACAAACTGCGCATTGGTCTGGCGCTGGTGTTCCTGATCCTGGCCGCGGTGACCACCCTGGCCTTTCCGCTGGCGCTGCGTAATCTGATTGATGGCGGTCTGACGCCAGGTGATCCGGGCGAGCGGCTGATGGCCTTGCGTGGCCACTTCGCCTTGCTGTTTGGCGTGGCGGTAGCCCTGGGGGTGTTCTCCGCAGCGCGCTTTTATATGGTGAGCTGGTTGGGCGAGCGTGTCAGTGCCGACTTGCGCAACGCGGTGTACGCCCATGTGCTGCAGCAAAGTCCGGAATTTTTTGAAACCACCCAAACTGGCGAAGTGCTGTCGCGCCTGTCAGCAGACACCACGCTGGTGCAGACCGTGGTGGGCTCGTCCCTGAGCCAGGGCTTGCGCAATCTGGTGATGGGGTCCGGTGCGCTGATCATTCTGGTATGGACCAACCCGGTGGTGATGGCGCAAGTGCTACTGATCCTGATACTGATCGTGGTGCCAGCGGCAGCGTTTGGCAGACGCTTGCGCAAACTCTCGCGCGCCAGCCAGGACCGCGCGGCGGACTCCAGCGCGATCGCGGCGGAAGTGCTCAACGCCATCCCGGTGGTGCAAAGCTACACCGCTGAGCAGCGAGAAACCGACCGTTTCACTGCTGCCACCGAAACGGCCTTTGAAGTGGCCGCGCGACGCTCAGGCACACGCTCTGGGCTGGTGGCGTTCATCATCATCGCCACCAGCGCGGCCCTGCTGTGGGGCTTGTACCAGGGCACGCAAGCGGTGCTGGCGGGCACCATCTCCGCAGGCCACCTGGGTCAAACGGTGATTTACGTCATCATTCTGGCCAGTGCCTTTGCGGTATTGGGTGAGGTGTATGGCGATATATCACGCGCAGCGGGCGCGACCGAACGGCTGATGGAACTGCTGGCCAGCCAGTCACCCATCACATCACCGGCCCATCCGGCTCACGCCCCGATCCACAAAGGGGCCAGCACGATCACGTTTGATTCGGTTGTCTTCCATTACCCGTCGCGTCCACTTCAAGCCGCTTTACGTGATTTTTCCTTGACGGTGCCAGCCGGGCAGACAGTGGCGCTGGTTGGGCCCAGCGGGGCTGGCAAAAGCACGGTGTTTCAGCTGCTGCTGAGGTTTTACGACGTCCAAAGCGGGCGCATCCTCCTGGATGGTGTGCCCACCCGCAACATGTTGCTGGCCGATTTGCGTCAGCACATCGGCATCGTGCCGCAGGATGCCGTCGTCTTTTCCAGCAGCGCGCTGGAAAACATCCGTTATGGCCGACCCGAAGCCAGTGACGCCGAGGTGAAGGCTGCCGCTGCGGCGGCCTACGCAGACAGCTTCATCACCGCCTTGCCCCAAGGGTATGACACGTTTCTGGGTGAGCGCGGTGTTCGACTGAGCGGTGGTCAGCGCCAGCGCATCGCCATTGCCCGCGCCATCCTGAAGAACCCACCGCTGCTGCTGCTGGACGAGGCGACCAGCGCGTTGGACGCCGAAAGTGAGCGCATGGTTCAGGCCGCGCTGGAGTCCGCCATGCGCGGACGCACCACGCTGGTGATCGCGCACCGGCTGGCCACGGTCCAGAAGGCGGACCGCATCGTGGTGATCGACCAGGGGCATCTCGTAGAACAAGGTACCCATGCCGAGCTGGTGGCCTTGGGCGGTGTCTACGCCGGGCTGGCAGCGCTGCAGTTCAACGCCTGAAACCGCGCCGCAGTGGTTGTCCATCGCCCGGATCACTTGTAAACTGAAGCGGTTTGTTACAGGAGCACCCCATGGAAGTGTCCAGCGCCAGATCAGCACCGGTTCAATCCACACAGCAACCCACCGCCTCGCAGAAAGCCAGGCAGGCATCCGAGGCCACCCAGCGCCAACCTGCGGAGGCCATGCCCGTCAAGGCAGAACCGCCCAAGCCGGTGATCAACACCCAGGGCCAGGCCACTGGGCGTTTGTTGAACGTGATCGCCTGACACCACATCGACTGTCCGAATGGCTGCACTGGCTGCCACCAACAGCGCCATACCGTCGCTGCAGGCCACGCTGACGATGACCCGTCTGCAGGTCGCACGGCGTGAGGCGTACCAAGCCGAGTCAAGCGTTCGTCAATTGCGTGCCGACCTTGAGGTCGCACAAAACAAATCAGATCAGCGCCAGACCAACGTGCGCAGGCTGACGGACCAATCCCACCAAAGCGATCCCACCTACACACGCCAAATCCAAGCCAAAGCGACCGACGTTCCCATTCAGGCACAGGCAATTGTGTTGGGTCTGTACCAAGCCACCAACGCCCGGCAGGCGGTTGAAGGCAACGGTTTGCCAAGTGTCCCGGCAGCGGCGCCGGTGATCAATACCCAGGGGCAGGCCACCGGACGTATCGTCAATATCAGCGCATGAGGTCGGTCGGTGCTGGCGCGATCGGTTGAACCTGGGGTGTGATCGGTGTGTCTGCGGTCAGACAGATGATCTCTGTCACCAGGACCAGACTAGGGTGCGTCCAACCAATCCAGCTTCCACGTGCCCGAGAGCACGTTTTGCAACCACAGGGCGGCGATGAGCGTCTTGGCATCCGTCACCGTGCCGTCGCGGCACCAGGCCATCAACTCGGATGGGGTGGCGGTAAAGACATCCAGCATTTCGTCTTCGTCCAGGCGCCGTTCGCCTGCGATCAGACCGCGTGCAAACCAGATATCGATGAATTCGGTGGAGTAGGAGATCACCGGATGCAACAGCCCCGCGCGGGCCCAGGACCTGGCCTGGTAGCCTGTTTCTTCACGAAGTTCTCGTTGCGCACATTGGAACGGCTCTTCTCCCGGGTCGATCTTCCCGGCCGGAAATTCGATCATCACCCTGTGGAGCGGGTACCGAAACTGCCGCTCAAGCACAAGTCGAACCTGCCCATCAGCGTCTTCAACCAGCGGCACCACCATGACGGCACCAGGGTGAACCACGTACTCGCGCGTCGTCAAATGCCCGTTGGGCAAAGAAACAGTGTCACGAAGTACATGCAAAAAGTTTCCTTTGCATAACTCTGAACTGGCGACTTTGGATTCCTGAAGGTGATTCATGGTGAGCAGCAGGCGCTAAGTTGTACCCCCAAGCCCGACATTGGGCATGATCAGGTCGACATCATGCGCATCACGGCATTGGCGCACAAGGTCATCAAGCCACCAGGCAACAAACCCAGCACCAGAAGCAAAGCACCGTTGAGCGCCAGAACAGCCCGCACATCATTTGGTGCGGTCAGCTGTTCGGTACTTGTCGGCGCATCAAAGTACATCACCTTGACCACACGCAGGTAATAAAACGCCCCAATAAGCGACATCATCACCGCAAAGACCGCCAGAACGATGTTGGACGTGGCACCGGAAGAAATCAAGGCCTCCAGCACAGCGAGCTTGGCGTAAAAACCAACCATTGGCGGGATGCCCGCCAGGGAGAACAGGCACAGCGCCATGATGCCGGCGTACAGCGGGCTGCGCTGGTTCAGTCCAGCGAAATCTGAAATTTCTTCGCTCTCAAAACCTTCACGCGACAACAGCAAGATGATGCCAAAACTGGCCAACGTGGTCAGCACGTAAGACACCACATAAAACATGGCAGACCCGTAAGCGCTGCCCGCCGGGTCGCCCTGCTCGTTCACGAAGCCCGACATCATGCCGATCAGCACAAAACCCATGTGAGAAATGGTCGAGAAGGCCAGCATCCGCTTGATATTGGTTTGCGCAATGGCTGCCAGGTTGCCCACCGCCAACGACGCCACGGCCAGAACCATCAGCATTTGCTGCCAGTCCACCGACAGGGGCGACAGGCCTTCGACCAGCAGCCGAATCATCACAGCAAAGGCGGCCAGCTTCGGTGCCCCCCCGACCAGCAGCGTGACCACCGTTGGCGCACCCTGATAGACATCCGGAATCCACATGTGGAACGGAACCACGCCGAGCTTGAACGCCAAACCGGCCACCAAAAAGACCAGGCCGAAAACCAGAATCTGCTGATCAATCTGACCCGCACTGATGGCCTTGAAAACCAGACTCAGATCCAGCGTGCCCGTGGCGCCGTAAAGCATGGACATACCGTACAGCAACAGGCCGGACGCCAGCGAACCCAGCACAAAGTACTTCATCGCCGCCTCAGTCGAAATGGCGTGGTCACGTCGCAAAGCGACCAAGGCGTAGCTGGACAGCGTCAACAACTCCAGCCCCATGTAGATGCCCAGAAAGTTGTTCCCGGAAATCATCACAAACATGCCAAGCACCGAAAACAGGCTCAGGGTAAACAAATCACCGCCGCGCAACATGCCGCGACCAAAGGCGTAATCCCGGCCATAAACCAAGGTCACCATGACCGACACGGCAGCAAAACACTTGAGCCAATGACCCATGGCGTCATTGACCACCATGTTGCCAAACGCATAAACGGTCTGACCATGGGTGGCTGATGCGGCTTCCAGAGCCGCCACCACCGCGAGGGTGAGCATGGTCAAACCATAGGTTGCCCCACGCTTGCCGCTCTTGACCGACACATCAAAGAGCAGGATCACGCAGGCCATGACCAACAGGATAATTTCCGGAATAACCGCCAGCAAACTGAGTTTGTCAATCATGTGGATCTCTAGTCTTGGATTCAGGTTGGGGCTCAGGGCAGCTTGGATTGCGCCACGTGTTTCAGCAGTTCAGCGACTGAAACATCCATCACATCGGTAAATGGCTTCGGGTAGATGCCCATGTAAAGCACCGCAATGGCCAGCAGGCTCAAGAAGAAAAACTCGCGCTTGTTGATGTCGGTCAGGTGCCTGACATGGTCATTGGCAATCGGGCCCAGGTACACCCGCTTGAACATCCACAGCGAGTAAGCCGCACCAAAGATAAGCGCACTCGCGGCCGCCATTCCGACCCAGAAGTTCACCTTCACAGCACCCAGAATGACCATCCACTCACCGACGAATCCCGCGGTGGCAGGCAAACCACAGTTGGCCATCACAAACAGCAAGGCAAACGCGGTGAACTTGGGCATGGTGTTAACCACACCCCCGTAACTGGCGATTTCGCGCGAGTGCATCCGGTCATACAGGACACCGATGGACAAGAACATGGCCGCGGAGACAAAACCATGCGCGATCATCTGGACAATGCCGCCGGAAACACCCAGGTCATTGAACATGAAGAAGCCCAGCGTCACAAAACCCATATGGGCAACGGACGAATAAGCCACCAGTTTTTTCATGTCTTTCTGGACCAACGTGACTAGACCGACGTAGACCACAGCCACCAGAGACAAACCCACCATCAAACCAGCCCACTGATGGGACGCATCAGGCGCGATGGGCAACGAAAAGCGCAGGAAGCCATAGGCACCCAGCTTGAGCATGATGGCGGCCAGCACGGCAGAACCACCCGTAGGTGCTTCCACGTGAACGTCAGGCAACCAGGTGTGGACAGGCCACATCGGCACCTTGACGGCAAACGCCGACAAGAATGCAAAGAACAGCAGGGTCTGTGCGGTACTGTCCAGCGGCAACTTGTGCCACACAGCCAAATCAAAACTGTTGCCCGATTGAACGTAGAGGTAAATCAACGCCACCAGCATCAGCAAAGAACCCAACAAGGTGTAGAGAAAGAACTTGAACGACGCATAGATCTTGTTCGGCCCGCCCCAGATACCAATGATCAGATACATCGGTATCAGCGTGGCCTCGAAGAACACGTAAAACAACATGCCATCGAGTGCGCAAAACACGCCGATCATCAAACCGCTCAAAATCAGGAAAGCACCCATGTACTGGTTGACACGGGTGGTGATCACTTCCCAACCGGCAATCACCACAATCACGTTGATAAACGCCGTCAGCAGCACAAACCACAGCGAAATACCATCCACACCCAGGTGGTAGTTGACATTAAAGAGGCTGATCCACGGCGACATTTCCCCGAATTGCATCGCAGCTGTCGAGTTGTCAAACAACACATACAAAGGCAAAGTCACCAGCAAACTGATCACGGCACCCACCAGTGCCACCCAACGAACAGTGCGTACCTGGTCGTCCCGACCCATTGCAAGCAAAACCACACCAAACAGAATTGGTGTCCAAATAGCCAGGCTCAAAAAACCCATTTTTATATTTCTCCTATTTGAGCCAGACGAAATACGTCATCAGCACGAAGATGCCCAGAACCATCGTCAATGCGTAGTCATACAAAAAGCCGGTCTGGAATTTTCTGACCACGCTGGAGATCAACCCGACCACCCGCCAGGAGCCGTTCACAGCTGCGCCGTCAATCAGGGTCTGATCACCCACCTTCCACAACACGACGCCCAAACCACGGGCGCCACGGGCCAAGACGTTCTCGTTGAACCAGTCCAGGTAGTACTTGTTTTCCAGCAGGTTGAACACAGGCATCGCGTTGCGTTTGATGGCCGCTGGCAAAGCCGGGTTCACCATGTACATGTACCAGGACGTCACCACACCCGCCAGTGCCAGCCAGAACGGTGCAGCGTAAAAACCATGTCTGGCCAGTGCCGCGGCACCATGAAACTCTTCCGCCAGCACTTCCATCGCCTTGTGCAGTTCGGCATTCACATAAATCGCGTCTTTGAAGAAATCGCCAAACAGCATCGGGCCAATGGTGTGGTAACCAATGATCACCGACGGGATTGCCAGCAAGATCAATGGAATGGTGACCACCCAGGGCGATTCTTTGGGTTCTTGGTGCGTTGCGTGGCCGTCATGGCCGTGACCGTGGTCGTCTGCAGCAGCGCCATGGTCATCGTGGTGCCCATGGTGGGCATCGGGGTTTTGATCGAACCGATCGTCGCCATGAAACACCAGGAAATACAGTCTGAAGGAGTAAAACGCCGTGACAAACACACCGGCCATCACCGCAAAGTAAGCAAATCCCGATGCGGGCAGGTTGCTGGCATGCACCGCCATGATGATTTCGTCTTTGGAGAAAAAGCCGGAGAAGAACGGCGTGCCGATCAAGGCCAGCGACCCAAGCAAAAAGGTGATCCATGTGAGGGGCATGTATTTGCGCACGCCACCCATCCAGCGAATGTCCTGGTTATGGTGCAAGCCCATGATCACCGAACCGGCCGCCAAAAACAACAACGCCTTGAAGAATGCATGGGTCATCAGGTGAAACACCGCCACCGAGTAGGCTGAAGCGCCCAATGCCACGGTCATGTAACCCAGCTGCGACAGCGTCGAGTAGGCCACCACGCGTTTGATGTCGTTCTGGATGATGCCCAAAAAGCCCATGAACAGCGCCGTGATGGCACCAATGATCATGATGAAGTTCAGCGCGGCTTCACTCAACTCAAACAGCGGCGACATCCGGGCGACCATGAAGATACCTGCCGTGACCATGGTTGCGGCATGGATCAGTGCAGAAATCGGTGTCGGACCTTCCATCGAATCCGGCAACCAGACATGCAGCGGGAATTGCGCGGACTTGCCCATGGCGCCAATGAACAGGCAGATGCAGATCACCGTGACCAGCATCCAGTCGGTGCCGGGCAAAGTCAAGGCAGCCAGTTCAGAAGACTTGGCAAACGCTTCTGTGTAATTCAGCGTACCGGCGTAGGCGGCGATCAGGCTGATGCCCAGAATGAATCCAAAGTCGCCGACCCGGTTCACCAGGAAGGCCTTCATGTTGGCAAAAATGGCGGTTGGTTTGTTGTACCAGAACCCGATCAACAGGTACGAGACCAGCCCCACGGCTTCCCAACCGAAGAACAGTTGCAGCATGTTGTTGCTCATCACCAGCATCAACATGGAGAAGGTGAACAACGAGATGTAGGAGAAGAACCGGTTGTAACCTTCGTCTTCTTCCATGTACCCAATGGTGTAGATGTGCACCATCAGTGACACAAAGGTCACCACACACATCATCATGGCGGTAAGGCCGTCGACCATGAAGCCGATTTCCATCTTCAGGTCGCCCACCACCATCCAGGTGTAGAGAGACTCGTTGAAACGGGCACCGTCAAAAGCCACGTTGTACAGCGTCACGGCAGACAGAATAAACGACACCAGCACGCCGATGATGGCAAACGAATGTGACGCTCCCCGACCAATGCTGTTGCCACCAAACTTGGTCCCCATGATGCCGGCCACCAAGGCACCAAACAACGGCGCCAACGGAACAGCTGCCAACAAAGGGGCGGATAGGGTTTGACTCATTTCCTGTTACCCCTTCAACGAATCAAGTTCGTCCACATTGATATTGGTTCGGTTGCGGAACAGCACCACCAGAATGGCCAACCCAATGGCAGCTTCAGCAGCAGCGACTGTCAAGATGAAAAACACGAAGATCTGGCCTTTCAGGTCACCGAGGTAGTGCGAGAAAGCGATGAAATTGGTGTTGACGGCCAGCAACATCAATTCGATGGCCATCAGCAACACAATCAGGTTCTTCCGGTTCAGAAAAATACCGATCACGGAGAGTGCAAACAGCATCGCACCCAAGGTCAGAAAATGGCCCAATGTCAACGTCATGCTTTGCTCTCCACAGAAGGTGCGTCGGTTGTTGGCTCAATCGGCAACGCGGGTTGTGTCGGTGCCAGTTTCACCACGGTCATCCGATCCTTGGCCCGAACCCGAACCTGTGCGGCAGAGTCGATGGCCTTGCTGTCCTTGCGTTGGCGCAACGTCAAGGCAATGGCTGCCACCATCCCCACCAACAAAATGGCCGTGGCCACTTCGAGCGGGTAAATGTATTCGGTGTACAGCAGCTTGCCGAGTGCTTTGCTGTTGGACAACTCCCCGCTTCCTTTCGCCACAGCAGCCAAGGCGTCTGGCTGCTCATTCACCCGAAAGCCACCCATCAACACAGCAGACATTTCGACAATGATCAGCGCGCCCAGCACCGCGGCCAACGGAAAGTTTTTCCAGAAACCCACCCGCATGGTTTCCACATTCACATCAAGCATCATCACCACGAACAGGAAAAGCACCATCACGGCGCCGACATACACCAACACCAGCGTCAGCGACAAAAATTCGGCTTTGAGCAGCATCCAGATCATGGACGCCTGGAAAAAGGTGAGGACCAGGTACAGCACAGCATGAACCGGGTTGCGCGTCGTGATCACGCGAAACGCCGAGCCCAGCAAAATGGCGGAAAACAGGTAAAACAGACCAGTCGTGACACTCATGATTCGGATTCTTTCTTACGACGGATCAACGGTATTTGGCATCGGCCAGCTTGCTGGCAGCAATTTCTGGTTCATAACGGTCACCCACCGCCAGAAGCATCTCTTTGGTGAAATAGAGATCGCCGCGTTTTTCGCCGTGGTATTCCAGGATATTTGTCTCGACGATGGAATCCACCGGGCAGCTTTCTTCGCAGAACCCGCAAAAAATGCACTTGGTCAAATCAATGTCATAACGCGTGGTTCGCCTGGACCCATCAGCCCTTTCCTCTGATTCGATGGTGATCGCCATGGCCGGACAGACGGCCTCACACAGCTTGCAGGCAATACAACGCTCCTCACCCGTTTCATAGCGGCGCAAGGCATGTAAGCCGCGAAAGCGTGGGGACAGAGGTGTCTTCTCTTCTGGATACTCCAGGGTGATCTTGCTTTTGAAGGCATATTTGCCCGTCAGTCGCATGCCCTTGAAAAGCTCCGTCAGAAAAAAACTGGACAGAAAATCCGATAGGGAGAACGCACTCACGGTGGTGCTCTTGCCGGAATTGAAAGTTGGGGTTGACATAAGCGACTCGTTTTACTTCCAAATGTTCCATGGGGTCTGCATCCAGACGCCAATCACCACCAGCCAAACCAACGTCACAGGGATAAAGATCTTCCAGCCCAGACGCATGATCTGGTCGTACCGGAACCGGGGGAAGGTGACGCGCACCCAAATGAAAGTCGTCATCACTAAGAAGGTCTTGAGACCCAGCCAGATCCAGCCGGGAATCCAGCTCAGACTGTCAATGGGCGACAACCAACCGCCAAAAAACAGCGTGACCGACAGAATGCAGATCAGCCAGATGCTCGCGTACTCGGCCATCTGGAACATCGCCCAGGACATGCCGGAATACTCCACCATGTGACCCGCCACAATTTCTGATTCGCCTTCGATCACGTCAAATGGGGTCCGGTTGGTTTCCGCCAGGCCCGAAATAAAGTAGACAACAACAATGGGCAACAGCGGCAGCCAGTTCCACGACAGGAAGGTCAAGCCCATGTCAGCAAACTGACCTTTCGCCTGCCCCATCACGATGTCCGTCATGTTGAGGCTGTTGGACACCATCAACACGATCAAGAAGCAAAAGCCCATCGCGATTTCATAACTCACCATTTGTGCCGAAGCACGCAAAGCGCCCAGGAACGCATATTTGGAGTTGGACGCCCAGCCTGAGATGATCACGCCATAAACCTCCAACGAGGTGATGGCCATCAGGAACAGCAAACCAGCGTTCAGGTTGGCAATGGCAATCTCCGGGCCAAACGGCACCACGGCCCAAGCGGCCAGTGCGGGTGCCACGGTAAGAACCGGCCCCATGTAAAAGAGGAACTTGTCAGACGCAGCGGGCCGGACAACTTCCTTGGTCATCAATTTCAGGGCGTCAGCGATAGGCTGCAACAGACCCCAAGGCCCGACGCGGTTCGGCCCGAGGCGAATTTGCGCCCAGCCCAGCACCTTGCGTTCCCACAGGGTGGCATACGTCACGGCGCCCAAGACGATCATGAGCACGGGAACAATCTTGATCAGCGCCCAGAGCACCGGCCAGACCAGCTCAGTCCACCAGTCCGCAGCCACCAGGCCCAAGCCAGCGGCAAACATCGTGTCGATCATGCTGTCACCTCCTGAGCCTGTGATGCCTTGGCATCTGCCGTCGCTTGAAGCGACGGTGCACGACGCACCATGCCATCGAGTTGATAAATACCGGCAACACAAGGCGCGATCGAACCGTTGCTGGTGGGCGGCGCCGCTGCGCGACTGTCAGCATTGCTCAAACGGGCAGACGGCACAACCGTTGGCACCGCTCCTGCGGCATCGCCTAAAGCCTGGGTCAAGACCTCTTGCGACGACTCGAAATCAAAACCGGGCAGATCCATCACGTTGGCCAAAGCGCGGAAAACTTTCCATGCCGGCCGGGTGTCGCCCAAGGGTTTCACGACAGCATGAAAACTCTGGATACGCCCTTCCGCATTGACAAAGGTGCCGGAGGTTTCCGTGAAGGGTGAAATGGGCAGCAGCACATCGCTGATGTCCAGATTCGCCTTGAACGGACTCAGTGTCACCACCATCTTGCAGTCCGCAAGCGCTTGGACTGAGGCCGCTGCGCCAGCGCTGTCGAATTGCGGCTCGTTATTGAGCAAGATGACGGCTTTCACGCCACCTGCCAGCATTTGCCCCGCGTTGAGGCCTTGGGCCTGAGGCATGGCGCCGACCACCTGAGCGCCCACGGTATTCGCTGCTTCGGTCAGGTAGCCAACGGTGGCACCAGTGTGCTCGCCAATCCAGTTGGCCAAGGCCAACAACTGGTTCGCCTGCGGGTGATGCGCCGCCGCGTTACCCAACAAAATGGCTGTTCGCTCGCCACTCAGCAAGGAGCTGGCGGTAGAACGGGCGAGGTCCGTTGGCTGCCCGGGCTGGGGCGCCACAAGATTCTTCTCAAGGGCCACAGCGGCAGCAATGTCAGCAAGCGCCTGCACCCAGCCCGAAGAGGGTGCGACATGGGTCATGGCCACGGGCATGGCCCAGTTCGCCGGGCTGGCAACCACAGCACTCACAGTGCAACCCAATTTGATGGCTTGACGTAGCCGTTGGGCAAACAACGGATGGTCTTTGCGCAGGTTGGAACCAACGACCAAGACGCTTTGCAGTGTGGACAACGCCGCAATGGGCAGCCCCAGATATCTGGCGCCCGGTTGCGCCGTCTCGAACTGGGCATGACGCAGTCGGTAATCGATGTTGTCGCTCCCCAAACCACGCACGACAGCGCCCGCCAGATACAGCTCTTCCAGGGTGCTGTGTGGGCTGACCAGTGCGCCTATTGCCGCCGCGCCGTGGTCTGCCTTGATGCTGGTCAATCCGTGCGCCACGTATTCCAGCGCCGTTTTCCAGTCCACCACTTTCCACTCGCCACCGTGTTTGATCATCGGTGTGGTCAAACGCTCAGGGCCATTGAGCGCTTCGTAAGAGAAACGGTCACGGTCCGCAATCCAGCACTCGTTGACTGCCTCATTTTCCAGCGGCACCACGCGCATCACCTTGTTGGCCTTGACCTGAACAATCAAATTGGCACCGGTTGAATCGTGCGGGCTAATGGACTTGCGCCGCGACAGTTCCCAGGTACGGGCGCTGTACCTGAAGGGCTTGCTGGTCAGGGCACCGACGGGACAAATGTCGATCATGTTGCCCGACAATTCGGAATCAATGGTCTGCCCGACAAAAGTTTCGATTTCAGCATGCTCGCCACGGTGCGACATGCCCAGCTCCATCACGCCGGCAATTTCCTGACCGAAACGCACACACCGGGTGCAATGGATGCAGCGTGCCATCTCCTGCATGGAGATCAACGGACCCACATCCTTGTGCTGCACGACCCGTTTTTCTTCTTCATACCGTGACGAAGTGCCACCATAACCCACCGCCAGGTCTTGCAACTGGCATTCGCCGCCTTGGTCACAGATCGGACAATCCAGCGGGTGGTTGATCAGCAAAAACTCCATCACCGACTGCTGCGCCTTGATGGCCTTGTCAGATTTTGTGCGCACCACCATGCCTTGGGTGACGGACGTCGCGCAAGCCGGCATGGGTTTGGGCATCTTCTCGATGTCCACCAGGCACATGCGGCAGCTGGCCGCAATGCTCAGCTTCTTGTGATAACAAAAGTGCGGAATGTACGTGCCCACCTTTTCGGCGGCGTGCATCACCGTGCTGCCCTGTTCAATGGCGACTTTTTGACCGTCGAGTTCAATTTCAATCATCTGTTGCTCACTCAAACGTAGGCGGGAACCATGCAGGTCTTGTGTGCGATGTGGTACTCAAATTCAGGCATGAAATGTTTGAGCATGGCCCGCACGGGCATGGCTGCGGCGTCACCCAGGGCGCAAATCGTGCGGCCTTGAATGTCTTCCGCCACAGAATTGAGCAGTGCCAGATCAGACTCACGACCCAAACCGGTTTCGATGCGATCCACCACCCGTGACATCCAGCCCGTGCCCTCGCGACAAGGCGTGCATTGGCCACAGGACTCATGCATGTAAAAATAACTCAGCCGCTGCAGGCTCTTGACCATACAACGCGAATCGTCCATGACGATCACCGCACCCGAACCCAGCATGGAGCCGGCTTTAGCGATCGAGTCGTAGTCCATGGTGCAGTCCATCATGATGCTGGCTGGCAGCACGGGTGACGACGAACCACCGGGGATGACGGCTTTCAGTTGACGGCCTGAGCGCACGCCGCCCGCCAACTCCAGCAGGGTGGCGAAAGGCGTCCCCATGGGCACTTCATAGTTGCCCGGCATCTCCACGTCACCACTCACCGAATAAATCTTGGTACCGCCGTTGTTCGGTTTGCCAGACTCCAGATAGGCTTGCCCACCGTTGCGGATGATCCAAGGAACAGCACCAAAAGTCTCGGTGTTGTTGATCGTCGTCGGTTTGCCGTACAGCCCAAAACTGGCGGGGAATGGCGGCTTGAAGCGCGGCTGCCCCTTTTTGCCTTCCAGCGATTCCAGCAAGCCGGTTTCTTCGCCACAAATGTAAGCACCGAAGCCATGGGCTGCATGCAACTGGAAACTGAAGTTGCTGCCCAGAATGTTGCCGCCGAGATAACCCGCCGCCCTGGCTTCTTCCAACGCTTCTTCAAAACGCCGATAGGTGTGAAAAATTTCACCGTGGATGTAGTTGTAACCCACAGAAATACCCATGGCATAAGCCGCGATGATCATGCCTTCGATCACGACATGCGGATTGAACTCCATGATGTCACGGTCTTTGCAAGTACCCGGTTCGCCCTCGTCCGAGTTGCAAACCAGATATTTCTGCCCCGGAAACTGGCGCGGCATGAAACTCCATTTGAGCCCGGTCGGGAAACCCGCACCACCGCGCCCGCGCAATCCGGACTCCTTGACCATGGCGATCACCTGGTCCTGCGTCATCCCGGCACCGCCGTCCTGGCCCAACACCTTGCGTAGCGCCTGGTAACCCCCGCGCGCTTCGTAGTCTGTCAAGCGCCAGTTGGCACCATTCAGGTCAGCGAGGATTTGCGGTTTGATGTGCCGGTTGTGAAAACAGGTCTGCGCACCTGTTGACTGGAACTGGGCGAGGAAGCTGTCGGCACTCATGACTTCACCTCCATCGCACGTAAACCGTCAACCAGTTGATCCAGTTTGTCATCCGTCATGAAACTGCACATGGCGGTGTCGTTTACCAGCATCACGGGTGAATCGGCACACGCGCCCAAACACTCGCATTCCTGCAAGGTGAACAAACCGTCCGGTGTGGTCTGATTGGCATCGATGCCCAGCTTGGCTTTCAAATGGGCCATCGCCTGAGCGCCCTGACGCAACTGGCAGGGCAGATTGGTGCAGACGTTGAGCTTGTACTTGCCAACCGGTTTCTGGTTGTACATGTTGTAGAAACTCGTCACCTCATGCACCGCCATCGGTGCCATACCCAGATAATCTGCCACCAAGCGTTCGCTCTCAGAACTCACAAAACCTGATTCCTGCTGCACGATCTGCAGGCAAGCCATCACCGCGGACTGCCTTTGCTCGGGCGGATACTTGGCAACCTCTTTTGCAAAGGCCGCGAGAGATTTTTCTGAAATCATCGGTCAACTTCCCCAAACACAATGTCCATCGTGCCAATGATCGCCACCGCATCAGCAATCATGTGCCCCTTGCCCATCTCATTGAGCGCTGCCAGATGCACAAAAGCGGGCGGGCGAATCTTCATGCGATACGGCTTGTTGGCACCATCACTGACCATGTAGATACCGAACTCGCCTTTGGGATGTTCGATGGCGCAGTAGGCCTCACCTTCCGGGACGGCAAAACCTTCGGTAAACAGCTTGAAGTGGTGGATCAGGTCTTCCATGTTGGCTTTCATGGACTCACGATCCGGCGGTGCGATCTTGTGGTTGTCCGTGATCACCGGGCCTGGATTGACACGCAGCCAGTCAATACACTGCTTGATGATGCGGTTGGACTGCCGCATTTCTTCCATGCGCACCAGGTAACGGTCGTAGGTGTCGCCAGTCTTGCCGACCGGGATGTCAAAGTCGAGCCGGCCGTAGACCTCGTAAGGCTGCTGCTTGCGCAAGTCCCAGGCAAATCCTGAGCCACGCAACATCGGCCCAGTGAAACCGAGATTCAAAGCCCGCTCTGGCGTCACGACACCAATACCCACCGTCCGCTGTTTCCAGATACGGTTCTCAGTCAACAGTGTGTGGTACTCGTCAAGATAAGTCGGGAACCGCTTGGTAAAGTCTTCAATGAAATCCAGCAGGCTACCTTCCCGATTCCGGTTCAATGCCTGTGTCGACTTCGCGCTGCGAACCTTGTTGGGCGTATGACGCGGCATCGTGTCGGGCAAGTCGCGGTAAACACCACCTGGACGGAAGTAGGCGGCATGCATGCGGGCACCACTGACCGCCTCATAGGCATCAAGCAGGTCTTCGCGCTCACGGAACGCGTACAACATGACCGTCATGGCGCCGCAGTCGATCGCGTGCGCACCCACCCACAACAGGTGGTTGAGCAAGCGGGTGATTTCGGCAAACATCACCCGGATGTACTGGGCTCGCAGCGGCACCTCAAGGCCCAGCATCTTCTCGATGACCAGACAGTAAGCTTGCTCGTTACACATCATCGACATGTAGTCCAGGCGATCCATGTACGGCAAGGTTTGCAGGTAGGTCTTGTTTTCTGCGAGTTTTTCGGTGGCACGGTGCAGCAGACCGATATGCGGGTCGGCACGCTGGATGACTTCGCCGTCCAACTCCAACACCAAGCGCAACACGCCATGCGCCGCCGGATGCTGGGGCCCGAAATTCAGGGTGTAATTTTTGATTTCCGCCATAACTTACTGCGCCTGCGGCAGGCCTCCATAGTTCTCTTCGCGGATGATGCGTGGCGTGATTTCACGCGGCTCGATCGTGACCGGCTGGTAAACCACCCGTTTTTGCTCGGCGTCGTAACGCATTTCGACGTGACCGGACAGGGGAAAATCCTTGCGGAACGGATGACCAATAAAACCGTAATCCGTCAGGATGCGACGCAGGTCGTCATGCCCTTCAAACACAATGCCGTAAAGATCAAACGCCTCGCGCTCAAACCAGTTGGCCGAACTCCAGATATCACAGACCGAACGCAACACCGGCGCTTCGTCGTCACTGGCGAACACCTTCAGCCGGATCCGCTGGTTCAGACTCACCGACAGCAAATGCAACACAGCACAAAAACGCAGCCCAACCTGGGGTTCGTCTTTGTACGTGGAGTAGTCGATACCACAGAGGTCAATCAATTGCTCAAACTGGCAATCAGGGTGTTCTTTTAAAACCGTTGCCGCTTGAAAATAGTCGGCCGCCTTGACGACAATGGTCAGTTCGCCCCACTTGACCACACTGCTTTGAACCATGTCACCCAACGCTGCCTCGACCTGGGTCTTGAGCGTTTGGATATTTACCGCGTATAACGTCATGACGTTCCTTCTACGTGCGTGCGATCGTTTGCGTACGACGGATCTTGCTTTGCAACTGGATGATGCCGTACACCAGTGCTTCCGCCGTCGGCGGGCATCCAGGCACATAAATATCCACCGGCACGATGCGGTCACAACCGCGCACCACCGAATAACTGTAGTGGTAATACCCCCCGCCATTGGCACATGACCCCATGCTGATCACCCAACGCGGCTCAGCCATCTGGTCATACACCTTGCGAAAAGCGGGCGCCATCTTGTTGGTCAACGTACCCGCCACAATGATCAAGTCAGACTGCCGTGGACTCGGACGAAACACCTCAGCACCAAATCGGGCGAGGTCGTAGCGGGCCGCCGCAGCATGCATCATCTCCACCGCACAGCAGGCCAGGCCAAACGTCATGGGCCACACTGAACCCGTCTTGGCCCAGTTCACGACACTGTCATAAGTCGTCGTGACAAAGCCCTCTTTAAGAACACCTTCAATCATTGACTTACTCCCAATCCAGGGCGCCTTTAAGCCACATGTACACGAACCCTATCGTCAGGACAGTCACAATTTCCAGTCCGACAAAAAAGCTGAAAAGGCCCAACTCCCTGAGCGTGACCGCCCACGGAAACAACAAGGCGGTTTCCAGATCAAACAGGATAAAAAGAATGGCAATCAGGTAATAACGCACGTCAAACGTCATGCGTGCATCACCAAACGCTTCAAAACCACATTCGTAGGGGGAGTTTTTGGCAGTATCTGGCCGGTTAGGCCCCAGGACATAACCAATCACCTGGGGAAGCACACCAACTGCAATGCCGATGAGGATAAACAAAAGTACCGGCAGGTACTGACCGAGGTTCATCATAAGGATTTGTCTACCTGTATCTTTGACCCGCCGAAGCGGGTCAAAGTTGTTTATCTGGTGCCGTCGGCGAGACTCGAACTCGCACAGCTTTCGCCACTACCACCTCAAGATAGCGTGTCTACCAATTTCACCACGACGGCTATTTAGATTTCTCGACCAAACCAAAACTTGACGTTTGTTAAGTTTGCCAAGTGAACCCGAAGTTTACCCTGAAATCGCTTGCTCTCCCCTGACGGGAGAGCCTTTCCGATAGCGATTATTTAGACGGAATTTGTGCTGCGCCAGATGCAGGGGCAACAGGAGCCACAGCTGCGGGCACAGGCGCCACCAAAGCGGCGTTTTCCAGCACACTGCCGGAAGCAGGCGCTGGACGGGCAGAACCAAAATAGGCCAGCGCCAAAGTGCTAACAAAGAAAACCGTTGCCAGAACAGCCGTCGTGCGCGACAGGAAGTTGGCACTGCCGCTGGCACCAAACAAGCTGCCAGACCCCCCGCTGCCAAAGGCTGCGCCCATATCGGCGCCCTTGCCGTGCTGCACCAGAATCAAACCGACCATCACAATGGCAGACAGCATCTGCACCGCCAGCAAAATCGTCAACATCACATTCATCTTCCGCTCCTCATTCAGTAACTACGGCCCCTTGATGCTCAATGGGCAGCAGCAATAATCGTTAAAAAATCCTGTGCTTTCAAGGCCGCACCGCCTATCAGCCCCCCATCAATGTCGGGCTGCGCCAGCAGTGACGCCGCGTTGGCCGCGTTCATGCTGCCGCCATAAAGCAGCTTGATGCGGTCGGCGTGGTCAGAGGCCGCTTTCAGTTGCGCGCGCAAAACCGCATGCACTTGCTGCGCCATCTCCGGCGTGGCGGTCTTGCCGGTACCAATGGCCCAGACGGGCTCATAGGCCACCACCACTTCACTGATGCAATGGCCGTTGGTGTGGATCACCGCGGCCAATTGGCGCTTGACCACCTCGTCGGTTTTCCCGGCTTCACGCTCGGCCAAGGTTTCACCCACACAGACGATCGGGGTGATGCCGCAACCCAGCGCGCGCTGCGCCTTGAGCGCCACCACCTCGTCGGTCTCACCGTGGTATTGACGGCGTTCGGAATGCCCGACGATCACATAACGCACGCCAAACTCCTTGAGCATGGCACCCGAGATTTCACCGGTGTACGCGCCGACCTCATGGGCCGAAATATCCTGTGCCGCCAAGTCGATCGCCGTGCCCGCAAGCAATGCCTGGCATTGCGACAGGTATACCGCAGGCACGCCTACCGCCATCTGGCAAGCTGCTTGCCCAACACCCACGAGGATGTCCTTGAGCAGCTTATCGTTGGCAGCCAGGCTGCCGTTCATCTTCCAGTTACCGGCAATCAGTTTTTTCTTCATGATTCGCTCCAAATCAAAACAATCTTCCCAATATGCTGGCTCGACTCCATCAATTCATGCGCCTGCACCACGTCAGCCGCGGCAAAGGTGCGATACACCACCGGCTTGATGCGTCCGTCAGCCAGCGCTGGCCAGACGTTTTCCAGGCAGGCTTTGGCAATCGCGGCTTTGAAAGCCACCGGGCGTGGTCGCAAGGTAGAGCCGGTGATGGTCAGGCGTTTGCGCAAAACCAGGCCGGCATTGAACTCGCTGCGGGTGCCGCCTTGTATTGAAATAATGACAAGGCGCCCATCCTCCTTGAGGCATTGGACCTCTTTGGCCACATAACTCCCGGCCACAATATCCAGAATGACATCAACGCCCTGGCCGTCGGTCAGGCGCATGATCTCGTCCTTGAAGTCCTGCGTCTTGTAGTTGATGGCAGCTTGCGCACCCAGCGCCACACAGGCCGCACACTTGTCATCACTGCCCGCCGTCACAAACACCCGCGCACCCGTCAACCTGGCCAACTGAATGGCGGTAACACCAATCCCGCTGCCACCCCCCTGAATCAGCACCGACTCACCTGGCTGCAGGCGGGCGCGCGCCATCAGGTTGCTCCAGACGGTAAAAAAAGTCTCGGGCAAGCTGGCTGCTTCGATATCGGTCAGCCCGTCAGGCACGGGCAAACACTGGCCGATCGGCGCGACACAATACTCGGCATAACCACCACCCGCGACCAGCGCACACACCCGGTCGCCGAGTTGAAAACCGGCCGCAGCCAGCTCGGCCGCATCACCCTGCGCAATGCTGCCCGCCACTTCCAGCCCCAGGATGTCCGAGGCACCGGGCGGCACCGGGTAGTTGCCCTGGCGCTGCAGCACATCAGGACGGTTGACACCACTGGCGGTGACGCGGATGAGCAACTCACCGGCGCCTGCAACAGGCATGGGGCGCTCTCCCAGACGCAACACGTCCGATGCCCCATAACCCGTGATTTCAATCGTTTTCATGGACTTTTTGGCCTCCAGCCCTTAGCAAGCAAGGGCTGTCAGCTTGGTCAGTCGCATCAAGCCCGGTTGTCGTTGCCGCCCTGCGCTGGGCGATCCAGCAGAGCCTTCATCGACAGCTTGACACGGCCTTTTTCGTCGGTTTCCATGACCTTGACCTTGACGATCTGACCTTCTGCCAAATAGTCGGTCACCTTCTCGACACGTTCATGGGCGATCTGGCTGATGTGCAGCAAGCCGTCTTTGCCAGGCAGCAGGTTGATCAAAGCACCAAAGTCAAGAATCTTGACCACCGGGCCTTCGTAGACCTTGCCGATTTCGACTTCGGCGGTGATCTGCTCGATGCGGCGTTTGGCTTCTTCGGCCTTGGCCGGGTCAGCCGATGCGATGGTGATGGTGCCGTCTTCGTCGATGTTGATCTGGGTGCCGGTTTCTTCGGTCAACGCACGGATCACCGCGCCGCCCTTACCGATTACGTCGCGGATCTTTTCGGGATTGATCTTCATGGTGAACAGGCGCGGCGCGAAGGTAGACACCTCGGTCTTGGCTTCGCCCATGGCTTCCACCATCTTGCCCAGAATGTGCATGCGTGCTTCCTTGGCTTGTGCCAAAGCGACTTGCATGATTTCCTTGGTGATGCCTTGAATCTTGATGTCCATCTGCAGCGCGGTGATGCCGTTGGTGGTACCGGCTACCTTGAAGTCCATGTCGCCCAGGTGATCTTCGTCACCCAGGATGTCGGTCAACACCGCAAAGCGGTTGTCGTCCTTGATCAGGCCCATGGCGATACCGGCCACGTGCGCCTTCAAAGGCACGCCTGCGTCCATCAAGCTCAAGCAGCCGCCGCAAACCGAAGCCATCGACGAAGAACCATTGGACTCGGTCACTTCCGACACCACACGCATGGTGTAGGGGAAGTCTTCCTTGGTTGGCAAGACAGCAACGAGTGCACGCTTGGCCAGACGGCCGTGGCCGATTTCGCGGCGCTTGGGCGTGCCAACACGGCCGGTTTCGCCGGTGGCGAAGGGAGGCATGTTGTAGTGCAACATGAAACGGTCTTCGTAGTCACCGGCCAGCGAATCCACACGCTGGGCATCACGTTCGGTACCGAGCGTGGTCACGACCAGCGCCTGGGTTTCACCACGGGTGAACAGGGCCGAACCGTGGGTGCGCGGCAGCACGCCGTTGCGGATTTCGATGGCGCGCACGGTGCGGGTGTCGCGGCCGTCGATTCGGGGTTCACCGGCGAGGATCTGGCCACGCACGATCTTGGCTTCAATTTCAAACAGCAGACCTTCGATGGCCACGGAATCGAACGCCACGCCTTCATCCTTCAAAGCGGCCATGACTTCAGCATAGGCAGCGCGGCAGGCTTGGGTACGGGCTTGTTTGTTGCGGATTTGGTAAGCGGCGACCAGCTTGTCTTTGGCCAAACCGTCGATCTTGGCGATCAGTGCTTCGTCCTTGGCGGCAGGTTTCCAGTCCCACACCGGCTTGCCAGCGTCACGCACGAGTTCGTGGATGGCATTGATGGCAATCGCACCCTGGGTGTGACCAAACACCACCGCACCGAGCATGATGTCTTCGGACAGTTGGTCGGCTTCGGACTCCACCATCAACACGGCGGATTCGGTACCTGCCACCACCAAGTCCATGGTGGAATTCTTGCGTGCGGTTTGGCCAGGGTTGAGCATGTACTCACCGTTGACATAACCGACACGGGCCGCACCAATCGGGCCGCTGAACGGCACACCACTGATCGACAGCGCCGCGCTGACCGCGATCATGGCGGCGATGTCGGCATCCACTTCGGGGTTGAGCGACAGGGTGTGCACCACCACGTGAACTTCATTGAAGAAGCCTTCAGGGAACAGTGGGCGGATCGGGCGATCGATCAGGCGACTGGTCAAGGTTTCAAATTCGCTGGGGCGGCCTTCACGCTTGAAGAAGCTGCCAGGGATACGACCTGCGGCATAAGACTTTTCAAGGTAATCGACGGTCAAGGGGAAGAAATCCTGACCGGCCTTGCCTTCGGTCTTGGCAACCACGGTGGCCAGCACCACGGTGCCATCCATATCTAGCTTGACCGCACCGCTAGCCTGGCGGGCAATTTCGCCAGTTTCCATGGTGACCGTGTGTTGACCCCATTGGAAGGTCTTGCTTACTTTTTTGAACATCGTCATGTTGATATTTCCTGAGAATTCGGAGGATGCAGGCCATCCCCCTAAGCCCGGATCAGACAAAACAGGCCACGATGCCATTCCAGAGCCACACCCTCACCGAAAGGGTCGCCAGGCTTTGGAATGACACAGCTTCGCTCCGCTTTCGCCGTCTCCGAAGTAAAAAACGCCTGAGCTAGTGACCTAACTCAGGCGTCTGTCATTTTTGCCAAGCGTTTATTTACGCAGACCCAGTTTGGCGATCAGTGCCACATAACGGTCAGCGTCCTTGCTCTTGAGGTAGTCCAGCAGCTTGCGGCGGCGGCTCACCATACGCAGCAGGCCGCGACGGCCATGGTGGTCTTTGGCGTGGGTTTTGAAGTGGGGCATGAGTTCGTTGATGCGGGCGGTCAACAGGGCCACTTGCACTTCGGGGCTGCCGGTGTCACCGGCGGAACGTGCGTTGTCTTTGACAACAGCGGCTTTGATACTGGTTGCGATCATGATTTTTTCCTGAGTGAACAACTTGCGTCAGGCGCTGGAACTGCCCCTGACGTGCGAGGACTGCAAAAACTGCAGAGCCTGCGAGTATACCCGGCGGCGCACGCCTGCACCCACAAGCTACTCAGACACCGCTGAACCGACCCGAACCCGGTCGCAACTCAGGGGCGCTGCATCTGGCAGGTGGTCGGCAACTCGGCCTCTTTGGCAGCCAGGGTTTTGATGACCCGAAAGCCATAACCCGAGCCTTCCACGTCGAATTTCACACCCGGCATGCCCTTGCGATCCATCACCCCCACCACCAGCGGCTGCTGAAACTGGTGGTCGCTGGCCCGCATGCTGCCACTCTGGGCATGAAAAGTGACACTGGCGCGCTCCAGCTTGGCGGCGACGGCTGCTGCTTCGGTGGTACCGGCCGATGCCATCGCCTGCACCAGCGCCTGCACCATCAGCTGCATGCGCATGTGCACATAGTCGTCTTCGGGCTTGGGAAAACGCTGACGGAAAGACTGGTAAAAAGCTTCGCTTTGCGGCGTGGTCACGTTGGGCAACCAGTCGGCCACCGCCAACACCTTGCCGATTCCGGCGTCACCCATGGCCATGGGCGCGCCCAGTGCGTTACCGTAAAAAGTGTAGAAGCGCCCTTCATAGCCCACCTCTTTGGCAGCCTTGACCAGGAGCGTCAGGTCATTGCCCCAGTTGCCGGTGATCACAGCCTGCGCGCCGCTGGCCTTGATTTTGGTGACGTAGGGCATGAAGTCCTTGACGCGCCCGATGGCATGCAGCTCGTCACCCACGACTTGTATATCGGGCCGCTGCTGCTTCAACTGGCGCCGCGCCTCGCGCGCCACGGCCTGGCCAAAGCTGTAGTCCTGGCCGATGATGTAGACACTTTTCAGGGCGGTATCGTCCTTGATCACCGACATCAGCGCGCTCATGCGCATGTCAGCGTGGGCATCAAACCGGAAGTGCCAGAAACTGCATTTCTCGTTGGTCAGAATCGGATCCACCGCCGAGTAATTCAAAAAGATCACCCGCTTGGATGGCTCGCGTTCGTTGTGTTTGTTGATCGCATCGATCAGCGCCGCGGCCACGGCCGATGAATTGCCCTGCGTGACCACACGGGCGCCCTGGTCAATGGCCGCTTTGAGCGCGGTCAAGGCTTCTTCGGTCTGGCCCTTGCTGTCAAACCGGTCCAACTGCAGCGGGCTGCCAACGGTCTTGTCGGCCAGCTTGACACCGCCGCCCGCGTTGACACGCTCCACCGCCCACAACAAATTGCGGTACACCGCCTCGCCGGTATTGGCGAACGGCCCACTCATGGCTTCGATCAGAGCGATCTTGACCGCAGGCTGTGCGGGTTGCGCCAGGGCCAAAACGGGCAGACTTAGCGACAGAACCAGGCTTTTCAAGACCCGTTTGACAACAATAAACATCAGGACATCTCTCTTGAAAAGCTCGCCAGCGCGCCTAGTTGAGGGGCTGGCGGCACGTTCGTTGTGAAGGCCGCGCAGTTTACAAGGAGTTCAACCATGTTCTTTACCCCTGTCACCCCCGCTGGCTTTCGTCGCCACCTCTACGCTTCCAGCGCCCGCCCCTCCGCCAGCTTCGCACAACCCGTCAGCAGCACCCGCAGCCAGGGCACAGCCACCATCGAGCAGGACGAGCAGTCTTTCACCCTGTCGTTTGATGTGCCCGGCGTGAGCCGCGAGCAACTGGTGGTGGGTATTGAGGGCAACGTGGTGCGCCTGTCCAGCGCCGATGGGGCACCGCGCACCTATCACTTTGCCTGCGAGCTGCCGCAAGACATCGACGCCAGTCAAAGTGCCGCCAAGCTCGAAAACGGGGTGCTCACGCTGAAACTGGCCAAGGTGGTACCGGTCAGCCGGGTGACGGAACTGGTGATTCACTGACACCTTGCTCGCGCCCTGCTGGCTGCAGCACATCAGCGGCCAGCAGGGCAGACACGGCATAAGTCTTTGAAAGGGCATCGCAGCAAAAACACCTTGAAGCAACAAAGAAGGCGGCTTCATCGCTGTCGCGCCAAGTGGCGACCGGGCATCCCTGGATACGCAATCACCACCGCACAAAGCGACCCCGCCCTTTCGCGTCAAAGATAACGACTTACCTTGGTTTGTCAGGCCTGAAAGCCGATTGGATCGTTCCTTTCAAACCACAATGGCATCCAGCGGCCAGCGCGGTTTGACGTCAAACGCGTAGTTTTTCGTGGCCACCTGCTGGCCCGACTGGAGCCGCATCGCCGCTGCCATGGCGATCATGGCGCCGTTGTCGGTGCACAAATGCAGTTCGGGGTAATGCACCCGGATGGCGAGTCGGGCACACGCGGCGTTGAGTTGCTCGCGCAGCGCACGGTTGGCACCGACACCGCCTGCCACCACCAGGCGCTTCAGGCCCGTTTGCTTCAACGCGGTAAGTGACTTTTTCACCAGCACCTCCACAATCGCCGCCTGGGTGGACGCTGCCAGATCCGCCAGCACGCCTCTTGGCAAGTCCGCCGCGGTGCAACCGTTGGCCTGGGCACATTTGCCGGCCTGCACCATCACCGCCGTCTTCAGCCCGGCAAACGAAAAATCCAGATCACCGCTGTGCAGCAGCGGGCGCGGCAGCTTGTAGGCCTTGGGGTCGCCCGACTCGGCCAGCTTGGACAGCGCCTGCCCGCCCGGGTAAGCCAGGCCCAGCAGCTTGGCGGATTTATCAAACGCCTCACCCGCCGCATCGTCAATGGTTTCACCCAGAATCTGGTAGCGCCCCACCCCGTCGACCCGCATCAGCTGGGTGTGGCCACCCGACACCAGCAGCGCCACAAATGGAAACTCGGGTGCATCCAGGCTCAAAAACGGCGACAGCAAATGCCCTTCCAGATGGTGCACGCCCAGCACCGGTTTATCCAGCGCCGCGCCCAAGGCACAGGCCACACCCGCCCCCACCAGCAACGCACCCGCTAGGCCCGGACCGCGGGTGAAGGCCACCACATCGACATCGGCCAGGGTTCGGCCAGCCTCAGCCAGCACCTGGTCGGTCAAGGGCAACACGCGGCGAATGTGGTCGCGGCTGGCCAGCTCAGGCACCACCCCACCATAGGCCTGGTGCATCTCGATCTGACTGAACAAGGCATGCGCCCGCAGTACCGGCAGCCCCTGCGCGGGCATGTCGACCAGCGCCACGCCGGTTTCATCACACGAGGACTCAATCCCCAGTACACAAACATTTTTCAACATAAGAAACGAGTTTAGGCGATACCCCCTGAGCCACCTCAGACACCAGGATGCAAACCCAGCCCCGCCAATTGCGCCCGGATGGCGCTTTGCGACACGGCCACCAGGTCAAACGCCTGCGGCGACAACATCCAGGAGTGGATCAGGCCCACCATCAGCGCATGCAGGCCATGGGCCGCCATGTCCGGACTCACCGGCAGGTCGATACCCCGGTGCGTCGCCGCCTCTTGCAGGCTGCGGGTGACTTCGCGCGTGCCGTCGGCATAACACTGGACATGCCTGGCCTTGATGCCCACCAGTTCGTCCACGTATTCGACTTTCATGAGGGCAATTTCAAACACCGCGCGGGTGGCGTCGTTGCTGACGATGTCGCGCATGGTCTGCAGCAGGGCGTGCTCCAGCTCAAACAACGGGTCCTGGGCCGGGTCGTGGCCAATGTGCTGCATGGCCTGCTCCATCGGCAAAATGGCATCGTCCATCATGGCGTTGAACAAATCGGCCTTGTTCTTGAAATGCCAGTAAATGGCGCCACGGGTGGTCCCTGCGGCGGCAGCAATGTCTTGCAATGAGGTGCGTGAAACCCCTTTTTCAGCGAACACCCGCACCGCCGCCGCCAGCAACTGTTGGCGGGTGGCCTGCGCGTCTTCTTTGGTTCTTCTCACCATCCAGGACCTTTCAAAGGGCTATCAGTATACATTCGTGATTGTATGTATAATTTTGGAAAAATCAAATCACCCGCGCGGCTGCCGTACCTTGACAGCGCGTTTCATTTTTATGGAAGTCTCATCATGACTCACACCTCAGCCGCGTCTGACTGCTCGTTGCCCGTGCGGCGCCCTTTCACCCGATCCATGTTCCTGCCCTCGGCCTTGGCGGTCAGCGTCGCGCTGGCACTCGCCGCGTGTGGTGGCAAAAGCACCGACGCTGGCGCCGCTGGCGGGCCCGGCGGTGGGATGCCCTTGGCTGAAGTGGGTGTGCTCACCGTCACGCCGGGCAATGTGGGTCTGATCACCGAGTTGCCGGGTCGCCTGGAAGCCTCCCGGGTGGCGCAGGTACGGGCGCGCGCCGCAGGCATTCTGCAAAAACGGCTGTTCACCGAAGGCAGTGACGTGCGCGCGGGCCAGGCCCTGTTTCAGGTGGATGCCAGCCCCTATGAGGCGGCACTGGCCAGCGCCAGCGCCAGCGTCGCCAAGGCCGAGGCCAATGTGATGCAAGCCAGCGCCCAGGCCGAGCGTTACAAACCGCTGGCGGAGGCCAAGGCCATCAGCCAGCAGGAATTCATCAACGCACAAGCGGCACACAAACAGGCCGAGGCTGACCTGGCGGTGGCCCGCGCCGCCGTGCAGACAGCCCGCATCAATGTCGGTTACGCCAACATCACCGCACCGATTGCCGGGCGTATTGGCCGTGCGTTGGTGACCGAAGGTGCTTTGGTTGGTCAAGGTGAGGCCACCCAGCTGGCGGTCATCCAGCAGATCAACCCGGTGTACGTCAATTTCACCCAGTCGGCCGCAGAAGTGATGCGGCTGCGTCAGGCGTTGGAAAGCGGCCAGTTCAAGCGCGCGGGCAACCAGGGCGCCAGTGTGCGCGTGGTGCTGGAAGACGGCAGCGAGTACCCCCAGGCCGGCAAGTTGCTGTTTTCTGACCTGACGGTGGACAGCACCAGCGGCCAGATCACCCTGCGCGCCGAGGTACCCAACCCAACCGGCGCCCTGCTACCCGGCCTGTTTGTGCGTGTGCGCCTCGAACAGGCCCAGGCCAGCAACGCCATTCTGTTGCCGCAACAAGCCGTGACCCGCTCACCACAAGGCGACACGGTGATGGTGGTGGGCGCCGACGGTAAAGCAACGCCGCGTCCGATCCAGGTCGGTGGCCAGCAAAACGGCCAATGGGTGGTGATGAGCGGTCTGCAGGCGGGTGAACAGGTGATGGTGGACGGGTTCCAGAAGCTGCGCGGCGGCCCGGTCAAGCCCGTGCCATGGCAGTCCGGGGCGCCTGCGGCGTCCGGCCACGGGGCCAGTCAGCCTGCAGGAAATGCCGCACCGGCAGATCCAGCGGCCAAACCGGCCAGTGCGTCAGCCAGCGCTGCGCAATAAGGAGCGCCCAGCATGGCTAAATTTTTCATTGACCGCCCGATCTTTGCTTGGGTGATTGCCCTGTTCATCATGGTGATGGGCGTGGTATCCATCACCCAGTTGCCGATTGCCCAATACCCGCCGGTGGCTCCACCGTCGATCATCGTCTCGGCCACCTACCCGGGGGCCTCGGCGCAAACGCTCGAGGACAGCGTGCTGTCCATCGTCGAACAGGAGATGAACGGCTCGCCCGGCCTGATCTACATGGAGTCTACCGCGCAGGCCAATGGCACGGGCACCATCACGCTGAGTTTTCAGCCGGGCACCGACCCCGATCTGGCTCAGGTCGACGTGCAAAACCGTCTCTCTCGCGCCACGCCACGGCTGCCGTCGGCCGTGACCCAGCAGGGTGTGCGGGTGGACAAGTCGCGCAACAACTTTTTGCTGTTCGCCATTCTGTCCAGCGAGGACCCGGCGCTGGACCCGGTGGCGCTGGGCGACTACGCCTCGCGCTCCATCGTGCCTGAGTTGCAACGCCTGCCCGGCGTTGGCCAGGCCCAACTGTTCGGGACCGAGCGCGCCATGCGCGTCTGGGTTGATCCGGCCAAGCTGGTGAGCTTCAACCTGTCTGCTGCCGAGGTGAATGCCGCCATCCGCGCGCAAAATGCCCAGGTCTCTGCCGGTGAAATCGGCAGCCTGCCCAATGTGGCCGGACAAGGCATTTCCGCCACGGTGGTGGTCAACGGCCAGCTGAGCAGCGTGGCGCAGTTTGGCAACGTGGTGCTGCGCGCCAACACCGATGGCTCCACCGTGCGGCTCAAAGATGTGGCGCGCATCGAACTCGGCGCCCAGTCGTATGCCACCTCAGCCCGCCTGAACGGCAAGCCCTCCACCGGTATTGGCGTGCAGTTGTCGCCCAGCGGCAACGCGCTGGCCACAGCCAAAGCGGTGCGGGCCCGCATGCATGAGCTGGAAAATTTCTTTCCCAAGGGGATGACCTGGTCCATTCCCTACGACAGCTCGGTTTTCATTGAAACCTCCCTGAGCCAAGTGGCCGAGACGCTGGTGGAAGCCATCGTGCTGGTGTTTCTGGTGATGTTCCTGTTCTTGCAGGACTGGCGCTACACGCTGATTCCGACGCTGGTGGTGCCGGTGGCGCTCTTGGGCACCTTTGCCACGCTGCTGGCCATGGGGTTTTCCATCAACGTGCTGACCATGTTTGCCATGGTGCTGGTGATCGGCATCGTGGTGGACGATGCCATTGTGGTGGTCGAAAACGTCGAGCGCATCATGAGCGAGGAAGGGCTGCCGCCGCTGCAAGCCACCCGCAAGGCCATGGGCCAGATCTCCGGGGCCATCATCGGCGTGACCGTGGTGCTGATCTCGGTGTTTGTGCCGCTGGCGTTTTTCAGCGGCTCGATTGGCAACATTTACCGCCAGTTCTCGGCGGTGATGGGGGTGTCGATTGCGTTCTCGGCGTTTCTGGCGCTGTCCCTCACACCGGCCTTGTGCGCCACCCTGCTCAAGCCGGTGGAAGCCGGGCACCACCACGCCAAAACCGGCTTCTTTGGCTGGTTCAACCGGGGTTTTGCCAGCACCGCCAAGGGTTACGAGCGTGGCGTGGCCAAGCTGCTGCCGCGTGCCGCACGGTATCTGGCGATCTACCTGGCCATCGTGGCGGGTGCCGCTTGGATGTACCAGCGCCTGCCCACCTCGTTCCTGCCCAATGAAGACCAGGGCAGCATGCTGGTCAACGTCCAACTGCCCCCTGGCGCCACCCAAGAGCGCACGCTGGAGGTGATGAAGCAGGTGGAAGGTTTCATCCTGAGCCAGCCCGAAGTGAAAAGCATGGTCGGCGTGCTGGGCTTCAGCTTCTCAGGTCAGGGCCAGAACGCTGCGCTGGCGTTTGTGACCCTCAAGGACTGGGCTGAACGCGAAGGGCCGGGCAGTTCTGCCGAGGCACTGGCCGGGCGCGCTTTTGGTGCCCTGTCGGGCATCCGCGATGCGTTCATCTTCCCCTTGAGCCCGCCGCCCATTCCTGAACTGGGCGCCTCCAGTGGTTTCAGCTTCCGACTGCAGGACCGTGCCGGTTTGGGCCACGACGCGCTCTTGGCAGCACGCAACCAGCTGCTGGGCATGGCGGCCCAAAGCAAGGTGATCACCCAGGTGCGCCCTGACGGTCTGGAAGACGCGCCACAGCTGCAGGTGGACATTGACCGCGACAAAGCCAACGCGCTGGGCGTCAGTTTTGATGCCATCAACAGCCTGATCTCCACGACGCTGGGATCGGCCTACATCAACGACTTCCCCAACGCCGGGCGCCTGCAGCGGGTGGTGGTGCAGGCCGATGCGCCAGCACGCATGCAACCCGACGACTTGCTGAGACTCAACGTGGCCAACAACAAGGGCCAGATGGTGCCGCTGTCAGCCTTCGCCACCACCCGCTGGGTGACCGGCGCCATGCAGACCGTGCGTTACAACGGCTATCCGGCCATGCGCCTGAGCGGCAGCGCCGCCCCAGGCTTCAGCACCGGTGCGGCCATGGCCGAGATGGAACAGCTGGCCGCCAAACTGCCGCAGGGCTTTGGTTATGAGTGGACAGGCACCTCGCGCGAAGAAAAACTGGCCGGCTCGCAAGCCATGATCCTCTACGGCTTTGCGATCTTGGCGGTGTTTTTGTGTCTGGCCGCGTTGTACGAGAGCTGGAGCATCCCGATGGCGGTGATTCTGGTGGTGCCGCTGGGCGTGCTGGGGGTGATCGTGGCGACGCTGCTGCGCAATTATTCGAATGACGTGTACTTTCAGGTCGGGCTGATCACCATCATCGGGCTATCTGCCAAAAACGCGATCCTGATCATCGAATTTGCCAAAGACCTGCAGGCCCAGGGCAAGACCGCGGTGGCCGCCGCGCTGGAAGCGGCGCACCTGCGGTTTCGGCCGATCATCATGACCTCCATGGCGTTCACCTTGGGTGTGCTGCCCTTGGCCCTGTCCTCTGGTGCGGGTTCGGCCAGCCAGCGCGCGATTGGCACCGGGGTGATTGGTGGCATCCTGACCGGCACCGCGTTGGCAGTGGTGTTTGTGCCGATCTTTTTTGTGGTGGTGCGCGGCTTGTTCAAGGACAGCGAGCGCCAGCAGCAAGTGCATGCCGAACAGGCAGCACACATGGGAGTGCATTCGCATGAATAAGTTATCCGTTTTGACCCTGGCCTGTGCGGGTGCCCTGTCGGCCTGTTCGCTGATACCCACTTACGAGCGCCCTGCCGCGCCCATCGCCACCCAGTGGCCGGATCGGGTCGCTGTGGATCGCGCGGATCCATCTGGCGTGCAGCCCGCCTGGAACAAGGACTGGCAGGCGTTTTATGCCAATGCCACGGTGCAGGAGCTGATCAGCATCGCGTTGAGCAACAACCGCGACCTGCGCGTCTCGGTGCTCAACATCGAACAGGCGCGGGCCCAGTTGGGCTTGCGGCGTGCTGATCAGTTGCCGTCGGTCAATGCCGGGCTGACCGGTTCGCGCGCGCCTGCCAGCGATGGCGGCATCAGCAGCTCTTACACCGGCGGGTTGATTTTCACCGCCTACGAGCTGGACTTTTTTGGCCGGGTGGCCAGCCTCAAAGAGCAGGCGCTGGCGCAGTATTTGTCCACCTTTGAAGCCAGCCAAACCGCCCGCATCAGCCTCATGTCTGCCGTGGCGCAAGGCTGGCTGACGCTGCTGGCCGACGAGGAATTACTGCGCACCTCACGCCAGACGCTGGCCAGCCGCGAGGAGTCGCTCAAACTGGTGAACCTGAAACAGCGTCACGGCGCGGCCTCGGACCTGGAGTGGCGTCTGGCGCAATCCCTGCTGGAGAGCGCCCGCGTCACCCTGGCGCAGCAAACCCAGAAGCGTGCGCTGGACGAAAACGCGCTGACCTTGCTGCTGGGCCAAAGCCTGCCCGCCTCGGCCCGCGCGCAACTGGCCAGTGGCCAGCTGGAGGCCTTGCAATTCACCCGTTTGCCTGCCGGGTTGCCGTCTGATTTGTTGACCTACCGGCCCGACATTCGCCAGGCCGAGCAGCTGCTGATCGCCAGCAACGCCAACATCGGTGCGGCACGGGCGGCGTTTTTCCCGCGCATCACGCTCACCGCCAGCGCCGGGTCGGCCAGCAATGAACTCTCGGGCCTGTTCAAAGACGGCTCCTGGGGCTGGACGCTGGCACCGCAGCTGATCCTGCCGATTTTTGACGCCGGACGCAACCAGGCCAATCTGGACGCCGCGCAAACCGGGCGCGAGATTGCCGTGGCGCAGTACGAGAAGGCCATTCAAAGCGCCTTCCGCGAGGTGGCCGATGGCCTGGCCGGCCAGGTCACGCTGGAGCAGCAGCTGCAAGCCAGCCAGGCACTGCTGACCGCCGAGAGTGAACGCGCCCGCCTGACCCAGTTGCGTTTTGACAATGGCGCGGCCAGTCAGCTCGACTGGCTGGATGCGCAACGCTCGCTGTTTTCGGCCCAGCAGGCGCTGGTGCAGACGCGCCTGGCCTATCTGCAGAATCAGATCGCGCTCTTCAAGAGCCTGGGCGGTGGCCTGCAGGACACCCCCGCGCCGAGTGCCGCCGCCCGGTGACCCGGCCTGCCAGCGCGGCCTACGCCGTGACCTGCACACCCTTCCAGAACGCCACGCGGTCACGCACCGCGTCGGCTTCTGGTTTGGGATCAGCGTAGTACCAGACGGCGTCGATGTTCATCTCGCCGTTGACCATCAGCGAGTAGTAGCTGGCCTGCCCCTTCCAGGCACAACTCGTTTTGTGGTTGCTAAAACGCACCAGGTCGCGGTTGAGGGCACTCGCCGGGAAATAGTGGTTGCCCTCCACCAGCACCGTGTCATCGCTCTCGGCGATGACAGCGCCGTTCCAGATTGCTTTCATGACGGACTCCTTGTTGATTGACGGCCAGATTGCACCACAGCCGGGCTGCGGCCCATCGGCCCGTGGACATGGGTTTTCGCTTATCCTTGATCCCTCCCCGACCAAGGCGTTTCAACGCAAGGCAGGGGTCAACCTATTGAAAGGGATCCCCATGATGTCCACTTGGCGACGTAACTTCCTGCTGGCGGCTGGTGTGACGGTCCTGCTGGGCTCCTCTTGGATAGCGCAGGCCCAGACGGCAGCACCGCTGCGCGTGGGCTCCAAGATCGACACCGAAGGCAAGCTGCTGGGCAACCTCATCGTGCTGGCGCTTGAAGCGCAGGGTCTGAAGGTGGACAACAAGGTCTCCCTGGGCAACACCAAGGTGGTGCGGACCGCGCTGGTGGCCGGAGAAATCGACATCTACCCCGAATACACCGGCAACGGTGCCTTCATGCTCGGCGACGAAGGCAACAAGGCCTGGAAAGACCTACGTGCCGGTTACGAGCTGGTCAAAAAGCTGGATCTGGAGCGCAATCACATCGTCTGGCTGGAGCCCGCCAACGCCAACAACACCTGGGCCATTGCCGTGCGCAAGGATGTCGCCAGCGCTAACCAGCTGCGCACGCTGGACGACCTGGCCAAGTTTGCAGCCGGCGCGGGCCCATTCAAACTGGCGGCCTCGGCCGAATTCATGGAGCGCCCCGACGGTTTGCCCGCTTTCACCGCAGCGTATGGGCTGAAACTGCGGCCGGACCAAACCCTGGTGCTGGCTGGCGGCGACACAGCCGCCACCCTGCGCGCCGCGGCTGAAAAGACCTCCGGGGTGAACGCCGCCATGGCTTATGGCACCGACGGTCCGGTCGCGGCCCTGGGCCTGGTCATCATGCAAGACCCCAAGGGCGCCCAGCCGGTGTATGCGCCGGCCCCGTTGGTCCGCGAAGACGTGCTCAAGCGTCACCCGGTGATTGCCACCGTGCTGGCGCCCATCTTCAAATCGCTGGACACCGAAACGCTGCAGCAACTCAACGCCCGCATCCAGCTGGAAGGGATCGACGCGCGCAAGGTGGCCGGGGACTATTTGCGCAGCAAGGGTTTCATCAAGTAAACCAGCGTGCGTTGGCAGGCCCATCCGGTTCTGGCCGTCTGCACCACGTTGGGCTTGTGGGCCGCCTGGGCGCTGCCTGTGGCGCGGGTGGCACCCAACCGTTTGCTGTCGGGTGAGCCGGTCTTTCTCTCAGCGCTGCTGCCGGGTTGGGCGGGGTGGATGGTCTTGCCGCTGATTGTTCTGGTGTTTTCCCCGACCAACGCGCCCGCCCCCATACCGACTGTCAGCGGACCCGGTGGTCTGATGGACCGTTGGCATCCGGTCACGACGCTGTTGCTGATGGCTGGTCTGATGGCGGGTCTTTTCTGGCTGGTGGGCCGTTATGCCCAGCAGGTGACGCTCACCGAATCCCGCCTGGCCCGTACGTCTTTGGGCGCGGGCTTTTGGAGCATCCTGGCCTTGGCCTGGCTGGCGAGCCTGGACGCGGTGCAGCACCTCACCCGCTCTGCCGTGCGGCGCCATGCGGTGATGGGCGGCGTGGCGATACCATTTGTCACCCTGCTGGTGCTGGGCGTGGGCCATGACCTGTCCATCCTGAAGGAATACGCCAACCGCGACGATGTGTTTTGGACCGCGGTGCGGCGCCACCTGCAGATTGTGGCGGTCGCCACCTTGCCCTCGGTGCTGCTGGCGCTGCCGCTGGCCTGGGCCTGCAGCCGGTTCACGCGCCTGCGCCAGGCTGTGTTCCCGCTGCTCAACATCATCCAGACGATCCCGTCGATCGCGCTGTTTGGCTTGTTCATGGCGCCGCTGGCCTGGCTGGCGCTGCGGTTTCCGGCGCTGTCCCAGGCCGGCATCAGTGGTGTGGGGCTGGCCCCGGCGGTGCTGGCGCTGGTGTTGTACAGCCTGCTGCCCATCACCCGCTCGGCGCTGGCTGGGCTGGACCAGGTGCCCGAAGCCACCCAAACCGCCGCCCGCGCGATGGGCATGACCGATGGCCAGATCTTCTGGCGCGTCGAGTTGCCGCTGGCGCTGCCGGTGCTGTTGCCGGGTTTGCGCACCGCGGTGGTTCAAACCATCGGCCTCGCCGCCGTGACCGCGCTGGTGGGTGCCGGGGGATTGGGGTCGCTGATGTTCGACGGCCTGTTCAGCGCGGCCAACGACCTGGTGCTGCTCGGCGTGCTGCCGATTGTGCTGCTGGCGATGCTGGTGGATGCACTCTTCAAGGCGTTGATCTCGTTCACACGACCCGCGGCGTTGCTGGACGACTCGCCAGCTGTTGCACCACGGGCCGACGCCGGGCGGTACACCGCATGATCGAATTCCAGAACATCGGCAAATCGTACGACGGCGTGATGGCCGTCGACAACCTCAACCTGCACATCGCCCAGGGGGAACTGGTGGTGTTCATCGGCCCGTCAGGGTCGGGCAAAAGCACCGCCCTGAAAATGATCAACCGCATGATCGACCACGACCGGGGGCACATCTTGCTGGAAGGGCGCGAGATTGACAGCTTTGATGTGCGCGAACTGCGCCGGCGCATGGGTTACGCGATCCAGTCCGTGGGCCTGTTTCCCCACTGGACGGTGGCGCGCAACATCGCCACCGTGCCGCAGTTGCTGGGCTGGCCGCGTGAGCGCATTCACCAGCGCGTGTGCGAGCTGTTGACCGTGTTTGGCATGGCGCCAGCGCAGTTTCTGCAGCGCTTGCCGCATCAGTTGTCGGGCGGCCAGCAGCAACGCGTCGGGGTGGCGCGTGCGCTGGCGGCGGACCCGGCCGTGCTGCTGATGGATGAGCCGTTTGGCGCGCTCGACCCGGTGACACGCGCCACACTGCAGCTGGAACTCAAACGGGTGCACCAAAGTTCTGGCAAAACCATCGTGCTGGTCACCCACGACATCGACGAAGCGCTGCTGCTGGCAGACCGCATCGTGCTGCTCAACCACGGACAGGTGGTGCAGGTTGCCACACCACTGGATCTGTTGTCCAACCCGGCGGATGACTTTGTGCTGGATTTTGTCGGGCGGGCTGACCTGGGTATCAAACTGCTGTCGCTCAAACCGGTGGCGCCGCTGGTACGCCGGGCGCCTGCCCCACCCGGCTCACCCACCTTGGCCAACACCGCCTCGTTGCGTGAGGCCGTGGCCACGCTGGCTGTGCACGGGGCCTCGGTGGTGTCCATCGTGAACCTGCAGCAGGAGGTGGTGGGCAGTTTGCACGCCGCCGATGTCTTTTCACCCGCCACACCGTCTCATGGCTGAAGCCGATCCAGCCAATACACCCCAGCCGAGCCGCTGGGTGCGGGACCCGTTGCTGTGGGTACTGGCCGCGTTCGGGGCGCTGACCTACGGGCTGCCGCATGCCGAAGGTGTGTTTGGCGCCCTCTTCCCCGAGCTGGAACGCCCGGTGTATCTGCAAGAACCCTTTGCCGAGTTGGTGTGGCGGCATCTGGCGCTGGTGCTGGTCTCCAGCGCCATCGCTACCGCCGTGGGTCTGGGTGCGGGCATCGCGGTGACCCGCCGCAGCGGACGGGTGTTTGAGCCCATGATGCAAACCCTGGCGGCCACCGGCCAGACCCTGCCACCCATTGCCGTGCTGGCGCTGGCGGTCCCGGTGGTGGGGTTTGGTGACATGCCGGCCTTGATCGCGCTGGCGCTGTATGGCCTGTTGCCCGTGTTACAGGCCGCGCTGGCCGGACTGGCGGCAGTACCGCAGGCGGCATTGGAATCCGCCCGGGCGATGGGCATGACACCAGCTCAGGTGCTGCGCCAGGTGGAAATACCCTTGGCCTTGCCGGTCTGGCTGGCCGGTGTGCGCACCTCGGTCATCATCAACATTGGCACCGCCGCCATTGCCTCAACCGTGGGCGCCAAAACCCTGGGCTCACCCCTCATTGTGGGGTTGAGCGGCTTCAACACCGCCTATGTGATCCAGGGCGCACTGCTGGTGGGCCTGCTGGCGGTGGCCGTTGACATGGGTTTTGAGCGCCTGGCCAGACGTGTGGCGTGGTCCAACTGACCCGACCACAACGCCATCAGCAAGAGGTCCGCGCCACCCATCGGGCTGCCCAGCCAAAGGTCAGTGGGCTTTTTTGTCAGCCCATCAGGCGACGTTGTCGGCACAAGGCACTTCCAAACGCGGCACAAATCGTTATAATCGCAGGCTTTGCTGGCAAAACTCCGCTGCCTGATCAACTTTTAAGCGGAGAAATTCGCAAGATCAAATTTTGGCCCGATCTTCCAATTTTTGAAGTCTGCACCTTTTGGATAACTTCACGTTCATGACAACCATCCGTGTTAAAGAAAACGAACCTTTTGACGTCGCCCTGCGTCGCTTCAAGCGCACCATTGAAAAATTGGGTCTGCTGACCGACTTGCGCGCACGCGAGTTCTACGAAAAGCCCACCGCCGAGCGCAAGCGCAAGAAGGCTGCCGCCGTCAAACGCAATTACAAGCGCATCCGCGCCATGCAGTTGCCCAAGAAACTGTTTTAAAGTTAGCCAACAGGGTGTTGGGTGCAGATGGCACCTGCTCTGTTACTGACACAGCCAAGGCTCGATACCTTGACCAATTGCTCGCCGGGGACGCTCAGGCGGGCTTTTTTTGTTGCTGACTGACTACTTTTCCACCCCACCCCACCGCCTTTTATTCCAGCAGGAGCCCCACCATGTCACTCAAAGATCAAGTCACCGAAGACATGAAAAATGCCATGCGTGCCAAGGACAGCATCCGCCTGGGCACCATCCGGCTGCTGCTGTCGGCGGTGAAACAGAAAGAAGTTGATGAGCGGGTGGTGGTGGACGATGCCATGCTGGTGGGTATCGTGGACAAACTGATCAAACAACGCAAGGACTCGGTTGCCGCCTACCTGCAGGCGCAGCGCCAAGACCTGGCTGACAAGGAAAGTGACGAGATCAAGGTGCTGGAAGCTTACCTGCCGCAGCGTCTGAGCGGAGAGGAAGTCCATGCTGCTGTCGCGGCCATCGTGGCCACACTGGGACCCAAAGGCCCAGGCGACATGGGCAAGGTCATGGGCGCTGTCAAGGCCCAACTGGCCGGCAAGGCCGACATGGCCCTGGTGTCACAAGCGGTCAAAGCCGCGCTGGCGGGCTGATTCAGCCACCACTGTCGATGCTGTTGCGCAGGGCCGTGTGCACCACGGCATCCAGCGCGCCTTCCACCATTGACATCTGGTCGGACACCACCCGCAAGCGACCTTCGGCCACCAGTCGGTCAAAAAACCGCTGGGTCATGGACTGTGTCTTGCCGCGGGCGCTGATGAATAGAAACATGGTGCCGTGCGGGCTGATCCAGGACAATTGCAGGCGTTGCCAGTGTCCTTTGAGCTCCAGCTCAATCCAGGCACCCAGCGTGAGTGCAACCGGCAGCGCATCAGGCGCCGATTCAACCACAATCGGCTGTGGCGATGCCTGCGCCTGCCCATCGGGAAACGCCATGAAACCAGAAGCTTTGGCCTCGAATGGGGCCACCCAATGGTCGTGACCGCCCCATCGATCCTCCTCAACACCCTGAGCAACCGCCTGCGACTCTGCTTGAGCCGCCGGCCTGAACGCCTGATGATGCAGTTGCATCAGCACATCAAAAAATACGCTGGTCTGGGTGCTTGGGTAGCCAATCAAATTCAAACCCTCGCGCAATCGGGACAGCAGTCGGGGCACCAGCTTGGTCAAGCGGCTCACATCTTTTCTGGTCAGCGTCGGCTGCGCGCTCCAAAGCAGGTCATTGACCAGCATTTTGTAGTCACCCGGATCGTCTGACCTGGACATATCCTTGAGTTCAGCCTGGGCCATCACCTGCACCCACGGCCCCACCACAAAGTCAGCCACCTCCTGCGGCACCCTGCCCATGTCGGGCAAAGCCCTTAACTTTTCGACCATCTGTTCGGCCCGCAGGTTTCGCGCTTCGGCCTCACCCAGCACCACGGCCGCACTGTGAATCTGGCTACTCAGACGGGTCCTGACTTTCGGGTCATCCCAGTCTTGCAAGAACTGCTTCAGCGCAACCTCGAACGGCTGGACACTCTCGATGTTCAGCACCGACAAGGGACTGACATGGCGCTGCAGTGACAGCAAAAAATCCCGGAATTCCGGATCGTCCTCGACCGCAAATGCCAGCCCGCGTTGAGAAATCTCCTGCAGCAACTGCCGTGCTGGATGCATCCGGTCGATAAAAAACCGGGGATCGATGATCACCAGTCGCAACAAGGCGGGCTCCAGCCGCTCAATGATCTTGCGAACCGGCGCCAGCAAGCGGGCGTCCTGCGCCAGGTTGGCCACCATTTGCGACACCACTTCCAGGCTGAGCACCTGGCTCATGGAGGTGGCGGCGCTGGACAGATCGTCGCGCACGGCCTCGGCCAACGAACGCCCGTCTGCGCGCCCAACCGGTGCCGCAGGGCGCTGCTGCATGCGTTGCACGACCGCATTCAACTGCTGCATGTCCTGCAAGGCATCCAAAGCCGCCGGCACGGTGGTCTGGAAGCTGGTGTCCAGTGTGGCCAGGGTGGCACGCGCTGCGGCGCCCGGACCCGATTCGAATTCGTTTCTGAACTGCCGGGCATAAGCCGACTGGGCATCGTCTGCGGGCGCATCCAGTTCACCTGCCATCAAACGCCGCAATTTATCCAGCGTCAACACCGTTTGCCGGTACTGCGGTGTCCATACCGCCCGCTGCGCACGGCCAGGCTGGGTCGGCTTGACCGCAGGCGTTGTCTCGGGTGTACGGATCACCGTGAAGCCTGCGCGCCGCACATTCTGGCGCCGCAACTGGTCCGACCATGCCTGATAGGCCTGATCCAAGGCCAGCCCCAAGGCAGGCGCCATGTGGTGCAGCCACATGGCACGCACCCGGGTTGGCACGTTCATCGCGGTCATCACCTGCTGCAACGCCGTCACATAGGAATCCGGTCGCAACGGGTTACGCTGTGGACACACCCGCGGCAGCCCCAGCAAGGCGCTGACATAGCTGTGGAGCTCTGACAGCGACGCCTCTGCTTGCTGCAACACATGCTGCAGCAGGCGAGCCAGCGCCACCCGCTCCTGCAGCTGGCCTTCGTCCATGAGTTCGAGTTGGTCCAGATGCAAGGCCTGGCTGACCAGGTCGTCATGACCTGCCTCGGGCCCGTCATAACGCTGAAACACCGTCCGCAGGACTGCGGGAAATCGTTCACCCAACAGGGCGGCCTGTTGGGCCAACAACCGCCCCCCCCTGCTCCAAGCGCTCGCGCTCCACGGCGTCGCGCGCCAGCAGCGCCTCGGCGTGCATCGACTGCTTGGCCGCCATGACCAGCGTCAACACCAGCCCCCCACTGGCTTGGACAGCCTGATCGAGCAAACTGTCGTAAAGGGATGGGGCGGGCATGGTGCGGCAGGTCAGGAGCGAAGTGAGGCGCCCCGGCGTTTACTTCAGGGCCTTGAAACGCATGCGGTGCGGGCGCGCGCCCTCGTCGCCCAGGCGCTTCTTCTTGTCTTCTTCGTAGTCGTGGTAGTTGCCGTTGTAGAAGGTCCACTGGCTGTCACCCTCGCAGGCCAGGATGTGGGTGGCGATGCGGTCCAGGAACCAGCGGTCGTGGCTGATGACCATGATCGTGCCCGCAAACTCCAGCAAGGCGTCTTCCAGCGCACGCAGGGTTTCCACGTCCAGGTCGTTGGACGGCTCGTCGAGCATCAACACGTTGCCGCCAGCGATCAGGGTTTTGGCCAGGTGCAGGCGACCACGTTCCCCGCCCGACAAGGTACCGACGCGTTTTTGCTGGTCAGAGCCGTTGAAGTTGAAACGCCCGCAATAAGCGCGGCTGGCCATGGTGAACTTGCCAATGTTGAGCATGTCCAGCCCGCCCGACACGTCTTCCCAGACGGTTTTTTCGTTGGCCAGGTCGTCGCGGTTCTGGTCCACAAACGCCATCTTCACGGTCTGGCCAATCTTCACCTCGCCGCTGTCAGGTTTTTGCTGGCCCGAAATCATGCGAAACAGCGTCGATTTACCAGCCCCATTGGGGCCGATGATGCCGACGATGGCGCCTGGTGGCACCTTGAAGGTCAGGTTGTCGATCAGCACCCGGTCGCCAAAGGACTTGCTGACGTTGACAAATTCAATCACTTCCTGGCCCAGGCGGTCCGCCACCGGGATGAAGATTTCATTGGTTTCGTTGCGCTTCTGGTATTCAAAGTCAGACAGTTCTTCAAAACGGGCCAGACGCGCCTTGCTCTTGGCCTGACGCGCTTTGGGGTTCTGGCGTGACCATTCCAGCTCTTTCTTCAGGGTCTTGGCGCGGGATTCTTCACCCTTCTTTTCCTGCTCGAGGCGGGCCTGCTTTTGCTCCATCCACGAGCTGTAATTGCCCTTGTAGGGAATGCCCGAGCCGCGGTCCATTTCCAGAATCCACTCGGCGGCATTGTCCAAAAAGTAGCGGTCGTGGGTGATGGCCACCACGGTGCCGCTGTAACGCTGCAGGAACTGCTCCAGCCAGTCCACCGATTCGGCATCCAGGTGGTTGGTGGGTTCGTCCAGCAACAACATGTCAGGGTGGCTCAGCAACAGGCTGCACAGCGCCACACGGCGCTTTTCACCGCCCGACAGCACACCAATGACCGCATCCCACGGCGGCAGGCGCAGTGCGTCAGCGGCAATCTCCAGCTGGTGTTCGGAATCGGTCCCCGCGGTGGCGATGATGGCTTCGAGCTCGGCCTGCTCGGCGGCCAGCGCGTCAAA
This sequence comes from Rhodoferax sp. U2-2l, assembly GCF_020594515.1. Lineage (GTDB taxonomy): Bacteria > Pseudomonadota > Gammaproteobacteria > Burkholderiales > Burkholderiaceae_C > Rhodoferax. The sequence continues at coordinate 240,654 of NZ_JAJCTH010000005.1, forward strand.
GTCCGCATCTTCTTCGCCGTAGGCAACATACACCTCTTCCAGGCGCGCCTTGGCAGCAAACAGTTTGCCCATGCCAGCTTCGATGCTCTGGCGCACCGTCTGGGTCGGATCCAACTGCGGCTCCTGCGGCAAGTACCCAATGTTCAGGCCAGGCATCGGGATGGCTTCGCCTTCGATGTCCTTGTCCAGCCCGGCCATGATTTTCAGCAAAGTGGACTTGCCCGAGCCGTTGGTGCCCAAGACCCCGATCTTGGCGCCCGGAAAAAAACTCAGCGAAATGTCTTTCAGGATATGCCGCTTGGGCGGCACGATCTTGCCAAGGCGGTTCATCGAAAATACGTATTGAGCCATAGGACCTGTGATGTTGTGTCAGTGAAAAACCGCCATTATCGGGCTTCACCCGCAAGAACTGGCGCGACCATGCGACAATGCACGCCGTTGTGGGACTTCAGTTACCTGCAACGCCAGCACCTTGCTGGGAGCTTCAGCCCCTCGAAGCTCCGTTTTTGATCCCATCTGCCTTTGACTGAATTGGCGCGACAACGCGTCAAAACGGGCTGATGTCCTGGCACCCTGGATGGGGTGCACCTCACCATGAAATTTGAAGAACTCCATTTGGCCCCGGCCATCATCAAGGCCGTGCTCGAGCAAGGCTACGAAACCCCCACACCCATTCAGGCCCAGGCGATTCCGCTGGTGCTGGCCGGCCATGACCTGCTGGGTGGCGCGCAAACCGGCACCGGCAAAACCGCCGCCTTCGTGCTGCCGATGCTCAACAAACTCTGCGCCGCCGAGGCCCCGCGCAACAAGTTTGGTGGCATCGCCATCCGCGCCCTGGTGCTCACGCCCACCCGCGAGCTGGCCGCCCAGGTGGAAGAATCGGTCCAAACCTACGGCAAATACCTCGACATCACCTCCGCCGCCGTGTTTGGTGGTGTCGGCATGAACCCCCAAATCAGCCGCATGAAAAAAGGCGTCGACATTCTGGTGGCCACCCCTGGGCGCCTGCTGGACTTGATGCAGCAAGGCATGCTGGACCTGGGCCAGGTGCAGATTCTGGTGCTCGACGAAGCGGACCGCATGCTCGACATGGGCTTCATCCATGACGTCAAAAAAGTGCTGGCCGCCGTGCCCAAGGACAAACAGAGCCTGCTGTTCTCCGCCACCTTCAGCGACGAAATCCGCGAACTCGCCGCCACGCTGCTGAAAAACCCGCAGAGTGTGCAGGTCACCCCGCGCAACACCACGGTGCAACGCATCACCCAGCTGATCCACCCGGTCGGCCGCGGCAAGAAAAAGGTCTTGCTGGCCCACATCATCCAGGAACACAACTGGAGCCAGGTGCTGGTGTTCACCCGCACCAAGTTTGGCGCCAACAATGTGGCCGAGTTTTTGACCAAGAACGGCATCAACGCCATGGCCCTGCACGGCAACAAGAGCCAGTCGGCCCGCACCCAGGCGCTGGCTGATTTCAAAAGCGGCGAAGTCCGCGCCCTGGTGGCCACCGACATTGCTGCCCGTGGCATCGACATCGACGACCTGCCGCACGTGGTGAACTACGACATTCCCAACGTCTGTGAAGACTATGTGCACCGCATTGGCCGCACCGGCCGCGCCGGCGCCGAAGGCCAGGCGGTGAGCCTGGTGAGTCTGGACGAAGAAGGCTTCATGCAAGCCATTGAACGCTTCACCAAACAAGATATTCCGGTGGAAATCAAGGACGGCTTCATGCCCGAGCCTGGCGAAAAAGCCGAGCCCATCGCCATGGGCCGCCAGACCATCTGGGGCGGTGCTGGCAAGCCGCCAAGCCGCGAGGTGATGATGGCTGCCGCCAAGGCGGCCCGCTCCGAGATGCTGACCCGTGTGCGTGACAGCAAGGGACCGGGCGCGACCCGCCCTGCCAATGGTGGCGGCAACGGCGGCGCAAGCCGTGGCCGCAGCGCTGAAGGGCGAAGCGGTGGCGGCGGCGGCGGGCGTGGTCCGCGCCCTGCGGGTGGCGAGCGCCGCCCGGCTGGTTTGCGCACCGAAGGCAGTTTCGAGCTGGAAGTGGGTGGCCGTGACATCGAACCACGCAGCCATTTGTCAGCCGCAGAGCAAGCCGTGCGCGGCCCGGGTCAACGCCCGGCGCGTGGTTACGGTGGTGGCAACGGCGGCGGTTACGGTGGCCCCGCACCTGCACCCACACGCGGCGCAGGCGGCCAACCGGACCCGATGCGCACCAGCGTCGACATGATGTCCGACCGTGGCCCGCGCCGCAGTGGCGGCGGTTTCAGCGGCGGCGGCAATCGCAGCGCTGGCCCGGCAGCAGGTGGTGGTTTTGGCGGCGGCCCCAGCCGCTCAGGTGGTGGCAACCGCTCTGGCAGCCGTGGCCGCTCGGGTGGCCCCGGTGGATCAGGCGGCGGCTCGCGCGGCCCAAGCAGCCGCTGATCGCGGCGGTCTCGGCCTGTGACCGGTCTGCCGGACGCGCAGACCGAGATCCCGGCTATTGGGGGTCAGCCGCGCACAAACAGCGTGACCAGTTCATCGGGCCCCACCTGGCGGCTCCAGTGCCCGTGCACCGTAGCGTCAAACGTCTGCCCGGCGGGCAACACGTCTGCGGAGTAAAAGTGCTCACCCGGTTTGAACACCCGCGAGCTACCGTCTTGCAGCAAGATTTCCATCTGACCGCCCAGGATGAACACCCACTGGGGATCGGTCGTGCAGTGAAAGCTGCTGCGAAACCCGACCGGGCTTTGACGCAGCTGATAGCCGCCCGAGGGCATCAGCGCCGACAGGGCTGATTCGGGCTTGCCTTGGTCAAGCGCTATGGCTTCCTCACGAAAACGCGCACGGCCATCGGTATCGGTGAACAGAACAATTTTGGTAAACACAGGCATGGTGGGCTCGCATCGGGTGAAGAGGCTGGGGATTATTCCCCAAACGCCGTCACAGCTTGCTGTCAGACGCTAAAGTTACCCGCAACCCGGCGCCATGGAGACTTGTCTACCAGCGCCTTCACTTTTAACTTGTCAGGAATTCTTTTCATGCGATTTCTTCACACCATGCTGCGCGTCGGCAATTTGCAGCGCTCCATCGACTTCTACACCCAGGTGCTGGGCATGACGCTGCTGCGCACCTCTGACAACCCGGAGTACAAATACTCACTGGCGTTTGTTGGTTACGGCAGCAACCCCGACCACGCCGAGCTGGAACTGACCTACAACTACGGTGTCGAGACATATGACATGGGCACCGCCTACGGCCACATCGCGCTGGGTGTGCCCGATGCCAAAGCGGCCTGCGACAAGATCCGCGCTGCCGGTGGCACCATCACGCGCGAAGCGGGCCCGGTCAAAGGCGGCAGCACCGTGATTGCTTTTGTGACCGACCCGGATGGTTACAAGGTGGAGCTGATTGAGCGCACCCAGGACAGCGCCGGCGTTGGTTTGCGCTGAGCCCCGGCGTCAAGGTGCTGCTCGTGCCGTCTTGCCAGGGTCTACTTGCGCAGCACCTGGGTTTCCATCGCCAGGCGGGTCACCCGGCCCCAGTCGCCTGACTCGGGCACATTGGCCGGCACCAGCCAGGAGCCGCCCACACACACCACATTGCCCAGCGCCAGAAAATCCGGCGCATTCTGCAGCGTGAGGCCGCCGGTGGGGCAAAACTTGACATCAAAAAACGGCCCGGCCCAGGCCTTGAGCATGGCCACTCCGCCTGCCTGGACGGCGGGAAAAAACTTGAGTTCGGTGAAGCCGTCCTCACACGCCCGCATGATCTCGCTGGCGGTGGCGACACCGGGCAGCAGCGCCAGCCCGGCATCGCGACAGGCCTGCCCGACCGCGCTGGTGTAGCCCGGGCTGACCGCAAAGCGCGCCCCGGCCTTGGCAGCCGCCTGGGCATCGGCCACGCTGCGCACGGTGCCTGCGCCCACCACAGCCTCAGGCAGCTCGCGCGCAATGGCCTCGATGCACGCCAGCGCTTGCGGCGTGCGCAAGGTGACTTCCAGCATGCGGATGCCGCCTGCCAGCAGCGCACGGGCCATCGGCACCGCGTGTGCCACGTCGTTCAGCACAATGACCGGGATCACCGGGGCGTCTTGCATGACCTGCAAGGCAGTTAAAGGTGTGGTGGCGTTCATGGGGTTGTCCTGAAAATGGATGACAAATGTACGCCGCGCAGGCAGCTGACGCTGGCGCGGCTCACAGCCAGGTGCAGGCGCCTGCTTCCGCGCCACTGGCATTGCGGCGCATGTTGGCAAACAACGCGCGCCCCGTGCCGACGCCGTTGGCAGCGCGCAACGCCTCGGGCATGGCCAATGTTTCACGCGCCGCCCAGACATCCTCATTCACCAACACCTGCAGCGTGCCCGCCGGAGCATCCAGCCGGATCACATCACCATCACGGACCTTGGCCAGCGGCCCACCGGCCACGGCTTCGGGCGAAACGTGGATCGCCGCGGGCACTTTGCCCGAGGCACCACTCATACGCCCGTCAGTCACCAGCGCCACCCGGAAGCCCTTGCCTTGCAACACCGCCAGCGGCGGCGTGAGTTTGTGCAACTCCGGCATGCCGTTGGCTTGGGGGCCCTGCCAGCGCACCACACACACCACGTCCTGGTTGAGTTCACCGGCGTCAAACGCGTGGTGCAGAGCATCCTGCGAGTCAAACACGCGGCACGGCGCCTCGATGACATGGCGGTCATCCGGCACCGCCGAGATCTTGATCACACTGCGCCCGAGATTGCCCTGAAGCAATTTCAAGCCGCCGCTGGCGCTGAACGGGTTGCTGGCCGGGCGCACCACCGCTTCGTCTTTGCTGGCGCCGATGTCGTTCCAAACCAGGGCTGGGGTGCCGCTGGCCCCTTGCGCGTCGGCCGCTGGCGCTGCACCGGCAGGCATGCGGGTGTAGTCGCGCAAACCACCGGCACGCACGGTGAGCACGTTGGCGTGCAGGAAGCCGCCGTCCAGCAGTTCGCGGATCACATAACCCGGGCCACCCGCTGCCTGGAACTGGTTCACATCGGCGCTGCCATTCGGGTAGACACGGGTCAACAGCGGCACCACGTCGGACAGGGCTGAAAAATCATCCCAGTCAATCACGATACCGGCTGCCGCGGCCACCGCGACCCAGTGGATCAGGTGGTTGGTGGAGCCGCCGGTGGCCAGCAACGCCACCATGGCGTTGACGATGCAGCGCTCGTCCACCACCAAACCAATCGGCGGGCACTTGTAGTCTGGCGTGCCCAGCACGGTGCGCACGGCTTCGCGCGTGAGTTCATCCCGCAAGGCGGCACCTGGGTTGATGAAGGCCGTGCCCGGCACATGCAAGCCCATGGCTTCGAGCAGCATCTGGTTGCTGTTGGCCGTGCCGTAAAAGGTGCAGGTGCCCTCGCCGTGGTACGCGGCGGACTCGGCGGCCAGCAACTCGTCGCGCCCGACCAGCCCTTGCGCGGCTTGTTCCCGCACCTTGGATTTGGCGTTGTTGGACAGGCCCGAGGTCATCGGCCCGGCGGGCACAAACACGGTGGGCAAATGGCCAAACTGCAAGGCGCCAATCAGCAGGCCCGGCACGATCTTGTCACATACACCCAGCATCAGCGCCCCGGCAAACACATCGTGACTCAGCGCAATCGCCGTGCCCAAAGCGATCACATCGCGTGAAAACAGGCTCAACTCCATGCCCGGCTGACCCTGCGTGACACCGTCGCACATGGCGGGCACACCCCCGGCCACCTGCGCGTTGGCACCGTGTTGGCGCGCTTCTGTTTTGATCAGGTCCGGGTAATGGCCCAGCGGTGCATGCGCCGACAACATGTCGTTGTAGGCGGTGACGATGCCGATGTTGGGCGCTTTTTCAGCCACCACCCGCAGCTTGTCGTTGCCCGGCAAGGCGGCAAAGGCATGCGCCACATTGGCGCAACCCATGCGCTGTGCGCCCGGGGGCCGCTTGGCGTCGGCTTGTACCTGCGCCAAATACGCGCTGCGGGTTGGCTGGCTGCGGGCGATGATGCGTTGGGTGACGGCGTGGACGGTGGTGTTGAGTTTCATGTGGCGTTAAAAGTTAGTAACTAAATTACATGACGCATCCTAACCCAGGATGACACCCCCCGCCTGCCCGCGGGTTACCGCCAGGCTGCCAGCTACAAGCGTGACCCGTCCTGAATTGCGTTGACACTCAGAACGGTTGAAAAGTGCCGGGGTTAACCGGCGATAGACGCCCGATGCACCACATCGGGCGTTTGCATTTTCAGCGATAAATGCGGTCGTTCCGTGTTG
>NZ_JAJCTH010000006.1 GCF_020594515.1 Rhodoferax sp. U2-2l
AACACGGAACGACCGCATTTATCGCTGAAAATGCAAACGCCCGATGTGGTGCATCGGGCGTCTATCGCCGGTTAACCCCGGCACTTTTCAACCGTTCTGAGTGTCAACGCAATTCAGGACGGGTCACCCACATCCCTTTCGGGACGAGGGCTTATTGGCCTGATGCCTGTTCAAACGGCAAGGTCACGTCGCGCAGGTCACGGCGGGTCTCCACCAGTACCAGCGGCCGGTCATCCATGGCCACCAGCGGCGGGCGCTCACGTGGCACATGCGCTGGTTCAGGCTGCGCAGCGATGGCAGCTTGCGCAGCCGCCACCTTGTCGGCGTCAGAGAGCACCCAGCTCAAACCACTGCTTTGAGCCAGCTGAGCCAGCTCGTCGACAGGCAAGTGGTAAGCCTGCACCTTGGGCATGCCGCTGGTGGCCACGGTTTGAGCAGCCGGTGCGGTCGCCTGGCGGGCTGGCGCAGCGGTGGCTTCGGCCGCAGCGGCTGGCGCAGCGGCAGGCACAGCTTGTGGCGTGGCCACGGCTGTGACTGGCAACGCCGCAGCAACGACCACCTCGCCAACCGGTAGTGCTGGTGCTGGTGCTGGTGCTGGTGCTGGTGCTGGTGCTGGTGCTGGTGCTGGTGCTGGTGCTGGTGCTGGTGCTGGTGCTGGTGCTGGTGCTGGTGCTGGTGCAGCAGGCTGGGGTGTCGCCACCGTGTCAGCGACCACGGGCGACGCCGCTGGCGCAGGCGCACTGTTGGCTGGGGTGCTGAAGTACGACTTGCGTGGCGCCACCTCAGCGTCAGTGTCCGACGCTGTGCCGGGCGGCAGGTCAGTCTGCGCATCGCCAGCCGGGCGCTCGGTGCGCTCGCCACGGGGTTTGCGCTCGCGGCCATAACGATCGCGTGAACGCTTCTCGCGAGGCGCAGCGTCGTTGCTGTCGCCCGCTTCGCCTGCGGGTTGTTCGCCTTCGGTCGCCGCGCCGACGTTCACGGCTGGGTTGGTTGGGGTGGCGTTGTTGGCAGCCGCTGGCTCGGCGCCTTCCAGCGGACGGCCTTCGGCGTCCAAGCGGGGGCCACGCGGACGGCGTTCGCCACGTGGCGCGCGGCCACCGCGTTCGGGGCGCTGCTCGTTGCGGGGAGCGTCGTTGCCGTTGGCTGGCAGTTGCACGTCGCCTTCCAGTGGGCTTGTCTCGGCGGTCACCGGGTTGGCCTGGCTGTCGGAACGCTCGCGTGGTCCGCGGTCTGCGCGCTCGCCACGGTCAGGGCGTTCGCCGCGTTCGGGGCGATTGCCGCCACGTTCGTTACGGTTGCCACGGGTGTCTGCGCGACCCTCGGTGCGGCCTTCAGGTCGCCCGTCACGGCCATTGCGACCTTCACCACGCGGACCTCGGGCACCTTCGGGGCGATCACCGCGGGGTTCGTTGCGGCGGCTGCCGTCGCGGCCTGCGGGGCGTGCGCCCGGCTGGGCAGCACGCGGCTCGGCGACCGGTGTGACCACGGGCGCAGGCGCTTTGGCGGCGGGTGCCGCGACAGGTGCCGGGGCAAACAGGTTTTTCAGCCAGCCAAAGAAGCCTTGTTCAATCACCACCGGTGCGGCGACCGGCGCCTTGGGCTGCTGAGGCGCCACAGGTGTATGCGGCACTTGGGCCACTGGCTCGGGTTTTGGTGGAACGATCGGTGCAGGCGCGTCGGGCAACACGCCTTTGATGACCGGCGTTTGCCGGTTGGTGGGCTCTTGTGCGCGGCGCGTCACGGCAATGACGTCCTCGGCTTCCTCGGCCATTTTGTAGCTGGCGGTGATGTTGTCGAGCCGAGGGTCGTCGTGCTTCAGGCGCTCGAGCTTGTAGTTGGGCGTTTCCAGCGATTTGTTGGGCACCATCAGCACGTTGATGCGCTGCTTGAGTTCGATCTTGGCGATTTCGGTACGTTTTTCGTTCAGCAGGAAAGAGGCCACTTCCACCGGCACCTGGCACAGCACCGAGGCGGTGTTGTCCTTCAAGGATTCTTCCTGGATGATGCGCAAAATTTGCAGCGCGCTGGACTCGGTGTCGCGGATGTGACCGGAGCCACCGCAGCGTGGGCAGGGGATGGAGGCGCCTTCGCTGAGGGCCGGGCGCAGGCGCTGGCGGCTCATTTCCATCAGGCCGAATTTGCTGATCGAGGCAAACTGCACCCGGGCGCGGTCTTGCCGCAGCGCATCGCGCAGGCGGTTTTCCACTTCGCGGCGGTTGCGGCTTTCTTCCATGTCGATGAAGTCGATCACGATCAGGCCGCCCAAGTCACGCAGACGGGCCTGGCGTGCCACTTCGTCTGCGGCTTCCAGGTTGGTGCGGGTGGCGGTTTCTTCGATGTCACCACCCTTGATGGCACGGGCCGAGTTGACGTCCACCGACACCAGCGCTTCGGTGTGGTCGATCACGATGGCGCCACCAGACGGTAGCGTCACGGTGCGGGCGTAAGCGGTTTCGATCTGGTGCTCGATCTGGAAGCGGCTGAACAGCGGGGCGTCGTCGCGGTAACGTTTGACGCGGGCAGCGTGTTCGGGCATCACATGCGCCATGAACTGCTGCGCCTGGTCGTACACGTCGTCGGTGTCGATCAGGATGTCGCCAATGTCATTGTTGAAGTAGTCGCGGATGGCGCGAATCACCAAAGACGATTCCTGGTAGATCAGGAACGCACCCTTGCCACCCTTGGCGGCGCCGTCAATGGCGGTCCAGAGTTTCAGCAGGTAATTCAAATCCCACTGCAGTTCAGGCGCGCTGCGGCCAATGCCGGCGGTGCGGGCGATGATGCTCATGCCGTTGGGGTATTCGAGCTGGTCCAGCGCTTCTTTGAGTTCGGCGCGGTCTTCACCCTCAATGCGGCGGCTCACACCACCACCACGCGGGTTGTTGGGCATCAACACCACATAACGACCGGCCAGCGACACAAAGGTGGTCAATGCCGCGCCCTTGTTGCCACGTTCTTCTTTTTCGACCTGGATCAGCAGTTCCTGGCCTTCACGGATCACATCCTGGATGCGTGCCTGGCTGACCGACACATTTTGCTGGAAGTAGGATTTGGAGATTTCCTTGAACGGCAAAAAGCCGTGGCGTTCTTCGCCGTAGTCGACAAAGCAGGCTTCCAGAGAAGGCTCGACGCGGGTGACGACGGCCTTGTAAATGTTGCCCTTGCGCTGTTCGCGCCCTTCAATTTCGATTTCGTAGTCGAGCAGTTTCTGCCCGTCCACCACCGCCAGGCGGCGTTCTTCCGCTTGGGTGGCGTTGATCAGCATCCGTTTCATGGGTCGCGTTCCTTCAATTCAAATATCAAACAACAAGCTCATGCCGAGCTTTTGATACACAAACTGACGCTTTGAAATGCGGAGGAAACTGCCGTAGACCCTCAGCTCACACAGTGAGCAGGGGGCGGTGGCGCGTGGAGGGGAGTCATCGGGTCTGTGGGGATTTTTGCTATTGATCTAATAGCTATACGCGCCGGTTTCACGGGCGCTGATGGCTGACGCGCGCCAACTGACAGCACGTGTGCGCGCTGCAGGCAAAAACACATCAGGGACATCAACACAAACATATCACTTCATTCCGCTCGCAGTCCAGGACTGCAAGTTTTGGTTATTCCGTATCAGGATTTCAAGGCATCGTTTGAACCCTTCACCTGGACTGCCACGGGCGACATGAGCTCACCTGTTTGCAGCCTGGATGTCAGGCGGTACCGACTTTTCTGGCAGTGCAGGTGGTCTGTGAACTAAACTTCACACATCCAACGAATTAACTTTCTGTTAAATCAACCACTTACAGCACATTACCAGTGAAAGTCATTATAGGGGGCAAACCCGTTTTATCAGCTCCCAAAGTGGAAACCGTTTGTGTGGACGAAGACTTGGCTGGCCAGCGGGTGGACAACTTCCTGATTCGCCACCTCAAGGGTGTCCCCAAAACCCACATTTACCGCATGATCCGCAGTGGTGAGGTGCGCGTCAACAAGGGCCGGGTTGGCGCGGACACCCGCCTGCAGGCCGGTGACCTGTTGCGTGTGCCGCCGGTCAGAATCTCTGAGCGGGTGGCTGAAAAAGAGCAGGCGATGGCCGCGCAGGTGGCGCAGGGCGCCCCAGCCCGCGACTTTCCGGTGCTGCTGGAAGACGACAGCCTGATCGCCATCAACAAACCCGCCGGCGTGGCGGTGCATGGCGGCTCGGGGGTGAGTTTTGGCGTGATCGAGCAACTGCGTATGGCGCGCCCTGGCGCCAAATTCCTCGAATTGGTGCACCGGCTGGACCGCGAAACCAGCGGCATTTTGCTGGTCGCCAAAAAACGCAGCGCACTCAAAAATCTGCAGGACCAGTTTCGGAACCGTCAAACCGGCAAGACCTATCTGGCGATGGTGAAGGGCGCCTGGCCCGTCAAACTCAAGGTGCTGGACAAACCGCTGCACAAATACCTGCTGGACGGCCACGATGCCCAGGCGGGCGAACGCCGCGTCAAAGTGGTCTCGCGCGACGACCCCAACGGTATGCCCTCGGTGACCCTGGTGAAGGTGCGCGCCGCCAGCGCCGACTACTCACTGCTGGAAGTCACCATCAAGACCGGTCGCACGCACCAGATCCGGGTGCATCTGGCCAGCGAGGGCCACCCGATTCTGGGCGACGACAAATATGGCGACTTTGAACTCAACAAGGCGCTGGCCCGGGCCAACACACAACCCGGCCTCAAACGTATGTTCCTGCACGCCTGGCGGCTGCAGTTTCAACACCCCGCAACTGGCGAACCGCTGGCCTTGCTGGCCGATCTGGCGCCTGAACTGGCCCGGTTTTGCGCTGCCGCCCTGCCGCCACCACCTCAACCAGACACCTTATGACACCACGCCGTTTTGACCTGATTGCCTTTGACTGGGATGGCACCCTGTTTGACTCCACCGCCATCATTGCCCGCTGCATTCAGGCGGCGGTGCGCGATGTGGGCGGCCAAGAGCCGACGTTGGAGGCAGCCTCCTACGTGATCGGTATGGGGCTGATGCAGGCGCTGGCGCACGCCGCGCCGGATGTGCCCCAAGAGCTGTACCCGACGCTGGGTGACCGCTACCGCCACCACTACTTTGCCAACCAGCATGACATCAGCCTCTTTGACGGCGTGTTGCCCTTGCTGGATGCGTTGAAAGCGCGTGGCTACTTGTTGGCGGTCGCCACCGGCAAAAGCCGACGTGGGCTGGACGAGGCGTTGGCCACCTCGGCGCTGGCCGGTGTGTTTGACGCCTCGCGCACTGCCGACCAGACCGCTGGCAAGCCCGACCCGCTGATGCTGCGTGAACTGATGGCGGAGTTTGATGTGGCGCCTGAGCGCACCCTGATGATTGGCGACACCACCCACGACCTGCAAATGGCGCTCAACGCGGGCTGCCCCAGTGTGGGGGTCAGTTACGGTGCCCATGACCATGCGGTATTTGACGTGTTGAGACCGCTGTATGTGGCGCACAGCGTGCGCCAGCTGCATGACTGGATGCTTGTGCACGCCTGAAGCCCCATGACATTGATGCCTTTTATGACCCGCTCCGAGCTTGTTTATTTGTGTGATTCCAGCGACTTGCTGGAAAGTGGCACTGGCGTGCCGTTCGAGGTGCTCTACCTGTCCCAGTCGTGTCACGCCTTTGCGGTACGTTACGAGGGTACGGTGTACGCCTACCTGAATCGCTGCGCCCATGTGCCGATGGAGATGGATTGCCAGCCCAATCATTTTTTTGACCACACGGGCCACTGGCTGATCTGCGCCACCCACGGCGCCCTGTATGCGCCACAAACCGGTCAATGCCGCCTTGGGCCGTGTCAAGGCGGCCTGGTCAAGATTGAGGTCAGCGAGGCCGCTGGACAAGTGCACTGGCATACTTCCGACCAACTACAACCCGAAAACCCCCTATGACCGATCCTGTTGAGACTGACACCGCTGGTCAAAAGCCCACGTCAGAAAATATGCCCCATCAGGCGCAAACCCCTAAGGCTAATGATCGCGCCACGGCTGACCTTGGCGCCGAGGGTGGGCCGGGTACGGGCCGCTGGGAGCGCGCCACCTTGGAAAAGCTCGCTTTTGCCACTCTGCATGAGCAGCGGCTGGCACGGCGCTGGCGGATCTTTTTCCGGTTGTCCTGGCTGGTCTTTGTGATCGTGCTGGCCTGGTTCGGGTTTCAGCAGGCCGAAGGCCAGGCCGACGTGACCAGTCCGCACACGGCGGTGGTCGAGATCAAGGGCGAAATTGCTTCCGGCACCGAAGCCAGTGCCGAACTGGTGCTCTCATCCGTGCGCACGGCGTTTGACGACGCTGGCGCGCAAGCCGTGGTGTTGCTGATCAACTCGCCCGGGGGTAGCCCGGTGCAGGCTGGCATCATCAATGACGAAATCCGTCGGCTCAAGGCGCTGCACCAGAAGCCGGTCTATGCGGTGGTGGAAGAATCGTGTGCGTCAGCGGCGTATTACATCGCCGTCTCGGCCGACAGTATTTACGTCGACAAGGCCAGCATTGTGGGCAGCATTGGCGTGCTGATGGATGGCTTTGGCTTTACCGGCTTGATGGAGAAGCTGGGTGTGGAGCGGCGCCTGATGACCGCCGGTGAGAACAAAGGCTTTTTGGACCCGTTCAGCCCGCAGACCGAGCCGCAGCGCGCCTACGCCCAGACCCTGCTCAACCAGATTCACCAGCAGTTCATCGATGCGGTCAAGGCCGGGCGCGGTGAGCGGCTGAAAGAAACCCCGGAGACCTTCAGCGGCTTGTTCTGGAGCGGCCAGCAAGCGATTGAACTGGGCCTGGCAGACGCCTTGGGCAGCGTCGACTTTGTGGCGCGCGAGGTGGTGAAAGCCGAGGAAATCATCGACTACACCCGCCGTGACAATGTCGCCGAGCGTCTTGTCAAGCGTTTTGGCGCGGCGGTGGGCGAGGCGGCCGTGCAGGCCGCCAAAACCCCGGCGGTGGTGCGCTGACCTCGCCTTGCGTTGCAACAGCGGATGGCGATGGACTTGGCATCAGCGCCCGAGAGCGAACACGGCAGGGGTGGCGTTGTCCAGCGGGCTGGTTTTTTTCTTCCAGTTTTTCACACTGTCGCTGTGCAACTGAGCTCGGGCCAAGGTGAGTCCTGAGCCAATGGCCAGGCGGGTGTTTTGCTGCAAAGTGTGCAGCAAAGACTGCAACATGGCCTGATTGCGGTAAGGCGTCTCGATGAACAACTGGGTTTGCCCGCTGCGCAGCGCCAGCGATTCCAGCTCGCGGATGCGCACAGCGCGCTCGGCCGCGTCTTGCGGCAGGTAACCGACAAACGCGAAGTTTTGCCCGTTGAGCCCACTGGCCGCCAGCGCCAGCAGCAGCGACACCGGCCCCACCAGCGGCTTGACCGTGATGCCCAACTCATGCGCGGCTCGCACCACCGACGAGCCCGGGTCGGCGATGGCGGGCATGCCCGCTTCGCTGATCAGGCCCAGGTTTTGCCCGTCCAGCGCGGGTTGCAGCAAGTGGCGGGCGTCAAAGTTGCCTTGGTGGTCGCCTTTTTTGTGCACCTCACGCGGCAATTCCGTCAGTTGCATCTCCTGGAGGCTGCAGCACAGCGGCGTCACCTCGTGGATGCGTTTGAGGTAGGCGCGGGCCGATTTGGCGTTTTCACACACCCAGTGGCGCAGCCCGGCGGCTGCCTGCAGGGTGCCCAGGGGCAGCGTGGCTTGTAAATCCGGCGTCTCGTCGCAACCAAAGTCCAGCGGCGCGGGCACCAGGTACAGGCTGCCTTTGTGGGGTGAGGCGGCATGGCTCATGCTGTGATCACCTCGATGCCAGCGGCTTCGATCAGGCGGCAGGTGCGGATCAGCGGCAGGCCGATCAGCGCGGTCGGGTCGTCGTTGTCGATGCGTTCCAGCAAGGCAATGCCCAAGCCCTCACTTTTGGCGCTGCCGGCGCAGTCATAAGGGGTTTCTGCCAGCAGGTAGGCTTCAATCTGTGCGTCGCTCAGGTCACGAAACTTCACTTTGACCTGAGCCAACTCGGTTTGGGCAAAGCCGGTCTCCAGGCAAACCACGGCCACCGCTGTCTGAAAAATCACGGTTTTGCCGCGCATGGTTTGTAATTGGTGAACGGCCCGGGCGTGGTTGCCCGGTTTGCCCAGCGCCTGACCGTCCAGGTCTGCCACCTGGTCCGAGCCAATCACCACCGCGCCTGGATGCGCCTGTGCCACCGACTGCGCCTTGGCCAGTGCCAGGCGACAGGCCAAAGTTTCTGGGGTTTCTCCGGGCAAAGGGGTCTCATCGACGTCCGAGGCGACGACGCTAAAAGGCAGACGCAAGCGCTCCAGCAGGCGGCGGCGATAAACCGACGTGGAGGCCAGGATCAGGGGGCGGTGGTGTTGTGATGACATGCCGTGATTCTCTTACACTGCTGGGCATGATCGAACACACCCACCCACCTCACCTCGACGTCAAACACGCAGCGCAGGCAAGTCTGCATCTGGACGGGCGTGAAACGCTCTCAAATTATGAGCGTTTGATGGCTGAGTCCAAAGGCCTGGCAGCTGAAAATCCCTTGCATTGGACGGCATTGACCGAACTCCGGCCCGATGCCGCCGGGGAATCCGCTGCGTGGTTGCGGCTGACGGTGGCTACCACGTTGCCGCAAACCTGTCAGCGTTGTCTGGAGCCGGTCGATGTCGCGGTGCAGCTTGAGCGCGAGTTCCGGTTTGTCGAGAGCGAAGCGGTCGCCGAGGCGCAGGACGACGACTGTGAGGAAGACTTGCTGGTCACCAGTCGCGAATTTGACTTGGCAGCGCTGATTGAAGACGAGGTGCTGCTGGCCCTGCCCCTGGTGCCGCGCCATGACACCTGCCCGGTCAACGTCAAGATGGTGGCCGTGGACGAGGATTTTGACGCCCCGGTGGAAAAGCCCAATCCGTTTGCTGTGTTGGCGCAGCTCAAAGCCAAGGATTGAGCCGACTAGCCCGGCGCTGTTGCTTGGGTTATACTCTTTAGCTTTTGCGCAAAAGAGCTGCGCGCATCCCACCAACCCAAAGCTGCCTGATTGCAGGTGGCTTACAGTATTTAGGAGCGGAACATGGCCGTCCAACAAAACAAGAAGTCACCTTCCAAACGCGGTATGCACCGTTCACACAACGCTTTGGTTGTTCCCGGAATCGCCGTGGAAGCCACCACCGGTGAAACCCACCTGCGTCACCACATCAGCCCGACCGGTTTTTACCGTGGTCGCAAGGTGCTCAAGACCAAGTCTGAAGCCTAATTCAGTCCAAACACCCAAGGCCCGGGGCTACCTAAGCGTGTAGCCTCGGGCCTTTGCTTTTGTGGCTCAATGTGGGTGGGGTGGGTTCCGTTGGTTTGTTTTGACGCTTGCTGTTTGTAGCTATTCATGATCACTATCGCTGTTGACTGCATGGGGGGCGACCACGGGCCCCGCATCACTTTGCCCGCCTGTACTCGTTTTTTGGAGCAGCACCCCGAAGCCCGGTTGATTGTGGTGGGGTTGCCGGACAGCATGAAAGGGTATGCCCATCCGCGTGCCACCGTGGTGCTGGCCCGTGAGGTGGTCACCATGGACGATCCGCTGGAAGTGGCCCTGCGCCGCAAAAAAGACTCGACCATGCGGGTGGCCATCACCCAGGTGAAAAACGGCGCGGCCCAGGCGGTGGTGTCGGCTGGGAACACGGGTGCCCTGATGGCGATCTCGCGCTACGTCCTGAAAACCCTGGAAGGCATCGACCGCCCGGCCATCGCCGGTCAGATTCCCAATGCAAAAGGCTTGGGCACGACAGTGCTGGACATGGGGGCCAATGTGGATTGCACGGCCGAACATCTGGTGCAGTTTGCGGTGATGGGCTCGGCGCTGGTGTCGGTGCTCAGTGGCAACGAAAACCCGACTGTGGGCTTGCTCAATATCGGCGAGGAAGCCATCAAGGGCAACGAAGTCATCAAAAAAACCGGTGAATTGTTGCGGGCGGCTTCCAAAACAGGCGATCTCAACTTCTACGGCAATGTGGAGGGCAACGATATTTTCAAGGGCACGGCCGACATCGTGGTCTGTGACGGTTTTGTGGGCAATGTGGCGCTGAAGGCCAGCGAAGGCCTGGCCGGGATGATTGTGGATTTCTTGCGCAAAGAGTTTTCACGCAACATCTTCACCAAACTGGCGGCCTTGATTGCTTACCCGGTGATATCGGCGCTTAAAAAGCGCATGGACCATCGCCGTTACAACGGTGGTGCACTGTTGGGCTTGCGCGGTCTGGTGTTCAAGAGCCATGGCTCGGCCGATGAGCTGGCGTTTGGTTTCGCGCTGGCGCGGGCGTATGATGCGGCCCGAAATGATTTGTTGGAGCGGGTTCGGGTGCGCATTGCCCATGCGGCGCCATTGCTGGCACCGGCTGAAAGCAACTTGACAAAAGAAGCCGCCGTATTGGTCTGATTTATGAACACTTACGCACGTATCACCGGCACTGGCAGCTATTTGCCACCGAACCGCCTCACCAACGCAGATCTGGTCAGCCAATTGGCGGCACAAGGCGTTGAGTCCAGCGACGAGTGGATTGTGGAGCGCACCGGCATTCGCGCCCGCCACTTTGCCGATGCCGACATGGCCTGCAGTGATTTGGCGTTGCACGCTTGCCAGCGCGCGCTGGAGGCTGCGGGCCTCCAGGCGCAGGACATTGATCTCATCATTGTGGGCACCTCGACACCTGACATGGTGTTCCCATCGACGGCGACGATCTTGCAACGCAAATTGGGCGCGCAAGGCGGCGCGGCGTTTGACGTGCAAGCCGTGTGCAGTGGCTTTATTTACGCCCTGACGGTGGCCGACGCCATGATCAAGGCGGGCTCGGCCACCAAGGCGCTGGTGGTGGGGGCAGAGATATTTTCCCGCCTTCTTGATTTCAATGACCGCACCACCTGCGTCCTGTTTGGCGACGGCGCAGGGGCTGTGGTGCTGGAGGCATCCACCGAGCCGGGCATTCTGGCCACCGACATCCACGCTGATGGCAAATACAGCGACATCTTGTGTGTGCCGGGCCATGTGTCGGGCGGGCAGGTGACGGGTTTGCCGCTGTTGCGTATGGATGGTCAGGCGGTGTTCAAGCTGGCGGTGCATGTGTTGGACGAAACCGCGCGTGCGGTGTTGGCCAAAGCGGGCAAAACGTCGGCCGACATTGATTGGCTGGTGCCGCATCAGGCCAACATCCGCATCATGCAAAGCACCGCGCGCAAGCTGAAACTGTCGCCGGACAAGGTGGTGGTTACTGTGGATCAGCATGGCAACACTTCGGCCGCATCGATTCCGTTGGCGCTCGACACCGCAGTGCGCGCAGGCCAGATCAAGCCGGGCCAGACGGTGCTGCTGGAGGGGGTTGGCGGGGGCTTCACGTGGGGCTCGGTGTTATTAAAAATGTAGTTGCTTGCCCTCATTGAAAAAGGGCTAAACGCATTTTTCCTGTTTTCTCAAAACGATTCCGTGACGCTTATGAAACCATTTGCTTTTGTATTTCCGGGCCAGGGTTCGCAGTCGGTGGGGATGTTGGACGGCTGGGGCGATCATCCGCAGGTGCTGGCCGCCGTGGCCGAGGCGTCTGACGCCTTGAACGAAGACATCGGTGCGCTGATCAAGAACGGTCCCAAGGAAGCGCTGGCGCTCACCACCAACACCCAGCCGGTGATGCTGGTGGCGGGTGTGGCGGCGTACCGCGTCTGGATGACTGAGGTGGGTGTGGCGCCCGCTGCGGTGGCCGGACATTCGCTGGGCGAGTATTCGGCGCTGGTGGCGTCGGGTGTGCTGACGCTGGCGCAAGCGGCACCGCTGGTGCGTTTTCGCGCCGCAGCCATGCAGGAAGCGGTGCCGGTGGGCATGGGCGCCATGGCCGCTATTCTGGGGATGGACGCTCTCAAAGTGATCGCGATCTGCGCTGAAGTGACGGAGACTTTTGGTGAAAATTCTGCTGAAGTGGTGGAAGCCGTCAATTTCAACGACCCCGGTCAGACGGTGATTGCGGGCTCCAAGGCGGCGGTCGAGCAGGCGTGTGTGGCACTCAAGGCCCAGGGCGCCAAGCGCGCCTTGCCGCTGCCGGTGTCGGCACCGTTCCACTCCAGCCTGATGAAACCCGCCGCGGTCAAACTCAAGGATCAGCTCGACGCCACCGAATTTGCCGTGCCGCAAATCCCGGTGATCAACAACATCGACGTGTCGGTGGAGCAAGATCCGGTGCGCATCCGCGACGCGCTGGTGCGCCAGGCTTTCGGCCCGGTGCGCTGGGTGGAATGTGTGCAGGCGCTGCAGGCGCGTGGCCTGTCGACGCTGGTGGAATGCGGCCCGGGCAAAGTCCTGGCGGGCATGACCAAACGCATCGCCGCCGACATGCAAGGGCTGGCGCTGTTTGATGCGGCCAGCCTGGCTGAGGTCAAAACAAGTCTTCTGGAAGCGTGAACTCATGAGTGAATTGACATTTGCGGGCCAAGTGGCCCTGGTGACCGGCGCCTCGCGCGGCATTGGTGCGGCAATCGCGTTGCAACTGGCGCAGCAAGGCCTCAAGGTGATTGGCACCGCCACCACCGACGACGGCGCCGCCAAGATCAGTGAGGCGCTGGCGGCTTTTGAGGGCTGTAGCGGCCAAACGCTCAACGTCAACGACGCCCCAGGCGTGGATGCGTTGATTGATGCCATCGTCAAGGAACATGGCGGCCTGCAGATTCTGGTCAACAACGCCGGGATCACCCGCGACAACCTCGCCATGCGCATGAAAGACGACGAGTGGGACGCGGTGCTGGACACCAACCTCAAAGCCGTCTTCCGCATGAGCCGCGCCGTGATGCGCACCATGATGAAGCAGCGTTATGGCCGCATCATCAGCATCACCTCGGTGGTCGGCGCGTCCGGCAACCCCGGTCAGGCCAACTACGCTGCGGCCAAGGCGGGCGTGGCAGGCATGACACGGGCGCTGGCACGTGAACTGGGCTCGCGCAACATCACGGTCAACTGCATCGCCCCCGGCTTCATCGAAACCGACATGACCGCCAGCCTGCCTGCGGAGCAGCACAAGGCGCTGCTGGGGCAGATTCCGCTGGGTCACCTGGGCAAGCCCGCTGACATCGCGCATGCGGTGGCTTATCTGGCCTCGCCGCAGGCGTCTTATGTGACGGGGCAGGAGTTACATGTCAACGGTGGCATGTTCATGGTGTGATCGGTGTTTAAATCAGCGTAATCCAGCCGCAATGTCCGTCCGGCTAAAATGACGGATCTTTTCACAACCCTTTGAGGGAACTCATGAGCGATATTGAAGCACGCGTTAAAAAAATCATTGCCGAACAACTCGGTGTGGAAGAGTCACAAGTCACCAACGAAAAAGCTTTCGTGGCTGATCTGGGTGCCGATTCCCTCGACACGGTTGAATTGGTGATGGCACTCGAAGATGAGTTCGGCATTGAAATTCCCGACGAAGATGCTGAAAAAATCACCACGGTGCAAAACGCGATCGACTACGCGATGACGCACAAGAAGGCGTAATGTCGCGATCAGGCAGCGCTGTTTGGCGCTGCCACCGCCGCCGGGGTCTGAGCGCTGCTGCCCAAACACCTCGGTCGCCACAAGTTTCATAGCCTGATGCCTGCACAAGGCATCGGGCTTTTTACAGACGAACCACTGACTGCTAAATCCATATGTCCCGTCGTCGCGTCGTTGTTACCGGTTTAGGTTGTATCAGTCCCGTGGGAAACACGGTTGACACCGCTTGGGCCAACCTGCTGGCCGGTCAGTCGGGCATTGGCCTGATCACCAAATTCGACCCTGCCACCTTCAGCGCCAAAATCGCGGGTGAGGTCAAGGGGTTTGATGTTGAGGCCTATATGAGCGCGAAAGAAGCGCGCACCATGGACAGTTTCATCCACTACGGCATCGCTGCGGCCGCGCAGGCTGTGGCCGACTCAGGCCTGCCGACCGGCGACGCCCTGAGCGAGGAATTGGCTACCCGCATCGGCTGCGTGATTGGTTCCGGCATCGGCGGTTTGCCGATGATCGAGAGCATGCATGCCGAGTACATGCAGCGTGGCGCGCGGCGTATCTCGCCGTTTTTTGTGCCGTCCACCATCGTCAACATGATTGCCGGGCACGTGTCGATCCGCTGCGGCTTCAAGGGCCCGAACCTGGCCATCGTCACCGCCTGCACCACCGGCCTGCACTGCATTGGCCAGGCCGGTCGCATGATCGAATACGGTGACGCCGATGTGGTGGTGGCCGGGGGGGCTGAGGCCTCTATTTCCCCGCTGGGCTTAGGTGGCTTTGCCTCCATGCGCGCGCTGAGCACCCGCAACGATGACCCAACCACCGCTTCGCGCCCTTGGGACCGCGATCGCGACGGGTTTGTGCTGGGCGAAGGTGCGGGCGTGATGGTGCTGGAAGAGTACGAACACGCCAAAGCCCGTGGCGCCAAGATTTACGCCGAACTGGCAGGTTTTGGCATGAGTGCGGACGCCGGCCACATGACCGCGCCCAACATGGATGGCCCGCGCCGCGCCATGGTCAGCGCCATGCAAAACGCAGGTGTGAACGCTGACCAAATTGACTACGTCAACGCCCATGGCACGTCCACCCCACTGGGTGACACCAACGAATCCAACGCCATCAAGGCGGCGCTGGGTGATCACGCCTACAAGACCGTGGTGAATTCAACCAAGTCCATGACCGGCCATTTGCTCGGTGGTGCAGGGGGTCTGGAATCGGTGGTGACGGTGCTGGCGCTGTACCACCAGAAGAGCCCGCCCACCATGAACATCTTCAACCAGGACCCCGATTGCGACCTGGATTACTGCGCCAACGCGGCGCGTGACATGAAGATCGACGTGGCCATCAAGAACAACTTTGGCTTTGGTGGTACCAACGGCTCACTGGTTTTCAAGCGGGCACCTTGACCGCGTCTGATCGCGGGTCTCGACCCCTTTCAGTCCATTTTTGGCATGCACAGCGCCCCAGCGGTCACTTACCCGGTGGGGCGTTGCCGTTTTCACGCGGGTCTGCTGGCCGGGCTGCTGGTGCTGGGTGCTGGCGTGCTGGTCGCCTGGGTACAGCATGACGATGCCATCGCGATGCGCCATGCCGCAGCGGGGTTGTTGTGGCTGGTCTGTGCCTTGGCGGCAGTGCGTCTCTGGTGGCGTTTTCCTACCGGCTCGTTGACTTGGGATGGCCAGTTGTGGATCTGGGCGGGTGAGGGTGGTGAACCGTATCCGGTGGCCCTCAGCATGACGCTGGACAGTCAAACGGCGCTGTTGTTGCGCCTGCAGGCCGACGGTGCACCCAGTCTGTGGGTGTGGCTGGAGCAGCGCCGGGCGCCGGGGCGTTGGTTGCCCTGTCGGCGTGCCGTGTTTGGCCCCAAGCCGCCCGCAACAGTCACCGACCCCGGCTGGGTGGCGCCATGACCGACCCGACGCCGCCGTCAGAACCGCTCGGACCCGCTGACCCCAACAGCGACGCCATGCTGGTCCAGCGCACCGTGGCGGGGGATCAGCGGGCGTTTGAGTTGCTGGTGATCAAATACCAGCGCCGGGTCGAACGCCTGATCAGCCGCATGGTGCGCGACGTGGACCTGGTGGAAGACATTGCCCAGGAAACCTTCATCAATGCTTACCGGGCGCTGCACCAGTTCCGCGGTGACGCGCAGTTTTACACCTGGCTGTACCGCATCGCGGTCAACACCGCCAAAAAATTCCTGCTGGAACTCAAACGGGACCGCACGGTGTCCGACAGTGCCCTCGCATCCAAAGACGATGACGATGAAACTTTTCGTTCCAAGAACGAACCAAGCACGGACGAAACCCCCGAGTCGGTGCTGGCCGCCAAGGAAATCGGTCAGGCCGTGGGCGAGGTGTTGGCGGGGTTGCCCGACGATTTGCGGCAGGCGATCACGTTGCGCGAGATGGAAGGGATGACCTACGAGGACATTGCGCAGTTGATGGCGTGCCCGATTGGGACCGTGCGTTCACGGATTTTCCGGGCGCGCGAGGCCATCTCGGCCAAGGTTCGGCCGATGCTGGAGCGCCAGACCGGCAAACGCTGGTGAGGCATGGGTGGATGGTGTGGTTTGGATGGTTTGAACATTACAAGGGCAAGTCGAGTCATGTCTGATCAATTGCGGGAACGTAGTGAACTGGTGTCTGCCTTGGTGGACGGGCAACTCCACGGGGACGAGTTTGCCCGTGTTGTGGCGCACCTCGCCGACGCGCCAGAGGACCGAGTTACCTGGGACACCTACCATCTGGTCGGGGAAGTCATGCGATCCTCGGGCGCTCCGGTGCGCGCGCATGACCCGGCGTTTGTCACCCGGCTGCGCGCCCGGCTGGCGGAAGAAACGATTCAAGAGGTCGCTGTCAGCCCCATACCGGTGCGTTCTGACGTGCAAAAAAACACCATGGTTGCTGTTGCCAATGATCGTTGGTGGAAACGGGTAGTGGGTCTGGCGTCGATCACGATGGTGATTGGGCTGGCCTGGCAGGGCGTGGCCATGCTTGGATCGGGTGACGCTGGCAACACCCAGTTGGCGCAGTTGCCTAAGCCGCCTGTCACCGCCGCGCCAGCGTCCGCACCGGCAACGCTGGTGGCGGGCGACACCCCGTCACCGCAGATGCTGCGTGACCCGCAGCTTGATGCCTTGCTGGCAGCGCACCGCCAGATGGGGGGCGCCAGCGTTTTGCAGATGCCCTCGGGCTTTTTGCGCAACGCCACGTTTGACGAGGGCAAGCGTTGAAATTTCTGGTCAGTCTTGTGTTGTGTGTGTCGGGCTGGCTGGCCCACGGCAGCGTTTGGGCGCAGCCCGCGCCAGCCCCGACGCCTGAGTCGTCAGATGAAACCACCGGTGTGGCGCGCTGGCTGATGCGCCTGCATGAGGCACCGCGCGCGCGCGCTTACATGGGCACATTTGTGGTCACCACCGGCAGCGACATGTCCACCTCGCGCATCTGGCACGTGGGCAACGGTGACAGGCAGATGGAGCGGGTGGAGTCCCTCACCGGCACGGCGCGCACCACCTTTCGGCGCAACGACGAAGTGGTCACGTTTTTGCCGGGCAGCCGCACCGTGATCCACGAAACCCGTGAGGCGCTGGGACTGTTTCCCAACCTGCTGAACCGCGCTGATGCCGCCGTGAGCCACTTTTACCGACTGCGATCAGTGGGGCAAGGCCGGGTGGCCGGGTTCGAAGCCGATATCGTGCAGCTGATGCCGCTGGACCTGCTGCGTTTTGGCTACCAAATCTGGACCGAACA
The DNA here is from genome assembly GCF_020594515.1 of Rhodoferax sp. U2-2l. Taxonomy (GTDB): domain Bacteria; phylum Pseudomonadota; class Gammaproteobacteria; order Burkholderiales; family Burkholderiaceae_C; genus Rhodoferax. The sequence goes on from NZ_JAJCTH010000006.1 coordinate 17,246, forward strand.
AAAAACCGGTCTGATGGTCAAGCTGCAAACCCTGGACCCCGTTGGCAACGTGCTGGAGCAGGCGGCGTTCTCGGAGTTGCAGCTGGACGCGCCGGTGGCCATGGCCAAGCTCACAGCGTTGATGGACAACACCCAGGGCTACCGGGTGATCAGCCCGACGCTGGTCAAAACCACGGCCGAGGCCGAAGGCTGGCTGATGGCAACACCGGTGCCGGGTTTTGCACCCGTGCGTTGTTACAAGCGGCTGGAAGGCGGCGCCAGTGCGGCCAACCCGCCTTTGCAGTGTGTTTATTCGGATGGCTTGGCCTCGGTCTCGCTGTTCATCGAGCTGTTCGATCCCCAGCGCCATGGCCGCTTGCAGTCGCACCACCTGGTCTCCATGGGGGCGACCAGTTTGCGTATGCGCCAACTGGGGTCGTGGTGGGTCACGGCGGTGGGTGAGGTGCCGCCGCAGACCCTGGCGGCCTTTGTGCAGGCACTTGAGAGAAAGCGCTAAGCCTTCATATGCCTTTTATTTTGTTCACAGGAAAGGTCAGACATGATTCGATTTAATTGCAAGCAGCTGGTTGCCAGCGCCCTCAGCGGCGTGTTGGTGCTCACCGCCGTCACGGCCCTGGTGCCCGCCTCGGCCGCTTGGGCGCAGTCGGCCAGCCTGCCTGATTTTGCGGATCTGGTGGAGCAGGTCAGCCCGTCGGTGGTGAACATCCGAACGGTTGAAAAAGTCAGCGCCGCGCCGGAAGGGGCACCGCAACTGGACGAAGACATGCTCGAGTTCTTCCGCCGTTTTGGGCTGCCCATGCCCAACATCCCGCGCCAAACACCGCCGCGCAACCACCCGCAACCGCGTGACGAGGACAAGCCGCGCGGTGTGGGTTCTGGCTTCATCCTGTCGACCGACGGCATGATCATGACCAACGCCCATGTGATCGAGGGCGCCGACGAGGTCTTGGTAACCCTGACCGACAAGCGTGAATTCAAGGCCAAGATCATTGGCGCCGACAAACGCAGCGATGTGGCGGTGGTCAAGATCGAGGCGGCCAACCTGCCCGCCGTCAAGGTGGGGGATGTCAACCGCCTGCGGGTGGGCGAGTGGGTGGTGGCCATTGGCTCGCCGTTCGGGCTGGAAAACACCGTGACGGCCGGCATTGTGAGTGCCAAGCAGCGTGACACCGGTGACTATCTGCCCTTCATCCAGACCGACGTGGCGATCAACCCCGGCAACTCGGGTGGCCCGCTGATCAACATGCGCGGCGAGGTGGTGGGCATCAACAGCCAGATTTACTCGCGCTCGGGCGGCTCCATGGGCATTTCGTTCTCGATCCCGATGGACGAGGCGGTGCGCGTCAGCGAGCAATTGCGCGCTACCGGCAAGGTCACGCGCGGCCGCATTGGTGTGCAGATCGACCAGGTGTCCAAGGAAGTGGCCGAATCCATCGGCCTGGGCAAGCCGCAGGGCGCGTTTGTGCGCGCGGTGGAGGCTGGGGCCCCAGCCGACAAGGCAGGCGTAGAAGCGGGTGACATCATCATCAAGTTTGATGGCAAACCGGTGGACAAATCGTCTGACCTGCCGCGCATGGTGGGCAACACCAAACCCGGCACCAAGAGCACACTCACTGTGTTTCGCCGCGGCGCCACCAAAGACATCAGTGTGGTGATTGCCGAGATCGAGCCCGACAAACCTGTGGCCAAACCCACGGCCAAACCCGCCAAGCCGCAGAAAACCACCGCCGCCCAGAGCATTGGCCTGGTGGTGGCTGACCTGACCGACGCAGCCCGCAAGGAGATGGGGGTCAAAGGCGGTGTGCGGGTCGAAAACGCTGCGGATGCCGCTGCGCGGGCCGGTTTGCGCGAAGGTGACGTCATTGTGGCCGTGGCCAATGTCGCAGTGGCCAATGTGCAGGAGTTGGAGGCTGTGCTGACCAAGCTGGACAAGAGCAAGCCGCTCAATGTGTTGTTCCGCCGTGGTGAATGGTCGCAATACACCGTGATCCGCCCCATGAAATGATGTGGATATCCGATGCACACCTTGTGGACAAGCTGTGAAAAGACCGCCCGCAAGGTGTGCCGCTTAGCAGCGGCCGGGCCTTGGCAGGGCGCTTGTCTTTTTACTTACAATACGGCTCCAGCTTTATCCGTGGCCATTTAAGGGTTGGACCAGGGCGCGTCGCACATGACCGCGCCCTTTTTTCTGTTCACGCGCCCATCACTCACCTTGTCGGTTTCTCCGAATGAATCACATCCGAAACTTTTCGATCATTGCCCATATTGACCATGGCAAGTCCACGCTGGCCGACCGGCTGATCCAGCGCTGCGGTGGCCTGCAGGAGCGCGAGATGGAAGCCCAGGTGCTGGACTCGATGGACATCGAGAAAGAGCGCGGCATCACCATCAAGGCGCAGACGGCGGCCCTGCAGTACAAGGCCAAGGACGGCAAGACCTACAACCTGAACCTGATCGACACCCCCGGCCACGTGGACTTTTCCTACGAGGTGAGCCGTTCGCTGTCGGCCTGTGAAGGCGCGCTGCTGGTGGTGGACGCCAGCCAGGGGGTGGAGGCGCAAACCGTGGCCAACTGCTACACCGCGCTCGACCTGGGTGTGGAAGTGGTGCCGGTGCTCAACAAGATCGACTTACCCAATGCCGATCCGGACAACGCCCGCTCGGAAATTGAAGATGTGATTGGCATTGACGCTGCCGATGCGATCGTCTGCTCGGCCAAAACCGGCCTGGGCATTGACGACATTCTGGAGGCGGTGGTGGCCCGTGTGCCCGCACCCAAAGGCAATCCTGACGCCGCTTTGCGCGCCATGATCATCGACAGCTGGTTTGACAGTTATGTGGGTGTGGTGATGCTGGTGCGGGTGGTCGATGGCCGCCTGGCCAAAGGCGAAAAAATCAAGATGATGGCCACCGGCACCACCTACAACGCCGACAGCCTGGGTGTGTTCACCCCAGCCAACCAGCCGCGCGAGGCGTTGGAGGCAGGCGAGGTGGGTTACATCATTGCCGGCATCCGCGAGTTGCAAGCGGCCAAGGTCGGTGACACCATCACCCTGATTCGCCCCGGCACCGGTGGCGCCGCAGCGACCGCCACCGAGCCGTTGCCCGGTTTCAAGGAGATCCAGCCGCAGGTGTTTGCCGGTCTGTACCCGACCGAAGCGAACCAATACGAAGGCCTGCGCGATAGTCTGGAGAAACTCAAACTCAACGACGCCTCGCTGCATTACGAACCCGAGGTGTCCCAAGCACTCGGGTTTGGCTTCCGCTGCGGCTTTTTGGGCTTGTTGCACATGGAAATTGTGCAAGAGCGCCTGGAGCGCGAGTTTGATCAGGACCTGATCACCACCGCGCCCAGCGTGGTCTACCAGGTGGTGCAGGCCGATGGCACGGTCAAGATGGTCGAAAACCCGTCCAAGATGCCCGATCAGGGCCGCCTGGAGGAAATTCGCGAACCCATCGTCACCGTGCACCTCTACATGCCGCAGGAGTACGTGGGCCCGGTGATGACTCTGGCCAACCAGAAACGTGGTGTGCAGATGAACATGGCCTACAAAGGCCGCCAGGTGGTCTTGACCTACGAGATGCCGCTCGGTGAGATCGTGATGGACTTCTTTGACAAGCTCAAGAGTGTCTCGCGCGGTTACGCCTCGATGGACTACGAGTTCAAGGAGTACCGCACCGCCGATGTGGTCAAGGTCGACATCCTGCTCAACGGCGAGAAGGTGGATGCGTTGTCCATCATCGTGCACCGCAGCCAGTCGCAGTACCGCGGTCGCGCCGTGGTGGGCAAGATGCGGGAAGTGATCTCGCGCCAGATGTACGACGTGGCGATCCAGGCCGCCATCGGCGCCAATGTGATCGCCCGCGAAACCATCAAGGCGCTGCGCAAAAACGTGATCGCCAAATGTTATGGCGGCGACATTTCCCGCAAACGCAAGCTGCTTGAGAAACAAAAAGAAGGCAAAAAACGCATGAAACAAATTGGTTCGGTCGAGGTGCCGCAAGAGGCTTTCCTGGCCATTTTGAAGGTGGACGCGTGATGCAGGCCCTCACCTCGGTGGTGCTGGCCGCGTTTGTGGCCTATATCGGCGCCTGGTACGTGGGGCTGGTGGAAGGCAACTTTGCCTTGCTGCTGTTTCTGGCCTCGGTGATTACCGGCGCTTATTGGCTGGCCGAGCGGTTTTACTTTCTGCCGCAGCGCCAAAAAGCCGCCGCCGAGTTGGAAGCACAAACGCTACAGCGCAACGCCGAGCTGGGCAAACTCGGCATCAGCCAGGTGGATGACAACCTGGCCGAGGCCAAGCACCGCCTGCTGGCACAGCCCTGGTGGCTGGATTGGACGGCCGGGCTGTTCCCGGTGATCATTGGTGTCTTCATCCTGCGCTCGTTTTTGTTTGAGCCGTTCAAGATTCCTTCGGGCTCCATGATCCCGACCCTGCTGGTGGGGGACCTGATTCTGGTCAACAAATTTGAATACGGTTTGCGCCTGCCGGTGCTCAACACCAAGATCACCGAAGGCAACGCGCCGCAGCGTGGCGACGTGATGGTGTTCCGTTACCCGCCCAAACCCAGCCTGGACTACATCAAACGCGTGATCGGCGTGCCCGGCGACGAGGTGGCTTACCTGAACAAGCGCCTCACCGTCAATGGCAAGCCGCTGCCTACCGACGCGCTGCCCGAGTTTTTTGACGAAGACAGCATGCGCTACTTCAAGCAGTTTGAAGAAACGCTGGGCACCGCCAAGCACCGGGTGCTCAACGACGACAGCCGACCGGCGTTTGTCCCAGGTGCCGACGAATTCCAGTTCAAGGCCAATTGCCAGTACAGCGTGGAAGGCGTGGTGTGCAAGGTGCCTGCGGGTCACTATTTCATGATGGGCGACAACCGCGACAATTCGCTCGATTCGCGTTATTGGGGGTTTGTGCCGGAGAAAAACATCGTTGGCAAGGCATTTTTTGTCTGGATGAACTTTGGTAACCTCAAGCGCATCGGCTCTTTCAACTGATCAGGAGACTTTTATGGCTTCCATCGTGCGCGCGGGCAAATCGGGTCAACATGGGTTTTCTCTGCTTGGCTTTCTGTTTGTGGGTGGCGTGCTGGCGGTGACGGGCGTGGTCGTGGCGCAGGTCATCCCGACGGTCATTGAGTACCAGGCCGTGCTCAAAGCCGCCCAAAAGGCCTCGGATGGCAGCACCGTGGTGGAAGTGCGTAGCATTTTTGACCGCGCCGCAGCCATTGACAACATCAGCTCCATCACCGCCAGAGACATCGAGGTCACGAAAGAGAACGAGAAGGTGGTGGTCAGCTTCGCTTATCAGCGCGAGATCCACCTGGCCGGCCCGGCCTACCTGACGATGAAATATGCCGGTCGTTCCAAATAACCTGATGCCACAGGTGACGCCTTGAGCGCGGGCCTGGCCGCGCTGCAACAGCGGCTGCAGTACACCTTTGCCGACCTCAGCCTGCTGACGCAGGCCATCACCCACCGCAGCTTTTCGGCCGACCACAACGAACGCCTGGAGTTTCTGGGCGACTCGGTGCTGGGTCTGTGTGTGGCCGACCTGCTCTACAACCGCTTGAGTGCGTTGCCTGAGGGCGATTTGTCGCGGGTGCGGGCCGGGCTGGTACGCCAGGAAGCTTTGCATCCGCTGGCGGTGAAGCTGGGCCTGCCTGATGTGATCCGGCTGGGCGAGGGCGAGTTGCGCTCTGGCGGCCAAAAGCGACCGTCCATCCTGGCCGACGCGCTGGAGGCGGTGATTGGTGCGGCCTACCTCGACGGCGGTTTTGTTGCGGCGCAGGCGCTGGTGAACCGGCTGTACGCCACGCTGGACATCAACCCGGCCATGGCCGCCATGGGCAAAGACCCCAAGACCGAGTTGCAGGAATGGTTGCAGGCCCGGCGCATGAAAGTGCCCGGTTACAAGGTGGTCGCCACGCTGGGCGCCGCTCACAAGCAGACATTTGAAGTGGATTGCGAGATCCCTGATCTGAAGCTCATCGCGCGCGGCCAGGGCGGCTCGCGCCGGGCAGCCGAACAAGCCGCCGCCACCGCCATGTTGCAAACACTGAAAGTTAAAGGGCTACCATGACCACAACCCAAAAAATCGCTAAGGACGCCGACAACACGGAGGCGACAGGCCCAACGGACGTCGAAGCCATGCTGGCAGGTCTGCACCGCAACATGCGCCCGGCCGGGCCGGTGGAGACGCCGGTGGCGGGTCAGCGCTGCGGCCTGATCGCCATCGTCGGCAAACCCAATGTGGGCAAGTCGACCCTGCTCAATGCGCTGGTGGGGCAAAAGATCAGCATCACCTCGCGCAAGGCGCAAACCACGCGCCACCGCATCACCGGCATGCACACCGTGGGGCCGACGCAGTTTGTGTTTGTTGACACCCCCGGTTTCCAGACCATCCACGGCAACGCGTTGAACAAATCGCTCAACAAGACGGTGGTGGGTGCGGTGGCCGATGTGGACCTGATCCTGTTTGTGGTCGAGGCAGGCAGCTTCACACCGGCGGATGCGCGCGTGCTGGCGCTGCTGGGCAAGAACATTCCGACGCTCTTGATCGCCAACAAACTCGACAACGTGCACCGCCGTGGCGACATCGCGCCCTGGTTGCAAGACATGCAGGCCAAACACGCCTTCACCGAGTTTGTGCCGATGTCGGCCAAAAACGCCAAAGACATTGAGCGCTTGCTCGACATCTGCGCCAAATACCTGCCCGAGCAAGCCTGGTGGTACGCCGCGGATGAGCTGACCGACCGCAGCGAGCGTTTCATGGCCAGCGAGATGGTGCGCGAAAAGTTGTTCCGCCTGACGGGCGACGAGTTGCCCTACACCTCGACGGTGATCATCGACAAGTTTGACGAGGAACCGCCGGCCAAGAAAGGCCAGAAACGCCTGCTGCGGATCGCCGCCACCATCGTGGTGGAGCGTGACGGCCACAAGGCCATGGTGATTGGTGACAAGGGAGAACGCATCAAACGCATCGGCATGGAAACCCGGGTCGAACTCGAGAAACTGCTGGACTGCAAGGTGTTCATCGAGATGTGGGTCAAGGTGCGCTCGGGCTGGGCCGACGACGAAGCGCGGGTGCGCTCATTTGGCTATGAGTGAGCCTGTGCGGTTTCTGGCGGCCCAAAACAACAAGGCGGCTTGCGCCGCCTTGTTGCTCCGTCCAAGCCTGTGGGGGTCATCCGACTAATCCGCTCAAGGCGTAAGGCACGAGGGGAACAAGGCTGATGGCCGCAGCGGCCCACATAGCAGCGCGATCCAGATTCCGAAGTGTGGCTTCATTCATGATGTACTCTCCTGGTTGAAAAGTGAACTACCCGGTCACAAATGTACTTTGTGTTTATTTTTGCAACCAAAACGGTTTATTTATACCCATGATTCTTTCGGGGGTTTGTGCCGGTGGCCACCAAACGCATCTCTGACGAACCCGCGTTTGTGCTGCACCGGTATGACTGGAGCGAAACCAGCCTGATCCTGGAGGTGTTCACACGCCACCACGGGCGCATGGCGCTGGTGGCCAAAGGGGTGAAACGGCCCAGCTCCAGCTTCCGGCCCATCCTGCTGCCGCTGCAACCGCTGCACCTGGCTTTTGGCGGCGATGCCGAGATCAAAACCCTCAAAGCCGCCGAGTGGCAAGGCGGCCACGTCATGCCCACCGGGGATGCGTTGATGTCGGGCTATTACCTCAACGAGTTGCTGCTGAACCTGCTGGCGCGTGAAGACCCGCACCCGGCGCTGTTTGACCTGTACGCTAACGTGGTGGCGGTGATTGCCAGCGAACACGGCGAGGTGCTGGAGGCGGCCTTGCGTGCCTTTGAGCTGCTATTGCTGCGCGAAATCGGCCTGCTGCCGACGCTGGATGCCCAAACCATGACGCTGCTGGCGCTGCAGCCGCTGCAGCGTTACAGCCTGGTGCCCGAAGGCGGTTTGCGCCAGGCCAGTGAGATGGACCGTGCCAGTTTGAGCGGCGCGCAATGGACGGCGCTGCAGCAGGTGCTGGGTGAGCGTGTGCCCATCACCACGTTGATGCGCGCCTGTGCCGACGTGGCGGGCGAACTCAAGCCCCAACTGCGCACCTTGCTCAATTACCATTGCGGGGTCAGCGCGCTGCGCACCCGGCAAGTCATGATCGACCTGCAAAACTTATGAAATCGACCGCACTCTCCGTCAACCTCAACAAAGTCGCCACCGTGCGCAACACGCGTCACCTGGGCATCCCCAGCCTGACACGCGCCGCCACCTTGTGCCTGCAGGCCGGTGCCCACGGCATCACCGTGCACCCGCGCCCCGACGAGCGCCACATCCGCGGCAGTGACGTGACCGAGCTGGCGCACCTGCTGCAAGCCTGGCCCGACCGTGAGTACAACATCGAAGGCAACCCCCTGCACAACCTGATGGATGTGGTGGGCAAGCTGGTGGCGCAGAAGCTGCCGGTGCACCAGGTCACGTTTGTGCCGGACGGCGAGGGCCAGTTCACCAGCGACCACGGCTGGAGCTTTCCTGACGATGCCGCGCGCTTGAAGCCGCTGATCGACCAGGCCCACGCCTGGGGCCTGCGCGTGAGCCTGTTCATGGATGCCGAACCAGCGGCCATGGCCGCCGCCAAAGCCGTGGGGGCCGACCGCATCGAGCTCTACACCGAGCCCTACGCCGCCGCCTGGGGCACCCCCGGCCTGGCGGCGCAACTGGCGCGATTTGCCCACGCTGCCCAGGCTGCGCTGGATGTGGGCCTGGACGTCAACGCTGGCCATGACCTGAACCGCGACAACCTCACCGCCTTCCTGAACCAGGTGCCGGGCGTGCGAGAGGTGTCAATTGGCCACGCGCTGATTGCCGATGCGCTGGAGCTGGGCTATGACGCCACCATCCGGGACTATCTGCGCTGCATCCACCAGGCCGAACGGCTGGAGATGGTGGGCTGAGCCCGTTGCCCGTTTGACCGCAGGCGCCCCATGATCTACGGCATTGGCACCGACATTTGCGACGTGCGGCGCATCCAGGCCAGCCTGACGCGCCACGGCGAACGGTTCCCCCAAAAAGTCCTGAGTGACGCTGAATTTGCCACCTGGCAAGCACGCAGCCTGCGCTGGCCCGAGCGGGGTGTGCGTTACCTGGCCACCCGGTTCAGCGCCAAGGAGGCGTTCTCCAAAGCCATCGGCTTGGGCATGTCCATGCCGATGACATGGCGACGCTGTGAGATTGGTAACCTGCCCAGCGGTCAGCCGGTGATACTGCTACACGGTGCTTTGCGTGACTGGTTTGAGGCCCGGCACTTGAGGGCCCACATCACCGTCACCGACGAAACCGATTACGCCGCCAGCTTCTGCGTGGTGGAAGTGAATCGGTAAGCGTGGCCCCGGTCGTTACAGGGCAGGGGCTGATAGCCATTTATAACAAGGAGAACAACATGAGTTATCACGCCCCCCTGATCATCGACATCGCTGGATGTCAACTCAATAAGGCCGACAAAAAACGCCTGAAACACCCGTTGGTGGGCGGTCTGATCCTGTTTGCCCGCAACTGGGAAAGCCGTGAGCAACTCACCGAACTGTGCGCCAGCATCAAAAAAATCCGCGCAGACTTGCTGATTTGCGTGGACCATGAAGGGGGTCGCGTGCAGCGCTTCAAGACGGATGGCTTCACCCACCTGCCGCCCATGCGTGCCTTGGGTGAGCTGTGGCGCCAGGATGGCCAGGGCAACGAGGGCGAGGGCGCCATGCGCGCCACGGCCGCTGCCACGGCCTGCGGTTACGTGCTGGGTGCCGAGCTGCGGGCCTGCGGCGTTGACCTGAGTTTTACCCCGGTGCTCGATCTGGACTACGGCGCCAGCAGCGTCATTGGCGACCGTGCCTTTGATGCCGATGCGCGCGTGGTCAGTCTGCTGGCCAAAAGCCTGATGCACGGCCTGTTGCAAAGCGGCATGGCCAACTGCGGCAAACACTTTCCCGGCCACGGGCACGTTACCGCCGATTCACACACCGACATGCCGGTGGACACCCGCAGCCTGGCCGCCATCCTCCAAGACGACGCCGCACCCTACCGTTGGCTGGCCAACAGCCTGGCCAGCGTGATGCCGGCGCATGTGGTGTACCCGGCGGTGGACGACCGCCCGGCCGGGTTCTCCAGCAAGTGGCTCAACGGCATCCTGCGGGGCCAGCTGGGGTTTACCGGCGCCATCTTCAGCGACGATTTGTCCATGGCCGGTGCCCGTGTCATCCACGGTCAGCCGGTCAGCACCACGCAGGCCGCACTGGCGGCGCTCAATGCGGGCTGTGACCTGGTGCTGCTCTGCAACCAGTCGCTGGGTGACGGGGCCGAGATTGACGCGTTGATTGAAGGCCTCACCAAGGCCCAATACCGCGGCCAATGGGAGCCGCTGGAGGCCAGCCAGGCGCGCCGCCTGGCCCTGTTTCCCACCAAGCGCGCCACATCCTGGGACGCGCTGATGGTGCAGCCCGCCTACATGCAGGCGCTGGATCTGTTGCCCTGATCGCCTTGACCGGCTTCAGGGCGAGCGGTGCAGCCGTGGCGCCGACAGCGCGGCAATCATGTCGCTGGTGGCGGCGTCCACATTCGGGTGGGCCTGCATCAGTCGGGCACTGGTCAACAGCTTGCGCAGGTCCTGCAGGTCTTTCACCGTGGGTGCCACCTTGATCTGCGCGATGGCCGCCGCAGCGTTGCCGCCCTTGATCAGAGCCAGAACCTTCGGTGCCCAAACGCTTTGACGTGACATGCAGTGTTTTCCTGGTGACTTAAGAAGAGTGAGTGAAGTTGGCCGGTAGCGGTATCGGACAATCAGCCACCCCATTTTCACTGAACTTCCCATGAAACCCAAATCCCCCAGCGGCGGCCTGGTGTACAGCACCGACAGCGGCCGCATGTGTCCGGTCTGCCGCCAGCCGGTGGCGGCCTGCCAATGTGCTGCGCTCAAACCCAAAGCCCCCACCGACGGCATCGTGCGCGTGTCCCGCGAGACCAAAGGCCGTGCCGGTAAAGGCGTCACGCTGGTCAAGGGGCTGGCGCTGGACGATGCCGCGCTGGCCGCGTTGGGCAAACAACTCAAAGCCGCCTGCGGCTCGGGTGGCACCGTGAAAGACGGCGTGATCGAGGTCCAAGGTGACCACTGCGAGCGGGTGATGGCGCTGTTGCAGGCGCAGGGCCACAAGGTCAAGCGCGCGGGTGGTTGACGACGACCGCAGCCCGACCATGAACCCCGAAGACCTGCAGTTGCTGGTGACCCGCACCATGCCCTTTGGCAAATACAAGGGCCGGTTGATGGCCGACCTGCCGGGCGACTACCTGCGCTGGTTTGTGCGTGAGGGCGTGCCCAAGGGTGAGATTGGCCGCCTGCTGACGTTGATGCACGAGATCGACCACAACGGCCTGTCAGACCTGCTGACCCCGCTGCGCCAGGGCAGCACGGCGTCGCACTGCGTCTGAGCGGGCGCTGCCTCAACCCCCGCACTTTCATGCCAACGCGGTCACACCCCGGCAATCACCGCCTCGATCTCGGCAAAGGTGCGCGCCATTTCGTGGGCATGGATCTGCACCCCCAGTTGCCGCGCAATCTGTGACACCGAAAAGATACCCACCAGCGCCTGCCCGCCCTGCGCGTCTTGACCCACCACGATGGCGTGGGCCCGGCCGTCGGCCTTGAGCGAGGCCACGATGTGGCCCACCCGCGCTTTTCTCACCTCCTCGATGGCCATGGCCTCCATCTTGTCCACCGGCACCATCACATCGGCCACGCGCAGATCCTGGCGCTTGACCTCACGGCGCTGCGCTGCCAGCACCGGCTTTTCACCCAGAATGTCCACCGACGTCAGCAGGCCCGCCACCCGCTGGTGGCTGTCATCCACCACCAGCAACAGGCGCACGCCGCGCGAGATCATCGACCGGTTGGCATCGTCCAGCGTGGCGGTGGCGATGATGGTGGCCACCGGCACCTGCGACAGGTCGGTCATGACCAGGATGGCGGGTGAGTCGATGTTGACCGCTGGCGGGTTGAAGGCTTCCAGCAGGTGGCAACCGGCGGCGGAGATCGTCGTCTTGGGCAGCGGCTTGTGGTTGGCGTTTTCAATCATGGGGGCCTCCTTCATCAAGTGTTGTTGGGGTCATTGACGGCACGTTCTGGCAGATTATGGGCTGCTGTCAGCGGCGCATCGGCCCGGGTAAATACCAGTCTGCACCACGTTGTGGCCGATTTTTTTTTAGTGACCGTGCTGCGCTCTGCTACCCTTCGGGCTTGCAAAACGTGCCAACCCCGCCAACCCTACCAACGCCACCGACCATGGGAGACCTCACGACGATGACAACGGGCGCCCCGATCGTTTTGCTTGTCGATGACGACGAGTTCCACCTCGACATGATCCATGCGCAATTGCAGGGCATCGGCTACGGGCGCGTGATTTGCGCCACCAGCGGTGCGCAGGCGCTGGCCGAACTGGAAACCTGGGGGCAGGCCATCGTGGCCATCATCTGCGATCTGTCGATGCCCGACATGGATGGCCTGGTACTGATCAGACACCTGGCGCAGCGCCACTTGGGGGCGGGCATTGTCCTGCTGTCGGGTGCGCAGGGCGAAATTTTGCAGAGTGCGGCCCGGCTGGTGAGCGCCCACCAGATGAACCTGCTGGGTGTGCTGGCCAAGCCCTGTTCCAGCGACCAACTGCAACAGGTGCTGTCGCGCCTGCAGCCACCCTGCGCCCCCAGCGTGCCCGACAACGCCGCGGAGTTGACACCGCAGCGGCTGGCGCAGGCGCTGGCCCAGGGGGAGTTTGTGCCCTGGTACCAGCCCAAGGTGGACATCCGCAGCGGCCACGTGGTCGGGGTGGAGGCGCTGGCGCGTTGGCCGGCGGTGTCGGGCGGCATGATTGGCCCGGGCCGGTTTGTGCCCGCCATGGAAGCCGCTGGCTTGGCCGACGAGCTGTTTTTCACCATGGCCCGTCAGGTGGCACACGACCTGACCGGCTGGCAGCGGCAACACCTGGTCATCAAGGTGGCGCTGAACCTGTCGATGACGACCGCACTCAACCTGGCGGTGCCCGAGCAGTTGCTGCAGATCGTGCGCACGGCGGGTCTGCAGCCGTCGGACTTCATCATTGAAGTCACCGAGAGCCAGCTGATGGTGGATCGTGCGCTGATCATGGAAAGCCTGACCCGCCTGTCCTTGATGGGGTTCACACTGTCGATTGACGACTTTGGTACCGGCTATTCAAGCCTGGTGCAGCTGATCGACCTGCCGTTCAAAGAGCTCAAGATTGACGGCAGTTTTGTGCAGCGCGCCAGTACCGAGCAAAAGGCCCAGTCGGTGCTGCGCATGGCCATCCTGCTGGGCAACAACCTGGCCATGCAGGTGGTGGCTGAGGGCGTGGAGACGCAGGAGCAGCTGGAGTTTGTGCGCTTGTGGGGCGGGCACATGGTGCAGGGGTACCACTTTGCCCGGCCGATGCCGCTGGCGGCCTGCACCGACTACCTGCTGCGCCACCAGCCGCCCGCCAGCCCGCCAGGCGTTTGCACGCGCTTCTGACGGGCTGACCTTGACCCTGGCGCGCAAAACCCCGACCCTGCTGTGGGCCAGCGTCGTGCTGGCGCTCGGCTTGATGCTGACTGGCGTGGTCTGGCAGCGGGCCAAAACCACGGCGGCCGCGCAAATCCAGGCCGATTTGAAACGCGAAGCCAATGACATCACCCGCACCATCGAGCGCAACCTGAACGCCAACGCGCTGATGCTGATGGGTTTTGAAGGCTTGTTTGGCGCCTCGGACCATGTGACACGCAGCGATTTTCATCGCTACTACCAGGTGCTGAGTTCCACTGCCCGCATGCCGGGTTTCGCCGGTGTGGCCTATGTCGAATGGGTTAAAGGTCCGGACCTGCAGGAGCATCAGAGCCGGGTACGCCGCGACGGCCTGCCGCAGTACCGGGTCCAACCGGAGGGTGTGCGCGAGAGTTATGCCCCGATCATTTACATTGAACCGCTGGATGACGGTAACCGCCGGGCCGTGGGGTTTGACATCAGCACGGTCGCACAGGCGCAGGCTGCCATCCAACTGGCGCGCGACACCGGACGGCTGATCATGTCGGGCAAGCTCACGCTCAAACAGGACGAGGGCAGCGGCCAGTCCGGCTTTGTCATGTACATCCCGGTTTACCAGCGCGATGCCAGCACCACCACGCTGGCCGAGCGGCGCGCCAGCGTGGTGGGCTGGGTGGATGCGCCGTTTCGCATGGCAGAACTGATGGCGGCCATGCTGCCGCAGGGTTTGCCGGACCTGACGCTGAAAATTTACGACGGCCAAGAGCGTTCTGCCGCGACCCTGATGTATGACAGCGGGACGGCCGCTGGCGACGACGCTGACGTGGGTCGGACGTCCTTCACGCAGTCGCTGGCGTTTGGCGGGCGCCAGTGGTTGCTGGCCTTCCAGACCAAGCCGGAGTTTGGCGCGGCAGCCATCCGGCAACGCCCTGGCCTGGTGGCCACCACCGGCGCGCTGCTGAGCCTGCTGCTGAGTCTGCTGACGGCCTGGTCGCTGCGCGCACTGCAGCGGCGCGAGTTGGCGGTGCTGCGTGAGGCCGCTGCACTGGAGCAGCAGACGCGCGAAGCTTTGCGCGCCGACAACGAACGCGCCTTGCAGGCCAGTCTGTCAGCCATGACGCAGGCCCAGCGTATCGGGCGGGTCGGCTCCTTCGTCACCGATGTGACGACGGGACGTTGGCAGAGCTCTGCCGTGCTGGACGATATTTTTGGCATTGACGCGGCGTATGACCGCTCCCTGGCAGGCTGGATCGACCTGATGGCCCCCGACAACCGGCAGGCGCTGCTGGACGCCTACCACCGCGTGTTGCAGGGGGAGGGCCGATTCGACCGCGAATACCAGATCATTCGCCCGGTGGATGGCCAGATGCGCTGGGTCAAGGCGTTGGGCGAGTTGTCTGCGGATGACGCCGGCCAGCCGGTACTGCGCGGCACGCTGCAGGACATCACCGAGCGCAAAGTCATCGAGCTGGAGCTGCAAAACTACCGCGACCATCTGGAAGACCTGGTGCAGCAGAAAACACGGCATCTGGAGCAGACCCTGCTGGCGCTGCGCCAGCAAAAATTCATCCTGGACGAACATGCCATCGTCACCATCACCGATGTGGATGGTCGCTACACCTATGGCAATGCCCGGTTCACGGCCATCAGTGGGTACACCCCCAAGGAGTTTCTGGGCCGCCACCACAGCCTGGTCAAGTCCGGGGTGCACCCGCCGGGCTTCTTCAAGCCCATGTATGCGGCGGTGAATCAGGGCAAACCCTGGCATGTGGAGGAATGCAACCGTGCCAAAAACGGGCAGCTGTACTGGACCGACACCACGTTTTATGCCTTTCGCGATGTCGCCGGCCAGCCCGAGAGTTACATCTCGGTGCGCACCGAAATCACCCGGCGCAAAGCCGCCGAGCAGGCGCAGCAGCTGGCCATGTCCATGCTGACCGCCACCCTGGAGTCCACCGGTGACGGCATTTTGGTGATGGACCGCGCGCACCACGTCACGCTGTGGAATCAGCGGTTTGTCGAGTTGTGGGGCATACCGCCCGACATGTTGAGCGGGCAGGCCAGCGACGAGGTGTTGGCCTGCCTGGCGGACAAGCTGGCGCAGCCGGAGGCGTTTTCCGCCAAAGTGCTGGCGCTGGACACCACGCCCGATGCATCCAGCATCGAGACCATCGACCTGGCCGATGGCCGCGTGTTCAGGCGCATCTCGCACCCGCAGATGCTGGGCAACGAGGTGGTGGGTCGGGTCTGGTCGTTTGCCGACATCACCGAATTCAAGCGCGCCGAAAGCGCCGCCAACGCCGCCAACCGGGCCAAGTCAGAGTTTCTGGCCAACATGAGCCACGAGATCCGCACGCCCATGAACGGCGTCATCGGCATGCTTGACGTGCTGCAGCAAACGCCCTTGCTGCCTGCGCAAAAAAGCATGCTCGAGACGGTGGCGCAATCCTCCCAGACGCTGCTGCACATCCTCAACGACATCCTGGATTACTCCAAGATCGAGGCCGGCCAGCTGGCAGTGGAGCGCTTGGCCACACCGCTGCGGCCGGTGTGCGAGAGTGTGATGCAGTTGCTGCAATGCACCGCCAGCGCTCAGGGGGTCACGCTGTCGCTGGTCATCGCGCCCGAGTTGCCAGCCGCCATCTACACCGACCCGACCCGGCTGCGCCAGGTGATGCTCAACCTGATGGGCAATGCCATCAAGTTCACCCAGCCCGCACGCGGGCGCGTGCCCGGCGTGGCGCTGCGCCTGAGCGCGGGTGAGCTGCCCGACGGCCAGCCTGCGCTGATCCTGACGGTGGCCGACAACGGCATCGGCATGACCGAGGCGGTGGTGGCCAAGTTGTTTACCCCCTTTACCCAGGCCGATGCCAGCACCGCACGCCAGTTTGGCGGCACCGGCCTGGGCCTGTCGATCAGCCAGCGCCTGGCGTCACTGATGGACGGCCAGATCACCGTGAAAAGTGCACTGGATGAGGGGTCGGAGTTCACCGTGACGCTGCCGCTGCAGGCGGTGCCGGGCTTGAGCCTGGCCCCGGACACGCTGGCGCATCCGGAGCGCCGTCAGCATGCCCGACCGCCCGCGCCCAGCCTGGCTGACGCGCAGGCCTGCGGGCAGCTGATTTTGCTGGCCGAAGACAACGAAACCAACCAGGAGGTGATGCGCGAACAGCTGCGTCTGCTGGGCTATTGCGCTGAGGTGGCGGTGGACGGCGTCCAGGCGCTGGCGCAGTGGCGCACCGGTCGCTATGGCTTGTTGCTGGCCGACTGTCACATGCCGGGCATGGACGGGTTTGCCCTGACCGCCGCCATCCGTGCCGAAGAGCCGCCGGGCCAGCACTGCCCCATCATCGCCGTGACCGCCAACGCCATGCGCGGCGAGGCAGAGCACTGCCTGACCAGCGGTATGGACGACTTTCTGAGCAAGCCGCTGCGCTTGCATGACCTGGGCCGGGTTTTGGCCAAATGGTTGCCGCTGGCGGGTGACCGGCCGACCGACGCCCACGTGCCATCACCCCCGGATGCATCCATGTTGGCCGCCGCCCGCCAGGACCAGGGCGCACCGTTGCCACAGCGCTTGCCGGTCTGGAACGCTGCCACGCTGGGTCAACTGGTGGGCAACAACCCGGGCCTGCACCAGCGTCTGTTGACCAAGTTTTTGTCCAAGGCCGTTGCGCAGGTCCAGGCGATCCAGGTGGCGGTGCAGGCCAGCGAGGTCAAGCAGGCTGCGATGCTGGCGCACACCCTCAAATCATCGGCCCGATCGGTGGGGGCCCTGAGTCTGGGCGAGTTGTGTGAGCAGCTGGAAACCGCCGGTCTGGCCGATGACACAAGCACCTGTCAGGCGTTGGCGGCAGGTCTGGACGCGGCTTTTGCACACCTGCGCGAGGCCATTTTGGCGCGTGATCTGCGCATTGGATAGGGGCGCTTGCGGGCGGCGACTTGCCCAAGCGCAGGTGTGTCCAAGCCGCGCCACCCGCCGTTAACGGGGTGGACTTGCGGCATTCATCTCACGACGGGGAGGTGAGTTTGAGACCGATCACCCCAGCCACGATCAGCGCCAGGCTGATGAGACGGCCTATGTTGGTCGCTTCACCCAGCAGCACCATGCCGAGGATGGCCGTGCCCACGGCGCCGATACCCACCCAAACGGCGTAAGCCGTGCCGACCGGCAGGGTCTTCATGGCGATACCAAGGAGCACGACACTGGCCACCATCGACACGGCCGTGCCCACGGACGGCCAGAGGCGGGTGAACCCCTCGGTGTATTTCAACCCGATCGCCCAGCCAATTTCAAACAGGCCGGCAACAAAAAGAATGAACCAGTTCATGGCGTTAACCTCAACGTTCCCAAGGTCGTCCTTGAGCGAAACAGGAGACGCAGGGTCGTCCCATGCGTCGACGCGGTGCCATCGCCCACGTGTGAAAAAGGGATGGATTCTAGGGGCTTGGCGATTTTTACCGGGGTGAACCCAGTGTCATCCAGCCTGCATCGACGCAGCCTCCCACAACCGCGTCCCCGACACCTCCAGGTGGGTCAGATACACCCGCACCTCAAATTCGAGTTAGCACTTGCGTGGCGCCATGTCGCTGCACAGTTAGCAAAACGCCTGGCGTTGCAGTTTCAGCGCGTCACGGTCAATGCTGGCAGCCAGCTGCTCCATGTCGGCCTGGCACACCCCATGCTGCGTGAAATGCAGCTGCCACTGGTCCACCGTGCGCGCCACTTCTCTGATGAGTGTCTGCGCACGAGGTTTCTTGATGCCAAATTCGCTGAGTTTTGACAGCGCATTCTCCAAGCTGGACTCGGCACCGTACTGGCCCACCGTCATGGCTTGGTAACCCAGGTTTTGCAGCGTCGGCACCACGTCAAACGCGGGCGCCAGTGTGTAATAACCGTCAAAGCCCAGGCACAGGCAATGGTTGCGTTCATGGTCGTCGGTGTTGTCCATGAGGATGTTGAACACCATACGTTTGAACAACTCTTCGCGCATGGCATTCTGGCGGTCGGGGTGGCCCAGGCGCAGCAAAATGGTCGCCAGTGCGCTGTAGCTCTCGGGCAGGCGTGCAGCGCGTAGCGCCGTTTTTGCAGAGATGCAATGTAGGCGCAAGTTGCCCATGCGGTCAAAGCGTTGGATCGTCAACGCATGGCGTGCCTTGGTGTGGCGCGCAGCCAGTGGCAAGGTGTCGGTGGATGCCACGTGGATACCGGCGCTGGCGGCCAAGGTCATGGTGGCATGCTCAATGAGTGGTGTGTCCACAGGGTCATCCAGTTCGCTGAACTTGATGATGCACGGGCCATCCTTCGTGTGCAACAGCGCTTTGGGGCGTGCGCCACCCAGAGAAACGCCATGTTGCAGCAAGCGTTGCATGTCCCCCGTGATGGGGGTTTGCAACTGCACCCCTTCAATGGCCTGGTCCAGTTGAGCCAAGTCGCTCAAATGGGGATACGGCCCCACGATGCGGGGTGCGTAGTGATCCGCAGAAACCGAAACGCCGAGTGCGCCAAAACGACCATCTCCTGCGAACAGCAGCATCTCCAGAATGGACAAACGCGCGGGCTGGTCCACCTGACGAATGATGCGCTCGCCCCAACGGTCAGGCCGTGCATCATCCAGCGCACCCGGCGCGCTGCCACGCTCGCCCGCACTGAAGTCCTGGCCCGCAATCAGTGGCAAGTCTTCGCTCAAGGGAAAGTTCCACCAAGTGGCCGCATAGGCAAATGTCGCGCAGTCTGCAACCAGCTGGGACAGCCGAACCTCGCCCACCAACACCGGGTTGTCCGGGTCTACCAGCGCCCACACAGACAGCTGATCTTGTGGCGCGTAGGTGCGAGGATCGACACCATGGTCGCTCATTTGGCCTTGCCCTGCGCTTTTGCTACCAGCGCAGCCAGACCGACGGCCACATCTGCAGCCGAGGTAGCTCCCCCAGCTTTCCGAGTCATGTCTGCGGCGGAGGAAACTCCAGCAAGTCGCGCCATCTCTGCAGCCGCGCTCGTCCCCGCCAGCCGAGCCATGTCTGCTGCGGAGGAAACTCCAGCAAGTCGCGCCATCTCTGCAGCCGCGCTCGTCCCCGCCAGCCGAGCCATGTCTGCTGCGGAGGAAACTCCAGCAAGTCGCGCCATCTCTGCAGCCGCGCCCGTCCCCGCCAGCCGAGCCATATCTGCTGCGGAGGAAACTCCAGCAAGTCGCGCCATCTCTGCAGCCGCACCCGTCCCCGCCAGCCGAGCCATGTCTGCGGCCGATGGAACTCCGGTAAGGCGTGCAAGTTCTGCAGCCGAGGAAGCTTTGATAAGCTGTGTCAACCCTGCAGCGGCGCTGCTACCTCGATGGTTTGAAACGCTTGGCACAACGGCTGTGCGACGGGCGCGAATTTTGGCAATGTCTCGCTCCAGTGGAACGTGGTCGTGTTGTGGTGCGATGAGGTCGGCCAGTGAACAGTCGGGGTTGATCAGCCACATGCACATCACATAGGAGGCCATCGCCACAGCGGGATCGCCCCTTTCAATGCGGGCCATGGTGGGCTGCGACACCCCCAATTTCTTAGCCCACTGCGCTTGCGTCTCCTTGCGCCGCTTGCGTGCAATCACAATGTTTTGCGCCAGCAGGCCAATTTGCTTGGTGACTGCTAGCGGATAGTCGGAGGGTTTTGTTATTTGCACTGGCATTCGTATAGTTTATCAAAATTGAATTTTTGAGCAACTCTATGAATAAAGTTGAGAAAATGGCGCTGTGCCGCTGCGGGTGTTGCGGTTCGGAGGCTGCTGGCAAGCCGCATTTGTTTTGAGTTCTTTAAAAAAATTCATAGATGTACTTAAAAATACAATTTTTGAAATTTTATGAATAAATTTTGCGCTCGCAACGATTGATCGACTCTCAAAGCGCGTTGCCGCCAATGCTCCGCTAACAGCGGTCGGTTTGCCGACCAGCTATGGCGTCCAGCCCTCAAACCACCTCTGGCCCTGCTGCTCCCCACAACCTCGCCCCCGATACCTCCAGGTGGGTCAGGTACACCCGCACCTCAAATTCGAGCTGGTGGTAACGCGGTTCCATGTAGCTGCACAGCTGGTAAAACGCCTTGTCGTGCTGGCGCTCTTTAAGGTGTGCCAGTTCATGCACGCTGATCATTTTGAGGAACTCTTCGGGCGCCTGTTTGAACAGGCTGGCCACACGGATTTCGCGTTTGGCCTTGAGTTTGTTGCCCTGCACCCGGCTGATCGTGGTGTGGGTGCCCAGCGCGTGTTGCACCACCTGTAGTTTGTTGTCAAACGCCACTTTGGCCAGCGGTTCGGCGCCGCGCAGGTGCTCTGATTTGAGCGCCTGCACGTAGTCAAACAGCGCCTTGTCGGTGCGCACCGTGTGGCCTTGCGGGTACTTTTTGAGCAGCCAGTCGGCCACGCGGTCTTCCTGCAGCAGCTTGTCAACCTGCGCCAGGGTATCCAGCGGGTAGCCCTGCAGGTAGCGCAGGGGCTGTGCGCTACCTTGGTTTACTATCGTTGGCATAGCTATTTGCCCTTGATTTATAAGGGCTAGAAGCCAATTGTTCTTAAACTTCTCGGCGCAAAGCCGGGAACAGGATCACGTCGCGGATGCTGCTGCTGTCTGTCAGCAACATCATCAGCCGGTCCAGCCCGACGCCGCAGCCACCGGTGGGCGGCATGCCGTATTCGAGGGCGCGGATGAAGTCGTGGTCGTAGTACATGGCTTCGTCGTCGCCACTGTCTTTGGCGGCCACCTGGGCCTGGAAGCGGGCGGCTTGTTCTTCAGCGTCGTTCAGCTCGCTGAAGCCATTGCCGAATTCGCGCCCGGTGATGTAGAGCTCAAAACGCTCGGTCACTTCGGGGCGGCTGTCGTTGGCGCGGGCCAGCGGGCTGATTTCGGTCGGGTGTTCCATGATGAAGGTCGGCTGCCAGAGCTTTTCTTCCACGGTTTCCTCGAAATACAGCACCTGCAAGCTGGGCAGGCTGCGCGTCGAGATGTGGTGCTTGGCTTCGGTGATGCCGAGTTTGGGCAAGACCGAGCGCAGCCACTCGGCGCTGTCGACCTTCAGGCCCGAGCCGTCGTCCAGCATCTGGCCAGCTTCGGTGTATTTGCAGATGGCTTCATGAATGGTCAGGCGCTCAAACGGCTGTTCCAGGTCCACCGGCTTGCCCGCGTAGCTTAAGTGCAGCGTGCCCAGGGCGCGTTGTGCGGCGTCGCGAATCAGGGCTTCGGTGAAAGTCATCAGGTCCTGGTAGTCCCAATACGCCGCGTAGAACTCCATCATGGTGAACTCGGGGTTGTGGCGCACGCTGATGCCTTCGTTGCGAAAGCTCCGGTTGATCTCGAACACGCGCTCGAAGCCACCCACGATCAGGCGCTTGAGGTAAAGCTCGGGCGCAATGCGCAAAAACATCTGCTGGTCCAGCGCGTTGTGGTGCGTGGTGAAGGGTTTTGCGTTGGCACCACCGGGAATCGGGTGCAGCATCGGCGTTTCGACTTCCAGAAAGTCGTGCGCCACCATGAATTCGCGGATGCCGCTCACCGCCTTGCTGCGCGCCACAAAGCGTTTGCGGGTGTCTTCGTCGGTCATCAGGTCGACGTAACGCTGGCGGTATTTGACCTCCTGGTCGGCCATGCCGTGGAACTTGTCGGGCATCGGGCGCAGGCTTTTGGTCAGCAGGCGGATGCTGCTGGCATGGATCGATAACTCGCCGGTTTTGGTCTTGAACACGAGGCCTTCAGCGGCCACGATGTCGCCCAGGTCCCAGTGTTTGAACGCGGCATAAGTCTCTTCACCCACGTCGTCACGTTTGATGTAGACCTGGATGCGCCCGCTGCTGTCTTGCAAGGTGGCAAAACTGGCCTTACCCATGACGCGTTTGAGCATCATGCGCCCAGCGATTTTGGCTTGGGCGCCTTGTTCCAGCAGGCCTTCAGGCGTTTGTCCGGCGTGTGCGGCAAACAGGTCGGCGGCGTGGTCGGTCGGTTTGAAGTCGTTGGGGAAAGCCACGCCTTTGCCCTCAGCTTGCGCCTGACGAAGTGCCTTGAGCTTGTCGCGCCGCTCGGCCATGAGCTGGTTCTCGTCCTGGGGGGCTGGGCTGGGGGCGGCGGTGATGGGTTCAGACATGTGAGGCATTCAAGAGGGGCGGGCGGCAAACCGGGTATGTCCCGGCGAAGCGGGTCATGGCAAGCAGGGCAAAGTCCGCACGCGGGGTGGACACAAGACAAAGCGGTGGATTTTAAAGTGCCGCGCGGTCGCTATGATCCAACGCACCCGTCTTGCCTTGAGTTTTTGACACCATGCTGTACCAAATCGCCTCCCTGTTGTTTGAGATTGTTTTCGGTTTCCTGAGTGGCGCCTGTCTGCTGCGCCTGTACATGCAATACCAGCGCATCCCGATGTCGGCACGCTCGGGCAACCCGCTGGGGCGTTTTGTGTTTGCGTTGACCGACTGGATTGTGTTGCCTCTGCGCAAAGTGATTCCGGCCATCGGTGCGCTGGACACGGCCAGTCTGGTGGCCGCTTTTGGGCTGCAGTTGGCGGAATTTGGCCTGCTGTGGCTGCTGGCCGGTGCCGCAGGCGGGTTCTTCTCGGTGCCGGTCCTGGCGCTGTTTGGCCTGCTGCGTTTGGCCATTTCGGCCATGACCGGCGCGGTGATCGTTTACGCGATTTTGTCGTGGGTGCAAACCAACTCGGTGATCGCCGATGTGCTGGAGCGGCTGGTCAGCCCCTTGCTGGTGCCAATCCGGCGGGTGTTGCCACTGATTGGTGGCGTGGATTTGTCGCCGCTGGCGCTGCTGGTGATTTTGCAGATTTTGGCCATTGTGCTGGGCAACCTGCAGGCGGCGGCCTTACTGGCTTTCTGAAACCTTGCGGGACAGACCAAGAGTTACACGCAGTGAACTTTGCTCTGTCCCCAACTGATCGTCGGATGTCCGGCTCCCACCTTGCGGGACAGACCTAATTCGCTGAGCGCAGCGACGATCAGGTGCTCTGTCCCCAACTGATCGTCGATGTCAGGTGCCCACCTTGCGGAACCCACCCATTTCGCTGAGCGTAGCGAAGATCAGGTGCGATGTCCCGAACTGATCAACCGACCGCGTCAGCACTCTGGCGTGTCAGCATGGCCAAGGTGTTGGCAATGGTGGCGCGTAACTCGCGGCGGTCACAGATCAGGTCCACCGCGCCCTTGGTCTGCAGGAATTCGGCACGCTGGAAACCTTCGGGCAGCTTCACGCGCACGGTGGATTCGATCACGCGCGGCCCGGCAAAACCGATCAGCGCCTTGGGCTCGGCCATCACCACATCGCCCAGGAAGGCAAACCCGGCGCTCACGCCACCCATGGTCGGGTCGGTCAACACGCTGATGTAGGGCAGGCCCTTTTTGGCCAGATGGGTCAGCGACGCATTGGTTTTGGCCATCTGCATCAGCGAAAGCAGCCCCTCTTGCATACGGGCGCCGCCAGTGGCGGTGAAACAGACAAAAGGCACTTTTTGCTCGATGGCGTTTTGCACACCGCGCGCAAAACGTTCACCCACCACGCTGCCCATGCTGCCACCCATGAACTCGAACTCAAAACACGCGGCCACCAGGCCAATGCCCATCACGCTGCCACCCATGACCACCAGCGCATCGGTCTCGCCGGTGTTTTCCAGGGCTTCTTTCAGGCGCTCGGGGTATTTCCGGCTGTCCTTGAACTTGAGCGCGTCCACGGGCAAGACTTCCTGGCCAATCTCGTAACGGCCTACGTTGTCTAGGAAGAAGTTGAGCCTAGCGCGTGCGCCAATGCGGTGGTGGTGGCTGCAGGTTGGGCAGACGTTCTGGTTTTGCTCCAGGTCGGTCTTGTAGAGCACGGTGTCACAGGCCGGGCATTTGATCCACAGGCCCTCGGGCACGGCACGCCGCTCTTTGGGATCGGTTTGCTGGATTTTGGGGGGGAGCAGTTTTTCAAGCCAACTCATACTTTTTTCCTTCTGGATCAGAGACCCGGCGCGCCGCAGGGCGTTCACCGGTCCGGTAAAAATGTCAGGGGCGGATTATGAATCCAACGCGTTGCGAACACCACGCAGGAAGTTTTGCGCGGTGCTGGCCACCTGCTCACGCGGCTGATTGTCGATTAGCTGGATGATCTTGCTGCCAATCACCACCGCGTCGGCCACCTTGCCGATCGCTTGCGCGGTGGCCGCGTCGCGGATGCCAAAACCCACACCGACGGGCACGTTCACAAACTGGCGGATCCGCGGCAACATGGCCTCGACCGCAGCGGTGTCGAGCGCGCCCGAACCGGTGACACCCTTGAGTGACACGTAATAGACATACCCGCTGGCGATGCGCGCCACCTGGGCCATACGCTCATCCGTGCTGGTGGGCGCCAGCAAAAAGATCAGGTCCATGTTGTGCGCCTTGAGCTCGGCTGCGAACTCCTCACACTCTTCGGGCGGGTAGTCGACGATCAGCACACCGTCGACCCCGGCGGCGCTGGCGTCCTGCACAAAAGCGCTGTCCTTGGCGCCGCTTGCGTGTTTCTGGTTGTAGCGCTCCACCGGGTTGGCGTAACCCATCAGCACCACCGGCGTGGTCTGATTCTCAGCGCGGAAAACCCGCACCATGTCGAGCACCTGGGCCAGGCCGATGCCAAAAGCCAGGGCTTTGTCACCGGCTTTCTGGATCACCGGGCCGTCGGCGCTTGGGTCGGAAAAGGGCACACCGAGTTCGATCACATCAGCTCCGCCTGCGACCATCGCATGCATGAGTTCGGGGGTGACATCGGCATACGGAAAACCGGCGGTGACAAAGGGGATCAAGGCCTTGCGGCCTTGTGCCTGGAGTTGGCTGAAGGTGGCGGCGATGCGGCTCATTGCGAAACTCCTGAATCTGTAGCTATCTGCCCTTTACCAACAAGGGCTACGGGCACATTTGACGTATTTCCTTTGACCGACTGGCCCTGGCAGCTGGGGCGGCAGAAGAAGTCGGCACCCGACAGATCGGCCACGGTACCGATGTCCTTGTCACCACGGCCAGACAGGTTGACCAGAATGGACTGGTCCGGCCGCATGGTTTTGGCGAGTTTCATCGCGTAAGCCACCGCGTGACTGGATTCGAGCGCGGGGATGATGCCCTCGGTGCGGCACAGGTAGTGGAAGGCTTCGAGCGCCTCGGTGTCGGTGATGCCCACGTATTCCGCGCGGCCGATGTCGTTCAAAAACGCGTGTTCGGGGCCAACGCCGGGGTAGTCCAGACCGGCGCTGATGCTGTGGGTCTCGGTCACCTGGCCGTTGTCGTCCTGCAGCACATAGGTGCGGTTGCCGTGCAAGACGCCGGGGCTGCCGCGCTGGATGCTGGCCGAATGTTTGCCACTGTCCATACCGGCACCAGCCGCTTCCACACCAATCAGGCGGGTGCCTTCAAACTCGATGTAGGGGTAGAAGATGCCCATGGCGTTCGACCCACCGCCGACACAGGCCACCACCACATCGGGTTGGGCGCTGCTGCAGCCCGCAGCTTGCAACATCTCGGGCATCTGCACCAGGCATTCCTGGCCAATCACACTCTGGAAATCGCGCACCATCATCGGGTACGGGTGGGGCCCGGCCACGGTACCGATGATGTAGAAGGTGTTGTCGACATTGGCGACCCAGTCGCGCATGGCTTCGTTCAGGGCGTCTTTGAGCGTTTTGCTGCCGCTCTCCACCGGCACCACGGTGGCGCCGAGCAGCTTCATGCGGTAGACGTTGGGGCTTTGGCGTTTGACGTCTTCGCTGCCCATGTAGACCACACATTCCAGCCCGTATCGGGCGCAGATGGTGGCGGTGGCCACACCGTGCTGGCCCGCGCCAGTTTCGGCAATCACGCGTGGTTTGCCCATGCGTTTGGCCAACAT
Organism: Rhodoferax sp. U2-2l; assembly: GCF_020594515.1. Lineage (GTDB taxonomy): Bacteria > Pseudomonadota > Gammaproteobacteria > Burkholderiales > Burkholderiaceae_C > Rhodoferax. The sequence continues at coordinate 43,665 of NZ_JAJCTH010000006.1, forward strand.
CGCCTGGCCGATGGTGTTGTTGATCTTGTGGGCGCCGGTGTGGTTGAGGTCCTCGCGCTTCAAAAAGATCTGCGCGCCACCGACTTCACGGCTCATGCGTGCGGCGTGGTAGATGGGGGAAGGGCGGCCGACAAAGTGCGCCAGCTCGGACTCGAATTCGGCGATGAAGGCCGGGTCGAACTGGTACTTGGCGTAAGCGTCTTTAAGCTCGTTGACCGCGTGGGTCAGGGTCTCGGAGATGAAACTGCCGCCATAAATGCCAAAGTGGCCCCGGGCGTCGGGTTGTTGGTAGTCAGACATGATGATGGTATGGATTTGATAGCCATCAGCCCTTGATCTATAAGGGCTGATGGCTTATTTGTTACACAGGAATTGGTCGGCTCGGCGAACCGCAGTCACAAACTCGGACATGCGGTCAGCGTCCTTGATGCCTTTGTGCCCGGGGACCTCGATGCCCGAGCTGACATCCACCGCCAGCGATTTACAACGCGGGCGCAGTACTCTGATGCCATCGATCACGTTGGCAGCGGTCAGCCCACCACTCAAGACGAGGTGAGCGTCGACGTTTGGAGGAAGCAGTGACCAATTGAATGTTTGCCCGCCCCCGCCGAACCCGTCAATGTGCGCGTCCAGCAAGAGGCCTTGAGCCTGTGAATAATCTTGGGCGAATTTTAGAAGATCAAAGCCGCGCCCGGCTTCACCCAGCGGAATACGCGCGGCACGCAGGTAAGGACGCTGCTCGGGGCCACAGGCGCCTTGGCAGGCTTGCGGCGACTCGTCCCCATGAAACTGGGCGATAGCCCCTGCCACTGCTGCACAAGCTGCTCTGATTTTTGAGGTATCTTCGTTGACGAACAGCAACACCGGGGTGACAAAGGGCGGCAGCCGACGTGCCAGTTCGGCAGCGCGCTCCAGCGGCACATAACGCGGGCTTTTGGCATACAGCACAAAACCAATCGCGTCGGCACCGGCTGCCACGGCCGCGTCCACATCCCGCTCCCGCGTGAAACCACACATCTTGATGCGAGTGCGGCTGGCGGGTGAAACAAGCTGAGCCGAAGGTGACGTGCTGTTCATCAAAGTGCTCCTGGCAGGCCGTCTAGCAGGGTGGGGTGTTCGGGCAGACCCCAGCGCGCCTCGTAGCGCGGGCCCACAAAATACAGGCCATAGGGGGAAAACGTGGGTGCGGCGGCGTCGCGGTCCCGGGCGGCCAGAACCTCCAATATCCAGTTTGGCTCCTTGCGACCATCGCCAATCATGATCAGGCAGCCCATCAGGTTGCGGATCATGTGGTGCAAAAAGGCATTGGCCTCAAATTCAAAGCGCCAGTAGGCGCCGCGGCGGCTGATGTCGATACGCATCAGGGTTTTGACCGGTGACAAGGCCTGGCAGGCGCTGGCACGAAACGAGCTGAAATCGTGTTCACCCAACAGGTGGCGCGCCGCCTGCTGCATGCGCGCTTGGTCCAGCGGTTTGTAGACCCAGCCGACGCGACCCTGGTCGATGCTCGGGCGCACCGGCGAATCGAGCACCACATAGGCATAGCGCCGTGAGCTGGCGCTGGCACGGCAATGGAACTCGGGCGGCACCTCCTTGGCCCATTGCACCGCAATATCGTGCGGCAGCAAAGCGTTGGGGCCGCGCACCCAATTGGATGCAGGGCGTTGGGCAGGGGTGTCAAAGTGAATGACTTGCATCAGACCGTGCACACCGGCATCGGTGCGGCCAGCACACAGGATCGATACCCGCTGCTGGCCGGTGAATTCGCCGAGCGCCTTTTCCAGCTTGTCCTGCACCGTCTGGCCGGAAGACTGGCTTTGCCAGCCCTGGTAGGCCAGCCCGTTGTAGCTGATGCCCAGCGCCAGCCTCACAGCGTGGACACCGTCAACGGGTTGGCCAAGCAGCAGCGCAAACTCAAAGCTTGTTGAGGGCGTTTTGCGCCTTGGCCCGCAGATCGCCAGCGGCTTCGGCAATGACTTCTTCGATCAACGCGCGCGCGCCGTCATCGTCACCAATGGCGCGGAACTCGTCGGCCAACGCCAGTTTGGTTTCCAGCGGGTCCATGGTTTCGTCCACAAACTCACCTGGCACGGTGACTTTGTCTTGGCCCAGGTCGAGTGACAGGGAGCCAAGATCAAAGGACATCAGCTCGTTGGCAGACGTCTGGGCCGATGGCTGTGCGGGTGCTGCAGCATCGGCGCTACCCGGACCGGTCGGTGGCAGGTCAAGTGCCAGATCCAGCTCAGGCATCTCAAAGTCCAGATGCTCACCGAGTTCATCGCGTACGGCGTCGGACTCAGTCTCGGTAGCCGCTGGCTCCTCCTGTGGCTTGTTCGCGGCGGGTGGCAACTCGGAAGACAGGGTTGGCAAGGGGGTGTCTTCAACGGCGTCCAAGCCCGCAAAGGCGGTCGGGACCGCGTCGCTGGGGGGCGGTGGTGCGAGCGGTGGCACGGGCGCGGTGGCGGCGTCGTCTATCGAAAAATCCAGGTCCAGGTCCAGTTCGCCATGACCGGTCGGGATGCGGGTTTCATCCAAAGACTCGTCGGCGTTCAACTTGCCGCTGGCGGTTGCCGCAAAGGACGGCTGGGTGTTGCCAAACTCGGGCAGTTGTGAGGCCAGAGGCTGGCCGCCGGGCAGGTACAGCGCGTTGTCCGGATCGATGGAGATGCCTTTTTCGCAGATTTGCTCCCACTCGGGGCCGGTGCCGTCGGTCAGGTTGAAGGCCAGCGCCGCCACCGATTCGAAGGCTTTGACATCGCGCCGTTTGGCATAAATTTCCAGCAGCTTCTGGTGGATGGCCACCCGCTGCGGGTTGGTGCGCAGGGCGTCTTTGAGAATTTCTTCGGCTTGCAGGTCACGGCCATAGGCCAGGTAAACGTCGGCCTCAGCCACCGGGTCTACATCATCCACCGCGTCGAGCTGGCTGGGCGAATAAACCATGGAGGAGCCGGTGGTCAGGCTGTCGGCGGTGTCCACATTCTGGCCACCGCTGGCGCTTGAGAAGGCCAGGTCGCTGTTGGCAAAGGTGCTCTCAGGTGGCTCGGATTTTTTGCGCTGGCGGGCCTTGTAGATACCCAGAGCCGCCAACAAGGCAATCAGGGCCGCGCCACCGGCAGGCAGCATGGGGTCTGCCAGGAGGTCGTCGATGAAACTCGGCTCTGCCATCGGCTCGGGCACAACAGGCGGTGGTGCGGGTTTGGCCGATGCGGGGGCAGATACTGGCTGGGCCGGCACCGGCTCAGAGGCTGCCGGGGCGGGTTGGGGTTCTGGTGCGCTGGCTGGTGCGGACGCTGACTCTGCCACGGGTTCTGCTGTGGCGGGGGCGCTGGCCGCTGCGGCCAGTTTGTCCAGTTCCTGGATGTTCTTGGCCAACTCGGCTGTGCGGGTTTCGTCCGTTTGTGCGTTGCGTTGCTGGGCCATCGCTTCTTCGCTGGAGGCTCCTTGAACGGCCCCTTTGGACAAGGTCAGCTTGTCCGCGGTGGCCGCTGCGGGCTTTTTGTCCTCGACGACGGCTTGCACCTTGCCGCTGACGTCACGGCTGGCGGGTGCGACCCGGGCTGCGGTCACGTTGCTGGCGAACTTGCGACGGTAATCGTTGAAATCCTGACTCTGGGCGGTGATGATCTGGGTCGCCTCTGGCGCCGGCGTGGCCCGGCTCTCTTCCTCCGTGGGCATGGTCACGACCGCGCCCGCTTTGAGGCGGTTGACGTTGTCCTGAATGAAGGCATCGGGGTTGGCGCGCAGCAGGGCCACCAGCATCTGGTCGAGCGACACGCTGGCAGGTTTGCGGCCGAGGAGGATGCCACTGGCCGTATCACCCGGCCTGACCTTGACCGATGGCGCCTGGGCCTGCGGTGTGGCAACCGTTGCAGGCTGGGCCACCGGGGCGGGGGCGGCGGCGGCGGGTTTTGGTGCCGCCACAGCAGGTTTGACGGGCGCTGGCTCACGCGGTGTCGCCGCCGGTTGGGGTGCGGGCGGTGTGGCTGCAGCGCTGGGCTGCGTGGGCCTGACCGGTGGGGCTGTGCGCTCCGGGGCGGGTGCTGGCAGTTGCGCTGCCACCGGGGGGGCACTTGGGGGTTGACCGCGCAGGCCGGGCGGGTCAAACAGCAGGGTGTAGTCACGCACAATGCGTCCAGAGTTCCAACGGGCCTCCAGAATCATGTCGACAAAGGGTTCGCCGACGGCGCGGTCGCTGCGCAGGCGCAAGTAGGCGCGGCCATCCGGGCGGCGTTGCAACGACGCGGTCAGGCCGCCCAGTGCAGGGTTGTAGTCCAGGCCAGCGGCTTGAAACGCCTCTGGCGGGGCCACCCGTGTGACCAGGCTGGAGGCCTCGTCGGCGTTGATGTCCAGAATGTCAATTTCGGCCTTGAGCGGTTCTCCCAAGGCCGACTGCACGGTGATGCGCCCCAGTGACAGGGCCGCTGCAGGCGTTCCCCACAAACTCAGAAGCGCAGCGATTGCCAGAGCAGTCAGTTGACAGGGATGGGACTTCGCAATCAATTTGTGCTCTCCGGTTTGACAGCCAGCCGCAGGTGGTCTGTTGCGGGCACCTGGCCCAAGGACTCGAAACATAAAAAGCACCATAACATCAATATGTTAGCCTGACAAGTTCAGTCAGCTTGTGAACAAGCTGGGTGCGCCTTAGGTCACCAAGAGCCCAATTCTATGTTGTAGAGCAGCAACGGCCTGACACCGTCCAGTCAACGTGTGTCAGGCCGCAAAACCAGGTGCTGCCACTCAAGCTTGCAACAAAATTCGCAGCATGCGGCGCAGCGGTTCGGCCGCGCCCCAGAGCAGCTGGTCACCCACCGTGAAGGCGCCCACGTACTCCGGCCCCATGGCCAGCTTGCGGATACGTCCCACCGGAATGGTCATGGTGCCGGTGACCGCCACCGGCGTCAAATCCCGGATGGTGGCTTCGCGGGTGTTGGGCACCACTTTGACCCAGGGGTTGTCGGCGGCGATCATGGCCTCGATGTCCGCACTGGGCACATTCTTTTTCAGTTTGAAGGTCAGCGCCTGGCTGTGGCAGCGCATGGCGCCCACACGCACGCAGAAACCGTCCACCGGAATGGCGGCGGAGCCAAAGCCTTCACCCTGGCCCAAAATCTTGTTGGTCTCGGCCATGCCTTTCCACTCTTCCTTGGACTGGCCCCAGCCCGGCTCGTCGTGGTTCTTGCCGATACCCAGATCCTTGTCGATCCAGGGGATCAACGAACCGCCCAACGGTACGCCAAAGTTGGCGGTCTCGGCGGCACTCAGGCTGCGCTGCTTGGCGATCACCTGGCGGTCGATCTCCAAAATCGCACTCTTGGGGTCGTCCAGCAGGGCTTTGACTTCGGCATTCAGTGTGCCGTATTGCGTCAGCAGTTCGCGCATGTGTTGCGCCCCGCCACCGCTGGCGGCCTGGTAGGTCTGGGTGCTCATCCATTCCACCAAGCCTGCCTTGTACAGCGCACCCACCCCCATGAGCATGCAGCTCACGGTGCAGTTGCCGCCAATCCAGTTCTTGCCGCCCTGGCTCAATGCGGTCTGGATCACCGGCATGTTGACCGGGTCCAGAATGATCACGGCGTCTTTTTCCATGCGCAGGGTCGATGCAGCATCAATCCAGTGACCGGCCCAGCCTGCAGCGCGCAGCTTGGGGAAAACGGCGCTGGTGTAGTCGCCTCCCTGGGCGCTGATGATGATGTCGCAGCGTTTCAAGGCGTCAATGTTGAACGCGTCTTGCAGCTTGGTCTCATTCTTGGCCAAGGCCGGGGCCTGGCCACCGGCGTTGGAGGTGGAGAAAAACACCGGTTCGATCAGGTCGAAGTCGCCTTCGGCCTGCATGCGCTCCAGCAACACCGAGCCAACCATGCCGCGCCAACCCACCAAACCGACCAAATTACCAACTTTCATGTGATTACCTCTTGCGTGTGTCCAAAAAATAGAGCCGTCGTTCCTGTCATCAGGTGTAGCGCACCGCCTTAGCGCATGGCGTTCACCACCGCGTTGCCCATCTCGATGGTGGACACGCGGGTGGTGCCGTCGCTGTAGATGTCTGGGGTGCGCAGGCCCTGGGCCAGCACAGATTTCACCGCGTTTTCGATGCGCTGGGCGGCGGCTTCCTGATTCAGGCTGAAGCGCAGCATCATCGCCGCGCTCAAGATGGTGGCCAACGGGTTGGCAATGCCTTGGCCGGCGATGTCGGGGGCGCTGCCATGGCTGGGCTCATACAGGCCTTTGTTGTTGGCGTCCAGGCTGGCCGAGGGCAACATGCCGATGGAGCCAGTCAGCATCGAGGCTTCGTCCGACAGGATGTCGCCAAACATGTTGCCAGTGACGATCACGTCGAATTTTTTAGGCGCCTTGACCAGCTGCATCGCGGCGTTGTCCACGTACATATGGTCCAGCGCCACGTCGGGGTACTGTTGGCTCACTTCGGTGACGATGTCTTTCCAGAACTGGAAGGTTTCCAGCACATTGGCCTTGTCGACGCTGGTGACGCGTTTGCTGCGCTTGCGTGCGGCCTGAAAGGCCACATGGGCAATGCGCTCGATCTCCGGGCGGCTGTAGCGCATGGTGTCGAAGGCTTCTTCGGCGTCAGGAAAGTGGCCATCGGTGGCGATGCGCCGGCCGCGTGGCTGGCCAAAATAGATGTCTCCGGTGAGTTCGCGGATGATCAGGATGTCGAGCCCAGCGACCAGCTCAGGCTTCAGGCTGGAGGCGCTGACCAGTTCCGGGTAACAGATGGCGGGGCGGAAATTGGCGAACAGACCCAGGTGTTTGCGCAGGCCCAAAATGGCTTGTTCAGGGCGCAGATGCCGGTCCAGTGTGTCGTATTTCCAGTCGCCCACGGCGCCGAACAGGATCGCGTCGGCATCTTGTGCCAGTTTCAGGGTGGAGGCGGGCAGGGGATGGCCCAGGGCGGCGTAGGCGGCACCACCGACCGGCGCGGTTTCCATCTCGAACGGCAGGTTGAGGGCGCGCAACACCTTGACGGCTTCGACCACAATTTCCGGACCAATGCCATCACCCGGCAAGACTGCAATTTTCATGATGTATCTGACTTTCTAAAAATGGAGATCAGCACCTGCTCACATGGGCCAAACCTGTGATGCCAACCAGGCTTTGCGTGTTCTTATGGCGAGCGTCAGGCACTCAGCCTGTGGCAAGCAACTCACTATGCCAATGCGGGCCGACTACCCGAGCATGGTATGGGCCAGCCAGGGTTTTTGCGCCAAACGTTCGGCTTCAAACGCCTTGATCTTGTCCGCGTGTCGCAGGGTCAAACCGATGTCGTCGAAGCCGTTGAGCAGGCAATACTTGCGAAACGCCTGCACCTCAAACGGCAGCTCTGTTCCGTCAGGCTTGATCACCAGTTGGCGCTCCAGGTCCACGGTCAGGCTGTAGCCGGGGAAGGCAGCGACCTCATCAAACAGTTGGCTGACCTGCGCCTCGCTCAGGACAATGGGCAACAAGCCGTTCTTGAAACTGTTGTTGAAGAAGATATCCGCATAACTGGGGGCGATGATGGCCCGGAAACCATACTGGTCCAGCGCCCAGGGGGCGTGTTCGCGCGACGAACCACAGCCAAAATTCTTGCGCGCCAGCAGGATGGAGGCACCATGAAAACGCGGCTGGTTCAGCACAAAGTCCGGGTTGGGTCGACGGCTCGCGGGGTCCTGGCCGGGGAATCCCGCGTCGAGGTAACGCCATTCGTCAAACAGGTTTTGCCCAAAGCCCGTCTTGCGGATCGATTTGAGAAACTGCTTGGGGATGATGGCGTCGGTGTCGACGTTTTCCCGGTCCATCGGGGCCACCAGGCCCTGGAGAAGAGTGAATTTTTGCATGGGGTCTTATTTCTTGGCGGCGCCTTCAATGACGGAGCCAGCTTTTTGAATGTCCTGGCCGACGCCCTTGACGGTGTTGCAGCCGACCAGGGCCAGCGCAGCGGCGATCAGCATGGCCAAAGAGAGATGTTTCATGATGCGATCCTTGCAAAGCGTCTTAAACAAACCGTCTGACATCGACAAAATGACCGTGGATGGCGGCCGCGGCAGCCATCGCCGGGCTGACCAGATGGGTACGACCACCGGCGCCCTGACGGCCTTCGAAATTGCGGTTGCTGGTGGAGGCGCAACGTTCGCCGGGCTCGAGCCGATCAGCGTTCATCGCCAGACACATGGAGCAGCCAGGCTCGCGCCACTCAAAGCCAGCCGCCTTGAAAATCTCGTGCAAGCCTTCGCGCTCGGCCTGTTCCTTGACCAAACCGGAGCCAGGCACCACCATCGCCAGGCGGATGTTGGGGGCCACCTTGCGCCCCAGGGTTTTGACCACGGCGGCGGCTTCGCGCATGTCCTCGATACGGCTGTTGGTACACGAGCCGATGAAGACCTTGTCGACATACAGGTCGTCGAGGGCTTTGCCCGGCTCCAGCCCCATGTAGGCCAGCGCGCGCTCAATGGCGCCGCGTTTGTTGGCGTCTTTCTCCTTGTCGGGGTCGGGCACCCGGTCGTTGATGCCGAGCACCATTTCGGGCGACGTGCCCCAAGTCACCTGCGGCACCAAGGTGGAGGCGTCGATGTGGACCACGGCATCAAAATGGGCGCCGGGGTCGGATTGCAGCGTTTTCCAGTAGGCCACCGCCTGATCCCATTCCACAGCGGCGCTTGCGTCGTTGGCGGCATGGAAACCCGGGGCCAGCGGACGGCCCTTGACGTACTGGATGGTTTTGTCATCGACCGCGACCAGACCAGCGCGGGCACCCGCTTCAATGGCCATGTTGCACACGGTCATGCGGCCTTCCATGCTGAGGGCACGGATGGCTGGCCCGGCAAACTCGATGGTGTAGCCCGTACCACCTGCTGTGCCGATCTTGCCGATGACCGCCAGCACGATGTCTTTGCCGCCACAACCACGCGGCAGCACACCGTCCACCTGCACCAGCATGTTTTTGGCCTTTTTGGCCAGCAAGGTTTGTGTGGCCATCACATGCTCCACCTCACTGGTGCCGATGCCGTGCGCCAGCGCGCCAAAAGCGCCGTGGGTGGAGGTGTGCGAGTCACCACACACCACCGTCATGCCGGGCAAGGTGGCGCCACTTTCCGGGCCAATGACGTGAACGATGCCTTGGCGTCTGGATAAAAACGGGAAATAGGCGGCCGAGCCATATTCTTTGATGTTGGCGTCCAGCGTCAGCACCTGCTCTTTGCTGGTGGGGTCGGTGATGCCGTCGTAGCCCCGTTCCCAGCCCTGGGTGGGGGTGTTGTGGTCGGCCGTTGCCACCACCGAGCTCACCCGCCACAACGGGCGGTTCGCCTGACGCAGCCCCTCGAAAGCCTGGGGGCTGGTGACTTCATGCACCAGGTGGCGGTCAATGTACAGAAGCACCGTGCCATCCTCTTCGGTATGGACGACATGCTCGTCCCAGAGCTTGTCATAGAGGGTGCGGGCGTGCGATTTTGGTTCCATGCGTGCGGGCGGGTTGGTGTTCGAGGCGATGATTTTAAGGGCCATCAATTCATGCCCTGTCACCCAAAGAAAAAGCCCGGCGGCAGGGTCTGCCGACGGGCTTGGTCATGAGCGAGAAGATCAGCGTTCTGCCACGGGCTTGACGTTACGGGTGACCGAACCCGTGAAGAGCTGGCGTGGGCGGCCGATCTTGTACTCGGGATCGGCCAACATTTCATTGAGCTGGGCGATCCAGCCGACGGTACGGGCCAGGGCAAAAATACCGGTGAACAAGGTGACCGGAATACCGATGGCGCGCTGAACGATGCCGGAGTAGAAGTCCACGTTCGGGTACAACTTGCGCTGCACGAAGTAGTCGTCTTCCAGGGCGATCTTTTCCAGCTCCTTGGCGAGCTTGAACAGCGGATCGTTTTCCAGACCCAGTTCGGCCAACACCTCGTTGCAGGTTTCCTGCATCAGCTTGGCACGTGGGTCGTAGTTCTTGTAGACACGGTGGCCAAAACCCATCAGCTTGACGCCGGAGTTCTTGTCTTTGACTTGCTCCATGAACTGACCGACCTTGGCCACGCCGCCTTGGCGCTGGATGTCTTCCAGCATGTTCAGGCAGGCTTCGTTGGCACCACCATGTGCCGGGCCCCACAGGCAGGCCACGCCAGCCGCGATCGCCGCAAACGGGTTGGTACCGGACGAACCGCACAGGCGCACCGTGGAGGTGGAGGCGTTTTGCTCGTGGTCGGCGTGCAGGATGAAGATGCGGTCCAGGGCGCGTTCGAGCACCGGGTTGACCTTGTAGTCTTCACACGGCGTGCCGAACATCATGCGCAGGAAGTTACCCGCGTAGCTGAGTTCATTGCGCGGGTACATGTAGGGCTGGCCCACACCATATTTGTAAGCCATGGCGACCAGGGTCGGCATCTTGGCAATCAGCCGGATGGCCGCAACGTGGCGGTGCTCGGGGTTGTTGATGTCGGTGCTGTCATGGTAGAAGGCCGACAAAGCGCCGATCAGTCCGGTCAACACCGCCATCGGGTGGGCATCGCGGCGGAAACCACGCAGGAAAAACTGCATCTGCTCATTGACCATGGTGTGGTTGAGGATGAGCTTGTGGAAGTCATTGCGTTCTTTCTGCTGAGGCAATTCACCCTTCAACAGCAGGTAACAGGTGTCCAGATAGTCGCACTGGGTCGCCAATTGCTCGATCGGGTAGCCGCGGTAAAGCAGTTCACCCTTGTCGCCGTCAATGTAGGTGATGGCCGACTGGCAGGATGCGGTGGACAGGAAGCCCGGGTCATAGGTGAACATGCCGGTCTGCGCGTACAGCTTGCGGATGTCGACGACGTCAGGCCCTACACTGCCTTGGTACACAGGCAATTCAACGCTGGGGCTGCCATTGGAAAACGACAGGGTGGCTTTGTTTTCAGCTAGCTTCATTTTGACCTTTCGGGTTTGCTCTCAACATACTCAACACTTCATGCACATCATCACGGTCCAGATCTGCCTGCACTTGCACCAGCGTCTTGCGGCCCAGGTGCAGGTCCAGCAGATCGTTGTCGCTCAGTTCCATTAGAGCCATCAGACCTTGCGCCTGCTTGACAGTCAGCGCCGATTCATACCGTTTGAAAAACCGGTCTACAAAAATATCGTTTTCCAGCAAACCCCGGCGGCTGCGCCACTTGAGTTTGCTCAGAACGCGCTCGTCGATCAGATCGTCGGGCGAGGCAACTGCCAGGTTTTCCATGGGTGCGTCCGACTCAGATGGCGCGACGCACCATCAGCTCTTTGATCTTGCCAATCGCGGCAGTGGGGTTCAGTCCCTTGGGACAGACGTCCACACAGTTCATGATGGTGGTGCAGCGGAACAGGCGGTACGGGTCTTCCAGGTTGTCCAGGCGCTCGCTGGTGCCTTCGTCGCGGCTGTCGGCAATGAAGCGGTAGGCTTGCAGCAAACCGGCCGGGCCGACGAACTTGTCCGGGTTCCACCAGAACACCGGGCAGCTGGTGGAGCAGCTGGCGCACAAAATACATTCGTACAGGCCATTGAGCACTTCGCGCTCTTCGGGGCTTTGCAGGCGCTCTTTTTCGGGGGGTCGGCTGTCGTTGATCAGGTACGGCTTGATCGAGTGGTATTGCTGGAAGAACAGCGTCATGTCGACGATCAGGTCGCGGATCACCGGCAGGCCGGGCAGCGGCTTGAGGGTGATGGTGTCGGGCAGGGTGCGCAGGTTGATCAGACAGGCCAGGCCGTTTTTGCCATTGATGTTCATGGCGTCCGAGCCGCAGATGCCTTCGCGGCAGGAACGGCGGTAAGACAGCGTGGGGTCAATCTTTTTCAGTTTGACCAAGGCGTCCAGCAACATGCGTTCGCTGCCATCAAGTTCCACCTCGATGGTCTGCATGTAGGGCTTGGCGTCGGTGTCCGGGTTGTAGCGGTAAATTTGGAAGGTGCGTTTTGCCATGATGTGCTTTCTTGTTCGGTAGGGTTCAGAGCCGCAGGTCTGTGATCAAGATCAGAACGTGCGAACCTTTGGTGGCACGGAGGCCACGGTCAGCGGCTTCAGGTTCACCGGTTTGTAGCTCAGGCTGTTGGTGGCGCGGTCCCACAGGGTGTGTTTCATCCAGTTGGCGTCGTCACGTCCCAGCGGGTTGGTGGCGTCGTCGGCCGGGCGGTCGTAGTCCAGCACGGTGTGGGCGCCGCGGCACTCGTGGCGGGCGGCGGCAGACACCATGGTGGCCTGGGCCGCTTCGATCATGTTGTCGACTTCCAGCGCCTCGATGCGGGCGGTATTGAAGATCTTGGACTTATCGGCCAGGGTGATGTTTTTGACGCGCTCGCGCATGGCGGCGATCTTCACCACGCCCTGGTCCATGCTGGCTTGGGTGCGGAACACGCTGGCGTGTGTTTGCATGACGTCGCGCATGTCGTCGGCCACGACCTGGGCGTATTCGCCCGACGTGGAGGTGTCCAGGCGGTTCAGGCGGTCCAGCGAAATGTCGGCACCGTTTTCCGGCAGCGGCTTGTGGGTGTCGTTCTCGTTGTTGAACTGGACGATGTGTTTGCCCGCAGCCCGGCCAAACACCACGATGTCGAGCAAGGAGTTGGTGCCCAGACGGTTGGCGCCGTGCACGCTGACGCAGGCGCATTCACCCACCGCGTACAGACCCTTGACCACTTTCTGCGAACCCTGGCCGTCAGGGGTGACGACTTGGCCGTAGATGTTGGTGGGAATGCCGCCCATCTGGTAGTGGATGGTGGGCACCACCGGGATGGATTCCTTGGTGATGTCCACGTTGGCAAAGTTGTGGCCAATTTCGAACACGCTGGGCAAGCGCTTGGCGATGGTTTCAGCGCCCAGGTGGGTCATATCGAGGTTGATGTAATTCTTGTTCGGGCCGCAACCACGGCCTTCCTTGATTTCCTGGTCCATACAACGTGACACAAAGTCACGCGGGGCCAGGTCTTTCAGGGTGGGCGCGTAACGCTCCATGAAACGTTCGCCGGCGCTGTTGCGCAAAATGGCGCCTTCGCCACGGCAGCCTTCGGTCAGCAACACACCGGCACCGGCCACGCCGGTGGGGTGAAACTGCCAGAACTCCATGTCCTGCAGCGGAATGCCTGCGCGGGCGGCAATGCCCAGGCCGTCGCCGGTGTTGATGAAGGCGTTGGTGGAAGCGGCAAAAATCCGACCCGCACCGCCCGTGGCCAGTAGCACGGTTTTGGCGCGTAACACGTGGATTTCACCGGTTTCCATCTCCAGGGCGGTCACGCCGACCACATCGCCTTCAGCGTCGCGAATCAAGTCAAGCGCCATCCATTCCACAAAGAAGTTGGTGCGGGCCTTGACGTTTTGCTGGTACAGCGTGTGCAGCATGGCGTGGCCGGTGCGGTCCGCCGCAGCGCAGGCGCGTTGCACGGGTTTTTCGCCGTAGTTGGCGGTGTGGCCACCGAACGGGCGCTGGTAGATGGTGCCATCGGCGTTGCGGTCAAACGGCATGCCGAAGTGCTCCAGCTCATACACCACCTGGGTGGCTTCGCGGCACATGAACTCGATGGCGTCCTGGTCGCCCAGCCAGTCAGAGCCTTTGATGGTGTCGTAAAAGTGGTAGTGCCAGTTGTCTTCCGCCATGTTGCCCAGGCTGGCGCCGATGCCACCTTGCGCTGCCACGGTGTGCGAGCGGGTGGGGAACACTTTGGTCAGCACAGCCACATTCAGGCCGGCGTTGGACAGGCGCAAGGACGCGCTCATGCCGGAGCCACCGGCTCCGACGATGACGACGTCAAATTTGCGCGTGGTGAGTTTGGAGGTTGCAGTCATGTTGAATCTTGTGTTTTGTTGATGGATAGCCAGCCTCGGCGCTTTTCGGCCAGGACGGCTGGTGCCCTCTGATCAATGAGGAAGGCTTACAGGCGCCACAGAACCTGAATGGCCCAACCGGTGCAAGCTGTCAGCCAGACAATGGCGAACACGTGCATCACAAAGCGCACGGCATAGGGCTTGACATAGTCCATGAAGACGTTGCGCATGCCCACCCACACGTGATAAAAAAGTGCCAGGAAGACCACAAAGGTCAGGGTCTTCATCCATTGCGAAGCAAAGATGCCTGACCACAGTTCGTAACTGACCGGGCCTTTGCTGAAGATGACCTGCCCCAGCACCAGCACGATGAAAAGAGCCATGATGACGGCGGTCACGCGTTGTGACAACCAGTCACGCATACCGTAATGGGCACCAACAACCGTGCGGTGAGATCCGTAATTGACTGACATGAATGACTCCTGAATTAGTAAAGGCCGAAGAGCTTGGCGCCAAGGATGACCGTCAGGCTGAGGGTCAGACCCAGCACAACCGCGGCGGTTTGGCGACCGAAGTCTTTGCTGACATGGTGGTGGTGGGTGTCCATCCAGAGGTGCCGAAGACCCGCGATGAAGTGGTGCAAGCTGGCCCAGATCAGGCCCAGCACCACCAGTTTCCACAGGAAGCCGGGGATGCCCAGCATGCCGACGTTGAACGCGGCGGTGAAGCGCGCAAACGAAATTTCGGAAGAGATGGAGGTGTCAAACATCCAGATCACAAACGGCAGCAGGAAAAACATGATGGCGCCGCTGACCCGGTGCATGCCCGAGGCCAGTGACGCCAGTGGCCAGCGGTAACTGATCAGACTGGCGCCGTCGATGTTGCGAAATTCCGGACGTTTTTTTGGAGCGCTTGCAGTTGTTTCTGACATAACTTGCTTTCGTGGATGTGAGTTGATTTTCCGGCCATTGGCTTACAGCCAACTGCCAAAAAGTATCTTGCAGTGCAGCATCATACGCCGCGTGCGAGAGTCCTTGGGATGCGCCAAAGTGGCTTGTTTGCCGTTCAAAATGGGCTGTTTGAGCGGCTGGCGAACCAGACTGCCGCCAGGGCGCGGGGTGTTTAGCTCATGTCATTTTGGTAGTGGTGCGTATCGGTTCGGTAATAGCCGCGGCGCAATTCCATCGGCTCGCTTTGGTAAGTATAGGCAATGCGTTCAACGCTCAGGAGGGGGGTTCCCAAAGGCACTTTCAGTTGTGTGGCGTGGACGTCGGTCGCTGCAATGGCGCGGATTTTTTCTTCAGCGCGCACCATGCGGACATTGAATTCGGTCTCAAACAGCGCATACATCGGCCCCCTGTAGTTTGAGAGTCGCTCGGCAGTCAGTCCCTTGAACGGTGTCGCAGGCAACCAGATGTCTTCCAGAATGACCGGGACGCCCCCGAAACTCAGCACCCGGCGGGCCTGCAGCACCGTATCACCTGCGCGAAGCGCCAAGGCCTTGGCGACGTCGGCGCTGGCTCGGGTGCGGCGGCATTCGATGATGTCGCGCTGGGCCGGGCCCTCGCTGCCGCGGGAGCCGCTGTCAGGCACCAATTTGAGAAACCTGAATTGCACCTGTTGCTCGGCGTGCGTGGCGACAAACGTTCCCTTGCCCTGGCGGCGCAGCAGCAAGTTTTCGGCGGCCAGTTCGTCGACGGCTTTGCGCACTGTGCCCTGGCTGACCCGGAATCGTGCCGCGAGGTCAATTTCGCTCGGGATGGCTTCGCCGGGCTTCCATTCACCAGAACGCAAGCTACCGAGAATCAGGCTTTTAATCTGTTGGTAGAGTGGGCTGAAAGCCGGGGTGGCAAGGGTGGCATTGGGTGCAGCCTCAGTGAGCTGCAACACATCGGGCTCGTCACTGGTTTCGGGCAAGGTGGGCATGAAAGGTGTCTCCGAAAGGTCGTCGTGATTTTTGATAATCATATCTTATATAAGACATAAGACAGATTGACACTTTGGGATTTTCAAGAGTACACTCCAAAAGCTTGGCGCCGATAGATGTGGATCATCTGCCCCGACACCCACTGAATTCTCTTCATCATTTACTGGAGTTTGACTATGAGCAAGAAACCCGTCCGCGTTGCAGTTACCGGTGCAGCTGGCCAAATCGGTTACGCCATCCTGTTTCGCATCGCTTCCGGCGAAATGTTGGGCAAGGATCAGCCTGTTGTGCTGAGTTTGCTGGAAGTGCCGGTTGAAAAAGCCCAGCAAGCTCTCCAGGGTGTGATGATGGAGTTGCAAGACTGCGCTTTCCCGCTGCTGGTTGGCATGGAAGCCCATAGCGACCCGATGACGGCGTTCAAGGATGTGGACTACGCGTTGTTGATCGGTTCGCGTCCGCGCGGCCCGGGCATGGAGCGTGCCGAGTTGCTGGCGGTCAACGCCGAAATTTTCACAGCCCAAGGCAAGGCGCTCAACGCTGTGGCCAGCCGTGATGTGCGCGTGCTGGTGGTGGGCAACCCCGCCAACACCAACGCCTACATCGCGATGAAGAGCGCGCCGGATCTGCCGCGCAAGAACTTCACCGCCATGCTGCGCCTGGACCACAACCGCGCCTTGAGCCAACTGGCCAGCAAAACCGGCAAAGCCGTGGCCGACATCGAAAAGATGGCCGTTTGGGGCAACCATTCGCCGACGATGTACGCTGACTACCGTTTTGCCACGGTCGATGGCGCCAGCGTCAAAGACATGATCAACGACCACGACTGGAACGCCAACACCTTCTTGCCGACCGTTGGCAAACGCGGTGCGGCCATCATCGCTGCGCGTGGTGTGTCTTCTGCTGCCTCGGCTGCCAATGCCGCCATCGACCACATGCGCGACTGGGCGCTGGGCACCAACGGCAAGTGGGTCACCATGGGCATTCCGTCCAATGGCGAATACGGTATCCCCAAGGACACCATGTTTGGTTTCCCGGTGACCTGCGTCAACGGTGAGTACGCCATCGTGGAAGGCCTGCCGATTGACGCGTTCAGCCAGGAGTGCATCAACAAGACACTCAAGGAACTGCAGGAAGAACAAGCGGGCGTGGCCCATTTGCTGTAAGCCACAGCCGGCGCTTTGATGACTGTGACCCATCCTCGGCACGTCCTGTTGGGCGCGTCCGTCGCGGCGCCTTTGCCCGTATGCGACCACTACTGCGGCACCGAGCCGCGGATGGTCAAGGCACTGGCGCTACAGGACGAGATGACGCAGGCACTCGGTGCCTGCGTCTTTGATGTCACACTGGATTGTGAGGATGGGGCCCCGGTGGGCGGCGAAAAAGAGCATGCCTTGATGGTTTCTGCCCTGGCTGCCAGGGTAGTGAAAGCGACAAGCAGTGAACCGAATGCGCGGGCCCGCCGGGTCGCGGTGCGGGTTCATCCGGTGGATCATCCGGCCTTCGAGCAGGATGTCAACATCGTGTTGGGCGAGGCCGCTGCGGCTTGGTGCCATCTGATGATTCCCAAGGTGGATTCGGTGTCCGATATTGACCGTGCAGTGCGTGTGATCGATGCTGCGTTAAAACGGTCTAACCGGGTTGAGGTGTTGCCGCTGCATGTGTTGGTTGAATCGCCGCTTGCGGTGCACCAGGTGACCCAGATTGCCGCCCATCCGCGTGTGGAGTCGCTCAGTTTTGGTTTGATGGATTTTGTGTCGGCCCACGGTGGTGCCATTCCCGCCTCGGCCATGACCGTGGCTGAGCCTGGCCTCACCAGCTCGCACGACCAGTTCAGCCATCCTTTGGTAGCGCGTGCCAAGCTTGAGATCAGCGCTGCGTGCCACGCGCTGGGCAAGGTGCCCGCGCATTGTGTGGTGACGGAATTCAAGCGGCCTGATGTGGTGCTGGCAGCTGCGCGTCGGGCCAGCCGCGAGCTGGGTTTTACCCGCATGTGGAGCATCCATCCCGATCAGATTCAACCCATTCTGGCTGCCTTTACCCCCGAGCCAAGCGAGGTTGAGCAGGCCAGTCTTATCATTTGTGAGGCGCAGGCCGCAGGCTGGGCGCCTATTTCGGTGGCGGGCACACTCCATGACCGGGCCAGTTACCGTTACTACTGGCAAGTGCTCGAAAAGGCGTTTCAAACGGCCCGTTTGCAACGTGACGACCCCGCTTACCCGTACTTCACCGCGTGAACCGGTGACATGAACGACAGGAGAACGCGATGAAGAACCTGCAATACTTGATCAAAATGCACGCTTGGCGCACGCCGTTGGCGGCCCTCGGTTGGTGGCTGGCTGCATCGGTCGCTTTGGCCGCGCAGGTTGACGTACCGCCAAAAAGCCCCAAACAGGTCAAGCCAACGTCGCCAAGCCGCGTGGAACTCAAGTCCAAGGCCAACCAGATGGCGGCAGGCGTGCGCGCTGCCGAGACTGCGCTGAGCCCGGCTGAACTGGCCATAGCGCAGCGGGTGGAGGTGGGTCGGATGCCCTGTGAGCTTGGCGCGTTTGTCACGGTGGAGGCTGATGCGAGCATGCCAGGTTACTTTGACGTCGCTGGCAAAAAATTCAAATTCCGGATGGTCCCGGTGGTGAGCAGCACCGGCGCCATTCGTCTGGAAGATGCGGCCGCGGGTGCGGTGTGGCTCCAGTTGTCCAACAAATCGATGCTGATGAATCACAAAACCGGCTCCCGGATCGCAGACGCGTGTATGACCCCGATGCAGGTGGCTGTGGCTGATGCCATGCTCAAGAGTCCGCCGCCCAGCTTGCTTGAGCCTTTGCCGGTAGCTCAAATTCCTGCCTCGCCAGTGATGTTGACGCCCCCTACGCTGGAGAGCGCGGTACGTTGATGTGTACCGATTGCGATTCTTGACTGTTTGCCTGACCTGATTAAAAAGAAGGAGTTTTACTATGTTGCAAGCCTATCGCGCCCACGTTGCTGAGCGCGCCACCCTGGGTATTCCCGCATTGCCCTTGACCGCACAGCAAACGGCCGACCTGATTGACCTGCTGAAGAACCCGCCCGCTGGCGAAGAAACCTTCCTGCTTGACCTGATCACGCACCGCGTGCCGGCCGGTGTCGATGACGCAGCCAAGGTCAAAGCCAGCTACCTGGCCGCCGTAGCCCATGGCACTGAAGTCTGCAGCCTGATCAGCCGGGCCAAGGCCACCGAGTTGCTCGGCACCATGTTGGGCGGCTACAACCTGACCCCGCTGATCGACCTGCTTGACGACGCTGCCGTGGCTGGTGTTGCCGCAGAAGCGCTGAAAAAGACCCTGTTGATGTTTGACCAGTTTCATGACGTCAAGGAAAAGGCCGACAAGGGCAACACCTTTGCCAAGGCTGTGCTGCAAAGCTGGGCCGACGCCGAATGGTTTACCAGCCGCCCCGAAGTGCCGCAAAGCATCACCCTGACCGTGCTCAAGGTCACCGGCGAAACCAACACCGATGACCTGAGCCCGGCACCTGATGCCTGGAGCCGCCCGGACATCCCCTTGCATGCACTGGCCATGCTGAAGAACAAACGTGACGGCATCACCCCTGAAGAAGACGGCAAACGCGGCCCGGTCAAGTTCATCGAAGACCTGCGCGCGCGTGGCAACCTGGTCGCCTACGTGGGTGATGTGGTCGGCACCGGGTCAAGCCGCAAATCGGCCACCAACAGCGTGTTGTGGTTCACCGGTGAAGACATTCCGTTTGTGCCCAACAAGCGCTTTGGTGGCGTCTGCCTGGGGGCCAAGATTGCGCCGATTTTCTACAACACCATGGAAGATGCTGGTGCCCTGCCGATCGAGCTGGATGTGAGTCAGATGAACATGGGTGACACCATCGAGCTGCGTCCCTACGACGGCAAGGCGCTCAAGGATGGCAAGGTCATCGCCGAGTTCACGCTCAAGAGTGAAGTACTGTTTGACGAAGTGCGCGCCGGTGGCCGGATTCCGCTGATCATTGGCCGGGGCTTGACCGCCAAGGCGCGTGAATCGCTGGGCTTGCCGGTATCTACACTGTTCCGGCTGCCGCAAAACCCCAAGGCGACCGGCAAAGGCTTCACCTTGGCGCAAAAAATGGTCGGCCGTGCCTGCGGTCTGCCCGAAGGTCAGGGCGTCTTGCCCGGCACCTATTGCGAACCCAAGATGACCAGCGTCGGCTCACAAGACACCACCGGCCCGATGACCCGTGACGAACTCAAAGACCTGGCTTGCCTGGGCTTCAGCGCTGATTTGGTGATGCAATCCTTCTGCCACACCGCGGCTTACCCCAAGCCAGTCGACGTGAAGATGCACCACGAGTTGCCCGAGTTCATCAGCAACCGCGGTGGCATCCCGCTGCGCCCCGGTGACGGCATCATCCACAGCTGGCTCAACCGCATGTTGCTGCCAGACACCGTGGGCACCGGCGGTGACAGCCACACCCGCTTCCCGATTGGCATCAGCTTCCCGGCCGGTTCTGGGCTGGTGGCCTTTGGTGCCGCCACTGGCGTCATGCCGCTGGACATGCCTGAGAGTGTGCTGGTGCGTTTCAAAGGCAAGATGCAGCCCGGTGTCACGCTGCGTGATCTGGTTAACGCCATTCCGCTGTACGCCATCAAGTCCGGCGAGCTGACGGTCGCCAAACAAGGCAAGAAGAACGTGTTCTCAGGGCGCATCCTGGAGATTGAAGGCCTGCCTGACCTCAAGGTCGAGCAAGCGTTTGAGCTCAGCGACGCATCGGCCGAACGCAGTGCGGCGGGTTGCACCGTGCATCTGAACAAAGAGCCGATCATCGAGTACATCAACAGCAACATCGTCATGCTCAAGTGGATGATTGCCAACGGTTATTCGGACGTGCGCACCATCAACCGTCGTATCAAAGCCATGGAAGCCTGGTTGGCTGACCCGCAGTTGCTCAAGGCTGACGCCGATGCCGAGTACGCCAGTGTGATCGAGATCGACCTGGCTGACATCCATGAGCCCATCGTCGCTTGCCCGAACGATCCGGACGACGTCAAAACCCTGTCCGACGTGGCCGGTGCCAAGATTGACGAGGTGTTTATTGGGTCTTGCATGACCAACATTGGCCACTTCCGCGCCGCTTCCAAGCTGCTGGAAAACAAACGTGACATTCCGGTCAAGCTGTGGATGGCACCACCGACCAAGATGGATGCCAAACAATTGACCGAAGAAGGCCATTACGGTGTGTTGGGCAGTGCCGGCGCACGCATGGAAATGCCGGGTTGCAGCCTGTGTATGGGCAACCAGGCACAGGTGAAAGAGGGCGCCACGGTGTTCTCCACCTCAACCCGCAATTTCCCGAATCGTTTGGGCAAAAACAGCAACGTTTACCTCGGTAGCGCAGAATTGGCCGCGATCTGCTCCAAATTGGGCCGCATTCCGACCAAGGACGAGTACATGGCTGACATGGGCGTGCTGACTGCGGCT
Source organism: Rhodoferax sp. U2-2l (assembly GCF_020594515.1). GTDB lineage: Bacteria > Pseudomonadota > Gammaproteobacteria > Burkholderiales > Burkholderiaceae_C > Rhodoferax. The sequence goes on from NZ_JAJCTH010000006.1 coordinate 64,799, forward strand.
AGCAGCAAAATCTACCAGTATCTGAACTTTGACAAAGTGCAGGATTACACCGACGCCGCCAACAGCGTGGCCGTCAGCGCCTGACGTTGCAGTCTGCCTGCTCGGTCGAGGCCTCCCCCAGTCGGGTGGCTGACTGAGATAGCGCCGATTGCCGCATGCCCTCCATGGGCCACGGGCCCCGCAGGTTGAACTGCGGGGCTTTTTTTGTGTTGCGGCGCAGCAAATTCAGACGGTTAAACTTGCGTTTTAACAGTTTGTTCATCAAACTGACTTATCCCACAAGGAGTTTTCTGTGTTTTTTGGCAAGCTGCTACCCCGCGATACCAATTTTTTTGTCATGTTCAACCAGCATGCCGACCACATCGTGGTGGCTGCCAAAGCGTTTTCCAACCTCGTTGCCAACTACAACGATCCCGAATTGCGCGAGAAATACCACGGTGAAGTCAACCGCGCCGAGGGCGCGGCGGACCGCGTCACGCATGAAGTCAACAAGGCGATCCACAAGACATTCATCACGCCGATTGACCGCGAACAGATTCACGGCCTGATCAACACCATGGACGACGTGGCCGATTTGATCCAGGATTCGGCCGGAACCATGTCCTTGTACGACATCCATCACATGACGGACGAGATCAAGCGTTTGACAGATTTAAGTGTCAAGTGTTGTGAGCGTTTGCGCGATGCGGTGTATTTGCTGAGCAAGATCGCCGAAGCGACCACCGCTGAGGCAGCTTTGAAAACCTGTGATGAGATCGACAAATTGGAGAGTGATGCGGACCGTGTCCTTCGCACCGCCATGAGCAAGTTGTTCCGCGAGGAGCCGGATGTGCGCGAGCTGATCAAGCTCAAAGCCATCTACGAACTGCTGGAGACCATCACCGACCGCTGCGAGGATGTGGCCAATCTGATCGAGGGCATCATCCTCGAAAACTCCTGATCAGCGCGGGGTTCAAGTTATGGAAACCGTACAAACCGCTGTTTGGGTGGTCGTGGTTCTGGTGATGATGGCGGTGGTGTTTGACTTCATGAACGGGTTTCATGATGCGGCCAACTCGATCGCCACAGTCGTCTCCACCGGCGTGCTCAAACCGGGTCAAGCCGTTGTTTTTGCAGCGTTTTTCAACGTCATTGCGATTTTTATCTTTCACTTGAGTGTGGCCGCCACCGTCGGCAAAGGCATCGTCCTGCCCGGTATTGTGGACACCCATGTGGTGTTTGGGGCGCTGATTGGCGCCATCACCTGGAACTTCATCACCTGGTACTACGGCATTCCGAGTAGTTCGTCGCATGCCCTGATTGGAGGCATCGCCGGTGCCGCCATTGCCAAGGCGGGGGTCGGCTCGCTGATCATCGGGGGCATCATGAAGACGGTGGTGTTCATTTTTGTCTCGCCTTTGCTGGGTTACCTGTTGGGCTCTCTCATGATGGTGCTGGTGTCGTGGGTGTTCCGGGGCTTTCGCCCGCTGAAGGTCGACAAATGGTTCAGGCGCTTGCAACTGGTGTCGGCCGGAGCCTACAGCCTGGGGCACGGGGGCAATGATGCGCAGAAGACCATCGGCATCATCTGGATGTTGCTGATTGCCACGGGTTATGCCAACGTGGGTGACAGCGCTCCCCCTAATTGGGTGATCATCATTTGTTACGCCGCCATCGGTTTGGGCACCATGCTGGGAGGTTGGCGGATCGTGAAAACCATGGGCCAGAAGATCACCAAACTCAAGCCGGTGGGCGGGTTCTGCGCTGAAACGGGCGGTGCCATCACCTTGTTTATGGCCACAGCCATGGGTGTGCCGGTGTCTACCACCCACACCATCACGGGTGCCATTGTGGGTGTGGGTTCGACCCGGCGCGCCAGCGGCGTGCGCTGGGGCGTGGCCGGCAACATCATCTGGGCCTGGATACTGACCATTCCAGCCAGCGCGTTTGTCGCCGCTGTGGCGTACTGGATCAGTCTGAAAGTGTTTTAAGGCAGGCGAGGGGGGCGGCGCTATGCCGCCGGGACGGTGTCGCCAGCCCCCAGGGCTTTGTCCATCAGAACCACATCCAGCCATTGGTCAAACTTCCAGCCACAGGACGCCAGTGTGCCCACGTGGGCAAAACCCGCGCTGCGGTGCACGCCGATGGATCCCAGGTTGGCTGAGTCACCAATGACCGCAATCAGTTTGCGGACCCCGACGCGTTCCGCCTGACTGCACAGTTCAGCCAAAAGGGCTTTGCCCAGACCGCCACCAACCGCTTCTGGTGCGAGATAAATGGAGTCTTCGGCTGAAAACCGATAGGCCGGGCGTGGTTTAAACCAATTGCAATAGGCGTACCCCAGTACCTTCTCACCCTCTACTGCCACAAGATAAGGTAAGCCCTTGCCAAGCACGTCATCACGGCGTTGCGTCATATCAAGTTCACTGGGCGGTTCAATCTCAAAAGTGCCGGTGCCATGCAGGACGTGGTGGGTGTAAATGGCGGTGATTTGAGTCATATCGCCGGTTTGACTGGGACGGATGATGGGCATGTTGGGTTACTGGATATAATATTGGGTTGTCTGGCGTGTCGCTGGCCGGGTGGTCAAGTCGCGTGTCTCAAACGTCGGGCTCAGTGCCAATTTTCGTGGAATTAAAACGCCACTTCCAAAGGATCAATTATGGTCGTCATTCGACTCGCCCGTGGCGGTGCTAAAGCTCGCCCGTTTTTCAATATCGTGGTTGCTGACAAGCGCACCCGCCGTGATGGTCGTTTCATTGAGCGCATCGGTTTTTACAACCCGATCGCCACTGCCAATGAAGAAAGCATCCGTATCGCCCAAGATCGTCTGACCTACTGGCGCAGCGTTGGTGCTCAGGCGTCGCCCACGGTGGAGCGTCTGATCAAACAGGCCGCCCAAAAAGCAGCCTGAGCGTGAGCATGCTGCCCGGCCTTGAGGCTGCCGACATGCCGGCAGATGCCGTCGAAGTCGGGCGCATCGCAGATGCCTGGGGCATCAAGGGGTGGTTCAAAGTACTGCCCTACAGCGCCGATCCTGAGGCGCTTTTTTCTTCCAAATGCTGGTTCTTGTTGCCGTCTGAGAAGGGCGCCAAAACCTTTGACGGTGTTGGAAGACTCAACATCAAGGAAGCCAAAACCCATTCGGGCATCGTCGTTGCGAGTGCCCATGCGGTGGACGACCGAACGACGGCCGATGCGCTGCGCGGTGCCAGGGTTTTCATTGCCAAGTCAAGCTTTCCCACGCCCCAAAAAGATGAGTATTACTGGGTTGACCTGATTGGTCTGACTGTGGTCAACCGCGAAGGTTTGCTGCTGGGGCAGGTGCGCGAGTTGCTGTCGACCGGACCGCAGACGGTGCTGGTGATTGAGGACGAAGCAGAGGGTCAGCCCCTGCAGCGGATGATTCCGTTTGTGGCGGTGTATGTCGACGACGTTGATCTGGTCGCCCGACGCATTTTGGTGGACTGGCAGCCCGATTACTGATCGGCACATCATGCGCTTTGATGTCGTCACCTTGTTTCCTGAACTGTTTGCGCCGTTTCTGACTACCGGCATCACGCGTCGCGCGTTCGAGTCGGGCCAGGTCAGCGTGAAACTGACCCATCTGCGTGACTATGCTGAGGGCAACTATCGCCGCGTCGACGACCGCCCCTTTGGCGGCGGACCCGGCATGGTCATGATGGCGGAGCCATTGTCCCGGTGTGTGACGCAGCTTCTGGCAGAACGCGCCGACGCGGCCCCGGTGGTGCTGTTTTCGCCGGCAGGACAACCCCTGACCCACGCCATGGTGACCCGATGGGCGGCCAGCCAGGGCGCTGTGCTGCTGTGTGGCCGCTATGAGGGCATGGACCAACGCTTCGTGGATGCCCACGTAACCGAGCAGATCAGCTTGGGTGACTTTGTGCTCTCCGGTGGCGAAATCGCTGCCATGGCCTTGTTGGACGCGGTGGCGCGTTTGCAGCCGGGCGTGCTGGGTGACGCTGACAGCCACGCGCAGGACAGTTTCAACTTGGCGCTCGACGGCCTGCTGGATTGTCCGCACTACACGCGGCCTGAAATCTGGCAGGATAGCGCGGTGCCCGAAGTCTTGTTGTCCGGACACCACGTGCGGATTGAGCGCTGGCGACGCGACCAGCGGCTGTCACTCACTGCCCGGTTGCGTCCAGACCTGATTCAGGTCGCCCGGCAAAGCGGTTTGCTGAGTAGCGAAGACGAAACCCTGCTGGCCCGGCTATAATATTGGGCTAACCGATCCTCTGCGGGGCCGCTCGTGGGCTTTAAGCCTTGGGCCTGTATCAATCCTGATGCTGGTGCTTGCAAGATCATTTGAGGTCTTTTATGAATCTGATTCAAATTCTTGAGCAAGAAGAAATTGCTCGTTTAAACAAAACCATTCCCGACTTCGGCCCGGGCGACACCGTGGTGGTCAGCCTGAACGTGGTTGAAGGCACACGCAAGCGGGTCCAGGCCTACGAAGGTGTGGTGATTGCCAAGCGCAATCGCGGCCTCAACAGCGGCTTCACCGTTCGCAAGATTTCCAGCGGCGAAGGTGTGGAGCGTACGTTCCAGACCTACAGCCCGCTGATCGCCGGTATTGAAGTCAAACGCCGTGGCGACGTGCGTCGTGCCAAGCTGTACTACCTGCGTGACCGCAGTGGCAAGTCGGCACGTATCAAGGAAAAGCTGCCAGCCCGCAAAGTGGCTGTGGTTGCCGCATAAGGAACTGCGCTTTTCAAGGAACCGCCCTGTGGCTGCAGTGGCGGTTTTTTTTTCGCCTTTCTTGGTTTGGTGTGTTCTTCTTTTGATGCTGTCATGACACGCGCACAGCCGCCGTTGATGGATCCGCGATGGGCGCCTGTGATCCAGGTCGACGGGCATTTGCCGCCGGTTCCTGCGGATCGGTACGCGCCAGACGCGTTGCGTGCGCGTTTCCGGGCTCCCCCTGACTGGCAGCCAGAACTGATCGCTGAAAAGAAGTTCATGGACCGCGCGCCTTTGGCTGCAGCGGTGCTGGTCCCGATCGTGATGCGTGCAGAGCCGACCGTCTTGCTCACCCAGCGCACCTCCCATTTATCGACCCACGCCGGGCAAATCGCCTTTCCGGGTGGAAAACTTGATGAGGCCGATGCCGATGCCGCCGCTGCTGCCCAGCGTGAAGCTTTTGAGGAAGTGGGGCTGGAAACCGGTTGGGTGGAAGTTCTGGGGCAGATGCCGCTCTACACCACTGGCTCGGCGTTTTTGGTCACCCCCGTGGTGGCGTTGGTACGACCGGGTTTCAAGCTGCTTCCCAACGCCCACGAGGTCGATGATGTGTTTGAGGTGCCGCTGTCGTTCCTGATGAACCCGGCACACCACCGCCGCCACCAGGTGTTTTGGCAAGGTGTGCAGCGCCAGTGGTTGTCCATGCCGTACCAGGACGGTTCCCGGGAACGGTTTATCTGGGGCGCCACGGCGGGCATGTTGCGCAACTTTTACCGGTTTTTAAGCGCCTGATATTCTGGTCCGTCCAGTGCAGCCGCTATGATCATTGCATGAGCTTCATCTCGGTGCTTTTTGCTCTGCTGCTGGAACAGGCCCGGCCTCTTAATCGCGGCAATATCATTCACGCGGCCGTTCGGTCGTGGGTTCGTTGGAGTGCCCGCACGCTGGATGCGGGCAAGCCGGTGCATGGCTGGCTCGTGTGGGGACTGGCGGTGGGCGGGCCCTCACTGGTGGCCATGGTGATCTACTGGCTGCTGGGTTATTGGGTGGGCTGGCCGCTGGCGGTTTTGTGGAGCGCGTTGGTGCTGTATGCCTCGCTGGGGTTTCGTCAGTTCAGCTTTCACTTCACGCAGATTCGCGACGCGCTGGCTCAGGGCGACGACGCGCTGGCGCAGCGCTTGCTGGCCGATTGGCAGCATGCAGATGCCAAAGATCTGCCTCGCGCTGAGATCATCAGTCGGGTGATCGAGGCCTCGGTGCTGGCGGCGCATCGCCATGTGTTTGGTGTGCTGGCGTGGTTTTCGGTCCTGGCCGCTTTGGGGATGGGGCCGGTCGGCGCGGTCTTGTACCGCCTGGGTGAGTTCGTTGCGCGATATTGGCAGCACCAAAGCGAGTCGCACCACCAGCCCATCAGCGATGCTTTGCAAGCGCAGGCACGACAGGCCTGGGCAGTCATTGATTGGTTGCCCGCACGGGTGACAGCCATCAGTTTTGCCGTGGTGGGTAATTTTGAAGAAGCCATTGATGCCTGGCGTCGCTACGCCCAGCAAGCCGAACCCAGGAATGACGGGTTGGTCTTGGCCGCAACAGCGGGTGCGGTGAACATTGCTTTGCGCAGTCATGTCGGGCGTGCCTACCCGGACGCTTATGCACCGGCCATGACGCTGAGTGATGATGTCACCGCCGGGCGGCCCACGCCTGAGTTGCCGCACTTGGCCATTGTGGTCGGACTGGTATGGCGCACGGTCGTGATGTGGGTGTTGTTGCTTGCCTTGTTGACACTGGCGCGTCTGCTGGGGTAGCTGTTCGTGACACTGGCTTCGCGCTTCAGTAGTGCCGGATCCGCTTCAGTTCAGCGTACAAATCACCGTATATTTTGTAGCGGTTCGCGCTGATCCCGTCAGCGCTGGTCGTTGATTTGACGGAGGCCATCACACCACAGCCCGGCTCATGCAAATGGCTGCAGTTGTAGAACTTGCAATGCGCCACATGCGGCTTGAGGTCGGGCATGTAGGCCGCCAGCTGGGCCGGGTCGATGTGGTTCAGGCCAAATTCCTGAAAGCCCGGCGAGTCGAGCAGGGCTGTATTTTTTGTCTCATCCAGCCAGTACCAGGTGGTGCTGGTGGTGGTGTGTTTGCCCGAATTCAAAGCCTGTGACAGTTCGCCGGTTTGCGCCAGAGCACCGGGGATCAGGCAATTGATCAGCGTGCTTTTGCCGGCACCCGAGGGGCCCAGCACCAGCGTGGTTTTTCCGGTCAGGCGTTGCAGCAGGGCGTCCCGGTCGGTCTCGGTTTTATGCACCATGGCCAGCGGCAACACGTCGTAACCCATCTGCCGGTAGGGCGCCAGCCAGGCCCAGGCGCGAGCAAAGGGCTCGGCCAGGTCACTTTTGTTGAGGGCAATGATCGGCGTGATGTGCTGCTCTTCAGCGGCGATCAGCGCGCGTGAGAGCTGGCTGCTGGAGAACTCGGGTTCAGCGGCGATCAGGATCAGCACCTGGTCCAGGTTGCCGGCAAAGGACTTGGTGCGCACCTCGTCCTGGCGGTAAAACAGGTTGCGCCGGGGTTCAATCTTCTCAATCGTGCCTTCGTCCTGCGAGGCTTGCCACAACACCCGGTCGCCGACCACGCCCAGACTTTTTTTGCCGCGCGAATGGCAGATGCGGCGCTCCCCCGAGGCGCTTTCGACCAGAAAATGACGGCCATAGTTGGCCACGATCAGGCCTGACTGCAAGTTGGGCGGCGCCATCAACCGGGACTGGGTTCGGGCTGCAGGGCATCCACCCGCTTGGCGCAGGCAAAGTCCGCCAGCGAGATGCCGCGTACATCATCGGTGCGCCAGCGCACCCGACATTGGCGTGGCTGCACCAGCAATTCGGGGTGATGGTCTTCGACATGGGCGATGAAGGCGACCGCATTCACAAACGCCACCGTCTGGTAGTAATTGGCGAAACCAAACGCCTTCTCAATGGCCAGTGTGTCGCCATCACCCGACAGGGTCCAGCCTTCCAGTTTGGCCAGATGGGCGACTATTTCAGTCGCTTTGAGTGCTCGTAACGTAGGGGCTAGCGGCATGTTGATCATTCAAGTTGGTGCGAGCGGTTGCGGCGCCGACCCGGTGTTGGGTAGACCGCCTGGAAGCATACGGGCCAGTCGCTCCGAGGCCCCCGGGTGCGAGTAATAAAAGGCCACGTACACCGGATCGGGCGTCAGGGTGGAGGCATTGTCCTCGTATAGCTTGAGCAGCGCGCTGGCCAGGTCCTGCCCGCTCGTCTGCTGCATGGCGTAGGCGTCGGCCTCAAACTCGTGTTGGCGCGACAGCTGGGCCAGCAGCGGCGAGATAAAAAAGCTGAACACCGGCATCACCAGCAAAAACAGCAGCAGCGCCAGTGCGTCATTCGGTGCGGCCACGTTGGGCATCACGCCCAGGCCGGTGTAGAACCAGCTTTGACCCGCCAGCCAGCCCAGCAGGGCAAACCCGGCCAGGCTCATCGCAAACATCGACACAATGCGTTTGATGATGTGTTTGTGCTTGAAATGGCCCAGCTCATGCGCCAGCACCGCTTCCACCTCGGCCGGGCTCAGCTTGGAGAGCAGGGTGTCAAAAAACACCACCCGTTTGGCGGCACCAAAGCCGGTGAAATAGGCGTTGGCATGGGCGCTGCGTTTGCTGCCATCCATCACAAACAGACCTTTGGCGGCAAAGCCGCAGCGTTGCATCAGTGCGGTGACACGTGCTTTCACCGCTTCGTCTTGCAACGGCGTGAACTTGTTGAACAGCGGCGCAATCAGGGTGGGGTAGATCACCAGCAACAGCAGGTTAAAGCCCATCCACACGCACCAGGCCCACAGCCACCACAGGCCACCGCTGGCACCCATCATCCACAAAATCAGCGCAGCAATCGGCAGGCCGATCAGTGCGCCCATCAGGCTGCCTTTGATGGCGTCCAGCAGCCACAATTTGAGCGCCATTTTGTTGAAGCCAAAGCGCTCTTCCAGCACAAAGGTCTGGTACAGCGACAGCGGCAGGTCAATCAGTCCGCTGATCAGTGCAAAACCCACCAGCAGCGCCAACTGTTGCACCAAACCAGCGCCTAGCCAGGGCATCAGCGCCTGATTCAAAGTTGACAAGCCGCCCAGCAGCGTCCAACCCAGCAGTACGGCAGCGCCCAACGCCATTTCAATCAAGCCCAGTCGTGCCTTGGCCACGGTGTAATCGGCCGCCTTCTGATGCGCCGCCAGCGTCATGGTTTGGGTAAACGCGGCAGGCAGGTGCCCACGGTGTTGCGCCACATGGCGGATTTGCCGTGAACCCAGCCAGAATTTGAGCAGCAGGCCGACCACCAGCGTGACGGCAAAAACCGTTGTCAGCATGATGGATGGCTCAGAAAAGAAGTTGGTGTCGCGCATGGCGGGGGAGTTTAGGTGATCAGCGACAATTTGACCCATGTCCACATCTCACGTCCCCACCCCCCCGCCCGCTATCGAGCCACCGACCCTGCTACCCAAATCGGATCAAAATCTGGTCTGGCTCGACTGCGAGATGACCGGACTGAATCCTGAGACCGAGCGCATCATTGAGATTGCCGTCATCGTCACCGGCCCCAAGCTGGAAAACCGCACCGAAGGCCCGGTGCTGGTAGTGCATCAAAGCGACGCGCTGCTGGACGGCATGGACAAATGGAACAAAAGCACCCATGGCAAAAGCGGCCTGATCGACAAGGTGCGCGCCTCCACCCTGACCGAAGAAGAGGCCCAGGCGCAGATCATCGCCTTTTTGAGCCACTATGTGCCCAAAGCCACCTCACCCATGTGTGGCAACAGCATCGGGCAGGACCGGCGTTTTCTGGCCAAGTACATGCCCAAGCTGGAGGCGTTTTTCCACTACCGCAACCTCGATGTCAGCACGCTCAAGGAGTTGTCCAAACGCTGGGCCCCCGAGGTCTACAAAAGCTTCAAAAAGAAGCAGCGCCACACCGCATTGGCCGATGTGCATGAGTCGATTGACGAGCTGGAGCATTACCGCGAGCACTTCCTCAAAAGTCCGGTTTGAGTCGTTGCTAGGTAAAAACCCGAATCTGTGCCATAATCGCTGGCTGCGCTGCAACTGGCAGTGCAAATTTGCACATCTCCCAACATTCACCGGGCCCCATGCCAAGCTGCTTGCAGCAGGCGTTAATAAGGGCCCCTGGCGCTGAAGTTACTCAAATACTTGAGTCAGAGCTGGTTCCGTTTGATGGTTGATGTTTTTTAACCATAAACGGAGCTACCGCACAACCTGCGGTGCTCGCGCATGAAAGAAATCCATGACTGACGCTACCTTAGCGACAGGCGACTTGTCGTCTGCCGAAAATTTGTCCACCGACCTGCATTTGATCGCCCACGACACCCCTGACGCCGCTGCGGCTGACGACGTGTTGGCGGAAGAAAGCCTGGTTGAAGAACCCGAAGTGCCTAACGGCTTTGTCACGCTGGGCCTGGCGCCCGAGCTGATTCTGGCGGTGAAAGACCTGGGTTTCACCCAGCCCACCACCGTGCAGCTCAAGACCATTCCGCTGGCGCTGCAAGGCCATAGCGAAGGTGCCAAAGAGGCTCGTTTTATCGACCTGATGGTCTCCAGCCAGACCGGCAGCGGCAAAACCGCCGCCTTTTTGCTGCCGGTGTTGCACACCTTGCTGACCCAAATGGCCGAGGCTGAAACCAAAGAACGCGAAGACTACCAACGCGCCGTGGCAGAAGCCGCTGCCAAGGGTGAAGCACCGCCGAAGCGTGCCAAACGCAAAGACCCGACCAACCCGCGTCACTTCTCCGCCCCGACCCCGGGCGCGCTGATTGTGTGCCCGACCCGCGAACTGGCCCAGCAAGTGGCCCACGACGCGATCGACCTGGTGCAGCATTGCCGTGGCCTGCGTGTGGCCAACATCGTGGGTGGCATGCCTTACCAATTGCAGATTGCCAAGTTGCAAAACGCCAACCTGGTGGTGGCCACCCCGGGCCGTTTGCTGGACTTGCAACGCTCGATGCAGATCAAGCTCGACCAAGTGCAGTTTTTGGTGGTGGACGAGGCTGACCGCATGCTCGACCTGGGCTTCTCGGACGACCTGGCTGAGATCAACCAGCTGACCATTGGCCGCAAACAGACCATGATGTTCAGCGCCACCTTTGCGCCGCGCATCCAGCAACTGGCGGCCCGTGTCATGCGCGAACCCCAGCGCATCACCATCGACAGCCCGCAAGAAAAACACGCCAACATCAAGCAGGTGCTGTTCTGGGCCGACAACGCCCAACACAAACGCAAGCTGCTGGACCACTGGCTGCGCGACACCACCATCAACCAGGCCATTGTGTTTGCCAGCACCCAGATCGAGTGTGATGGCTTGGCCAATGACTTGCAGCAAGACGGCTTTGACGCTGTCGCCCTGCACGGTGCCCTGAGCCAGGGCCTGCGCAACCGCCGTCTGATGGCGCTGCGCCAAGGCCATGTGCAGATTCTGGTGGCCACCGATGTAGCGGCGCGCGGTATTGACGTGCCCACCATCACCCACGTGTTCAACTTTGGTCTGCCGATGAAGGCCGAGGATTACACCCACCGCATTGGCCGTACCGGCCGTGCTGGCCGTGATGGCCTGGCCATCACCTTTGCCGAGTTCCGTGACCGTCGCAAGATTTTTGACATCGAAGCCTACAGCCGTCAGCCGATCAAGGCCGAAGTGGTGCCGGGCCTGGAGCCGCAGCAGCGCATGCCTGATTCGCGTCCCAGCTTTGGTGGCCGTGACAACCGGGGTGGCAATGACCGCAAGTTTGGTGGCGGTGGCCGTCCGGCCGGTGGTGGTTTTGGTGGCAACCGTGGCGGCTTCGGTGGCGACCGCGGTGGTTTCAACGACAACCGTGGCGGCTTTAATGACAGAAACGCCTCTGGCCCTCGTGTAGTGGGCGCAGATAGCTATCAAAACAACAGAGCCGGTGGTTTTGCCCAGCGTGACGAACGCCCGGCCGCTGCCCCGCGTGAAGGTTTCAGCTACGAACGCAAGGGTGGGTTTAATGACCGCTTTGCTGGCAGCCGCGCTGGTGCACCCGCACCACGAGGTGACTTCGCGCCGCGCGCTGACTTTGGCGACCGCAAACCCGCGTTTGGCAAACCCGCCTTCAGCAAGCCCGCATTTGCCAAACCGGCAGGTGGTGGCAAGGTGTTTGTGCCACGTGATGCACAGAAGCGTTTCTCCAAGAACGACCGCTGATCAAGTCAGCTGAAAAAAAGCCCGCAGGCTTTGCAGTCTGCGGGCTTTTTTATGTGTGTGCCAGTTTGAGAGCGATCTGTAGCCAACATTCAAACGCGAAAGGGGTGAAGCAATGCGTAGAGTGTGACGTGATCTGGACAACAAAAAAGCACTTAGTTTTGGCGCTAAGTGCTTGATTGAATTGACTATTTGGTGGGAACTGAGAGATTCGAACTCTCGACCTACGGATTAAGAGTCCGCTGCTCTACCAGCTGAGCTAAATTCCCGTTCGGGTGGCGGTTGACACCGCTGTCGAAGCCCTAAATTATATAGGCAAATTTCACGTTTTTTTCTGCCCGCCGGGGCAGCGCTTGCCTGGTTACATCAGCAGATGTTCGCCCGCGTTGTCACCCCCCAGCGTGACGTAGTTCACCTTGCGGATGTCCATGAGTTTTTTGCCGCCGGCGTAGCTGATGGAGCTTTGCACGTCTTGTTCCATCTCCACCAGCGTGTCGGCGAGTTTGCCCTTGATGGGCTCCAGAATGCGCTTGCCTTCGACATGTTTGTATTCGCCCTTGTTGAAGTCGCTGGCTGAGCCGTAATACTCTTTGTACAGCCTGCCGTCGACTTCCACCGTCTGGCCGGGGCTTTCTTCGTGGCCGGCAAAGAGTGAGCCAATCATGACCATGGTGGCACCAAAACGCACACTCTTGGCAATATCGCCGTGGTCGCGGATGCCTCCGTCGGCAATGATGGGTTTGGTCGCGACGCGGGCGCACCATTTGAGCGCACTGAGCTGCCAGCCGCCGGTGCCAAAACCGGTTTTGAGTTTGGTGATGCAGACCTTGCCCGGGCCAATGCCGACCTTGGTGGCGTCGGCGCCCCAGTTCTCCAGGTCAATCACCGCCTCGGGCGTGGCCACGTTGCCGGCGATGATGAAGGTGCTGGGGATCTTCTCGCGCAGGTAGGCAATCATGTTTTTCACGCTGTCGGCATGGCCGTGGGCGATGTCGATGGTGATGTATTCGGGGACCAGGCCCAGCGCGACCAATTTGTCCACGGTGTCGTAGTCTGGCTTTTTGACACCCAGCGAGATGGACGCGTACAGGCCCAGCGCTTTCATCTCTTGCACAAACGCGACGTTGTCCAGGTCAAAACGGTGCATGACATAAAAATAGCCGTTTTGCGCCAGCCAGATGCAAATGTCTTTGCTGACCACGGTTTTCATGTTGGCGGGCACCACCGGAATGCGAAAGCGTCGGGGGCCCAGCTCGACGCTGGCATCACACTCGGAGCGGCTTTCCACCCGGCATTTACGGGGGAGCAGCAGGATGTTGTCGTAGTCAAAAATTTCCATGGTCAAGCGCCTTATCAAATGGTTGAAACTTGAGCGCTTGGATGGCAGCCGGTTGATGTGGGCAGCAGCGTTGAACGATGTGCGGACACAAAAAACCGGGCTGCAATTGCTTGGGCCCGGTGCCTGATTCTATCGAGTTTGGCGCGTGGGTCCGCCTTTATCTGCTGGTTGGCAGGTGGAATGCACGGCTGTCAGAATCTGGCCTTGGGCGTCCTGCACTCAGATCACAACCCGCAGGTGGCTTGTATTGGCGCCCTGCGAAATACCCATGGCGCGCACTTCATGAAAGCTCAATGTGTCCAGCAGCAGCTTATTGGCCAGTGCCCAAGGTCTGGACGGAGCGCGTTGGCAGGGGGGATGTCATCCGGTGCCTTTCTACAATGGGTCATGTTTTCTACCATGACCCCCCAAGCCCCGGATGCCGGCCTGTTACATAACCTGAACCCGGAGCAGCTGGCCGCCGTCACCCTGCCGGCCGAGCACGCGCTGATCCTGGCCGGGGCCGGTTCTGGCAAAACCCGGGTGTTAACCACCCGCATTGCCTGGTTGTTGCAAACCGGCCAGGTCTCGCCCGGCGGCATTCTGGCGGTGACCTTCACCAACAAGGCCGCCAAGGAAATGATGACGCGCCTGGGCGCGATGCTGCCGGTCAACGTGCGTGGCATGTGGATTGGTACTTTTCACGGCCTGTGCAACCGGTTTTTGCGCGCGCATTACAAGCTCGCCAATTTGCCGCAAGCCTTCCAGATTCTGGATACGCAAGACCAGTTGTCGAGCATCAAGCGCCTGTACAAACAGTTCAACATCGACGACGAGCGTTTCCCGGCCAAACAGATGCAGTGGTTCATTGGTGGCTGCAAAGAAGACGGTTTGCGCCCGAATGCCGTGGTGGCGCGCGACGACGAAACCCGCAAAAAGATCGAGATTTACCAGCTCTACGAAGACCAATGCCAGCGCGAGGGCGTGGTCGATTTTGGTGAGCTGATGCTGCGCTCTTATGAGCTGCTGCGTGATAACGACCCCATCCGCGAGCATTACCAGCGGCGTTTTCGCCACATCCTGATCGACGAGTTTCAGGACACCAACAAGCTGCAATACGCCTGGGTCAAGATGCTGGCCGGCACCGGCGCCCACAGCAGTGTGGACGGCGCCTTCCAGCCCACTGGCTGTGTGCTGGCAGTGGGTGATGACGATCAGAGCATCTACGCTTTTCGCGGCGCACGCGTGGGCAACATGGCCGACTTTGTGCGCGAATTTCATGTCCATCACCAGATCAAGTTGGAGGAAAACTACCGCAGCGGCAGCAACATCTTGGACAGTGCCAACGCGCTGATCAGCCACAACAGCAAACGCCTGGGCAAAAACCTGCGCACGAGCCAAGGCCCCGGTGAACCGGTGCGGGTGTTCGAGGCCACCAGCGATTTTGCCGAGGCGCAGTGGATGGTCGACGAGATGAAACAGCTGGTGCGCGAGGACCATGAGCGCAAAGAGATTGCGGTGCTGTACCGCAGCAACGCCCAGAGCCGGGTGATCGAGACCGCGCTGTTCAACGCCAGCATGCCCTACAAGGTGTATGGCGGCCTGCGCTTTTTTGAGCGGGCCGAAATCAAGAATGCGCTGGCTTACCTGCGTCTGTTGGAAAACCCGCGTGATGACACCAGCTTCATGCGTGCGGTGAACTTCCCGCCGCGCGGCATTGGCGCCCGCAGCCTGGAGCAGTTGCAGGACCTGGCCCGCGCCAGCGGCTGTGCTTTGAGCGATGCGGTCAGCGGCTTGGGTGGCAAGGCCGGCACCAACATCGGCGCGTTCCTGGCCGGTATTGACGTGTTGCGCGAGCAAACCCAGGGCATGAGCCTGCGCGACACCATCGTGGCAGCGCTGGAACACAGCGGCCTGCTGACCCACTACAAGGCCGACCGTGAAGGCGCTGACCGGCTGGAGAACTTGGCCGAACTGGTCAACGCTGCCGAGAGTTTCGTTTCCATCGAAGGGTTTGGCCGTGATGCGGTGGCACTGCCGGTGGACGAACTCGGCCAGGCGCTGACCCAGTCCCCCGCATCGCAAGGCCTGGACCTGAACCAGCCGGTGCTCGACATGCCCGCGCCCGATCTGGAAACTGGCGAAACTCTGTCACCGCTGGCCGCGTTTTTGACCCACGCCGCGCTGGAAGCCGGTGACAACCAGGCGCAGGCCGGGCAGGACGCGATCCAGCTCATGACGGTGCACGCCAGCAAGGGCCTCGAATTTGACGCGGTGTTCATCACCGGCATGGAAGAGGGCCTGTTCCCGCACGAGAACTCGATGAACGACCGCGACGGTCTGGAAGAAGAACGTCGCCTGATGTATGTGGCGATTACCCGTGCGCGCAAACGCCTGTACCTGAGCCACTCCCAGACCCGCATGTTGCACGGCCAGACGCGTTACAACCTCAAGAGCCGGTTTTTTGAAGAGTTGCCCGAAGAAGCCCTGAAATGGATCACACCCAAACAGACCGGGTTTGGCGGCGGAGGCAGTGGTTTTGGTGGAGGCGCTTCGTATTCAGGAGCTAATAGCCCTTATTCTGAAAGGGCCAGAGGCCAATTTGGCAATGACTACGCCAAATACAGCGCCCCGGTGCCGCCACAACGCCCCGAGGCCACCGGCCACAGTTTCAAGGTCGGCCAGAAGTTGTTTCACACCAAGTTTGGTGAGGGCACGGTCACCGCGCTGGAAGGCAGCGGGGATGACGCCCGCGCCCAGATCAACTTCCCGCGCCACGGCGTGAAGTGGCTGGCGCTGAGTGTGGCCAAGCTGACGCCGCTGCCGTAAAACGGCCAAGGGGCGTGACACAATCGCGCCCCCATGCCCCGCACTGCCACCCATACCCCCACGTTTTGCGCCATTGACTTTGGCACTTCCAACTCGGCGATCGCTTTGCCCGCCGGTCAAGGCCAGATACGCTTGGTGGAGGTTGAACCCGGCCAACTGACCATGCCCACCTCGGTGTTCTACAGCACCGACGGCTTGAGCGCCCACGCTGCCCCGCGCCGCCTCTACGGCCGTGCGGCACTGGCCGCTTATGTGCAAGGCCAGGACGGACGGCTGATGCGTTCGATGAAGAGTGTGCTGGGCTCGTCCCTGATCGAGCAGGCGACCGATGTCGGCGCCGGCCACTCGGTGCGTTTCCTGGACATCATTGCCGATTACCTCAAACACCTCAAAAGCCTGGCCGAAGCACAGAACGGCGCCCCACTGACCCGTGCCGTGCTGGGCCGACCGGTGTTTTTTGTCGACGATGACCCGCAGCGTGACGCCCAGGCCCAGGCTGCGCTGGCGGCGGTTGCGCATCAGATCGGTTTTCAGGACGTCAGCTTCCAGTTTGAGCCGATTGCCGCTGCGCTGGACTACGAGGCCGGCCTACAAAGTGAACAACTGGTGCTGGTCGCCGACATCGGTGGCGGCACCTCTGACTTCTGCGTGGTGCGGGTGGGGCCACAGCGCCGCAGCCGGATCGACCGTGCGGATGACATTCTGGCCAGTCATGGTGTCCACGTGGCCGGGACCGACTTCGACCGCCACCTGGAACTGGCTGCGATCCTGCCTTTGGCGGGTTTTCGTTCGCTCGGCCCTGCACCAGCGCAGCGTGAGGTGCCCAGCAAGGTCTATCACGACCTCGCCACCTGGCACTTGATCAATACCGTCTACACCCCGCAGCGCCTGCTGGAGTTGCGGGGGATGAAGAGTTTTTACGCTGACCTGCAGTTGCACCGCCGCTTGATCAGTATCGTCGAGGGTCACCTGGGCCATGCGCTGATGGCCGAGGCCGAGGCGGCCAAGATCGCTGTTGCCGAAGGCCGCAGTGCCAGTCTGGACCTCGACCTGGTTGAGCGGGGTTTGCGTGTCGTGCTGCACGAGGCCCAGGCCATGACCGCCATCGACCGTGACCTGACGCGTATCGCACAAACCGGCGTGGAGACCGTGCGTTTGGCCGGTTTGCGGCCAGAGCAGATCAACGCGGTCTACCTGACCGGCGGTTCGACTGGCCTGGCCTCCTTGGCGCAGCGCATTGCCGCACCGTTTGGGCAGGCCTTGACGGTGCGCGGCGACCGCCTGGCCAGCGTGGCCCAGGGCCTGGGGCTGCACGCGCAGCGGGTCTTCCACTAGGGCCGGCGCCAAACACCGGATCAGCGCTTGTGGTTTAGCAGCAGGAACACGGCGCCAAAGATGGCGGTGCCGATGCCACCGAAGGTGACATCACCCAACCACGTCGGCTACACGTCCCTGGCAGACGCTACTGGTTCGGGGTCGTTTGCAGCAAGCGGTTGACATCCTTGTCGTTGGGCAAGGCGTAGTCATAACCGCGCATGATGCGGCTGTCTTGTGTGCGCACAAACTTCAGGCTCACGTAAGTGACGCTGGCCGCGACCGAGTAGGTGCCCACCAAAACGTAGTTGGCATGATGGCTTTGGGCGATGTCCTTGATCTCGCGTGACAGCAGCAACTCACCGGTTTGCTCTTTCACAAACACATCACCGCGCAGCTTCAATTCCTTGACGTTGAAGCCAGCATTGACCAAATGGGAGGCGTATTGCTCCGACAGCGTGCGGCCCAGTGGGGCAGAGCGGCGCATGTCGTTGACATTCACGATGGTTGCCACCAGCACCGGGTTGTCGCCCGCCGCAGCCAGGTTGAATCCGCCGACCAGTTTGTCAACGGCCTCATGGTTGGTGGCGACGAACATGTTGGCAGCTGCTTGCGCGTAGGTGGGGTCGGTGCGCGTGACGGTGGTGTTTGCGCAACCCGTCAGCCAAACAATGGCCGTTGCGCAGACGATCAGTTTGATGTTCATTGGCCCACCACCTTCATCATGGTCCGGCTGTGGGGCGGCAAGATCGTTGCAAACAGGCTGGCGTCGGCCTCTTCAACATAGTACAGGTCGGTCTTGCGCACCAGGTAACGCCCGCCGGTTGCCACGGTGGTGGTCAAAATCAGTTCGGTGCTGGTCGGGCCACCGGAGTTGATGCTGGCCAGCGTGTCTGCCGCTGCGGTCAATCCAAGTCCGGCAGCGAGTTTGACATCCAGTGACTCTGCGTGCAGGCCGTACAAAGCGTACAGACCTGCGGCAATCATGGTGAACTGCCCGGGCACAAAGTGGGGGCGCGGGCTTTGGTGGCGGACCAGTTGGGTTTTGTAGCTGACTTCGATGGCGTTGTCAGGCGATTGGCTGACAACCCGGCGCGCTTTGACCAGTTCGGTGATCAAGAACTCCCGGAAAGCCACATCAAACTCACTGGCTTGGGGTGGCAAAGCCACATAGAGTGGTGACGATGTGCCAACGCTGCTGAGGGTTTCCAGGGTCTGTTTGACGACATCCTTGGACAGCAGATTCCAGTGTCCGGCCGAGCGCACTTTGGGTTGCACGGTGATCGGGAAGTTTTCAGAGACGGGAATCGGTGATGAAGCGCAGGCCGTTAGCAGCGCCATGCTCGCACCCAATGTGACGAGCCTCGTAGTGTTGTAAATCAAGTGAGCTCCCTTTGCACGGTTGAAAATGTCATGGATGCCGCTTTTGACAGCGGCACCAATGAAATTATCAGCGTGGGTTGGTTGCAAACAGGCGTAGGACTGTCAACTTTGCTTGACTGCTGCGGCGTGCAGGCGCAATTGTGGTATTTCCGCTGACAAAGCCCGCGGCGTCTGCAGCATCAAGTATTCAATGGCTCGGCATCCACCGGCGCCTCAAAGCTGTCCCGGTAGGTGAAATACAGCGAGGTGAAAAACATCGCCGCCACCATCAGCAGGGCCGGGAACAACATCACATTGGCCAGACTGGGGCTGTTGAAGATGGCGGACGCGGCAGTGACCGCCAGCACCGTGCCCACCATGACGCCCATCCACAAAAACGCGAACACCGTCAGCGCCCAAAAGTTACGCCCGCAGGCCACGATGCTGAAAAACATGGCTTTGAGTGGCGGCAGATTTTGCCAGTAGACCAACGCCGGGGCATGCCAAAACAGCAAGGACAGCGGCAGGTGCAGGCCGATGAAGGTCCACATCGCCATCTGGAAATTGCCGGTGCTCATCATCTCGGCGGTGGGGGCCTGGCCACCGAGGTACATGCGGGCAAAGCCACCGTCGTCCATCAGGTAGGAGGCGCCGATGGCGCACAAAAAACCGGTGGCATAGCAGGCGCCCAGCGTCAGCATGGCGCGCAGCTTGACCGGCCCGGCGCGAAAGCCGCTGAGCAAAATCAGCGGCATGGGGAACTTGCCCTGGGTGGCTTCACGGCTGGCCGCCATCAGGCCCAGCGTGATGGCGGGCAGCAGGGTCATGGCCAGCGGCAAGCCCACCACCGGCACCATGGTGGCCACCGACATCAGCGCCATGAACATGAAAAACAGCCCGGCCAGTGCCAGCGGCTGTTTGAAAAACGTCTGCATGCCCAACTTGACCCAGACCGAGCCCGTGCGGGCAGACACCAGATTGAGCTTCATGCGGTGAGGGCCGGTTGGTCGACTGTCAGGGGGGGGCGCACGCGTTGCTGCAGCACCCGCTCAAAGTGACTCGGGTCGTGCGCCTGCAACAGGCTGGCCGCGCGCGGCAGGTAAAAGTCCCACAGGCGTGACACCCAGAAACGCAGCGCACCGGCGCGTAACATGGCGGGCAGCAGCTGGCGTTCACAGGTTTGTAGCGGGCGTACCGACTCGTAGGCAGCCAGGAAACTGTCCGCGCGCTGCGCATGGTGGGCGCCGGTGGCCAGATCAATGCACCAGTCGTTCAGGCACACCGCCAGGTCAAAGGCAAAGCTGTCGACCCCGGCAAAGTAAAAGTCAAAAAAGCCGCTCAGAACGGGTTGGCCGTGCAAGGTGTCAAACATCACGTTGTCACGGAACAGGTCGGCGTGGATCGGGCCGCGCGGCAGCGCCGCATAAGTGCTGCTGGCAGCGATCTGGTTTTGGTAGGCCAGCTCACTCTGGATCAGCGTTTTCTGGCTGGCGCTGAGGTGTGGCAGCACCACTGGCACCACCTCATTCCACCACGGCAGGGCGCGCAAATTGGGCTGGGTCAGCTCGAAATCGCGCCCCGCCAGGTGCAGGCGAGCCAGCGTGGCACCCACCTGGGCGCAATGGTCGGGCGTGGGGTTGAGTTCGCTTTTGCCGATGAGTTTGTCCACCACGGCAGCGGGTTTGCCTTTGAGTTCAAACACCAGGCTGCCCTGGGCGTTGGCATGGGGCTCGGGCACCGGAATGCCGCGCTGCGCCAGGTGTTTCATCAGCCGCAGGTAAAACGGCAGCTGCTCAAACGTCAGGCGCTCAAACAGTGTCAGCACATAGTCGTGTGGCTGGCCCGCGCGCTCGGTGGAGGCGAAATAGTTGGTGTTTTCAATGCCGCCCGAACAAGCGCGCAGCTGGGTGAGTTCGCCCAGGTCCAGCGCACGCAGCAGGGTGCGCGCCTCTTGCTCGGAGACTTCCGTGTAAACCGCCATGTCTTAAAACCCCAGAACTTTCCAGGTGCGCTCGCCCGTGGCGGGTGCCACGTCGTAGGCGGGCATGCCGTCTTTGGGCTTCACGGTGATGCTTTTGGTTTCGCCTCCCACACGGACCTCGTCAATGCGGGTGCTGGCGTCTTCCACCACGATGCGCTGCGTGGCCTGCTCAGGCGCCTGTTTGTCAGCCACAGTGGGTGAACTGGCAGACGGGGCAGGCGGCGGGCTGGCCGGCGTCTGGGCTTGCACCGCGCCGCAGAGCAACAGGCACAGCGGCAGGGTGCAGGCCAATGAAGGGGCAGACAGCTGCCTGGTGAAGTGTTTGAAACGCATGTTTTGATTGTAGTTGGGCCGGTATGTCCCGGCATCAAAGGCAAAATGCCGCCATGAACACTGCCCCCCCAAAAACCTTGCTGTTGGTTGACGGCTCCAGCTACCTGTACCGTGCTTTCCATGCCATGCCAGACCTGCGCGCGGTGCCGGGCGACCCCACCAGCCCCCCCACCGGAGCGATTCGCGGCATGATCAACATGCTGCAAAGCTTGCGCAAGGAAGTGCCCGCCGCCTACGCCGCCTGCATTTTTGACGCCAAAGGCCCCACGTTCCGCGACGAGCTGTACCCCGAGTACAAGGCGCACCGCTCGCCCATGCCGGATGACCTGCGCAGCCAGATCGACCCGATCCACGAGGTGGTGCGCCTGATGGGCTGGAAGGTGCTGGCCATTCCCGGTGTCGAGGCCGATGACGTGATTGGCACGCTGGCCGCCGCCGCCGATGCGCAAGGTTTGCAGGTGATCGTCAGCAGTGGCGACAAGGACTTGGCGCAGCTGGTCAACGAGCGCATCACCATCATTGACACCATGAATGGCCGGGTGCGCAATGTGGCCGGTGTCACCGCTGAATTCGGCGTGCCGCCGCAGCTGATGCGCGACTACCAGGCGCTGGTGGGCGACACGGTGGACAACGTGCCCGGCGTACCTAAGGTGGGACCCAAAACCGCTGCCAAGTGGCTCAACGAATACGGTTCGCTGGACGCCATCGTGGCCAACGCCGACAAGATCAAGGGGGCCGTGGGCGAGAGTCTGAAAAAGTCGCTGGACTGGCTGCCCACCGGCCGCATCCTTGTCACCATCAAGACCGACTGCGACCTGAACGGCTGGCTGCCCGGTTTGCCAGCGTTGGATGAAATCGCTGTGGGGTCGATGGATACGCCGGCTTTGGCCGATTTTTACGACAAATATGGGTTCAAAGGTCTGGCGCGGGCGCTGGCGGCTACAGCGGAGTCACAAGGAAATGGGGTCGGATCCGCGAAGCGCAGCGCAGACGGCTCTGACCCCATTTCCGCGCGATCACCCACAAAAGAGCGCGATCTCTTCGACGACCCCGAACCCGCGCCACCAGCCGACACAACGCAGGCCGCCAACCCCGCCACCCCCCTGCGCTACGACACGATCCTGACCTGGGAAGCCTTCGACGCCTGGTTCACCAAGCTCCAAGCCGCCGATCTGGTCGCCATTGACACCGAAACCACGTCCATTGACGAAATGCGCGCGCAGATCGTCGGCATCAGTTTCAGCGTGACGCCTGGTGAGGCTGCCTACATCCCGCTGGCCCATGCCTACCCCGACGCCCCGGCGCAGTTGCCCTTGAACGAGGTGCTGGCCAAGCTCCAACCCTGGCTGGAAGACGCCAGCCGCCACAAACTCGGCCAGCACATCAAATACGACCGCCATGTATTTGCCAACCATGGCATCGAGGTGTGCGGCTACGTGCACGACACCATGCTGCAAAGTTATGTGCTGGAGGTTCACAAGCCGCACGGTCTGGCCAGCCTGGCCCAGCGGCATCTGGAACGCAGCGGCATCAATTTTGAAGACCTGTGTGGCAAGGGTGTCAATCAGATCTGTTTTGACCAGGTCGATATCGCCAAGGCCGCCGAATATTCATGTGAAGACTCCGACATGACGCTGGCGGTGCACCAGGTCTTGTGGCCGCAGCTGGTGCGCGATGACAAGCTGCGCTTCATTTATGCGCTGGAAATCCAGAGCAGCGAAGCGCTGTACCGCATCGAGCGCAACGGCGTGCTGATCGACGCCCCCACCTTGGCCACACAAAGCCACGAGCTGGGCCAGCGTATCCTGCAGCTGGAAAAAGAGGCGCACGAACTCGCTGGCCAGCCGTTCAACCTGAGCAGCCCGAAGCAGATTGGCGAGATTTTTTTCACCCAGCTGGGTCTGCCGGTGGTCAAAAAAACCCCGACGGGCTCACCCAGCACCGACGACGAGGTGCTGCAAAAGCTGGCCGAAGACTACCCGCTGCCCGCCAAAATCCTGGAGCACCGCAGCCTGGCCAAGCTCAAGGGCACCTACACCGACAAACTGGCGCAGCTCGCCCTGCCCAGCGATGGCCGGGTGCACACGCACTATGCCCAAGCCGTGGCGGTGACCGGGCGGCTGTCCAGCAACGACCCCAATCTGCAAAATATCCCGATCCGCACGCCCGAAGGTCGGCGCGTGCGCGAGGCGTTTGTCGCGCCACCCGGGCATGTCATTGCCAGTGCGGATTACAGCCAGATCGAGTTACGCATCATGGCGCACATCAGTGGTGACGCGGCCTTGCTGCTGGCGTTTCACGACGGCATGGACGTGCACCGCGCCACCGCAGCCGAAATTTTTGGCGTTGACACGGCGCAAGTCAGCAGTGAGCAGCGGCGTTATGCCAAGGTCATCAACTTTGGCCTGATCTACGGCATGAGCGCCTACGGCCTGGCGAAAGCGCTGGGCATTGACAACACGGCAGCCAAAAACTACATCGCGCGTTACTTCGAGCGTTACCCCGGCGTGAAGATTTACATGGACCACACCCGCGCCCAGGCCAAGGCGCAGGGGTATGTCGAAACGGTGTTTGGTCGGCGCCTTGTGTTGCCAGGCATCGAAAAGGAGAAAGGAGCGCGCTTGGCGGCGCTGGAACGCCAGGCCGTCAACGCACCCATGCAGGGCACCGCAGCCGACCTGATCAAGCTCAGCATGGTCAAGGTGCAAAACGTGATTGACGACCAAAAACTCGCCACCAAGATGATCATGCAGGTGCATGACGAACTGGTGTTTGAGGTGCCCGAGTCTGAAGTGGACTGGGTGCGCCATGAGGTGCCCAAACTCATGGCCGGTGTGGCGCACCTGAAGGTGCCGCTGCTGGCCGAGGTGGGGGTGGGGCTGAACTGGGACAAGGCGCACTGAGCGACCGACTGCAGGACGTTGGGCCACATGGAACCGATGACAATTTTTGCGATCGCGGGCGGTATCCTGAGCACGCTGATGGTGTACGTGGTGATGAAAGTCAGCCAATTTGGTCAGAACCAGGCGATGTCCGACCAGTTGCTGAAGGTCGAGACGGAACGGGCCACGGCCAAGAAAACGATGCTGGGTTACACCCACTACGCCAAGTGCCTGGAAGCCAGCCGCCAAACCGCCGCCGATGCCTTGAGAAGCCCGGTGGTGATCCTCACGCGCGAGTACACCCAGGTGGAGTTGCTCAACAGGGATACCTACCACCTCCAGGCAGACGTCACTGTGGTCGTCAAATACGCGGTGGAATTTGCCTTTGCGCTGGATGTGAGCCCCGCCGGGCTGGCGTTGAGCGAGCTCGCCAACGGGGTCAGTTTGAAGGTCACCCGGCCCACACTGGCTGGCGAGCCCAAGGTCAAGACCTTGTCCAGCCAGGTGATCGGCCACGCTGATCTGCGCGACAAATCGGGGGTGCTGGCGGACTTGCAGGCCCAGTTTGTGCAGCTGGCCCGAGGCTACGGCACCGCCATGAGCACGGAAGAGGCGGTGCGCAACCTGTGCAAACTGAAGGCGCTGGAGGCGGCCCGAGACGCACTGGCCGCGCAGCCCGGCGTGCGCCACGTGCCCGCGGTGTTTGCGGAGCTGCGTTAGCGCAACTGCCCACGCTTACCCGAGCATCAGCGTGCCCGGGCACTCCAGGTAGCCGCGCAGGCGCTGGATGAACTCGGCAGCGTTCATACCGTCCACCACCCGGTGGTCAAACGATGACGACACATTCATCATCTTGCGTGCCACCACCAGCCCGTTGAGCATCACCGGCCGCTCGACGATGCGGTTGGGGCCGACGATGGCCACCTCGGGGTGGTTGATGACCGGCGTGTGGCTGATGCCTGAGAGCGGCCCCAGACTGGTCAGCGTGATGGTGGAGCCACTGAGCTCGTCGCGCGTGGCGCGGCCAGCGCGCGCGGCCTCGGCCAAGCGGGTGATCTCGGCGGCGCAGGCCCACAAATCCAGGCTTTCGGCGTGGCGGATCACCGGCACCATCAGGCCACCGTCCGTCTGCGTGGCCATGCCCAGGTGCACGGCGGCGTAGCGGGTGATGATGGCCGCGTCGTCGTCATAACGCGCGTTCACCTCGGGATGCTCGCGCACCGCCAGCACCAGCGCGCGGATCAAAAACGGCAGCAGCGTGAGCCGCCCCCGGGTTTTGCCAAACTCGGTGTTGAGCCTTCCGCGCAAGGCTTCCAGCTCGGTCACATCGACTTCTTCGACATAGGTGAAGTGCGGAATGCGGCGTTTGGCCTCCTGCATCTTGTGCGCAATCTTGCGGCGCAGGCCGATGACCGGCAAGGTGTCTTCGGCAGTGCGTTGGGCGTAGCGGGGGTCGGCGCTGGGGGGGCTGAGGAAGCTGACCGCGCTGACGGCGCTCGGGTTGGCGCTGGTCTGCGATGTGGCGGCGTCCAGGTCGGACTGGGTGATGCGCCCAGCCGGGCCGGTGCCGCGCACGGTGGCCAGGTCAACGCCCAGCTCCCAGGCGCGGCGGCGCACAGCTGGCGCGGCGATGGGGCGCTCGCTCACCTTGCCACCGCCCTTGCCCGGCGTGAGAGGGGGTGAGGCCGCAGGCGGGGAGTTGGTAGCACCGTTACGCCCACGATCGTTCAAGGTATCCGCAGGTGCGGGGGCGTCTGGCCTGTCGCTCCCTCTTTCGCTGGGAGAGGGTTGGGGCGAGGGCTGCACAGTTGCCGCGGTGCCACTGACCTTGGCAACGTCTGAGTCGGTTGGTTCTTTACTGTCCCCGGCTGGTTGCCCTTTATCGGTCGGAGCTGCAGCCGTGTCGATATGAATAATCGGTGTGCCCACCGCCACCACCTCACCCACCGCCGCGTCGAGCGACAGCACGGTACCCGCCACATGGGACGGGATTTCCACCGTGGCTTTGTCGGTCATCACGTCGGCCAGGATCTGGTCCTCCAACACGGCTTCGCCCACGCTCACGCGCCAGGCGACAAGCTCCACCTCGGCAATGCCTTCGCCGATGTCGGGCATTTTGATGCTTTGAATCGTCATGGCTCAGGCCTCCATCACACGTTGGAAAGCCGCTGCCAGGCGTGCCGGGCCGGGGAAATACGCCCATTCCTGGGCGTGCGGGTAGGGCGTATCCCAACCGGTGACGCGCTCGATGGGCGCCTCCAGGTGGTAGAAGCAATGCTCCTGAATCAGACTCAAAAGCTCCGCGCCCAGCCCGTTGGTGCGGGTGGCTTCGTGCACGATGACGCAGCGGCCGGTTTTCTTCACCGAAGCCACCAGCGTGTCCAGGTCCAGCGGCCACAGGCTGCGCAGGTCGATGATTTCCGCGTCGATGCCGCTCTCACGTGCGGCGGCCTGTGCGACATAGACCATCGTGCCATAGGCAATCACTGTCAGGGCTTGACCCGGTTGATAGATGGATGCGCTGTCCAGCGGCACGGTGTAATACCCTTCGGGCACGTTGCCCAGCGGGTGTTTGCTCCAGGGCACCACCGGCTGGTCGTGGTGGCCGTCAAACGGGCCGTTGTACAGGCGTTTGGGTTCCAGAAAGATGACAGGGTCGTCGTTTTCAATCGCTGCGATCAGCAGGCCCTTGGCGTCGTACGGGTTGGACGGCATCACCGTGCGTAGGCCGCAGACCTGGGTGAACATGGCCTCGGGGCTTTGGCTATGGGTTTGGCCGCCGTAGATGCCACCGCCGCAGGGCATGCGGATGGTGATCGGGCAGGTGAAATCCCCCGCCGAGCGGTAACGTAAGCGCGCCGCCTCCGAGACGATCTGGTCGGTGGCCGGGTAAACGTAGTCGGCAAACTGGATTTCGACCACCGGACGCAGGCCGTAGGCACCCATGCCCACCGCCGTGCCCACAATGCCGCCTTCGGAAATAGGCGCGTCAAACACGCGCTGGTTGCCGTGTTTTTGCTGCAGGCCCTCGGTGCAGCGGAACACGCCGCCGAAGTAACCCACGTCTTGCCCGTAAACCACCACATTCGGGTCGCGCGCCAGCATCACGTCCATGGCCGAGCGCAGCGCCTGGATCATGGTCATGGGGGATGTGGCCCCCACGTTGGCCGCTTCGCGTACGGCACTGCCTCCCGAGGGGGCGTTCACTGGCTTGAGTCGGTTCTGCGCTGCGTTCATATCGTTGTTGTTCATGATGCCGCTCCCAGTTCGGCGCGCTGGCGGATCAGGTGCGCGGGCATGTCTTTGTAGACGTCTTCAAACATGCTGGCCAGGTCCAGCGCGTGGCTGTCGGCCAGGGTGCCGTACTTCTCGGCTTCTTTTTGCGCCGCCAGAACCTCGGCTTCGACGGCTTTTTGGGTGGTCTCAAACTCGGCCTCGGTCAAGGCGCCCAGCACCATCAGATGTTGCTTCAGGCGCGCGATCGGGTCACCCAGCGGGAAGCGCTGCACATCGCTGGCCGGGCGGTATTTGCTGGGGTCGTCGCTGGTGGAGTGGGGCCCGGCGCGGTAGGTGACCCATTCGATCAGCGTCGGGCCAAAGCTGCTGCGGGCGCGCTCCAGCGCCCATTTTGTGGCGGCAAAACACGCCAGAAAATCGTTGCCATCCACCCGCAGGCTGGCAATGCCGCAGCCTGCACCGCGTGCGGCAAAGGTGGTGCCTTCGCCCCCGGCAATCGCCTGGAAGGTGGAGATAGCCCACTGGTTGTTGACCACGTTGATGATCACCGGGGCGCGGTAGACATGGGCAAAAGTGAGCGCGGTGTGAAAGTCGGCCTCGGCGGTGGCGCCGTCGCCAATCCATGCGCTGGCCACTTTGTCATCGCCTTGGATGGCGCTGGCCATGGCCCAGCCCACGGCCTGAATCACCTGCGTGGCCAGGTTGCCGCTGATCGAGAAAAAGCCCTGTTTCTTGCTGCTGTACATCACCGGCAGCTGGCGGCCTTTCATCGGGTCGCGGCTGTTGCTGTAGAGCTGGCAGATCATGTCCACCATGTTGTTGTCTTCGCGGGTGAGCAGCAGGCCCTGCTGGCGGTAGGTGGGGAAACACATGTCACCTTCCCCAATGGCCAGCGCGTGGGCGCAGGCAATGGCTTCTTCGCCCAGGCACTGCATGTAAAACGACATTTTTTTCTGCCGCTGCGCGATCAGCATGCGCGCGTCAAAGGCGCGGGTGAGCATCATGGCGCGCAGGCCGCGCTTGAGTTGCGCCACATCCATTTGCGGTGCCCAGGGGCCGACGGCGTTGCCATCGTCGTCAAGCACGCGGATCAGCGCAAACGCCAAATCGTTGGTCTGCGCGGCAGCCACATTGACCGGCGGGCGGCGTTTGGCACCGGCAGCGGAGAGGGGAAGGTATGAAAAATCCGTGTCACGGCCGGGTCGCCCGGTGGGCTCTGGCACGTGCAGGTGCAGCGGTTTGCGCTGGGGCATGAGGGTGTCTCCTTGCGGGCTTGTGGTCCGCCACAGAATACGTTGAACGGGCGGCTGGGTGCATCGGGTAAAGCACCTAGCCTGGCTTGGCTGCCCGCGCTACAGGATCACTGGGGCGCGGACGGGCAAACAAGAGCATAGCGGATTGAGGCGGAAATTTCCCCACAACCCGGTGGGCGCACCGCTGCCGATAAGCTATTGATTTTTATCAAAGGAGACCCGCGTGCTAGACACCAACCAGACTCAGGATTTCTCGTCGCTGCTGCCCGGCCAGTCTTCGGAGGCCGGAGCCAGCCGCCGCACTGCTTTGAAAGTGGCGCTGGGCGTGGGTTACGCCGCCACCGCCATGCCCATCATGGCGCAAACCGCCATCCAAACTTCATCAGACGGGCTGCGCGCCGGTGAGGCCGTTTACGACGTGGAAGGGTTTTCGGTGCCGTTTTATTTTGCCGCCCCGGCTGGCAAAACCAACCTGCCGGTGGTGCTGGTGATCCAGGAGATTTTTGGCGTGCATGAATACATTGCCGACACCTGCCGCCGTTTTGCCAAGGCCGGTTATCTGGCCATCGCCCCCGAGATGTTTGCCCGCCAGGGCGACCCCAGCAGCTACACCCAGGTGGCCAAGCTGATGAGTGAGGTGGTGTCCAAGGTGCCTGACGAGCAGGTGATGAAAGACCTGGACGCCGCCGTGGCCTGGGCGGGCGAGAACGGTGGCAACCTGAAAAAAGTGGGCATCACCGGTTTTTGCTGGGGTGGGCGCATCACCTGGCTGTATGCCCAGCAAAGCAAAAACGTCAAGGCGGGGGTGGCCTGGTATGGGCGCCTGGTGGGCACGGCGTCAGAACTCACCCCCAAACATCCGCTGGACCTGGCCGCGCAAATCAAGGCGCCGGTGCTGGGCTTGTACGGCGGACAGGACGGTGGCATTCCGCTCACCACCGTCAACCAGATGAAAGACGCGTTGGCGCAAGCGGCTGCCCAAGGCAACCGGGCCGCCAAGGCCAGTGAATTTGTGGTTTACAAGGACGCGCCGCACGCCTTCCACGCCGACTACCGGCCCAGCTACCGCCAAGCGCCCGCTGAAGACGGCTTTGCGCGGGCGCTGGCCTGGTTCAAGTCACATGGCGTGGCTTGACGACTTTGTGAAAACTTCAAATTGACACACGGCCAGCCCTTCTTGAGGCGGGGCTGACCGGGGCCCAACCACTGTCTGATTACGCAGCCTTCTTCACCCAAGCGCTGCACCAGCCCTTGCTCGCGACCTGGCTGCCGGGGAACAAGGGGCAGCCACCGGCTGCGTCGCCAGCCTTGCCCTGGAACAGGCCGCAGTTGGCGCAGCTGCTGCCAGCGACAAAGGATTTGAACTTGGTTTTGTCGGCGTTGGCTGCGTTATCCACATAGCCCAGCATGGTGGCTTGCGTTCCTTTGGGGTCCACCATGGGCAGGCTGCCTTGGGCGGGTGCCGCAGGCGCGGCCGGCGCGGGCTCGGCGGCGGGTGTGCTTGCCGTCGCTTCCGAGGCGGGCATGGCGGCTGGTTCAGGGGCTGGCGCCGGGGCGGCTGGCGGGGGCGCCACAGGTGCGGGCTCAGGCGCTGGCGCTGGCGCGGGTTTTTCAGAGCAGGCGGCGATCATGGCCAACCCGGCCAACGGAAAGATCTGGATGAAATTCCGACGGGTGGATGTTTTTTGCATGGTGAATTCCTCGGTCGTTGCGGTCATGCCGGATCGGCACAGCGTATTAGCTTACTGCACGCCCGGTCAGTTTTGATGTGCATTTGTTCACATAAGCCATCAGCGAGGCTGCAGAACTGTATCCAAACGTAAAAGCTGGAATAATCCAAAGCATCCTGGCCGTGCCCATGCGGATGGGCAGGTATCTCAGGCAGAACGGCCTGGGTGTGTCAAAAGGGTGCGCATCTGCGTTGCGGTGTCGGTGATGGCGGTGACCAGCGCGTTGCGCAAGGGGTGCGGTGCCGCCACCTCGGGCAGCAGCAGGCTGACCTGAAAGGTGATGGGCACACGCAAGGGCCGCACCAGCAGGTCGGGCCCGGACAGTTCCAGCGCGGTCAAGGGGTTGACGATGGCCACGCCCAAGCCGTGGCGCACCATGGCGCAGACCGCGGCGGCGTTGGCGGTTTCCAGCGCAGTGATGCGTGTCACGCCCGCAGCGGCAAACATCTGGTCAATGGCTTGGCGATAAGGGTCACCGGCCGCGAGGCTGACAAAGCGCTGGCCTTCAAAGTCCTGCGGCGTCAGAACGGGCAGGCGCGCCAGGGCATGGCCGCGCGGCAAGACGGCCACCTCGTTCACCTGCAACAGCTTCTCTAACGTCACGCCGGTGGGCGCCTCGGTGGTTTCGCTCAAACCCAGGTCAAACCGCTGCTCGCTCAGGGCCTGCTCCAGCCAGGGGGACTCCAGCGGCACCACGCTTACCGCTGTCTCGGGCAGGGTTTTCTGAAACGCCATCAGCGCGCGCGGCACCAGCGCCTGGGCCAGCGCGGGCAGGCAGGCCACCCGCAGCCGCCCGGTGGACAAGGTGCGCAGTTCTTGCGCGCGGGCGGCGATCTGCTCCAGCCCGACAAACGAGCGCTCCACCTCCTGCATCAGCGCCAGCGCCCGCACCGTGGGGCGCAGGCGGCCACGCACCCGGTCAAACAGATCGAACCCCAGCAGGTACTCCAGCCTGGCGAGCTCGCGGCTGAGCGTGGGCTGGCTGGAGCCTGTGACCTCGGCGGCGCGGCTCAGGTTGCCGTGCAGCATGATGGCGCGGAAGATGGCCAGCTGGCGGTGGGTGAGGGCGGGGGCTGCGTCGATCATGGTTGCCATCAACGGATGGGGCGGTACGCCAACTGCCGATGGTGTTTCAAGGTGAGCCATACCACGTCCGCTTCAGCGTGCGCGTCCAAGGCGACATGCGCGACATGCTGCGCGACGGCGTCCTCGCGCAAAAACGGCAAGCTTGCCTGCGCTGCCAGCTGCACGATCTGCGCCGTGCGCATGTGTGCCTGGGGCGACCGACTGTTCAAAAACCGGTCTGATCGCGCGCTGACGGGAGACCCGCTCAAGACGCGTTTCTTGTCCCGCAGCTCAGCGTTGAGCTGGTTGCATCGCGGGTGGGTCGTGTCGGCATCTTGCACGGCAAAAAAAGCATGCGCTTTCTCCAGAGGGGTGGCGAAATCTGGTGCTGCGCCAAGTCGGGCATGGGGCGGTCGTGCCATCAGTCCGCCAGCAACGTGTCCAAAGCTGCAGGCGCCATTTTGGATCAGTATTTTTTCAGACGCGCCATCCACCACACCTTGCGCCAATTCAGTCCGACGCGCACGTGCTTCGCTGTTGGGCACAATATCACTGCCACGCAAGTTCATATGAATTTCTTAACACTTACGTTAACGTTTGTTGCGCATTTTAGGTTTGGCTGTTGCTGCCAATGACAGCGTTTTGGCCATCGTCCCACAGGTCAAACGTGACGCGGCATACAAGCATTGTTGGAATTGGTCCATCACCTTGCCCAGCAGGTGGCGCGCACCCGCCAGCATCTGATCAATCTGCAGCAGGCCTTGGCAGGCCCGATGCCGCTGTTGGCCTTCGATGCCGCGACAACCACGGGGACCTGCACATTGCCGAGGAGCTTGAGATCAGAGAAAAAATATTCGTTCAAAACGAATGTGGCTGTTTGACCTACCATCTTTGTTTTTTCAGTCGACCATCGTCTTGGGGTCAATTTGAAGTATGTCTGGGGTGAGTTGACCTCGTTAGCCTTTGGGGAAGCGTTATGAATTTGAACAATTTGGGTATCCGTGCCCGCATCACACTTGGGTTGGTCGTGATCCTGCTGCTGGCCGTGTTCAGCGCTGGCAATTCGCTCTACCGAAACACGTTGGTCAAGTACGAATCAACCGAAGTGGCGACATCGTGGATTCCAGCCATTGAAAACCTGGGGCACATGAAGGGTTTCGTTGCAGACCATTACCTCGCGGTCAGTGATCGCATGGCCGGCCGCGACGCATCCGATGCCACTGCCTTTGCCCAAACATTGCAAAATCTTGAAATGCAGTTGAGCAAGGCGACCGATATTTATGCTGCCACCTTGCTCACCTACAGCGAAGACGATATGGCGCAGGGCGCGGCTGAAAAAGCGCTTTATGCAGACTACCAGGCCAAGCGCGACGCCTATTTCAAAATTGCCCAGGCCGGCCTGTCCGGGGTGGCGACATACGCCGTGGAACCAGACAAACTGGCCGAGGTTCAGCAGGAATTCTCCAGTCAAGTACCTGTGGCATTTCGTGCGGCCTATGCCGCGATGGAAGCCATTGTGAAATTCAATCTGGACGGCACGGCGGACGCGGCGACGACGGTGGTCAATATCATCAGCGCCGCAGAAATTGCGATGATCTTCGTACTGATGGTCATTTTGGTGGTGGGGGGTGTTTTGATCTGGGCGATTCCCCGCAGTGTGATCTTGCCGGTGCAAAACGCCGTGTCACTGGCACAAGACATTTCAGACGGTGATCTCACGCGCATCGTGGTGTCCAACAGCAGGGATGAACTGGGCCAGTTGCTGGCCAACCTGGAAGTCATGCGCGCCAAGCTGGCTGGTGTGGTATTTCAAGTGCGCCAGGGTTCTGAATCGGTCGCCACGGCGAGCGCTGAAATTGCCCACGGCAACAATGATCTGTCCGCACGGACCGAAAGCCAGGCCAGCGCGCTGGAGCAAACGGCGGCCAGTATGGAGCAACTGGGAACGACCGTCCGACAAAATGCCGCATCCGCCAGCCAGGCCAATCAACTGGCCATGAACGCCTCCGACATCGCGAGGAAAGGTGGCGAAGTGGTCGGCCAGGTGGTTGAGACGATGAAGGGCATCAATGAATCGTCGCGCAAGATATCGGACATCATCAGCGTGATTGATGGCATTGCGTTTCAAACCAATATTCTGGCGCTGAATGCCGCGGTCGAAGCGGCCCGTGCGGGGGAGCAAGGACGCGGTTTTGCCGTGGTGGCGTCAGAGGTGCGCGCCCTGGCGAGTCGCAGTGCAGAGGCTGCCAAGGAAATCAAGACACTGATCAATGTCAGCGTCGAGCGTGTTGAGCAAGGGACCAGCCTGGTGGATCAGGCTGGCGTCACGATGCATGAGATGGTGGCATCGATCAGGAGAGTGACCGACATCGTGGGCGAGATCAGTGCCGCCAGCAATGAACAAAGCATGGGTGTGGCTCAGGTTGGCGAGGCGGTGACACAAATGGACAAGGTCACCCAGCAAAATGCGGCGCTGGTGGAAGAGATGGCCGCGGCTGCCAGCAGCCTCAAGGCCCAGGCGCAGGAACTGGTGCAAACGGTGGCCGTGTTCAAACTCGGCATGGGTGACGACGTCACTGCACACCCGCCACCCGCTGCAGCTGTGCGTGCGCACCCCACCGAGCCGGGCGCCTTCAAGGGGGTGGCGCAGCGTGCTGTTGGGGTGTCTAAGGGGTCGGCTGCGCGTGGGCAACCGCCTTTGCGTACGGCACCAAACGCTCCAAAAACTGCAGCGCTGGCTGACCCGACAGACAAAACGTTTTTGGTTAAAGGACCCGCCGAAGGGGAGTGGGAGACTTTCTAGGACCGTTGACGCGCAGGGTTCAGGCCCCAGCGACGGCCAATAGAAAGTCTGGTGTGGATCGCCACGTCCAGACTCCGCTGCCGAGGTCAACGCCGTTATTTGGCGTTGAGTTGGGTCTTTGTATATCGAATGTGAATAAATAACAAAAAAATTCGCTATTGATTGAATAGACAGGTGTTGGCATGATGCCAACATGAACCCATTCAACCCCACCACCCTGGCCACCTTGGCCCCAACCTACGGCACGCCGCTGTGGGTGTACGACGCTCCCACCATTGAGCGGCAAATTGCCGCGCTGCGCGCCTTTGACGTGATTCGCTTCGCCCAGAAGGCCAATTCCAACACCCACATCCTCAGGTTGATGAAGCGCTGCGGGGTGATGGTGGATGCGGTGTCATTGGGCGAGATCGAGCGCGCGCTCGCCGCAGGCTACACACCCGGTGTGCACCACGGCCATGCCGAGATCGTGTTCACCGCTGATCTGCTGGACCGCGCCACCCTGGCGCGCGTGGCCGACTTGGGCGTGCCGGTCAACTGCGGCTCGATCGACATGCTGGACCAGCTCGGCGCGGCCAGCCCCGGCCACCCGGTGTGGCTGCGCATCAACCCCGGCTTTGGCCACGGCCACAGCAACAAGACCAACACCGGCGGCGAACACAGCAAACACGGCATCTGGCACGCTGACCTGCCGCTGGCTTGCGAAGCAGTGCGCGCCAACGGCCTGACGCTGATGGGCCTGCACATGCACATTGGCTCGGGCGTGGACTACACCCACCTGCAAGAGGTGTGCGGCGCCATGGTGGCCTTGGTCAAAACCGTGCAGGAGCAAGGCCTGGACCTGCAGGCCATTTCAGCGGGCGGCGGCTTGTCGATTCCGTACCAGGCGGGTGAGCCGCAGATCGACACCGCGCACTATTTTTCACTTTGGGACGCCGCGCGCCAGCAGATTGCAGCGATGCTGGGCCACGCGGTGGCGCTGGAGATTGAGCCGGGCCGGTACCTGGTGGCCGAATCGGGCGTGCTGGTGACCGAGGTGCGCGCCACCAAAACGATGGGTAGCAACCCGTTTGTGATGGTGGACGCCGGTTTCAGCGACCTGATGCGCCCGAGCATGTACGGCAGTTTTCATGGCATGACGCTGATGCATGCGGATGGGAGCGCGGTAGAAGGCGCGTTGCAGGACACGGTGGTGGGCGGGCCGCTGTGCGAGTCGGGCGATGTGTTCACGCAGGGCGAGGGCGGGGTGGTGTTGAAGCGCCCGTTGCCGGTGGCTTGTGTTGGTGATTTGCTGGTGCTGCACGACACCGGGGCCTATGGCGCCTCAATGTCGTCCAACTACAACACGCGGCCGTTGATTGCGGAGGTGCTGGTTGAGGATGGTCAGGCGAGGTTGATCCGGCGGCGGCAGACGGTGGGTGAGTTGCTGGCGTTGGAGGCTGTTTAGTTTTTTTGTTGCCTCGCGTGAGACATCCGTGGGTGTGGCCCGGGGCGCGGGCTGGGCGGACGCCGAGGCCTCATGACGCTTCGCTTTTTGAAATCGGCCTCGACATCCGCCCAGCCCACGCCCCTGCGGTTGTGGGAGGGGTGGCGGAGAGTTAGCTGATGGGGCAGTCTGGTCTTCCTGGCTGGGCGCCAAGCCCTCACCCCAATCCTCTCCCAGCGGGAGAGGGCGTAAAACTCATGGCGGTGAATTTCATGCTGGGGAGTGCTCGCTGCGTTCAGCGACGCGTGTTGGGTGTCTGACGCAGCGAAATCAAGGAGGAGAAAGTGGCCGCAGGCCGCTTTCGGGGGACATTCGCGGAGTTGGACACCCAATGCGCGTCGCGGGTTAAGGCTGGATGTATCCTGGCTACAGACGACCGATGCGTCCTGCCCAGAGCTATCCAACACAAGTCGCGGGTCAAAGCTGGATAGCAGCTGGCAGCTTCGTCAAAATAGCCTCAATGTTTCATCGGCATATTGCCCCCGCCCAGTGCCGTCACCGGGGCTTGCACCTCCTGTGTGAACTGTTTTTTGGTCTGGGTGTCTTCAAATACCAACGTGATGGGCACCACGTCGCCGCCTTTGAGCTGCTGTTTCAGCTCAATCAGCATGATGTGAAAGCCACCGGGTTTGAGGTCCAGCGTGCTGCCGGGCACGATGTCCAGACCGGGGACCTGGCGCATTTTCATCACGTTGTTGTCCATCACCATCTCGTGGATTTCTACCACTTTGGCCACCGGGGACTGGGCCGCGACCAGGCGGGTGGATTTGTCGGCGCTGAGCTGCATGAAGGCGCCGCTGGCCTGCTGCATCGGCACGGTGCCGCGCACCCAGGGGGCGTGAATGGTGACCTGGGCCTGGGCCAGCGTCGCAGCGGCCAGCAGGCAGAGTGAAAGAGTGAGTTTTTTCATGGTGATGGTTCCAAATTGAATAAAAAAGATGCGACAAGTGATGGCGACCCGGCGGGATGACCGGGCCGGAAAGCGGACTCACGGGGTTTTCAGCAGCAGCGCGATGTCATGGGCGTAGTCCTGCGCGGTTTGCTCATGGCGCAGGGCCACGCGCAGCACGCCGCTTGGGTCAAACAGATAGGACAGCGCCGAGTGGTCCATGGTGTACGAGCTGCCGGTAGGCACCTTTTTGTAATACGCCTTGAAGCTCTCGGCGGTGTCGCGGGTCCGTTTCAGGTCACCGGACAGCGCCAAAAAGCGCGGGTCAAACGCGGCCATGTACGCCTTCAGGACAGGTGCGGCATCGCGCTCGGGGTCCACGGTGACAAACAGCACCTGCAGCCGCTCGCCGTCGGCCCCCAACAGCCGCTTGGTCTCCACTGCACGGCTCAGCGCGGTGGGGCACACGTCCGGGCACTGCACAAAACCAAAATACAACATCACCACCTGGCCCTTGAAGTCGGCCAGCGTGCGCTCCTGGCCGTTGTGATCGGTGAGGTTGAAGTCTTTGCCATACGGCGCGCCGGTGATGTCGAGCCCCTTGAACTGGCCGACGACCGGTTCGCCAGAGCGGCTGCAGCCGCCTGCCAAAGTGATCAGCAGTCCCACGGCGCTGCCTGCCAGAACGTGAATACGGTGACGGTTGGTGAAACCCATGCCTGCCTCAGGTAGGAATTGATACCCCCTCCAGCCTGCAGAGGTCACGGGTTAGAGGTGCTCAGAAAACCGGTCAGGACCAGGCGGGTGGGGCGCGGGCCTGCCACGGCTCATGGGGTGCTTGGCAGGTTTGTTCGGCGGGCGAGGGCAGGCCGATGTGGCCGGGCGCTGGCGCAGGCGCAAGGCGGGTGATGAGGGCTGGCGGCGGTGCGCCCAAGGCGGCACACAGTGGGCAGTCCAGACCGTGGCTGCCGATTTCCACCGCGCCGTCGTCGGTTTGCACCATGAGCTTCATGTCGCCCGCGCCGGCGCAGATCACGTTCATGACCTGTGGCTTGACCAGCGGCGAGGCGATGGCCACCCCCAGCGACAAGGCAAACACCAGCAGCACCCAGCGGGTGATGTGGCGAAGCAGCTGTGGGTGGGGCATGCGCAAGATGATACGTGAGCGACGTGGTTGGGGCGGTGGCGCCCCTGTTGGGCTGCGGGTCAGCCCTGCGCCACCGGCCGGGCCGGGTCGCTGCACCAGTCGCTCCAGCTGCCCGCGTACAAGCGGGTGCGGCCCAGGCCGGCCACTTCCATGGCCAGCACGTTGGGGATGGCGCTCACGCCGCTGCCGCAGTGGTGCACCACCGTGGCGGGGTCACGCTGGCCCAGCAAGGCCATGAACTCGGCGCGTAACTCGGCGGCCGGTTTGAACAGGCCCCGGGCGTCAAAGTTCAGGGTGAACGGTCGGTTGAGCGCGCCGGGGATGTGGCCAGCCACCGGGTCCAGCGGCTCGATGTCGCCGCGAAAACGGGGTGCACCGCGGGCGTCGATCAGGGTCTGCGCCGGTTTGCCAAGTTGTTTGGCGACCGCCTCGGCATCGACCAGGCCCGCTTTTTCAAGGCCTGGCACATAGGTGGTGCTCGGCTGCGCCGGGCCGGTGCCCGCTTCCATGGCACCCCCGGCGGCAGTCCAGGCCGACAACCCGCCATCCAGCACCGCGACCGCGTCATGGCCGAGCCATTTCAGCATCCACCACAGGCGGCCACAGTAATTGACGCCCTGGCGGTCATAGACCACGACCTGGTGCTCAGGTGTCAGGCCGACACTGCCCAGCCAGGCGGCCAAGGCCGGGCGTGAGGGCAGCGGGTGGCGGCCGCCACTGGCGGCATCCGGTGCCCCTTTGGCGCTAAGGTGCCGGTCGAGGTCAGCGCGCAAGGCGCCGGGGATGTGGCCCGCGAGATACTGGGCGTCGCCTTGTTGGGCTTGCATCAGCTCAAAGCTGCAGTCAAACACCATCAGCGGCTGGCCGCTGGCACGCAGGGTCTGGAGTTGGTCGACAGAGATCAGGGTGGTGTACATCAGGTGGGTTCCGGGTGGGGATGGGGTGGCGGCTGATTTTAAAAAAAAGCCTGGCCGTGGGCGGGCCCATCAACGGGGTTCGGCCGGGGCGATGTTGGGCAGGGCGCGGTTGCGCAACACGGTGGCGGTGACCCCGCTGGTGATGATCAAGGCGATGCCGCCCCAGCCCATGGCGCTGACCGACTCGCCAAAGATGACCAGGCTGTAACCCGCGGCGAAAACGATGCCCAGGTATTG
The DNA here is from genome assembly GCF_020594515.1 of Rhodoferax sp. U2-2l. Lineage (GTDB taxonomy): Bacteria > Pseudomonadota > Gammaproteobacteria > Burkholderiales > Burkholderiaceae_C > Rhodoferax. The sequence goes on from NZ_JAJCTH010000006.1 coordinate 103,496, forward strand.
CAGGTTGGCCACCAGCAGGGTCGAGCCGCGGCTGTAGGCACGGGTCATGGCCCACTGGCCCAAGGATGCCAGCACGCCAATCGGCAACAGCCAGGCCAACGCCTGCCAGCGCACATCACGCCAGGGGGTAAAGCCCAGCCACAGCGCGCCCACCAGGCCCACAACGGTGGTGCCGATGGAAAAGTAGAACACCACCCGACCCTCCGGCTCGCCCACCTTGCCCAGCGCAGCCACTTGCAGCATGGCCATGGCCGCGCCCAAGCCCGACAGCAGGCCAATCAAGCCGGCAAACAGCTGGTCTTGCGCCAGCGTGGGGCGCAGCAGCAGGATCACCCCGGCAAAACTGGCCAGCACGGTGGCCATCAGCGGCCCCTGGCGGCCCGCTTTGCCGTACAGCAGCGCACCACCGATGACAAAGCTGGCCACCCACACGCCACTCATGTAGTTGAGCGTCATGGCGGTGGCCAGCGGCAGATGGGCAATGGCGTAGAACCAGGCGGTCATGGAAAAAACACCGACCGCGGAGCGCCAGGCGTGCATCATCGGCACGGTGGTGGCAATGCGGGTGCGGCGCGCCCGCAGAATCAGCCCGATGAACACCACGCTGATCAGCCCGCGGTAGAACACCAGTTCAAAAGAATGAAAGTCGGCCCCGGCCATCTTGATGCCCACCGCCATGGTGGAAAAAAAGAAGGCCGCCAGCACCATCCAGAGCGCTTGCATGGTTTTATTGGCGAATTAAGCTTGTCATGGCGGACCGAGCGCCGCACGACGCAGGATCAAACGGCCATCTGGCGGCGGTACCAGTCGTGAAAGTGCTGCATGCCGTCTTCCATCGGGCTCTGATAGGGGCCGACCTCGTTGTCGCCGCGCATCAGCAGCGCCTTGCGGCCGGCGTCCATGCGTTCACCAATCTCGTCGTCCTCGATGCAGGTTTCCATGTAGGCGGCCTGCTGGGCTTCGACAAATTCGCGCTCAAACGCCTGGATGTCCTCGGGGTAATAAAACTCGACCATGTTGAGGGTCTTGTCCGGCCCCATCGGGTGCAGGGTGGAGACCGTCAACACATGCGGGTACCACTCGACCATGATGTGGGGGTAGTAGGTCAGCCAGATGGCACCGCGCTCAGGTGGCTGGCCGCCACGGTAGGCCAGCAGCGCGTCATGCCAACGCTTGTACACCGGTGAGCCGGGTCGGCCAAAAGCCTTGGAGACACCCACGGTCTGCACTGAATACTGTTCCTTGAACGCCCAGGTGAGGTCGTCACAGGTGACAAAACTGCCCAGGCCCGGGTGGAACGGACCCACGTGGTAGTCCTCCAGATAGACCTCGATGAAGGTTTTCCAGTTGTAGTTGCAGGTGTGCAGCTCGACCTTGTCGAGCACAAAACCCGAAAAATCGAGCTCGGAGCGGGTGTCCATGCCCGCCAGGTCAGCCGTCACATCACGCGCACCGGGGCCTGCCTCAAACAGCAGGCCGTTCCACTCTTGCAGCGGGTAGTTGGTCAGGTTCAGGCACGGGTCTTGGGCAAAGTGCGGCGCACCAATCAGCGTGCCAGCGGGTTGCGTGCCACTGGCGCTGTAGGTCCAGCGGTGGATCGGGCAGACCACGTTGTTGGCCGAGCCGTCGGCGTTGAGTGAGCCACGGCCTTTGAGCATCACCGCCTGGCGGTGGCGGCAGACGTTGGAGACCAGCTCGATACCGTTTTCGGTGTGGATCAGCGCGCGGCCTTCGTTTTCCTGCGGCAGGGCGTAATAGTCGCCCACGTTGGGCACACTGGAGGCGTGACCCACGTAACGTGGTCCCCGCTGGAAAAGGGTTTGCAACTCGCGCTGGTAGAGCGCGTTTTCAAAATAAGCTGAAACTGGTAGTTGGCCGGTGGCCTGCTGCAGTTGAAGACTTAAATCAGACATGGGTGACCTGACCTAAAGACTCCCCACAGGGAGATGCACAAACGTGCAGAGTAAAAAAAACCAGCCGATGGCTGGCACAAAGCAGCATCGATTGTAGCCCCCACCTTTCGCGGCTAACGCTGGAGGGCAAAGCCGAAGTCGTTGCGGCTGGCCGTCTTGACGCGGTACATGGCCGCGTCGGCACTGCTGAGCAAGGCATCCACCGTGTCGCCGTCCTGCGGGTACAGGCTGATGCCGATGCTGAACTCGATGTTGCACAGGTGGCCCTCGAAAAACCACGGCTCGCGCATGCCATCGAGCAGCTTCTGGGCAATCGATGCCAGCTGGTCAACAGGCACCGGAGAGTCCAGCAGCACCACAAATTCATCGCCCCCTAAGCGTGCCACGGTGTCAGTCTTGCGGGTGTGTTCCAGCAGCTGGCGTGCCACCCATTGCAGCGCGGCGTCACCGGCATCGTGGCCCCAGCGGTCGTTGATGGCTTTGAAATGGTCCATGTCGATGAACATCACCGCCAGCGGCGTCTGGGTGCGCTTGGCGCGCTCCAGTGCGTTGTCCAGCCGTTCCATGAGCAGGCGCCGGTTGGGCAGGCCGGTCAGGGCATCAAAGCGCGCCAGGTGTTCCAGCTCCTGACGATTGGCCTGCAGCTCGGTGAACTGCTGGTGGATTTGCTGCTGCATGTGGTCAAAGCTGCGCGCCAGCAGGCCGATTTCGTCCTGACGATGCAGCGGCAATCCCGCAATGGGCTGGTCGGTTGAAAAGCCAGCCACCGCCTTGCTCATGGTGTTGAGCGGGCGGGTCACCCAGCGTGCCAGCAGCAGCGCCAGCGCAAACCCGGCCAGCCCCAGCCCGCCGGCAATTTGCAAAATGGTCAGGCCCAGCGCGTGGGAGCGGTTGAGCACACTGCTGCGCGGCTGCGCCAGCCCCAAAAACAGGGCGCTTTCGCTGCTGGTCACCCGGATCTGCTTGGCCGTGAAGGCCGCCACCATGGGTGTGGCGGCGTGTGCGCCTGCATTGGCTTCCAGCATGACCTGACTGACCTGGCCGTCCACCAGGACCTTGGTGGCCGGAAACTCGTCTTGCATCAACACGCGCCGCCCGGTATCAAAGCCAAAGGTCTTGCTGTTGTCGGGGTGGATCAAAAAATCACCCTGCTGGTTGGCCAGAAAGAGCTTGAATTCGGCCGGCAGATCGGAGGCCAGCCGGTTAAACGCCCCCTTCAGATCCATGTTGATCACGATCACGCCCAAGGCCTGGCCCCGGGCGTTCGTCACCGGCGAAGCCAATAGCACGGTGGGCTGCCCCAGCCCGGCGTGGGCGCCCCGTTCGTGGTTGATCACGATGCGCGAAAGGTAGGTACTGCCCGCAGGCAGGTTCAGCGTGTCGGACACATAGGGGTAGTGGCTTTTCTCCTGCAAGTCATCACCCAGTACGCGCAGCAGGTTGTCACCGTCGCGGTCCACCCGCACGCGCTCGAGCCCGTAATCACTGGCGGAAATCAGCCGCATCTGGAAATAGGCCGGGTTGTCGCGCATCATCAATTCAAACAGGGTGCTCAGCTGTTCGGCCTGGCTGCCCTGGCTGGATGGCGGCCCTTGCAGCAGCGCCAGGCTGGCGGGATAGCGGGCCAGCAGCTGCAAGTCGCGCGAGGCGTCCTGGCGAATGTCGGACACGCGCCGTGCAATCACGTGGGTAGCGGTCATCAGCTCGTCCTTGGCGGCTTGCACCAGCAGGTCACGCGCCACCTGGTAGGCATACAGCCCGGTCATGCCCGCCATCAGCAGGCTGACCAGTGCCAGCACGCTGCCCAGCCGCGCGGCCAGCCCCCACTTCATGGTGCCAGCACCCGGGCGGCGCGGTCGCCGGAATAGATGCGCTCCCACAGTTGCTGGCGGCGCAAGCTGTTCTCCACTGGCTCCAGCCAGACCATCCGGTCCTTCGGGTGCAGATACGGCGGTTCGGCCACCGTGTTGGCCAGCCCCTGCCTGGCCACCAGTGCCTGGCTGGGCGCGGGCTCCAGCAGGAAGTTGATCCAGGCATGGGCCAATGCCGCGTTTTTGGTTTGGCGTGTGACAGCCCAGATGTCCAGCCAGGCCAGCGCGCCCTCTTTTGGGATGGCATAGCCCACATCCACGCCTGCTGACCGGAGCAACTGCAGTTGTTGTGACCCGTAATTGGCCAGCATCAGGGCGGCGCGTTTTTGCCGGAACAACTGCACCGACTCATCGGGCTGGGTATAAAAGCCCAGCGCGTTACGCCGCAGGGCGATCAGGCGGTCCACCGCGGCAGGCCATTGGCCGGTGCCAAGCTGGAACGGGTTGCTGTGGCCCAGCGACTGCGCCGCCAGCGAGAAGTTGTGGCTGCTGCTGTTGTACAGCAGCACCTTGCCGCGGTAGCGCGGGTCCCACAGGGCCGTCACCGAGCTCGGGGATACCTTGATTTGCTGGCGGTCGTAGATCAGACCCATTTCGGCGTAGGTGTAGGGCACGCCATACACCCGGCCCTGGTGCACCAGGCCGCTGATGCTGCCCAGTTGGCGAAAGCGCGGCAGTTGCCGGGCGGTGTTGGGCACTTGGGTGGTGTCGATGGGGCCGACCAGCGCGGCCTGGATGTAGCGCTGCAACTCGGCCGTGTTCACCGCCAACACGTCAAAGTCCTGCCCCTGGTTCTGGTTGACCCGCTCCCAGAGCGCTTCGTCGGAGTCAATGAAGTTGATGCTGACCTGGCTGCCGGTGCGTGCCTCGAACGCTTTCACCAGATCGGCGTCGGCATAACCCGGCCAGCTCAGCACCCGCAGCGTGTCGGCGCTGGCCAGTAGCGGCAGCCACCCGACCAGGCACAACAGGTGTAACCAGCGCCAGTTCAGTAAAGGTGTTGCACAGGTGAGCTTCAAAATTATTGATTTTTATCAAATTTCTGCGACGACCCATCCATCGTACAGGCTTTTGAATTCGTCACGGTGACGGCCCGCCAGCAGCCTAAAATGCACCCTTTTGCACCCAGGGATCATTTGTCTATGGCTACAGCCTCCAAACAGGGACCAGCAGCACCTGCCAGCTACGAAGCTGCCTTGCAGGAGCTTGAACAGCTGGTGACCCGGCTGGAGTCGGGCGACATGCCTCTGGAGCAACTGCTGACCCAATACCAGCGCGGGGCCGAACTGATGGCTTTTTGCCGCACCCGCCTGGAAGCGGTGGAGGCCCAGGTCAAAGTGCTGGACCTGGGTGTTCTGAAAACCTGGACTTCGGACGAACGATGACTGCCTCTACCCACGCGCTTCCCTTTGAATTTGACGGCTGGATCACCCGCCAGCTCGCCGCCGTTGAGCAGGCGCTGGACCTGTGGGTGTCGGTTGACAGTTCGGCCGATCTGGCGCACCAGGCCCCCAGCGACTTGATGGCCGCCATGCGCTACGCCGTGCTCGACGGCGGCAAGCGCCTGCGCCCGCTGCTGGTGATGGCCGCGTTTGAGGCGGTGCAATCCGGCCTGGCCGTGTCTTGCGCCAGCGAGGAAGAAGATGCGGACGAAGCCGCGCGTCGGGGTGTGGAACTTGATCCCAGCCTGCGTCCACCCGCGCAGGTGAACGTGGACATGCACCGCGCCGCCCTGCGGGCTGCGTGCGCCGTGGAGTTGATCCATGCCTATTCGCTGGTGCATGACGACATGCCGTGTATGGACAACGACGTGCTGCGCCGCGGCAAACCCACGGTGCATGTGGCTTTTGGCGAAGCCAGCGCGCTGCTGGCCGGTGACGCCTTGCAGGCGCTGGCATTTGAATTGTTGACCCCTGAGGACGCCACCCTGCCTGCCGCCCAGCAAGCCCATTTGTGCCGCCTGCTGGCGCGCGCCGCTGGCTGCACCGGCATGGCCGGTGGCCAGGCGATTGACCTAGCCAGCGTCGGCAAGCAACTCACCGAGAGCCAGTTGCAGGAAATGCACCGCCTGAAAACCGGCGCACTGCTGCAGGCCAGTGTCATGATGGGCGCCGCCTGTGGCCACACCTCACCTGTGGTTTGGGCAGCGTTGCAGGACTTTGGTGCCGCCATCGGGCTGGCTTTTCAGGTGGTGGACGATGTGTTGGACGTCACCGCCGATTCCGCCACGCTGGGCAAGACCGCCGGCAAAGACGCCGATTGCCACAAACCCACCTATGTCTCGCTGATGGGGCTGGAGCGGGCCACGGCGTTGGCCCAATCGCTCAAAAGCCAGGCGCTTGACGCGCTGGCGCGCACCGGACTGGCCGATGTGCGGGCCTTGCAGGGCCTGGCCGCGATGGTGGTCGACCGGTCGCATTGAGTGCCGCAATGCTTGAAAGTCAGTGTTTCCAGTTCACACGCATCCAGCTTCAGTAGCCATTTAAATCAGAGCGCCACGCCATGAAAAACACGTACCCCCTGTTGCAGACCATTGACTCGCCAGATGACCTTCGGCGGCTCAATCGATCCCAACTGGAGCCGCTGGCCACCGAACTGCGCGCCTACCTGCTCGACAGCGTGGCCAAAACCGGCGGGCATTTGAGTTCCAACCTCGGCACGGTGGAACTCACGGTGGCGCTGCACTACGTGCTCAACACACCGTTTGACCGCATCGTCTGGGATGTGGGCCACCAGACCTATCCGCACAAGATCCTGACCGGCCGCCGCGACCGCATGCACAGCCTGCGCCAGCTCGGCGGCCTGAGCGGTTTCCCGCGACGCGACGAAAGCGACTTCGACACCTTTGGCACCGCCCACTCCAGCACCTCGATCTCGGCGGCACTCGGCATGGCGCTGGCCAGCCGCCTCAAGGGCGAGGACCGGCATGTGACCGCGGTGATTGGTGACGGTGCCATGACCGCCGGCATGGCCTTTGAAGCCATGAACAACGCCGGGGTGGCTGACTGCAACCTGCTGGTGATCCTGAACGACAACGACATGTCGATCAGCCCGCCGGTGGGCGCGCTGAACCGGCACCTGGCCAAGTTGCTCAGCGGCCAGTTTTACGCCGCCGCCAAAAGCGCCAGCAAAACCGTGCTCAAGGGTGCCCCGCCCCTGTGGGAACTGGCCAAACGTTTTGAAGAATCCGCCAAGGGCATGGTCAAACCGATCACCCTGTTCGAGAAATTCGGCTTCAACTATGTCGGCCCGATCGACGGCCACGATGTCGACACCCTGGTCAGCGTGCTGGAAAACATCAAGCACCTGAAGGGCCCGCAGTTCCTGCACGTGGTCACCAAAAAAGGCCAGGGTTACAAGATGGCAGAGGCCGACCCGATCGCCTACCACGGCCCGGGCCGGTTTGACCCGGCAGTCGGTCTGGCCAAATCGACCACCCAGGCCAAAGTCACCTTTGCCGAGGTGTTTGGCAACTGGCTGTGTGACATGGGCGCGGCAGACAACCGCCTGGTGGGCATCACCCCTGCCATGTGTGAGGGCTCGGGCATGGTCGAGTTTGAAAAACTGTTCCCCAAACGCTTCTTCGATGTGGGCATTGCCGAGCAACATGCGGTGACGTTTGCCGCCGGGCTGGCCTGTGAAGGGCTCAAACCGGTGGTGGCCATTTACTCCACGTTTTTGCAGCGGGGTTATGACCAGCTGGTGCATGACGTGGCCATCCAGAACCTGCCGGTGGTGTTTGCGCTCGACCGCGCCGGCCTGGTGGGCGCTGACGGTGCCACCCACGCGGGCGCCTATGACATCTCGTTCCTGCGCTGCATTCCGAACATGAGCCTGGCGTGCCCGTCCGACGAAGGCGAATGCCGCCAGTTGCTCAGCACCGCCTTCGCCATGGACAGCCCGGTGGCGGTGCGTTACCCGCGTGGCGTCGGTGCCGGCGTGACGGTCTCGCGCGCCCTGGATACCCTGCCGGTGGGCAAAGGCGAAATCCGCCGCACCGGCAAGGGTGTGGCACTGCTGGCTTTTGGCACGCTGTTGTACCCGGCGTTGCAAGCCGCTGAACAACTCGATGCCTCCGTGGTCAACATGCGCTGGGCCAAACCGCTCGATGTCGACCTGCTGCTGCAGATTGCTGCGGACCATGACGCCCTGGTCACGCTCGAAGACGGTTGCATCATGGGCGGTGCCGGTAGCGCCGTGCTGGAGGCCCTGGCAGGCGCCGGGCTGGCCAAGCCGGTGTTGCAGCTGGGGCTGCCCGACAAATTCATCGAGCATGGCGACCCGGCCAAACTGATGGCCATGCTGGGGCTCGATGCCGCGGGGATCGAGGCCTCGGTGCGGGCCCGATTTGCTGACAAATACCCGGTTGTGTGAGTGTGCCCGCCGAGGTACTCAAGGGAAAACCCGAACCGGGCCTGTCCGCCCGCTTCATAAAATGGTGAGTTTGCTCACCGGGCTGCAGCTTGTGCGTGCAGGTCAGCAACTGTCCAGTTAACAACCTCAGGAGTCAATCGATGGATCGTCGTTCAATCATCAAAAATGCGGGTATCGCGGGCATTTTGGCTGCAGGCGCAGCACCCGCAGTGCACGCCCAGGCCGCCGTGCGCTGGCGTCTGGCATCGAGCTTTCCCAAGTCGCTGGACACCATTTTTGGCAGCGCAGAAAAAATGTCCCAAACGGTCAAGGCCATGTCGGGCGGCAAGTTTGAAATCTCGGTGCACCCCGCCGGTGAGTTGATGCCCGCCTTTGGCGTGGTGGATGCGCTGCAGGGCGACACCATCGACATGGCCCAGACGGCTGCCTACTACTTCACCGGCAAGGATCCTGTCTTTGCCTTCAGCTGCGCCGTGCCCTTCGGTCTGACCGCGCTGCAGATGAATGCCTGGAAGGACTACGGCAACGGCCGCAAGTACCTGGACGCTTTCTTCGAAAAGTACAACTTCAAGACAGCCAGCGCCGGCAACACCACCACCCAGATGGGCGGCTGGTACCGCAAGGAAATCAAGACCGTGGCTGACCTCAAGGGCCTGAAGATGCGCCTGGGCGGCGGCGTGTTCGGCGAAGCCATGGCCAAGCTGGGCGTGGTGTCACAGAACATGCCCGCCGGTGACGTGTACCAGGCGCTTGAAAAGGGCACGCTGGATGCTGTGGAGTTTGTCGGCCCCTACGACGACGAAAAGCTCGGCTTCAACAAGGTGGCGCCTTACTACTACTACCCCGGCTGGTGGGAAGGCTCTGCTGAACTGGAGTTCTTCATCAACATCAAGAAGTACAACGCCCTGTCGCCCGAGAACAAGGCCATTCTGGACGCCGCCACCCGCGTGGCCGCTGCCGACATGACCTCCAAGTACCAGGTCTTCAACCCGCGCGCCATCAAGAACCTGGTGGCCAACAAGACGCAGCTCAAGGCCTTTCCCAAGGCCATCATGGACGCAGGCTTCAAGGCGTCGATGGAAGTGTTTGCCGAGCACGAGGCCAAGTCGCCCGAGTTCAAGAAGATCCACCAGGACATGCGTGCCTTCCAGCGCGAACAGATTCTGTGGAACCGCTTCTCGGAGTTCCCGTTCAACCAGTACATGAACAGCGTGAAGATCTGATCGCGCAGCAGGCCGCCCGCCAGGCGGTCGCTGCTGGCCCCAGGCCACCCCGCAAGCCGCAGTCTCTGCGGCTTTTTTTTTGGCTGCCCCGTTTGTTGTGCCAAAAAAAGCCCCGGCGAACCGGGGCTTGTTGCGGGCAACGGCGTATCGCTTACTTACTGCCCGTGCCCATGGCGTCCTGCAAGGCCTTGGCGGGGTCGTCAGAGCCGTAACCGTCGGTCTCTGGCGCAGATGCGCCGTCTGCGGGCTCGGGTTGTGCCTCTTCGGCAGGCGGGGAGGCGAAGGCGTCGTCGGCCTCAGAACCGTAGCCCTGCTCGTTTTGCAGCGCATCCATCATCTGCGCGTTCACGGCTTCCATGTTCACCTCGACCTTTTTGTCCAGGCTGCCTGTCACCAGCGACGGGAAGGCGATCAGCATGCTGACCATGGTCAGCTGGATGATCACGAAGGGGATGGCGCCCTTGTAGATCTGCATGGTGGTCACCGGCTGAATCACCTTGTGTGTCACACGGTCTACATAAGGCTTGTCGGGTGCCACCGAGCGCAGGAAGAACAGCGCAAAGCCGAACGGCGGGTGCATGAACGAGGTTTGCATGTTCATGGCCAGCAGCACGCCGAACCAGATCAGGTCGATGCCCAGCTTGTCGGCCACCGGCGCCAGCAGCGGCACCACGATGAAGGACAGCTCGAAATAGTCCAGGAAGAACGCCAGGAAGAAGATCATGAGGTTGACCACGATCAGAAAGCCGATCTGTCCGCCGGGCAGGCCAGCCAGCAGGTGCTCCACCCACTTCGGGCCGTCGGCGGCCTGGAAGACCAGGCTGAAGGTGGTGGCGCCGATCATGATGAACATGACAAAGCTGGCCAGGCGCGTGGTAGAACCCAGCGCCTGCTTGAGCAGCGCCATATTCAGGCGCTTGCGTGCAAAACCCAGAACCAGCGCCGCCATGGCGCCCATGGCGCCGCCTTCGGTGGGCGTGGCAATGCCCAGGAAGATGGTGCCCAGCACCAGAAAGATCAGCAGCAGCGGTGGGATGAGCACAAAGGTCACGCGCTCGGCCAGGCGCGACAGCAGGCCCAGCTTGAACACGTGGTTGATGCTGGCGATCACGAAGGCAATGAAGGTGCCGCCGCACATGGCGGTCACTATTTTCTCGTCCGTCGGCACGTCCAGCACCTCGATGCCAGTCCACCAGGTATGCACGTCAGCCATGTGGGTGGCCAGGAAGATGGCTGCGGCAGTAGAAATCGCCACCAACACGGCCAGCGAGTTGTAGCCGGAGCTGCCGTTGTCTTCGCGATAGACGCGGGCCTCTGGTGGCAGGGCGGGCACGGCCTTGGGTTTGAAGATGGCCAGGATGACCACCCACAGCACGTACATGCCCATCAGCATGAAGGCGGGCACGAAGGCGCCCTTGTACATCTCGCCCACGCTGCGGCCGAGCTGGTCGGCCATCAAAATCAGCACCAGCGACGGCGGAATGATCTGGGCCAATGTGCCGGATGCGGCAATGACGCCGCTGGCAAGGCGCCGGTCATAGCCGTAGCGCAGCATGATGGGCAGCGAAATCAGGCCCATCGAAATGACCGATGCGGCCACCACGCCGGTGGTGGCCGCCAGTAGCGCCCCCACAAAAATCACGGCCAGCGCCAGGCCGCCGCGCATGGGGCCAAACACCTGGCCCACGGTGTCCAGCAAGTCTTCGGCCATGCCGCTGCGTTCCATGATCAGCCCCATCAGGGTGAAGAACGGAACCGCCAGCAGTGTGTCGTTGGCCATGATGCCGATCAGGCGCTGGGGCAGCCAGGCAATCACCGACGATGGGAAAACGCCCATCTCGATTCCCAGCAGACCAAACAGCAGGCCGCAAGCGCCCAAGCTGAACGCAACCGGAAAACCCAGCAGCAGAAAAATAATCAGCCCCCCGAACATGATGGGGGCGAAGTTGGTGGCGATGAATTCCATGAGAGATGCGTTCCTGCGGGCTATTCAGTGGGGTGCCGCAGTGGCGGGCTTTTTGGCTTTTTCGGTGGCACGCAGCACCTCCATCAGTTCTTCTTCGGCAGTCTTGTCGGCCAGCTTGCCCATGGGGTCGGGGCCCTTGCCAGCCAGGAAGGCGATGCGTTTGATGATCTCGGACCAGCCCTGCAGCATCAGCAACGTGATACCCACCGGAATGGCCGCCCAGACAGGCCAGCGGATCAGGCCGCCGGAGTTGCCCGACATTTCAGCAGACTGGTACTTTTGAATGAGCTCGGGCATGGACAGCACCAGAATGGTGATGCACAGCGGCGTCAGGAAGAAGGCAAAGCCGATGATGTCGATCCACACCTGGGTCTTTTTAGACAGACGGCTGTTGAGCACGTCGATACGCACATGCTCGCGGTTCAGCAGGGTGTAGCCCGCAGCGATCAGAAAAGACCATGCGAACAAATACCACTGCACTTCAAGAAAAGCGTTGGAGCTATTGTCGAACGCCTTGCGCACAATGGCGTTGGCAGCGCTGATGAAGGTTGCGGCAAAAATCAGCCAGATGGAATATTTGCCGACGAACCGGTTGATGGCGTCAATACCGTTGGAAAGCTTCAAAAGCGCTTGCATGGTGTCTCCAGCTTTGTCTAGTTGTGTGGAAGGCCAACGTCTGTGGGGCTACGCGAAACCGAGCGCGAAGTTTACCGGGTCGATCCGGTCACAGTCTTACCTCAATCTTGCAGGGCCGAAGGCTTCTGATGCCGGTAATCCCACCAAGGTAACACCTGGCGCATCGACAGCACTTGCCCACTTTGCAGCGCGTGGTAGCCTGGCAGACTGGTCAGCCTGTATTGCCACGGCGCTGTTTGCAGCAGCTGGCGCAGGTGGGCCACGGCAGGCTGGTCCAGCGCGGCCTTCAGGCACACCAGGTGGTAGCGCTCGGTGGCCAGTGGCACAAAGTCCAGCCCGGCTTGAGCGGCTGCCGCGGCAATGCCCAGCCCGACATCGCCTTGCCCAGCGGCCACGGCCTGCGCCACGGCCGCATGAGACGGTTCGGCGTGGCCGACGGTGTGAAGCTGGTGGGGCAGCAGCCCAGCCTGTGCCAGCAGCTCGTCCGCCACCACCCGGGTGCCGCTGCCCAGGCTGCGGTTGATAAAACGCGCCTGCTGGCGTACCACATCCTGCAGCGACTGCAGGCCCAGCGGGTTGTCACGCGGCACCATCAGCCCCTGGCTGCGCTGGGCCAAACCGATGATCTTGTGCTGTCCCGGCTGCAGCAGGGGTTTGTAGATGCGCCCGGTCAGGCTTTTTTTGCCAGCCTCCAGCAGGGTGTGAAAACCCGCCATCACGCAGCGCCCTTCGTTGAGCGCGCGGATCGCGTCGACGCTGCCGGTAAACCGGATGTCCAGATGCAGCCGGGTGCCGTCGGCCATGCCCTGCAGCGCATGTTCCCGCAAGGCGGTCAGCGCGTCGTCATGGCTGGCGTAGAGCGTGAGCACCTGCACCCGGTCGTCGAAGGCCTGGGCAAAGCTGCGCTCCAGTTCGGCTTGCAGGGCTTCAATTTGCGGGGCCAGCCGGGCCTGCGCCTGGCGCTCAGCCCACATCAGCTTGGTGCCAAAAACACTCAGGCGCGCCGCCTGGCCTTTTTCCCACACCAGCAATTCGTTGCCGAGTTCGTTTTCCCAGCGCTTGAGCTCGCCCCAGACGTGGCGGTAGCTCAGGCCCAACAGCCGTGCGCCGCCCGAAATCGACCCCTGGCTGCTGATGGCTTGCAACAGATCGATCAGCGGGTTGCGCACCAGCGCCGGGCTGGCGTCGCGCGACAGGGTGTAGTGGAGTTGCAGCCTATGCACGGGGGTTCATATCGTCAGTGATTGTGTCGGTGGCTACGATACCGCAAGTTTTTTTGCCAACGCTTTTTGCCGTTTCACGTTTTGCATGACCACCTTTGCCGACAGCCTTGCCACCGCCCTGCAGCTCATCACTTCCCTGGACCCTGAACTGGTTGCCATTGTCGGCCGCTCGCTGGCGGTGAGTACCGTGGCCACGCTGGTGGCCGGGTGGCTGGGGCTGGTGCTGGGCGCCTGGCTGGCGGTGGCGCGTTTTGCCGGGCGCGGGGCCGTGCTGACCCTGCTCAACACGTTTCTGGCGGTGCCCTCGGTGGTGGTGGGGCTGGTGGTGTATTTGCTGCTCTCGCGCAGCGGGCCGCTGGGCGCGCTGGGTTGGCTGTTCAGTTTCAAGGCGATGGTGCTGGCGCAGGCGCTGCTGGTGCTGCCGGTGGTGACCGCGCTGACCCGCCAGGTGGTGGAAGACGCCCAAATGCTGCATGGTGAGCAGCTGCAATCGCTGGGCGCGGGCACCGGCCTGCGCGGCGTGTTGCTGGCCTGGGACGAGCGTTACGCCCTGCTCACCGTGATGATCGCCGCCTTTGGCCGTGCCGTTTCCGAGGTTGGGGCGGTGATGATCGTGGGCGGCAACATCGAAGGCTTCACCCGGGTCATGACCACCGCGATTGCCCTGGAAACCAGCAAGGGCGACCTGCCGCTGGCCCTCGGTCTGGGCCTGGTGCTGTTGATGGTGGTGCTGCTACTCAACGCGCTGATTGCCGGCCTGAAGCGCTGGCGCCAGGGCCGCGAGTCGGGCTCAGCCACACCGGCGCTGTCAGGGGTGGGGTTGTGAAGGCTGCAGCATCGCAGCGGGGCGGCCAGGGGGATCTGTTTGCACTGAGCGGCGTAGGTGTGCGTTTTGGCGGCGCGCGCGGTGTGCAGGCGCTCGCCGGGTTGAACCTGGCGATCCAGCCCGGCGAGCGTGTGGCCCTGGTGGGGGCCAACGGCTGTGGCAAGAGCACGTTATTGCGCTTGCTGCATGGCCTGCTGCCCCCCAGCCAGGGGCAACTGACCTGTCCATCGCCCGCCTGCCAGGCGATGCTGTTTCAAAAACCCTTTGTGATGCGGATGTCGGTGCAGGCCAATGTGGCGCTGGGCCTGTGGCTGCGTGGCACGCCCTGGGCGCAGGCCAAAGCGCAGGCCTTGCAGGCGTTGGCACGGGTGGGCATGGCGGCGCTGGCAGCGCGTGCGGCGCGCACCCTCTCGGGCGGGCAGCAGCAGCGTCTGGCCATGGCGCGGGCCTGGGCGCTGGCGCCGCAGGTGTTGCTGCTCGACGAGCCCACCGCCAGCCTGGACCCGCATGCCAAGCGCGAGGTGGAAGCGCTGATGCACGAATTTGCCCAGCACCGCCCGGCTGTCACGCTGATTTTTGCCAGCCACAACCTCGGCCAGGTCAAACGCCTGGCCAGCCGGGTGATTTATCTGGAGGGCGGCCGGGTGCTGGCCGACTTGCCGGTGGCCGATTTTTTTGCCGGAAACCTGCTGCAGACGCACTACCCGGCGGCCCATCTTTTTGTCAAAGGAGAAACCCTGTGAAACACGTCAAATCGCTTGAATTTCGTCAAACTTGGTGGCCTATGGCCCGGATGCGTCGGGGGCTGGTGGCGACCCTGTTGCTTGCCACCGGGGCCATGGCCGTGCAGGCGCAGTACATCGTGGTGGCCTCCACCACCTCCACCGAGCAGTCGGGCCTGTTTGCTTATTTGCTGCCCGAGTTCAAAAAGGCCAGCGGCATGGACGTCAAAGTGGTGGCGGTGGGCACCGGCCAGGCCATCGACATGGGCCGCCGCGGCGATGCGGATGTGTTGTTCGTCCATGACCGCGTGGCCGAGGACAAAGTGGTGGCGGAAGGTTTTGCGGTGAAGCGTTTTGACGTGATGTACAACGACTTTGTGTTGATTGGCCCGCAAGCCGATCCGGCCAAAACCCGTGGCAAGGACATTGTGGAGGCGCTGAAAAAGGTGGCCGCTGCCAACGCCGGTTTCATCTCGCGCGGTGACAAAAGCGGCACCCACGCGGCCGAACTGCGCTACTGGAAAGATGCGGGTCTGAGCGATCAGATGGGTGGCGGCTATAAGGCCTGCGGCTGCGGCATGGGGCCGGCCCTCAACATGGCCGCCAGCACCGGCGCCTACGTGCTGGCGGACCGCGGCACCTGGCTCAATTTCAAGAACCGCGCTGACCTGGCGGTGCTGGTCGAAGGCGACAAGCGCCTGTTCAACCAATACGGCGTGATGCGCGTCAACCCGCTCAAACACCCGCACGTGAAAGTGGCCGAGGGCCAGAAGTTTGTCGATTGGCTGATTTCCGCTCCGGGCCAGGCGGTGATTGCCGGCTACAAGATCGGCGGCGAGCCGCTGTTTTTTCCCAACGCCGCACCGTAAGGCGGCTGGTCTGGCGGCGACGGTGCTAAATTTCAGCCATGCAGCCAAAACCATGGATTTCGCGGCTTAGTTTCGCCACCTTGCTCAGCTGGGGCGTGATGTTGGCTATAGGGGCTGCCCATGCCGCCGACACCCCGGTCAAGCCATTGGCCATGGCACCGAAGTTTGTGGAAACCCCGGGCACGCCCAACCTGCTGGCGGTGCTGCGTACCGGCGGGTTTGTGCTGTACCTGCGCCATGGCACCACCGACAACAGCCGCCCGGACCGTTTCCCCCAGGTGGACCTCAACGACTGCGCCACCCAGCGCCCGCTGACCGAAGCCGGGCGGCAACTCGCCGCGCAAGTGGGCCAGGCCATGCGCGCGGCGCAGATCCCGATTGGCGACATCGTCATCAGCCCGATGTGCCGGGTCAAAGACACCACCGCGGCGGCTTTTCCGGGGCGCGATGCCACGCTGGACATGAACCTGATGTACACCGCCAACCTGACCACCGCGCAGAAGGCCCCCATCCTGGCGCGCACCCGGTTTCTCTTGTCGGAGCCGGTGGCGCCCGGCGGCAACCGCCTGCTGGTGGCGCATGGGCCCAACCTGATGGACCTGATGGGTTACTTTCCGAAAGAGGGCACGCTGGTGGTTTTGCGTCCGCGTGGGCAGGGTCGCTTTGACTATGTGGCCAGCTTTGCACCCGGCTTGTGGCCGCAGGTGTTGCCGGCGGGGGCGCTGCCATGACCCGGTTCGCGCGCTGCGCCGGGCGCATTTCTCCCTATTTGTTGCTGTTTTTTGTGCCCGTGCTGATGGTGACGCTGATCGCGGGCGGGGTGGTGTATTCGGCCATGCAGACCCTGCAACAGGATTACCAGGTGGTGGCGCAGGCGCAAGCGCGCGATGCGGCCATGCTGGCAGCTGCCAACCGCTTCAACCAGGATGTGGCGGCCGTGCAACTGCTGGTGGCGGACACCTTGGAGCAGGCCGCCAACGGCCAGGTCGACGAGGGCCATGTGTACCGGGTGCATACCGCCGTGGTGAACCTGTTGGCCGGGCTGGAGCCCCGCCTGCTGGCGCTGGAGGATGCGCCTGAGGGGGCGCCACCCGTCTCGCACCTGCGAAACGATTTTGAAACCTACCGCAGCCTGATCATCACCGCCACTGACATGGCGACGATTGACCCCTCGGGGGCCATGCGCCTGGCGTTCAAGGCCGGGCAAAGTTATGTGGCCTTCACCGAGCACACGCACGGCGTGGTCCATGCAGCCACCCAGGCCATGGCCGCGCGATCCATCGCCCAGGGCGAGTCGTTTGAGCGGCAGGTGGTCAAGCTGGCCACCACCAGCAGTGTGCTGCTGCTGGTGCTGTTGCTGGTCTGGTTGGCGCTGGCGCGCAAGATCCTGCAGCGGGTGAATGTGTTGTCCGGGGCCATGCTGGCCATGGCCTCACACGGTGCGCAACCGGTCGCTTTGGCCGAGGTGGAAGCCATCAGCCGCGACCCGCGCAGCGTGTTGCGCGACATTGCCGCCGCCATTGTGGCGTTTCGGGATGCGCTGGCGGCACGCCAGGCGGCGCAATACGACCTGGGTGAGCGCATGAAAGAGCTGGCTTGCTCGTTCGACATCTCGCGCCTGACCGAGAACGACGACATCAGCGAGGGTGAACTGCTGCAGCGGGTCACCGCGCGTCTGCCCGCGGCGATGCGTTACCCGGAGCAGGCGGTGGCCTGTATCCAGAGCGGAGCGATGGTGGTCGGTGCGCCCGAAGCACTGCAACAGCCTCGCACCCTGGACGCCCGCTTTGGTGGTGCCAGCGGCGTGCCGGCGCACCGCGTGTGTGTGGCCTACGTGGGGGCGCTGCCCGGCGACGTGAGTGAGCCGTTTTTGCCCGAAGAGCAGGCCTTGCTGGACGCCGTGAGCCAGCGGCTGAACAAATGCCTGGCGCTACGCCGCGCCCGTGCCGCCGAGGCGGAGGCGCAAGCGCTGATGCACGCCATCGTCGAGCAGGCGGGCAGTGCCATCAATCTGGTGGAGTTGCCCTCGCTGCGCATGGTGCAGGTCAACGCGGCCTGTTGCCAGATTCTGGGCTACAGCCGCGAGGAACTGCTGCAGATGACGCTGGCCGACTATCAGGCGGTGCCCGATCTGCAGGCCATGCAACGGCGGGTGGCCCAGGTCGTGGCCGCCGGGCGGGCACGCTTTGAGAACCGCTACCGCCGCAAGGACGGGCAGGTGGTGGACGTGCTCATCAACGTCAGCACCATCACCCAGCAAGGGCGCGACTACCTGGTGGCGCTGTGGGAAGACATCACCGAGAAGAAACAGGCCGACCTGGCGCTGCGCAAACTGACGCTGGCGGTGGAGCAAAGCCCGCACGCGGTGGTGATCACCGACGTGCAGGCGCGCATCGAATTTGTCAACGACGCCTTTGTCAGCCAGACCGGCTACAGCCGCGACGAGGTGCTGGGCCAGAACCCGAAGATGTTGAGTGCGGGTAAAACCCCGGCCGAGGTCTACCGCCAGATGTGGCAGGCCCTGTCGCAGGGTGAGCATTGGAGCGGCAAGTTCATCAACCGCACCAAAGCTGGCCAGGAGCGCACGGAGTCGGCCATCATCACCCCGCTGCGCGATGCCGGCGGCCAGATCTGCCATTACGTGGCGGTCAAGGAAGACATCACCGAACGCCAGCGCACCGAAGACGAACTGCGCAAGCTCTATCTGGCGGTCGAGCAAAGCCCCGAGAGCATCGTCATCACCAACCTCAACGCCGAGATCGAGTACGTCAACCAGGCCTTCACCCGCACCACCGGCTACAGCCGCGAAGAGGCCATCGGCGCCAACCCGCGCCTGCTCAAGACCGGCAAAACCCCGCCTGGCACCTACCCGGACATGTGGGCCACGCTCACGCGCGGGGACACCTGGAGCGGCATCCTGTTCAACCGTCGCAAGGACGGCAGCGCGTACGAGGAAGAGGCGCACATCACCCCGGTGCGCCAACCCGATGGCCAGATCACCCACTACCTGGCCATCAAGGAAGACGTGACCGAGAAGCGGCGCATGACGCAGGAGCTGGCGCAGTACCGCGCGCACCTGGAAGACCTGGTGGCCCAGCGCACCGCCGACCTGGAAGCAGTGTCTGAGGCGCTGCGCCTGGCGGGTGAAGAGCAGGTGGCGATTTTCGAGACCGCCACCTCGGGCATGGCGCTGATCCGCGACCGTGTTTTCGAGCGCTGCAACCGGCGCCTGTGCGAACTGTTTGGCTGGCCCGAAGGCAGCATGGTGGGCCAGCGCACCACGGTCTGGTACAGCGACGCCGAGGCCGAGGCGATGGGCGGCGACCCGGTGTACGAGGTGATCTGGCATGGGTCGCCGCATACCCGCGAGCAGCAGCTCAAACGTCGGGATGGCAGCCTGTTCTGGGCCCGCCTGACCGGCAAGGCGGTGGATGTGAGCGACCGCAGCAAGGGCAGCGTGTGGGTGGTGGACGATATTTCTGAAGAGCGTGCCACCGCCGAGGCCATGCGCCGCGCCAAGGAGCTGGCCGAGGACGCAGCCCGCACCAAGGCCGAGTTTCTGGCCAACATGAGCCACGAAATCCGCACCCCCATGAACGCGGTGATCGGCATGACGCACCTGATGCTCAAGACCGAGCTGCTGCCGCGCCAGCGCGACTACATGCGCAAGATCATGGACTCGGGCCAGCACCTGCTGGGCATCATCAACGACATTCTGGATGTCTCCAAAATTGAGGCGGGCAAGCTGACCATCGAACACATTGCTTTTGATCTGGAAAAAGTGCTGGGCAATGTCGGTAACCTGATCGGTGAAAAAGTGGCCGCCAAGGGGCTGGAGCTGATCTTTGACGTGGACCGCCAGGTGCCCAATAACCTGGTGGGCGACCCGCTGCGCCTGAGCCAGGTGCTCATCAACTACGCCAACAACGCTGTCAAGTTCACCGACCACGGCGAAGTGGATGTGCTGGTGCGCGTGCGTGAGCAGACCGCTGAGGACGTGCTGCTGTACTTTGCCGTGCGCGACACCGGCATCGGCATCGCGCAGGAGCACCAGGCGCAACTGTTCGAGTCGTTCAAACAGGCCGACTCGTCCACCACCCGCCACTACGGCGGCACCGGGCTGGGGCTGTCGATTGCCAAACAACTCTCGACCATGATGCAGGGCGAGGTGGGGGTGGAGAGTGTGCCCGGCCAAGGCAGCACCTTCTGGTTCACGGCACGCCTGGGCCTGGGCGTGGCCGCCGAGGCGCCGCGCATCCTGAGCGCCGACCTGCAAGGCTGCCGCGCGCTGGTGGTGGACGACAACGACAACGCCCGCGCGGTGTTGCGCGACATGCTCGAGGGCATGGGGTTTGCCGTGGACGAGGTGGACGGCGGGCCGGCCGCCATCCACGCCGTGGACCAGGCCGAGTCGCAGGACCGGCCGTTTGACTTTGTGTTTCTGGACTGGCAGATGCCCGGCATGGACGGGATCGAAGTGGCCCGGCGCCTCAAAGAGCGGCCCCTGCGGCACCCGCCGCACCAGGTGATGGTGACCGCGTTTGGCCGTGAAGAAGTGCTCAGGGGGGCCGAGCAAGCCGGTCTGGAAGATGTGCTGATCAAACCCGTCAACCCCTCCATGCTGTTTGAATGCGTGATGAGCCTGATGGGTCAGGCCCCCGCCCAGCGGCGCGCTGCCATAGACGCGCCCACCCTGAGTGCCGAACACCTCGCCAGCATCAAAGGCGCGCGTATTTTGCTGGTGGAAGACAACGACCTGAACCAGGAAGTGGCCATGGAGCTGCTGCGTGATGCCGGTTTCATCGTCGACCTGGCGGAAAACGGCGAGGTGGCGATCCAGAAATTGGCACGTGGCAACTTTGACCTGTTGCTGATGGACATGCAGATGCCGGTGATGGACGGTGAAACCGCCACCCGCCAGCTGCGCCAGATGCCTGCGTACGCCCAGCTGCCCATCATCGCCATGACCGCCAACGTGCAGGAGAGCGACCGCCAGCGCTGCCTGGCAGCCGGCATGAACGACCATATTGCCAAACCGATCGACCCAGACCGGCTGTGGCAAACCCTGTTGCAGTGGATCCAACCGCAGGCCAATCACCTCACCGCGCACGCCAGCCTGCCGCCCGTGCCCGCCCCCGCAGAGGGCGGTGTGGAAATTCCTGCCAACATTGCCGGTCTGGACACGGCCTTGGGGCTGCGCCGGGTGCTGGGTAAAAAGGCCTTGTACCTGTCGATGCTGCGGCGTTTTGTGGCCGGGCAAAAGCCGCTGATGGTGGCCTTGCAGGACGCGCTGGACCAAGACGACCTGGCCACCGTGGAGCGCCTGGCGCACACCACCAAAGGCACAGCGGGCAGCATTGGTGCCCGGGAAGTCCAGACGCTGGCGGCCGATGTCGAGATGGCAGCCGGGCAGGGCGGCCCGCGTGCCGCGCTGCAGTCGCGCATCCAGGCGCTGGCGGCGCCGCTGGCTGAGCTGATCCGTGCGCTGGAGCAGGCCCTGCCAGCCGAGGCCACGCGGGTCAAGGTGGCGGTGGACCCGGCCCGGCTGAAAGAAGTCTGTGCCCGGCTGGAGGCCCTGTTGGCCTACGATGACTCTGCTGCGGTGGAGGTGGTCAGCGACAACGCCGACCTGCTGGACGCGGCCTTTGGGCCGCACTACCGTCAAATTGACAACGCCGTCAAGGCCTTCGACTTTGAGGCCGCTTTGCAAGCCCTCCAGGCCGGTCGTGACAGCATGCCCGGGTGAACGCCATGGAACCCATTGCCTCGTCCAAACCCACCGTGCTGGTGGTGGATGACACGCCCGACAACCTGGCCCTGGTCAGCAGCCTGCTGCGTGAAGACTACCTGGTGCGGGTCGCCAACAACGGCGAAAAAGCCCTGCGCATCGCCACCTCCGACCAACCGCCTGATTTGATCTTGCTGGACATCATGATGCCCGGCATGGACGGCTACGAGGTGTGCCGCCGCCTCAAGGCCGACCCCAAGGCGCGCGACATCCGGGTGATTTTTCTCACCGCCAAAGCCGAGGTGGAAGACGAGCGCAAAGGCTTCCAGATGGGTGCCGTGGACTACATCACCAAACCCATCAGCCCGCCCATTCTGCAAGAGCGCGTGAAAATTCACCTGGCGCTCAAAGCCTCGGCCGATTTCCTGCGCGACAAAGCCGACTACCTGGAGCAGGAAGTCAACCGGCGCACCCGGGAGGTGATGGCCATTCAGGACGTGACCATCCTGGCCATGGCCTCGCTGGCCGAAACCCGCGACAGCGACACCGGCAACCACATCCGGCGCACCCAGTATTACGTGAAGGCGCTGGCGCAGCAGTTGCGCACGCACCCGCGGTTTGCGGTTTACCTGACCGATGCCAACATCACCATGCTGTTCAAGTCGGCACCGCTGCACGACATTGGCAAGGTGGGCATTCCGGACCGCATTTTGCTCAAACCCGGGCGCTACGAGCCGCATGAGTTTGCGATCATGAAGCGCCACACCAACCTGGGCCATGAGGCCATCGAACACGCCGAAAAAGCGCTGGGCATTGATGTGGGTTTTTTGCGCACGGCCAAAGAGATTGCCCTGTCGCACCAGGAGAAGTGGGACGGCAGCGGCTACCCGAAGGGCCTGGCGGGCGAGGCCATCCCGATCAGCGCGCGGCTGATGGCGCTGGCCGATGTGTATGACGCATTGATCAGCCGCCGCGTCTACAAGGACGGCATGTCCCATGAGAAAGCCACGGAGATCATTGTCGAAGGCCGGGACAAACACTTTGACCCCGATGTGGTGGATGCGTTTGTGCGCATTCAGGACGAGTTCAAGGCGATTGCTGCGCGCTTTACCGATACCGACCTGGACATGACCAAAAAAGCCGAGGAACTGGCCCTGTTCCAGAGGCCAACTGCCACGCCTACGCGTCCATCGAGCAGCACCTGACTCACCGCCACCGGCTTGGTGGTGAAGGTTGTCATCCCGGACCAGATCCGGGATCCATGAACCCCGGGGCCATGGATGGCGGGTCGTGACCCGCCGGATTTCATGCTGTGCGCTGGCTTGGCAGCGTGGCCGTTTGGTGGCGCAGGTCAGGATTGGGCCACGGGGGCGCAGGCGATGCGGTTGCGTCCGCTGGCTTTGGCGCGGTACAGCTGCGCGTCGGCGCTGGCCAGCAGGGCGCCAGCGTCTGAGATGGCATTGCCAGGCAGCTTGGTGGCGCAACCCACCGACACCGTCACCACCGGCGCAGCGCTCGAGTCGGCGTGGATCAGACCTTGCTGTTCCACCGCCGTGCACAGCCGCTGGGCGATCAGGGCCGCACCAGGGGCATCGGTTTGCGCCAGGATCACCACAAACTCCTCGCCACCCAAGCGGGCCAGCAGGTCAGAAGGCCGCTGGATCACCTGCGCCATGGCGGCGGCCACCTTTTGCAGGCAGATATCGCCACCGCCGTGGCCGTAGTGGTCGTTGTACTGCTTGAAAAAATCGATGTCGATCATCAACAGCGACAGCGGCGTGGCCTCGCGCTGCGCACGCAAAAATTCGGTCTGCAACTGCTGATCAAAACGTCGGCGATTCGGCAGGTGGGTCAGCGCGTCAATCATGGCCAGCGAGGCCAGCATGTCGGCATGTTGTTTCAGGGTGATATGGGTTCTGGCACGCAAACGCACAATGGCCGGGTTGAACGGCTTGCTGATGTAGTCGGCCGCGCCCAGATTCAGGCCAAACACTTCGTCGTCTTCGGTATCTTTGGCGGTGACGAAAATGACCGGGATGTGCTGGGTGGCCGGGGCCGACTTGAGCTGCCGGCAGACCTCATAGCCGTCCATGTCCGGCATCATCACGTCCAGAAAAATCAGGTCAGGCGGGTCAGACGTCACCAGCGCCAGGGCTTCCGCGCCGGAGTTGGCAAACTGCACCTCGTAGTCGTTGATCAGGGCTTCGCCCAGCACTTCAACATTGTCTGGAATGTCGTCCACCACCAGAACGCGGGGTTTTGCGGCTTGGGCCATGTCGGGCAGGTCTCTTGTCTTAAGGTTTTGGGGGCAGCTCGCCTTGGAAACGCTGCAACGCCGCCAGGGCGTCCTTGAAGCGCATTTTCCGTACTGTGGTGCTGACCTGCATAAATTTAGCCGACAAATCGGTGTCTTTCACCAGGAGGTCGATCTGTTGGGCCACTTTCTTCGCACTCAGCATGTTCTGTTCGAGCAAACCTTGCAGCTCAGTCAACCTGCCGTGCAGCGCGGGCAGGTCGTCAAAGGGTTTGAGGGGCGCCTCAGCCAACGGGGCCGGTGCGGTGCTGGCCGTCCTGGCGTGCGCCTTGGGCGCGACCCACACCAGCAGCCGGGACACCAGTTCCTGGGGGTCAATGGGTTTGGAAATGTGGTCATCCATGCCGGCGCTGCGGCACGACTCGATGCTCTCGATCATGGCAGAGGCGGTGGTGGCAATGATGGGCAGACCCCGACCGGCGCTGAGCTGGCGGATTTTTTGGGTGGCCTCAAACCCGTTCATGACCGGCATCTGCACATCCATCAGCACCGCGTCAAAGTGTTTTTTCTCAACCCAGGCCAGCGCCTGGGCGCCATCGTCGGCCAGCGTGACGCGTAGCCCCATGTTGTGCAGGAAGCCCTGGGCCACCAGCTGGTTGACAGGGTCGTCTTCCACCACCAGAATTTCCGCGCCGCGCAGGGGCGCTGCCAGGCTGACGTAGGGCGACTGGTCGACTTGTGCGTGGTGCAGCTCGGGCGCATCCGCCAAGTCATCGGACTCAAGGCGGCCAAAAACGGCGGTAAAGAAAAACGTGCTGCCTTGACCCAGCGTGCTGGCGACCCCGATCTGGCCGTTCATCATCTCGACCAGCCGCTTGGAAATCGACAAACCCAGCCCGGTGCCGCCAAAGCGCCGGGTAATGGATGAGTCGGCCTGGGTGAAGGGCGAAAACAGCGCATCGGCGTCGGTCAAGTCCATGCCGATGCCGGTGTCCGTCACCTCGAAGCGCAGCGGCACGGCAGCGGCATCGCTGTCCAGTGGCGGCGCCAGCGTCACGCGCAGGCGCACCTCGCCGTGCGAGGTGAACTTGACGGCGTTGCCCACCAGGTTGTTGAGCACCTGGCCCAGGCGCAGACTGTCACCGCGCAAAAGCAGCGGCACCTCGGGCGCCAGCTCGGTGTGCAGCTGCAGGCCTTTTTCTTCGGTTCTGAACTTGAACAGGCTCTCCGTGTGGTGCAGCACGTCGGCCAATCGGAAGGGTGCCAGCTCAAAGTGCAGGTGGCCGGCTTCGATCTTGGAGTAATCCAGAATGTCATTGATCAGCCCCAGCAAGGATTTGCCCGCCGCCTGCACTTTGTGCAGGTAGTCGCGTTGCTGCGGGCTCAGGTCGGACTCCAGCGTCAGCGTTGACAGACCGATGATGGCGTTCATCGGGGTTCTGATCTCGTGCGACATGTTGGCCAGGAAGGCGCTCTTGGCGGTGTTGGCGGCTTCAGCCGCCTGCTTGGCGTCTTGCAGGGCGTTCTGCTGTTCCTGCTCCTGGGTCACATCGCGGTCTACGCCGACCATACGCAGCACCTGACCGCTGTCGTCGTATTCGATGATGGAGGCCGAGCGGACGTAACGCACCTCACCGCCCGGCCACACGATGCGAAAGAGTTTGGCAAACGGGGCGATTTTGGCTTTGGCAAGGTCCAGGCCGGCTTCTGCCAATGCCAAGTCTTCCGGGTGGACGCGGCTGCGCCAGAATGCGTAGGTCAGCGGTGCCTGGCGATCGGCCTCGGTCATGGCATATATTTCTTGCTGGCGGCGGTCCCATTCCAGATGGTCGTCGTTGAAATCCCAGACCCAGATGCCGATTTGTGCCGCTTCGCTGGCAAGCTTCAGACGCGTCAGCGCATCATTGAGCACTTGCTGCTGCTGCTGGCGCCGGGTTTGGTCTTCCAGCGCGACCACCACGTGCGGGCTGCCATTGAGCGCCAGCGTTGCCAGCGCGATTTGCACCGGCACGTCGTGGCCATTTTGGTGCAGTACCGGCGACGTTTGGCCGCCGTGCATCGGGCGCATGGTTGGCTGGCTCAGGAAGAACGCGCGCTGCTGCGGGTGCGCCGTCCGAAACCGTGGCGGGGTCAGATCGTCGACCGCGGTGCCGATCAGGCCACTGGCGTCCCGGCCGAGCAGGCTGCCAGCGGCCTGGTTGGCTTTTTGGATGATGCCTTGGGCGTCCACCAGCATCATCGCCACCGGGCTGGCTTCCAAAATCAGCATGGCATGCTGGTCACCTTCGCGCCGGGCTTGCAGTTTGGAAAAACGGTACATCCTGTGGGCACCGGCGGCGGTCAGCAGCAGCAGCAGGCCCGCCAGAGCCAGTAGCCCGGCGGCTTTTTGGCGCCAGTCACGCAGGTAATCGACCTCAGAGAGCGCCACGATGATGTGGAACGGTTCAACCGGCAGCTTGTGGGCGGTGTAGGTGCGTTCCATCCCGTCCAGCATCGAGGTGGCCACATAGGTCGCGGCTTTGGCCTGGCTGTTCAGCAGGTCTTGGAGTTGCGGTGCCACCGCTCGGTTGCCGACGGTGCCAGCTGGGTTGGTGTTGGGTGGATCGCGCAGAATTTCCCCCAGGGCCGTGCTCCGCAAGGCCACCAGGCCATGCGCACCCACGTCAACCGCGGAGAAGATGTTGGCCAGGTGCGCGATGTCAAGGCTGGCAACGAGCACGCCGGCAAAACTGCCATCCGGGTGGTTCGTGCGGCGCGCAAGCACGAGCACCCATTTTTGGGACAAACGGGTGATGATCGGGCCGGAAAACACAACGCCCCCATTGGGCTCGTCACGGGCGCGAATGAAGTAGTCGCGGTCTGCCACACTGATCGGGCTGATGCTGCCCGAGCCATAACGCAGCGTCCCTTGCGCGTCGATCACCCGGATGTCGGCCACGTCGGTGAACCAGGAGAGCTGCAGCTCAAGCTCGCGGTTGAGGCGCTCAGCGTCCATCGGGCCGCCGGCCAGCGCCTGGCCATAAAGCCGGCTGGAGACCTTGAGCAAGGTGTCCGCCTTGGTCAGTGCGGCGTCCACGTTTTCTGCCAGCAGGCGCGCCAGGCTTTGCGTGGAAGCGGTGGCCTGATCCTGGTAGCTGCGGTGCTCGAGCCAGATGACCAAAGCGGTCAAGCCGCAAATGACCAGCGCCACCAGCATGGCACTGCCCGCATAAGGCAGCCAGTCCGGGCGTGATCGCTCAGGTGCGGAGGAGGGGGAGGGCATGGTGGATCACTTCTTTTT
Organism: Rhodoferax sp. U2-2l; assembly: GCF_020594515.1. Classification (GTDB taxonomy): domain Bacteria; phylum Pseudomonadota; class Gammaproteobacteria; order Burkholderiales; family Burkholderiaceae_C; genus Rhodoferax. The sequence goes on from NZ_JAJCTH010000006.1 coordinate 130,381, forward strand.
CAAAATGCGTTGATTCGCACGTTGGGGGCGTGACAGCGACGCATCCTGAATTGAATGCGGTTGCGCCCGGCGGTCTGGCGGACATCGTCGCGCACGATGACCGAGTTGTTGATCAGCGGCCTGCAGGCGGACAAGGCCGGGACGCTTGCGACTAAGACCGGATGGATATTTGCTGTCATAAGCGCAAGGTTTTTGTGTCACGTTGATGATAGTGGCAGTCGGGCGCAGGCCGTGGGCACCAGATCGTCAGACTCAAGCCTGTTGACCTGAAGCGCGTTTGGGTTCATGGCAGTTGACTGGCATGGGTGGCGAAGTCGTCCCCGCAGAATGCAAGTCGGTTGTCATGGCGGGCTACCACCCGCAATCCATGCCGCCAGCAGTCATGGATGCCGGGTCGTAGTCCGGCATGACAAGTTTGTTCTCTCTCGTTAACGTCTGTCCACTGAGGAGCTTTGATGCAGTCCACCCAATTGAAGACCCCTGGTCACCCCTCTCGCCGCTGGTTTTTGCTGGCTGGTGCGGCTGCGGCCGGGGTGTTGCCCGCTCAGGGGCTGATGGCGGCTACCGACGCAGATCGCGTGTCGGGCGCAACGCCTGCGTTGGACGAGGCGCTGCGTCGACTGCGCGGCGGTGGTGTGGTGGTGATGTTTCGTCACGCGTTGGCGCCCGGCACGTTTGACCCGCCGGAGTTCAAGGTGGGTGACTGCCGCACGCAGCGTAACCTGAACGCGGCGGGGCGCGCGCAAGCGCAGCGCATCGGGCGCTGGTTTGCCCGCCACGGGCTCACACCCGAATCGGTGCGCGCCAGTCCGTGGTGCCGGTGTCTGGACACCGCCACGCTGGCTTTTGGCACGGTGCAGCCTTGGGATGCTTTGGCCTCGCCCGTGGGCAGCGAAGCACCCCAGCGGCAAGCGCGCACCCAGATGTTGCAAGCGGCGCTGCACGCGGCCGCGGCACGCCCGGGTTTTCAGGTGTGGGTGACGCATGACTTTGTGGTGTCGGACCTGACCGGGTCTAACGCGCAGTCGGGCGAGGGGCTGGTGTTGCAGGCCGATGCGGCCGGTGACGTACAGATCGTGGCCCGGCTGACGGCCATGTCTCATGCACCGGGGTGACGATGGCGTCACGCGGTGTTGCGCAGCAGCACGTACAGGGCGGTGGCCACCAGAATACTCAGCAGGGCATGGCGCTTCCACCCGTGCAGGCCCAGCGCCACGGCCACGGCGGCCAGTTCGGCCCATGGCCCGCTGGGGTTGTCGCGCGCGTTGCCCACCAGTGTGTGCACCAGCAGCAGGGTCATGATGGCCAGCGGCAAGAAGCGGCCGAGTTGCTGCACCATCGGGTGCTTTTGCAAAAATTTGGCGGCCAGAAAGGGCAGGGCGCGCAGCCCGAAAGTCACCCCTGCCATCGCGGCCAGAACGCCCAGCGCATAGGTGGTGTCGATCATGTGGCCTCCGGCTCGGACGCCTTGGCTGGCAGCCAGCGGGGCAACACCAGCCCGGCCAGCACACTCAGGGCAATGCTGATCAGCAGCGCTTGCTGCGGCATCAGCACCTGCGCCAGCGCGTAGCTGCCCAACGCCACCCACAGCGGCAACACCGTGTGGGCGCTGCGCCACTGCTCGACCGCCAGCACGGCAAACAGCGCGGCCAGGGCAAAGTCCAGCCCCACCAGCGGCACGTGGGCCTGGGTGCCGATCACCGCGCCCAGCAGTGTGCCCAGCACCCACCAGCCCTGATTCAACAGCGCCACCCCCACCATCTGGCGCGTGCTGGTGCCTGGCGGCAGCGTGGTCAACACCGAATAGGTTTCATCCGTCAGCCCAAACACCAGGTACCAGCGCGCCCACGGTTCGGTGGGCAGCTTGTCGAGCAACGACAGGCCATAAAACACATGGCGCAGGTTGACCACCAGGGTGGCCAGCGCAATGGTCAGCAGTGGCAAGCCAGCCGCCAGCATCGGCACCATCATGAACTGCGCCGCCCCGGCAAACACCAGCACACTGGCGGCCACCGCCAGCCACCAGCTGGCCCCGGCCTGCACAAACAGAAAGCCAAACACCATGCCCAGCGGCACATAACCCATGGCCACCGGGATGGAGAGCGACAGCACCGAGACGGCGTGGGGTGGTGGGGCAGGGGGAGCGAGTGGTTCTGGGGACATGCAAGGGGCGGGCTTCACGGGACAGCCGTGATTGTCGCGCAGCCTGTTGGCCCCAACGGCCAGCAGCCTCTGCCGATGTCACATTACGCGACCAAACCGTCACACGGCACGCGGTTACCGCCCGCCCACGGGGGCCAGCGTTCACGACGTCACCCGCATCGGGTGTCGTGCGGGTTTCTTTTGCGTTTGTCAGGTTCACACGGGGTACAGCTTCACCGGGCGGGTGGCCACGGGGAAGCCGGCGCTGCCCAGCGTGTCGGCTATGGTTTTGTTGGTGTCGAAATCAACCTGCCAGTCATGTTGGGTGTGGCAGTGGGGTCGCACGGCCAGTTTGGGCCTGAACTCGTTGAATTCCAGAATGTCGACCTCCACACCTGCGGTTGGGCTGACGTGGGGCACCTTGGCCACGGCCGCTTTGAGCAAGGTGATGGCGTGGTCGACATCCGCACTGCCCGCCAGTTGCGCCACCAGAATGGGTTGCACCTGGCTCATCCAGCCGCCGATTGGGTCGGTATCCATAGGGTTCTCTGATCTGAAAAAAAGGGGCGACCGTCATCGGTCGCGCCTTGGGGTGGCGGCGTCAGGCCGGGTTGTCGGTTGCAGGCACAGCCGCCTGTTGCCCGGCGGGCGTGTCGGGGGTGTCAGCGTCTGGGGCGGGCTGCCTTGTCGGCGTGGCATCAAGGGACCAGGGGCTGATGAAAAAATCCTTGAACAACGCATCGACGTTACGTGTGAAGGGGGCGACCGCAGCAAGTTGGCGAAAGGGCGTCAAAGCCGCAAGATTTGGCATGGCATGCTCCTTGGGTTGGCAAAACACAGACGTGGCGGTTGTTCTGACGGTTGAGGGTAACGATCACCTTCAGGGCTGTGAATACGCACCTGCACGTAGGTCGTTCACCGTACGCTGGCGCAAGTCAAAGGCCCTGGCTGCAACGGCGCCGACAGGTGTTGGCGCGATCGCGGGGGAGGCGATTGCTCAGGGGCTCACGTCCAGCACCACCCGGTTGCGGCCGGATTCCTTGGCGCGGTACATGGCCTGGTCGGCATGGCGCAGGATCACGTCCTGGTCGGTCTGGGTGGGCTCAAACACCGCCACGCCGATACTGGCGGTGCAAACGTGCTCGATGTGTTGGGGCCCCGGCGTTTGCTGGCTGGTGCTGCGGCTGAGCTGATAAGCCTGCGAGAGTGTTTGCCGGATTTTTTCGGCAACGTTGAGCGCCAGGGTTTTGGAGCTTTCCAGCGTGGTGTCGAGCTCGCTGAGCACCACCACAAACTCGTCGCCGCCCAGGCGGGCCACGGTGTCGACCTCGCGCACGCAGGTTTTCAGGCGCCGCGCCACTTCGATCAGTAGCAGGTCGCCCACCGCATGGCCATAGGTGTCGTTGAGCGGTTTGAAGTTGTCCAGATCGAGAAACATCACCGCGCCGTAGTGGCCGCTGCGCTTGTGGGTCAGCAGGATCTGGGTCAGGCGGTCGGTCAGCAGGCGGCGGTTGGGCAGCTCGGTCAGGGCGTCAAAAAAAGCCAGCTGGCGCACCCGGTCTTCAATGGCTTTGCGCGCTGAAATGTCGGAGAACAGCGCCACGTATTGCCGTGTGGTGCCGTGTTCGTCGCGCACGGCGCTGATGGTTAGCAGCTCGGGGTAGATCTCGCCATTTTTGCGGCGGTTCCAGATCTCGCCGCTCCAGTGGCCGTTGATCAGTAGGCCTTTCCACATGACTTCATAAAAAGCCTTGTCCTGGCGCTCGGATTTGAGCAGCCGCGTGTGGTGGCCAATGACCTCGGCGCGGGAGTAGCCGGTGATCTGGCAAAACGTGTCGTTCACGTCCAGGATGTGGCCGTGGATGTCGGTGATGCTGATGCCCTCATGCGCGTGGCTGAACACATTGGCCGCCATCTCCAGGCGCAGCTGGGCCTGCTTGCGCTCGGTGATGTCGCGCAAAAAGGCAAAGATTTCGCCGCCCCCTGCGGAATGGACGGTGATGCTGGCTTCCACATCCCACACGCTGCCATCCTTGCGGCGGTGCCGGGTCTCGAACTGCTCGCGCCCGGTGCGGTACAGGTGCACGATGCGGGCGGCGACCTGTTCGGGCTTGTCGGTGGCTTCCAGGTCCAGGATGGACATCTGCAGCAGTTCCTCTTGCGAATAGCCCGACATGGCGCAGTACGCCGGGTTGACCTGCAGCAGCCGCCCCTGCCGGTCGGCGCGGAAGAACCCATCCAGCGTGGTCTGCAACACACCTTGCAGGGCCACGTAGCTGAACTGCAGGGTTTCCTGGATCTGTTTGAGTTCGGTGATGTCTTGCAGCGAGCCCACCAGCTTGCGCACCACGTTGTTGGCATCGCGCTGCACCTCACCACGCGCCAGGTAATAACGCTGGCTGCCGTCGCGGCGCATGGCGTGCAATTCCAGTTCGTAGGGAATGGCGTAGCGCAGCGCCTGCTCCATCGCCGCCTTGAGCCGTCGGGCGTCTTGGGGGATGTACAGCTTGAGCTGCTGCTCCAGCGTGGGCGCCCCCTGTTGCGGGTCAAGGCGGAAAAACCGGAACAGCTCGGCCGACCAGGTGACGGTGTTGCTGGCGCTGTCCCACTCCCAGCTGCCCACATGGGCCAGCGCCTCGGTACGCGACAGCATGTCCTGCTGTGCCCGCAGCTTCTGGTTGCGCTGTGCCAGCGTGGCCAGCAGGGTGTTGTAGGCGTGGATCAGCTCGCCGATTTCACCGGGTGCGTTCTCTGGCAGGGTGATCGGCGCACCGTTGTTGGGCTGGTGGCGGGCCAGCGCCCGAACCGTGTCCAACACGGGGGTCAGCTGGCGCCGGGTCAGCCACCAGGTCAGCCCACCGGCCAGCAGGGTCAGCAGCAGCGTGGCGACCAACAGCCGTTGCTGCATGGCGTGGATGGCGGCAAACGCCTCCTCGGTGGGCAAGACTGCGGACAGGATCCAGCCGGTGCCCGGCACCACCTTGCCCGAGATCAGCACCTCCTGCCCATGGGGGTCGGTCAACACCAGGGAGCCCTCGGAATTGTCCAGAAATCGGTCCAGCTTCGGGTTGACGCCGACGCCGGGCAACTGTTCCATGACGCGTGAGGTGTCCGTGGCACCCAGGATGCGCCGCTGCCGGGGCTCCACCAGCAGGTACCCCCCGGTTCGGCCGTAGCGGCTGGCGGTGATGGCGTCCAGAAAATTGGCTTTCTTCAGATGGGTGAGACCCGCCACGGCACCCACCACGTGACCGCTGGCGTCGCGTATCGGCGCGGCCATGTCGAGCATGGACGCGCCGTGGCGGGCATCCAGATAAACCCGTCCCACACCGCTGCGCCCCTGGGTCAAGGCGGCCCGTACCGACTCCAGCCCCAGTTGCGCTGTCCCCAGACGGTCATCATCGTGCGGGGCAGCGGCCATGGCCAGGCCGTCGGCATTGACCACCATCAAGCCGTCATTGAACTCGGACCGCAGCACCGGGTGGCTGTCCAGGTGGTGTTGCAGGCCGGGCAAATCGTCCAGCAGCTCGGCGTCGATGTGGTTGGCCACCAGCTGCAGCCAGGCCAGCCGTTCGGTCAGCCGCTCGTTCACCTGCTGGGTCAGCAACACGACCGTGGCGAACTGTTGCGCGCTGAGGTCGGCCTCCATGTCGCGACGCAGCTCATAACTGGCGTAAAACGACAAGCTCCAAAAACTGGCCAGAAAAATGGCCATGATGGACAAGGTGACGCGTGTCTTGATGGAGTGCCGTGCCAGCAGGTTGAGGTGCATGAAAGCATGCTAACCATTCCGCTACAGCTTGTAAAACGGGGGCGCGGGCCGCAAGACGGGGCTTTTCCCCGCACGGGCTGCTGGTGCCGACCGGCGGCTCAGCCGTCTTTGCGGCCCAGTTTGCGGTACAGCGTGGCGCGGCTGATGCCCAAAGCACGCGCCGCGTCGGTGACGTTGCCAGCGGCTTGCTCCATGGCCTGGCGGATCATCGAGGCCTGCATCTGGCGCATCGGCACACCGCTGGCGCAGTGGCCCTCCCCCTGGGTGCCGCCGTGCTGCGAGCGGGTGGCCAGGGCGCGCAGGCGCAAGCCGCCGCGCAGCGCCACATCCAGCGTGGCATCGGTGCGGCCCGCGGCATCAAACAGCGCCTGAAACGGCAGGCCAAACACCTCGTTGGCATGCACGCCCGGGGCCTGCCCATGTCCCAGCCCATGTTCCAGCCCGGGCACGATCTGGCGTGCCACGGTGTTGGCGCCGCTGACAAAGCCGTCGTCATCCAGCGCCAGCAGGGCGTCTGCCGTGCTGCCCAAGCCGTGGCCCGGCCAGTTCAGGCGCAGCAACAGCGCGTGCGGGGTGGCCAGCACCAGCGCGTTCTCAATCTGCGCGGCGGACTGCATCACCAGGTGTTTGAGCTCGGTGCGTTCGGGCACATCCACGCCGGTCAGGTCCAGCATGCCGGCGCAGCGGCCCTGCGGGTCAAACAGCGGGGCGCCGGCGCAGCTGTAGTGGGTGTTGTCCAGAAAAAAATGCTCGCCCCGGTGCAGCCACACCGGCTGCTGTTCGGCCAGCGCGGTGCTGATGGCGGTGGTGCCGATGCGTTGCTCCGACAGGTCGGTGCCGATGCGGGTGATCAGGCTGGCGCGCGGGTCACGCGCATCGATGGGGCCGCTGGTGCCCAGCACAATGCCTTCGGCGTTGGTCAGGATGGCGAAATAACCGGTGTGGCCAATGGCCTTGCCCAGCCCTTGCATGATGACATGTGCTGACTGCAGAAGGCGGCGGTTGGCTTCCAGGGTGCGCTGGCACTGGGCGGTGCTGATCACGTCAAACTGCACGGGTTGCTGTGGCTGCAGACCCAGTTGCAGGCAGCGTTGCCAGGACCGTTCGACCCAGGGCGAGGTCAAACCGGTGCCACCCGCACGACCTTCGTCCAGGACCAGATGGCGTGCCTGCGCAATGGCGCTGCTGCGGTGCAGCGCCGATTCAGTGACTAAAGAAGGCAAGGCGTTTGGCGTGGTCACGGGCGAGCTTTGCGGGTTGGAAAAAAGCCTGACGGAGCGCCATTATGGGCAACTGCGGCCAAGCCGGGGCGGTGCGTCAGAAGGCCCCAGACGGGCCCCTGGCGTCTCAACTTGAGAATTTCCAGCAATGCGCGGGTGCTTCTCAGGGTTAGTCCTAAGTGGTTCGGTGCCTCGAATGTCAACAATCACCAGGCAATCTGGAACATAGGAACGGCGCTGCATAGGTGCTGTTTCGCCCCCGTTTATTACCCTCAGGAGACACACATGCAAAAGGTGTTGCACATCAACGCAGACAAATGCACCGGCTGTCTGCAGTGCGAAATGGCTTGCGCTTTCGAGAACTACGGCACCTTCGCCACGGCCAAATCGCGCATCAAGGTTTTCAACTTTCACCATACCGGCAAAAAAGTGCCCTACACCTGCACCCAGTGTGACGAAGCTTGGTGCCTGCACGCCTGCCCGGTGGAAGCCATCACGCTGGACAAACTCACCGGCGCCAAGGTGGTCAACGAGGCCACCTGTGTGGGCTGCAAGGTCTGCACCATTGCCTGCCCGTTTGGCACCATCAACTATGTGCAGGAGACCGGCAAGGTGCAGAAGTGCGACCTGTGCGGCGGCGACCCCGCCTGCGTGGACGCCTGCCCCACCAGCGCCATCACCTTCATCGACGCCAACTGGACCGGCCTCTCCAAGATGGAACAGTGGGCCAACAAACTGGGCAACCAGGTCGCCGCTTAACAAAACTTTGCGGGTCAGACCACGTGGCGTTGCCAACGTATGCTGACCTCAACATTTGAGGAGAACACATCATGTCATGGGCTGGAAAAATCCTTCGCGTCAACCTGACGGCTGGCACCGTTGCCGTGGAACCGCTGAACATGGAATGGGCGCAGGCCTACATCGGTTCGCGCGGTTTGGGCACCAAATACCTGGTGGAAGAGGTGGATGCCACCGTGGACCCACTGTCCATCGAGAACAAGATCATCTGGGCCACCGGCCCGCTGACGGGCACGATGGCCTCCACCGGCGGCCGTTACACCGTCATCACCAAAGGCCCGCTCACCGGCGCCATTGCCTGCTCCAACTCAGGCGGCTACTGGGGCGCCGAACTCAAGATGGCCGGCTGGGACATGGTCATTTTTGAAGGCAAGAGCGCCAAACCGGTCTACCTGTACATCAACGACGACGTGGTCGAACTGCGCGACGCCGCCCACCTGTGGGGCAAGAGTGTCTGGCAGACCGAAGAAATCATCAAGAAGGGCCTGCAAGACCCGCTGGTGCGCGTGTCGTCCATCGGCAAGGCCGGTGAAAACGGCGTGTTGTTTGCCGCGGTGGTGAACGATTTGCACCGCGCGGCGGGCCGCTCGGGTGTGGGCGCGGTCATGGGCAGCAAAAACCTCAAGGCCATTGCGGTGCGTGGCACCAAGGGTGTCGGCAATCTGCGTGACCCGAAAGCCTTCATGGCGGCGGTGAAAGCCTCCAAGAAAGTACTGGCCGAAAACGGCGTCACCGGCACTGGTCTGCCCGCCATGGGCACCCAGGTGCTGATGAGCGTGATCAACGAAGTGGGTGCCTTGCCCACCCGCAACCACCAGGACAACCAGTTTGAAAGCGCCATGGACATTGGTGCCGAGGCCATGGCCAAACCGCGTGCGACGGACGGCAAGAAACATCTGGTGACCAACCAGGCCTGTTTTGGCTGCACCATCGCCTGCGGGCGCATCAGCAAGATGGACGAAGGCCACTTCACCATCGAAAACAAGCCGCAATACCGCGGTGCCAACGGCGGTCTGGAATACGAAGCGGCCTGGGCGCTGGGCGCTGCCAACGGCGTGAACGACCTGGAATGCCTGCAATACGCCAACTTGCTCTGTAACGAGGAAGGCATCGACCCGATCAGCTTTGGCACCACCGTGGGTGCCGTGATGGAGCTGTATGGCATGGGGGTGTTGACCAAGGAGCAGATTGGTATTGAGGCACCGTTCGGTTCGGCCCGTGCGCTGGCGTTTTTGGCCGAAGAAACCGTCAACGGCCGGGGTTTTGGCAAGGAAATTGGCCAGGGCTCCAAACGCCTGACCGCCAAATACGGTCACCCGGAGCTGAGCATGAGCAGCAAGGGTCAGGAGTTCCCGGCCTACGACGCACGCGGCATCCAGGGCATTGGCTTGGCTTACGCCACCAGCAACCGGGGTGGCTGCCACCTGCGCGGCTACACCATCGCGTCGGAAATTCTGGGCATCCCGGTCAAGACCGACCCGCTGGAATCCGCAGGCAAGCCCGAGCTGGTGAAAGCCTTCCAGGACGCCACCGCCGCGTTTGACTCGTCGGGCCTGTGCATCTTCACCACCTTTGCCTGGGGCCTGCAAGACCTGGCGCCGCAAATGCAAGGGGCCTGTGGTGAGCAGTACACCATCGAAGAATTGGCCAAGATCGGTGAGCGCATCTGGAACATGGAGCGCGAGTTCAACAACCGCGCCGGGTTCACCAAGGCGGACGACAGCCTGCCACCACGTCTGACCAGTGTGGAAGGCGCCTGCAAGACCGGCCCGGCCAAAGGCAAGTTCAACGAACTCGCGACCATGCTGCCGCTGTACTACGAAGCCCGTGGCTGGGACCCGGAAGGCCGCCCGACGGCTGAAACCCGCGAACGCCTGAGCCTGTAGGTTTTTTGGGGTCGGATCACCGTAGAGAGCGAAGCGAACGTAGTGTGCTCTGACCCCAATAAACCGGACCACACCACATAAATTAGCGGTCTTCAAGGCCGCTTTTTTCCGGAGTATCAACCATGACCCACCACGTGATTCTGGGCGCGGGCCCGGCTGGCGTGATCGCCGCCGAAACCATCCGCAAACAGGCCCCGCAAGACGACATCACCCTGATTGGTGATGAACCCGAGCCGTCTTACTCGCGCATGGCCATCCCCTATCTGTTGATGGGCAACATCGACGAGAGCGGCACCTACCTGCGTAAAAGCCCGACCCACTTTGCCGACCTGCGGGTCAATCTGCGGCTGGACCGGGTGCGCTCTGTGAACGCTGCATCCCGAACCATCGTGTTCAAAAGTGGCGACACGGTCAGTTTTGACACCTTGCTGGTGGCCACCGGCTCCCACCCGGTCAGCCCGCCGATTCCCGGCATCAAATCCGAAGGTGTGCACACTTGCTGGACGCTGGAAGACGCCCGTGCCATCGCCGCACTGGCGCAGCCCGGGGCGCGCGTGCTGCAGCTTGGCGCCGGTTTCATCGGCTGCATCATCATGGAAGCGCTGGCCGCGCGCGGGGTGAGGTTGAGTGTGGTCGAGATGGGTGACCGCATGGTGCCGCGTATGATGGGCCCGGTGGCGGGCGGCATGATCCGTGACTGGGTCGAGTCCAAAGGGGTGGAAGTGTTCACCGCTACCCGTGTCGAATCCATCGAACCTGGCAAGCCGCTGCAGGTGAAGCTCTCCAACGGCAAAACCATGCTGGCGGACCTGGTCATCAGCGCCGCAGGCGTGCGCCCGGCGATTGGTTTTCTGGAAGACTCGGGCATTTTGTGCCTGCTGGGTGTGTTGACCGACGAACATCTGCAGACCAACGTGCCAGGCATCTTTGCCGCTGGCGACTGTGCCGAAGCGTTTGACAAAATCTCCCGCAAAACCATGGTCAGCGCCATCCAGCCCAACGCCTCGGACCAGGCGCGTATCGCGGCCAGCAACATGGTCGCCTACGCACGCGGTCTGGAGGCCAAGGCGGTGCTCAAAGGCGTCACACAAATCAATGTGCTCGACACACTCGGCTTGATCTCGACCAGCTTTGGCGACTGGCAGGGTGCCACGGGGGGTGAACATGTCGAGATCACCGACAAGGCCGCAGGTAAACACCTGAGCCTGCAGTTCAAGGACGATGTGCTGATTGGCTGCAACAGCGTGGGTTGGACGCAGCATGTGGGCGCGATGCGCGGCCTGGTCGAAGGCCAGATCAAACTGGGCGCCTGGAAAGACAAGCTGATGCAAGACCCCACCCGTCTGGTGGAGGCTTACCAGGCCGCAGCTCACGGCCAGGCCGACTGGTCCGGCGCACACGACAAACACCGGCGATGATCCGCCCATGAAAATCACCTTCAAACTGTTCGCGACCCTGACCGACTACCTGCCCACGCAGGAAAAGTACACCAATGCGGTGGACCTGGAGGTGGCGCCGGGCACCACCATTGGCCAGGTGGTGGAGGCGCACCGGCTGCCCGCCAAATGGGTGCATCTGGTCTTGGTGAACGGCACCTATGTCGCCCCGGAGCAACGCATGGCGCATGTGCTGCAGGAGGGTGACACGCTGGCCATCTGGCCACCGATTGCCGGTGGCTGACGCTGGATTGCAGCGACCCCTTCATGCAGTCTTTTTACCCGGAACGCTTCGAGCGTGAGATGGCCTGCAGCGAGGCCGACTGGCTGCGCTGGCTGCCTGGCGCCGTGGGCGACCTGCACTGGAAGCAGCAGCCCGGCAGCGCGGGTGTGCGCATCGGCGACGGCGCGCTCGGCCTGAAATGGCAGATGGCCGCCCCGCGTGTGATCGGTCAGATCAGCCTGCCGGTGCTCAAGGTGAGTTTCCGGTTCGCCGGGGTGGATGACCAGCAGCGCCATGCGTTCATGACGCGGTTTGACTTGTACATGCAGCGCGGGGGTGGCTAGCTTTTTTGAAACGGCAGGTGTTGGCCAACGCCAACCAAGCTCAAGTCGCCTCGACGGAAATCGCCCTGGGCGCTGGCTGGCGGTCAAGAAAAAACCCGCCGAGGCGGGTCCTTGTGCAAACGCGCAAGCAGCTTATTTCTTCGCAGCGCTGGCTGCTGGCTTGGCGGCTTCGGCTTTGGGTTCATTGGTATCGGCCTTCTTGGCATCCGCTTTTTTTGGCGGCGGGCGCGGCCCCCTTGAAGGCCTCGCCATTGACGGTCAGGCCGTCGTCTGAAAATTTGGCGGCATTTTTGTCACCCACGCCTTGGACGCGGTCGAGGAAATCGGCCCAGTCCTTGAAAGCGCCTTTTTTGCGTTCGTCCAGAATCTTGGTGGAAATACCGGGGCCGATGCCTTTGATGCTGTCCAGGTCGGCAGCACTGGCTTTGTTGACATCGACAGCGGCGAAACTGGCGGCTGCATACAGCATGGCCACGGTGGTCAGAATTTTCTTCAGCATGGGTGAACTCTCCTGAGGGTTGGATGGTTTTGTGACGTGATACTGGCGGGATGTCGGCGCACCTGCCATTCACAAAACCAGTGTACGGCGCCCTTTTGCACCGACTCAAGAGATATTTGAATCCGACTGCGCAGCGCGTCAAATCTGTCTGTTTTGCATCATCCACGCCACGTAGCTGGCCACGCCGGTCTGCACGTCAGCAAAGTGATGGTCGCAGCCGGTGGCGCGCAGCGCGCTCAGGTCGGCCTGGGTGTAACACTGGTATTTGCCACGCAACGCGTCCGGGAAGGGGATGTATTGCAGCAGTCCTTGATCGACCAATTCCTGCAGCGACAGGGCGGGTTGGCCCGCCAACTGGCGCAAACTGTTGACGACCGAGCTGGCCACGTCATTGAAGGGCTGGGCGCGGCCGGTGCCCAGATTAAAAATGCCCGAGATGCCCGGATGGTCAAAAAACCACAGGTTCACCGCCACCACGTCGTCAATAAAAACGAAGTCGCGCATTTGTGAACCCGCTGCATAGCCGCCATAGGCGTCAAACAGTTTGACCCGGCCTTCCGCCTGGAACTGGTTGAACTGGTGGAACGCCACGCTGGCCATGCGGCCTTTGTGTTGCTCGCGCGGGCCGTACACGTTGAAATAACGGAAACCCACCACCTGCATGGTTTTGCCAGCAAAGGCGCGCTCAAACTGCAGGCCGCATTCGCGGCGCATGCGCTGGTCAAACAGCAGCTTGGAGTAGCCGTAGACGTTGAGCGGGCGCTCAAAAGCCGGCTCTTCGCGGAAGGTGTCCGAACCGCCGTAGGTGGCTGCGCTGGACGCATACAGCAGCCGGGCGCCGCGCTTCTGGCACGCGTGGTACAGCTGCAGCGAGGTGGCAAAGTTGTTCTGCATCATGTACTTGCCATTGCTTTCCATGGTGTCGCTGCAGGCACCTTCGTGGAAGATCGCTTCGACCTGGCCGTAGCTGCCACTGGCAAACGCGTCGTAAAACACGTCGGCGTCGACATAGTCGGCAATCTGCAGATCGGCGATGTTGCGGAACTTGTCGCCTTGTGTCAGGTCGTCCACCGCGATGATGTCGGTGAGGCCGCGGGCATTGAGCCCCTTGATGATGTTGCTACCAATAAAACCGGCTGCGCCGGTGACAACGATTCGGGTCATGCGAACAACTCCTCATAAGAAACAGTGGCGGTGCCAAATTTGCCGACCACCAGGCCGCCGGCCCGGTTGGCCAGCGGCAGGGCCTCACGCAGGGTCAGGCCAGCAGCCACCAAAGCCGCCATCGTGGCGATCACGGTGTCGCCGGCGCCGGTCACATCGAACACCTCGCGCGCCTGTGCACTCACGCTGACTTGACCTGCGGCGTCAAACAGTGTCATGCCTTCCTCGCTGCGGGTCACCAGAATGGCCTGCAGGCCCAAGCGTTCACGCAAAGCCTGCGTTTTGGTTTGCAGCTCGACTTCATCTTGCCAATTGCCAATCACCTGTTGCAACTCGGCGCGGTTGGGGGTGATCACCGTGGCGCCCTGGTAGCGTGAGTAGTCGCTGCCTTTGGGGTCGATCAGGATCGGCTTGCCTGCTGCTTTCGCGCGGGCAATCATGTCGCTCACATGCGCCAGGCCGCCTTTGCCGTAGTCGGAGAACAGCACCGCGTCATGCCGTGGCAGCAGGTCCAGGAAGGCAGCGGTTTGGGAGGCCAATATTTCAGTTTTGGGCGTGTTCTCGAAGTCCATGCGCAGCAACTGTTGCTGGCGGCCAATCACACGTAACTTCACCGTCGTTTTGAGCTCGGCATCGCGGCCAAAATGGGCCTGGATGCCGGTTTGGGCCACCAGCGCTTCGAGCTTGTGGCTGGCTTCGTCATCACCCACCACCGTGAGTAACGACGCTTGCCCGCCAAGCGTGACCACGTTGTAGGCCACGTTGGCTGCGGCGCCAATGCGTTCTTCCTCACGGGTGACGCGGACCACTGGCACCGGAGCCTCCGGGCTGATGCGGTCAACGGCGCCGTACCAGTAACGGTCCAGCATCACATCACCCACGACCAAGACGCGGGCCTGACTCAATTGTTCTTTGGAGATGGTCATAACTCTTCCACCCGCCGTGCGGGGTAACTGTCCCAGGTCTGGCAACCCGGGCATTGCCAAAAATGCTGCGTGGCTTCAAACCCACAGGCGGCGCAGCGGTAACGCAACAGCGGTTTGACCGCGTGGTCCAGCGCCCGTTGCACTTGGGGGTGAAACTGTTCGTCTTGAAATTTCTCGCCAGCCATCCAGCGGGTGGCGGCCACCAGGGAGGGTTCGCGTTCCAGGTGGCGGGCGTACCAGTCACGATCGGTCATGCTGGCGGCGGGGGTGCTGGCCGACAGCCGGACGATGGCTTCCAGCACGTCGAGTGAGGCGCTTTGCTCGTACACCACCTGCAAGCGGGCCAGCGCCTGCGTCACACTGCCCAGCCGCAGCGCGATGTCTGCTAGCGGCGCAGCCATCAGCGGGATCGCCGTGGGCGCATGGGTCATGGCGTCCAGTAACGTCTGTTGAGCCGCGGCCAACTCACCGGCACCGGCTTGCAGTTGGGCCAACGCCATGCGTGCCCGCGCCGCTTCAGGCGCTGTGGCAATGGCTTCCTGCAGGCGCGCACGGGCGGCGTCGGGCTGCTTGTGCGCCAGGTCGTTAGCGGCCTGTTCACACAGGTAGTGCGCCAGCCTTTGGCCAAAACTGCCTTGTTGGGCGCGCTCCAGCTTGTGGGCGATCTCCGCCGCCAGCACCCAGTCGCGGCTGCGTTCGTAATTGGCCAGCAGCGCCAGCCGGGCCTCCGTCTCGAAGGCGGTGCCCTCCAACTTGTTGAGCGCGGCCTCGGCACGGTCCAGCAAACCGGCCTTGAGGAAATCAAGCGCCAGTGCGTGCTGGGCGCGGTGGCGGTCGGTCTGGCTCAGGTCCGCGCGTGACAGCAGATGCTCATGCACACGCACGGCACGCTCGTACTCGCCACGCCGACGAAACAGGTTGCCCAGCGCAAAGTGCAGCTCGGAGGTGTCGGGGTCGCTCTGGACGGCTTCAATGAAGGCGTCGATGGCCTGGTCCTGCTGCTCGTTGAGCAGGTAGTTCAAGCCCTTGAAATAGGCTTTGGGCGCCCGCTGGTTTTCAAACCGGATCTGGCGCAGATCGAACCGGGACGCCAGCCAGCCCAGCCCAAAAGCCAGTGGCAACCCCAGCAGAATCCAGCTCAGGTTAAATTCCATCAGCGTAGGCGGGTGCGGTGGCGGGTGATGCCACGGCAGGCGCCAAAGGGGCCGGGCTGGTGGTGGATGTCCAGGTCGGGGTGGGCGCGGGTGTGCTGGCCAGGCGGCGCTGACGCCACCACCAGGGCACCATGCCGAAGACGCCCACAGCCACGCCAGCGGCAAAAGCGGTCAGCACCACCAGCACTTGGGGCGCCTGCCACTGGTTGCCAAAAAAGAAATGCACCGTGGTGTCTTGCTGGTTGTTCAGCGCAAATGCGAACAGGGTAAAAAAAATGGCTGCTTTAAGCATCCACTTAAGCAACCATAGTAGTTTGTTCATTGGCGTTTTCCCGTGTGGCCAAAAATTTTAACGCTGGTGGCGGTCAAAGCGCCATCAGGCGCGTCAGCCGTTGGCGGTTTGGGTCAATTCTGCCGTGCGCTGGTCCACCGCTTCACGCAGGGCTTTACCAGGTTTGAAGTGGGGGACGCGCTTTTCGGGAATGGCCACACTCTCGCCGCTGCGCGGGTTGCGGCCCATGCGCGGGGCGCGGTAGTTCACGGAGAAGCTGCCAAAACCACGGATTTCAATGCGGTGACCGCGCACCAGCGCGTCGTTCATCGCGTCCAGAATCGCCTTCACGGCAAACTCGGCGTCACGCTGGGTCAGTTGACTGAAACGTGCAGCAAGTTCTTCAACAAGATCAGAACGGGTCATGGTGGTAGGCCTGAAACGAAGAAAAAAACGACCGGTGCACGCGGGTGCAACCGGTCGTCAGTTCAATGGGGAATCACCCGATCAGTTGTTGTCCAGTTTGGCACGCAACAAAGCGCCCAGGCTGGTGGTGCCAGCGTTTTCGCGGGCAGACTGCTGGCTCAGGGTTTGCATGGCTTCGTTCTGGTCAGCCGCGTCCTTGGCCTTGATCGACAACTGGATGTTGCGGGTCTTGCGATCCACATTGACCACCACAGCGGTGACTTCGTCGCCTTCCTTGAGCACGTTGCGTGCGTCTTCGACGCGGTCACGGCTGATTTCGGAGGCGCGCAGGTAACCAAGGATGTCTTCGCCGAGGTCGATTTCAGCGCCCTTGGCATCCACGGTCTTGACCTTGCCGGTGACCACGGAACCCTTGTCGTTGATCGACGAGAAGGTGGTGAACGGGTCGGAGTCGAGTTGTTTGATACCCAGGGAGATGCGTTCGCGGTCAACGTCCACAGCCAGCACCAGGGCTTCGACTTCCTGGCCCTTTTTGTACTCGCGCACAGCGGCTTCGCCGGTTTCGTTCCAGGACAGGTCGGACAAATGCACCAGACCGTCGATGCCAGCAGCCAGACCAACGAACACGCCGAAGTCGGTGATGGATTTGATCGGGCCCTTGACGCGGTCGCCGCGCTTGGTATTTTGCGCGAATTCTTGCCATGGGTTGGCCTTGCATTGCTTCATGCCCAGGCTGATGCGGCGCTTGTCTTCGTCGATTTCCAGAACCATGACTTCGACTTCGTCGCCCAGGGCAACGATCTTGCTCGGGGCCACGTTCTTGTTGGTCCAGTCCATTTCGGACACGTGCACCAGACCTTCGATGCCGGGTTCCAGTTCCACAAATGCGCCGTAGTCGGCGATGTTGGTGATCTTGCCGAACATGCGGGTGCCTTGCGGGTAGCGGCGGTTCACGCCCATCCACGGGTCATCACCCATTTGCTTCAGACCCAGAGACACGCGGTTCTTCTCGGTGTCAAATTTCAGGATCTTGGCGGTGATTTCCTGGCCAGCGGTCACCACTTCAGACGGGTGACGGACACGGCGCCAAGCCATGTCGGTGATGTGCAGCAGGCCGTCGATACCACCCAGGTCGACAAACGCACCGTATTCGGTGATGTTCTTGACCACACCGTGAACAATGGCGCCTTCTTTCAGCGTGTTCATCAGCTTGGAGCGTTCTTCGCCCATGGAGGCTTCCACCACGGCACGGCGGCTCAGCACCACGTTGTTGCGCTTGCGGTCGAGCTTGATGACCTTGAATTCCAGGGTCTTGTTTTCGTACGGAGACAGGTCCTTGGTGGGACGGGTGTCAACCAGAGAGCCGGGCAGGAAGGCGCGGATGCCGTTGACCAACACGGTCAGACCACCCTTGACCTTGCCGCTGGTGGTGCCAGTAACAAATTCGCCGGATTCGAGGGCCTTTTCCAGGCTCATCCAGGAAGCCAGACGTTTGGCGGTGTCGCGCGACAGGATGGTGTCGCCGTAGCCGTTTTCGATGGAGCCGATGGCCACCGACACGAAGTCACCGACTTGCACTTCGGTTTCGCCCTGGTCGTTCTTGAATTCTTCCAGCGGCACATAGGCTTCGGATTTCAGGCCAGCGTTGACCACCACAAAGCTGTGTTCGATGCGAACAACTTCAGCGGTGATCACTTCGCCTGGGCGCATTTCTGTGCGTTGCAGGGACTCTTCAAACAGGGCGGCAAAAGATTCAGACATTTTTTGTGTGGCATTAACGCCACGGGGTTAAGTTTTGTGAACCTCACCTGCGGTGCGCAGTGCAGCGCGAGAAGGCAGATAAGGGCCGGTTGCAAGGGGATCAGTCCCTGCGGGTACAGCCCTTGAGAAGGTTCAAAAGGGCTGTTTGCCTTGCCACCAGCCCAATACCAGATCAACCGATTTTTCAACCGATAAATCCGAGTTGTCCAGCAACACGGCGTCTTGTGCGGGTTTTAAAGGAGAGGCGCTGCGGGTTTGGTCCCGCTTGTCCCTGGCTTCCAAATCAGCGCGAAGACTATCGAGTGTAGTTGAAATCCCTTTTGAAATCAACTGTTTGAAACGCCTTTGTGCACGCTCTGCGGCACTGGCGGTCAGAAACACCTTGAGTGGGGCCTGCGGAAAGATCACCGAGCCCATGTCGCGCCCGTCAGCCACCAGCCCGGGCAGGCGGTGAAAGCTGTGCTGCAGGTCGACCAAGGCTGCGCGAACCTGGGGCAGGGCAGACACTTTGGAGGCGTTCATGCCATTGGCTTCCGAGCGGATAGCCTCGCTCACGTCGACCCCATCCAGCAGGATCTGCCCGGCGGTGAAAGTGATCGACAGGTCTTGCACCAGACGGGCGATGGCGACCTCGCCGCTTGCGTCAATCGGCAAGCCAACGTTGCTGGCTGCCAACGCCGTGATGCGGTACATCGCACCGGAGTCCAGGAAGTGGTAACCCAGGCGTTTGGCCAGTGCTGCTGCCAGCGTGCCTTTGCCTGAGGCCGTGGGACCATCGATACAGATCACCGGAATGTGCTGGCGGCTGGTCTGGACCAGCGAGAACAGCGCCTCAAAATAGTCCGGGAAGGTTTTGGCCACACATTTCGGGTCTTCGATGCGCACCGGCAAGCCCGCCGGGTTGAAGGCCGCGAGAGAAAAACACATGGCCACGCGGTGGTCGTCGTAGGTGTGGACGCTGGCGGGTTTCCATGCCCCCACGCTTGTCGCTTCGCTTACTGCGCTGCCCCCCGAGGGGGCCGTGCCTGGCTTGGGGCTGCCCGGCGCGGCGGCGATCGTCGGATTCGGCAGTGGCAACACCCGGATGAAGTCAGCGCCTTCTTCCACCGTCGCGCCGAGCTTGCGTAATTCACAAGCCATGGCCGCGATGCGGTCGGTTTCCTTGACGCGCCAGCTGGCGATGTTGCGCAGCGTGCAGGGGCCGTCGGCGTACAGCGCCATCACCGCCAGCGTCATGGCGGCGTCGGGGATGTGGTTGCAGTCCAGGTCAATCGCCTTGAGCGGCCAGGCACCGCGTGTGACCTCCAGCCAGTTCGGGCCACTCGTGATCTGCGCACCCATCAACTGTGCGGCTTCGACAAAACGGATGTCGCCCTGAATGGAGTCGGCGCCGACACCCAAAATTTTGATGCACTTTTGGCCAATAGCCATTTTTGCAATTGCACCTAAAGCTATGAAATAGCTAGCAGATGAGGCGTCGGCCTCGACATGGATATCTCCCGGCGACACGATCCGGCTGCCCGCTGGAATGGTGAACCGCTGCCAGCCGTCGCGCTGCACCACCACGCCAAAACGCGCCAGCAGGTTCAGCGTGATCTCAATGTAGGGGCGCGAAATCAGCTCACCCACCACCTCGATGGTGATGTCTTGTGCAGCCGCCGGGCCGCCCCAAGGCTGCACAGCCCCCTCGGGGGGCAGCGAGGACATGCGTTCCGAGCTCCCGCTCGGCCCGGGGTCAGTGCCGAGCGTGGGGGCGCGGTGCATCGCAACAAGGGGCAACGCCATCAGCAGTGCAGTCAGGAACTGGCTCGACACATCCCCGCGCACCCGGATCGGTTGCGACACGTCCAGCTTGGGCTGGCCAATGCGCAGCGGCGGGTAACCAGGGTTCTCCAGGTAATCAATCTGGCAACCCAGTTGGCGCAGTGCGTCCACCAAATCACCAATCGGACGCTCGTGCATCCGTGCCACGCCGCGCAATTCATAACTGCCACCCATCACCGCCAGCGCAGCGGTGAGTGGCCTGATGGCGGTGCCCGCGTTGCCCATGAACAGCTGGGCTTGTGCTGTTTTCGGCTTCCCGCCCAGACCCTCTATGGTGACCGTGCTATGGTTTTGTTCAACCCCGCAACCCAGTTGGCGCAGCGCTTCGAGCATGACGCGGGTGTCGTCGGAGTCCAGCAGGTCGTGCACCACGGTGCTGCCCTGACTCAGGGCGGCCAGCAGCAGAACCCGATTCGAGATGCTTTTGGAGCCGGGCAGGGTGATGGTGCCACCGGCGGTTTCTAGGGGGGGAAGATCAAGGAAAGCGGTGGTGAACATGCGCAGCGGGACTCACGGTAACTGGTTCATGCGCCAGGCGGCGCGGGCGGTGCTGGCCTGGGTGATCAGGGCTTCCAGCGTCTGCTGGTCACCCGCCAACATGGCGGCTTCAAACAGGGCCAACTGATCGCGGAAATGCTGGCATTGGGTCAGCAACTCGGCCCGGTTGGCCTGCAGAATGTCGCGCCAGACCTTGGGGTCGCTGGCGGCAATGCGGGTGAAATCGCGAAAACCCGGCCCGGCCAAGCCCATGTAGCCGGCCCCTTTGCTCTGCCCAATCACCGAGTTCATCAGGGTGAAGGCCAGCATGTGGGGAAGATGGCTCACCGCCGCAAAAGCAGCGTCGTGGGATTCGGGCGACATCTGCACCACTTTGCAGCCTAGCGCGCTCCAGACCTCGGTCGCGCATTGGGTGTGGGTGGCCAGCGTGAGATCGGTGGGCGTCAGGATCACCTGTTTGCCCACATACAGCTCGGCGTCGGCATTGTCGACACCAGCGAGTTCCTTGCCCGCAATCGGGTGCGCCGGCACAAAAGAGCCAACCTGGTCGCGCAGGCCGCGCGCCGCTGCCTCGACCACGTCACCCTTGGTGGAACCCACATCCATGATCAACATGCCGGGCGTGACCATGTGTTTGATGGCCTTGAAGGTGGCCTCGGAGGCTGCCACCGGTACCGCCATCAGCACAATGTCGGCGCCCGACACCGCCAGCAAGGCCGATGGGGCTGCCACGTCGATGACCCCCATCTGGCAGGCGCGCTCGGTGGTGGAGGGTGACTTGCTGTAACCCACGACACGTTTGACCAGGCCCGCCTGTTTGAGTGCCAGGGCAAAGGAGCCACCCATCAGGCCGCAGCCGATCAAGCCCAGTTGTTCAAACATCAGACCTCCCGACAACTTGACTGTCGCCCAGGCCGAGCGACCCAAACGGTTGAGGTGGGGTGGGCCACAGGCTCATTCCGCCACCGGGTAGGTACCCAGCACCTTGTAGAAGGCACACAGGCTGCGCAACTCTTCAAGCGCGGCAGCCACATGTGGCTCGGACGGGTGGCCGGCCAGGTCGATGTAGAAGTAGTACTCCCACTGGCCGGAGCGCGCCGGGCGTGACTCAAAACGGGTCATCGACACCCCATGCCGTTTGAGCGGCACCAGCAGGTCGTGCACCGCGCCGGGCTTGTTGTTCACCGACACGATCAGGCTGACACAGTCTTTGCCGGTGGCTTGCGGCGCTGCCAGGGTGGTGGGCAGGCAGATCACCGCAAAGCGGGTGCGGTTGAAGGCGTCGTCCTGGATTGCGTAGGACACCACATGCAGGCCAAACTCGCTGCCCGCGCGTTCGCTGGCAATCGCGGCCCAGGCCGGGTTGGTGGATGCCAGGCGGGCACCTTCGGCATTGCTCGGCGCGGCGCGGCGGTCGGCATGCGGCAGGTGGGTGCTGAGCCAGTCCTGGCATTGCGACAGGGCCTGCGGGTGGGCGTAGACCGCCTCGATGTTGGACAGGCTGGGTTCCAGGCGAAGTAGGTTGTGGCGCACCAGAAAGCTGGTCTCACCGATGATGTGCAGGGGTGAGCTGAGCAGCAGGTCCAGCGTGCGCGAGACCACTCCTTCGGACGAGTTCTCGATCGGCACCACACCAAATTCGGCGCTGCCCGCCGCCGTGGCGCGGAACACCTCGTCAAAACTGACACACATGACGCGCGCCATGCTGCCGCCAAAAAACTGGATCGCGGCCTGTTCGCTGAACGTGCCTGCCGGGCCCAGGTACGCCACGCGCTGCGGCGCCTCCAGCGAGCGGCAGGCCGACATGATTTCACGCCAGATGATGGCCACGCTGTGGTCTTTGAGGGGACCTTGGTTGACGGCCTGCAGGTTGCTGATCACCTGGTTTTCGCGGTCGGGCCGGAACACGGTCGAACCGTCCAGGCGTTTGATCTCACCAACCTCATGGGCCAGGGCGGCGCGTTTGTTGAGCAGGGCAATCAGTTCCAGATCCACCGCGTCGATCTGGTTGCGCAATTCAGGAAGGGTCTTGGCCATCGTGTCGGTTCAGGTGGTAGGGCTGGGTGTTTGACTGGCGTTGGTGTGGAATCTCTGTGGGCAGGTACGGCCGACCGAAGTGGTCAGCCGTGCTGCGCTTCGAAGTCGCTTAAATAGGCCACCAGCGCCTGCACCCCTTCGAGCGGCAGCGCGTTGTAGATGCTGGCGCGCATGCCTCCCACCGACTTGTGGCCTTTGAGTTGCAGCAGACCACGTTCTTTGGCGCCAGCCAGGAAGGCTTCATTGAGACTTTCGTCACGCAGGTAAAACGGCACATTCATGCGGGAGCGGCAGCTTGGGTCGACCCGGTTGGTGTACAGGCTGGAGCGGTCGATGACCTGGTACAGCAGCTCAGCCTTGTCGATGTTGCGCGCCTCCATCGCGGCGATCCCACCCTGGCGCTTGAGCCACTTGAACACCAGCCCCGCGATGTAGATCGCATAGGTGGGCGGGGTGTTGAACATGGAGTTGTTCTCGGCCACGGTCTTGTAGCAGAAAGCGCTTGGGCAGATCGGCAGGGCACGTTCCAGTAAATCCTCACGTACCACCACCAGGGTCAAGCCAGCGGGGCCGAGGTTTTTTTGTGCACCACCAAAAGCCAGACCGACCCGTGACCAGTCGACTGGCCGCGAGGCGACGTGGGACGAGAAATCCACCACCAGCGGTGCATCACAGCCCAGCGCCTTTAGGTCTGGCAGGCTCTGGTACTCGACCCCGTTGATGGTTTCGTTGCTACAGATGTGCACGTAGGCTGGTTTGTTGCTGAGCTGCCAGCTGGTCGGGTCGACCAGCGTGGTGAAGCCGCCGCTTTTGGTGTTGGCAGCTTCCCGCACGGTGCAATAGCGCGCCGCTTCTTGCGCAGATTTCTGGCTCCAGCTGCCGCTGACCACAAAGTCCACCGCCTCCCCACGCGACAGGTTCAGCGGCACGATGGCGTTCTCGGCCAGGCCACCACCTTGCATGAACAGCAGTTTGAAGTGCGCTGGCACGGCCAACAGCTCGCGCAAGTCCGCCTCGGCTTCCTGGGCGATCTGGCCAAACTCCTTGCCGCGGTGGCTCATCTCCATCACACCCATGCCGCTGCCGTGCCAGTCCAGCATCTCGCCCGCAGCCTCTGCCAACACCTCTTCGGGCATGGCGGCCGGGCCGGCAGAAAAGTTATAAGGTCTGTTCATGCGAGGAATTGATAATAAATCGGGCTCCAGCCCTTATTGATTAAGGGCTAGTAGCTATATTTTTAGAAGTAATCAGGCATCGGGCGCAGCAGGCTCGTCGGAGGCCTCGTCGCTGCTGTCGTCGGGAGTTTTGACGATCGCGTCGTTTTCCACAATACGCTGCAGCCCACTGAGCTGCGAGCCTTCGTCCAAGCCGATCAGGGTCACGCCCTGGGTGGCGCGGCCCAATTCACGAATTTCGCTGACGCGGGTGCGTACCAAGACCCCCTTGTCGGTGATCAGCATGATCTCGTCATCGGCGTGTACCAGGGTGGCTGCAACCACCTTGCCGTTGCGCTCACTTTGCTGGATGGCGATCATGCCCTTGGTGCCACGGCCATGGCGGGTGTACTCCACGATGCTGGTGCGTTTGCCGTAGCCGTGTTGGGTGGCGGTGAGCACACTTTGGGACTCGTCTTCGGCCACCAACATGGCGATCACACTCTGACCCTCGTCAAGCATCATGCCGCGCACGCCACGTGCCTGGCGACCCATGGGGCGCACATCGTTTTCATCAAAACGCACCGCCTTGCCACCGTCACTGAACAACATCACATCGTGTTTGCCGTCGGTCAAGGCGGCGCCAATCAGGAAGTCGCCGTCGTCCAAGTCCACCGCAATGATGCCGGCCTTGCGTGGGTTGGAAAATTCGTCGAGTGCGGTCTTTTTGACGGTGCCCATGCGGGTCGCCATGAACACATACTGGTCTTCGGGGAACGTGCGTTTTTCACCAGTGAGTGCCAGCACCACGGTGATTTTTTCGCCCTCTTGCAGCGGGAACATGTTGACGATCGGGCGGCCACGCGAGCCGCGCGAGCCTTGTGGCACTTCCCAAACTTTGAGCCAGTACATGCGGCCGCGGTTGGAAAAACACAGCAGGTAATCGTGGGTGTTGGCGATGAAGAGCTGGTCGACCCAGTCGTCTTCTTTGGTGGCGGTGGCCTGCTTGCCTCGGCCACCACGCTTTTGGGAGCGGTATTCACTGAGCGGCTGGCTCTTGATGTAACCACTGTGGCTCAGTGTGACCACCATGTCGGTCGGGGTGATCAGGTCTTCGGTGCTCAGGTCAAACGAGCTGTGCTCCACCAGCGAGCGGCGTGCGCCCACCTTGGTCAGGCCAAACTCGGTTTTGATCGCGGTGAGTTCGTCGCCGATGATGATGGAGACCCGCTCCGGGCGGGCCAGGATGTCCAGCAGGTCGTCAATGACTGCCATGACTTCTTTGTACTCACCCACGATCTTGTCCTGCTCCAGCCCGGTCAGGCGTTGCAGGCGCATCTGCAGAATTTCTTGGGCCTGGGTTTCAGACAGGCGGTACAAGCCGTCGGCCTGCATGCCAAACTGCATCTCCAGGCCGTCGGGGCGGTAGTCGTCGGCGTTGACCACACCACCGTCGGCACGGGTACGGGTGAGCATTTCGCGCACCAGCTTGCTGTCCCAGCTGCGGGTCATCAACTCGGCCTTGGCCACCGGTGGGGTGGGTGACTCGCGGATGATGCGGATGAAGTCGTCGATGTTGGCCAGCGCCACGGCCAGGCCTTCGAGCACATGGCCACGTTCACGCGCCTTGCGCAGCTCGAACACGGTACGCCGTGTCACCACCTCGCGGCGATGGTTCAAAAAGACCGCAATCAGGTCCTTCAGGTTACACAGCTTGGGCTGGCCGTTGACCAGCGCCACCATGTTCATGCCAAAGGTGTCTTGCAGCTGGGTCTGTTTGTACAGGTTGTTGAGCACCACCTCGGGCACTTCACCGCGTTTGAGTTCGATCACCAGGCGCATGCCGGATTTGTCGGACTCGTCCTGGATGTGGCTGATACCTTCGATTTTTTTCTCGTGCACCAGTTCGGCCATGCGTTCTTGCAAGGTCTTCTTGTTGACCTGGTAGGGCAGCTCGTCAACGATGATGGACTGGCGCTGGCCCTTGTCGATGTCCTCGAAATGGCATTTGGCGCGCATCACGATGCGGCCACGGCCGGTGCGGTAGCCGTCTTTCACGCCGTTGATGCCGTAGATGATGCCGGCGGTGGGGAAGTCGGGCGCCGGGATGATCTCCATCAGCTCGTCAATCGAGGCTTCCGGGTTTTTGAGTAGGTGCAGGCAGCCATCAACGACTTCGTTGAGGTTGTGCGGCGGGATGTTGGTGGCCATACCCACGGCAATGCCGCCCGAGCCATTGACCAACAGGTTGGGCAGGCGGGTGGGCAACACCAGGGGCTCTTTCTCGGAACCGTCATAGTTGGGACCAAAGTCCACAGTTTCTTTGTCCAGGTCGGCCAGCAGCTCATGCGCAATCTTGGCCAGGCGGATTTCGGTGTAACGCATGGCGGCAGCGCTGTCACCGTCCACCGAGCCGAAATTGCCCTGGCCGTCGACCAGCATGTGGCGCATGGAGAAGTCCTGCGCCATACGCACAATCGTGTCGTACACAGATTGGTCACCGTGGGGGTGGTATTTACCAATCACATCACCCACGATACGCGCGGATTTTTTGTAGGCCTTGTTCCAGTCGTTGTTGAGCTCGTGCATCGCAAACAACACACGCCTGTGCACCGGCTTGAGGCCGTCGCGCGCATCCGGCAAAGCCCGCCCGATGATCACGCTCATGGCGTAGTCCAGATAGCTGCGACGCATTTCGTCCGCAAGACTGGTGGGCAAGGTTTCTTTGGCGAATTGGGTCATGGGGAGTTGATGCGAGGCAAATTCAGTAGAGTTCTGCGATTTTATGCGGTCAGGCTGTGGCTAGCCCGCAACGAAAACAGCAATTAGTTCACATGCCTCGACATTGCAGTGCGCTGTGTGCTGCTATCGCTTTTGTGTTGAATCGCTGTGTGGCACAATCAATTGAACGTTCCACGTGATAGGCATTGTGGGCGTCTGACTTAGTAACGCCGCGTCGCTGCGGCCTTTTTCATCCAGGAGAATCATGAAAAAATTGAACAAATTGGCGATGCTGATCGCTACCGCAGCTCTCGCAAGTGCAGCCGGTGCCCAGACCATTGATAACTGGCGTGCTACCGACGGTACCGTCTGGAAGAACGGCACCAACGAACTGTGCTGGCGCGACAATTTCTGGACCCCCGCTACGGCTGCCGCAACTTGCGACGGCGCCATCGTTCCCGTCGCTGCACCGGCTCCGGCCCCTGTTGCTGCACCGGCTCCTGCTGCTGCTCCCGCACCGGCACCTGCACCCGCAGTCGCCGCAGCCAAG
The DNA here is from genome assembly GCF_020594515.1 of Rhodoferax sp. U2-2l. Lineage (GTDB taxonomy): Bacteria > Pseudomonadota > Gammaproteobacteria > Burkholderiales > Burkholderiaceae_C > Rhodoferax. Next base: position 157,187 of record NZ_JAJCTH010000006.1, read on the forward strand.
GTGACCTACGCCGCTGACGCATTCTTTGACTTTGACAAAGCTGTGCTGAAGCCCGAAGGCAAAGCCAAGCTGGATGATTTGGCTGCCAAGGTCAAGGACATCAACCTCGAAGTCATCATCGCTGTGGGTCACACCGACGCTGTCGGCTCTGACGCCTACAACCAAGGTCTGTCGGTGAAGCGTTCTGAAGCTGTCAAGGCTTATCTGGTGTCCAAGGGCATCGAAAAGAACCGTGTTTACACCGAAGGCAAGGGTGAGTCGCAGCCTGTTGCCGACAACAAGACCTCTGCTGGCCGTTCCAAGAACCGCCGCGTGGAAGTCGAAGTGGTGGGTACACGCGCCAAATAAGCCGTCAGCTGCGCTGACCTGATCAAAAAAACCCGCTGCGGCGGGTTTTTTTATGGGCGCGTGAGATGGTTGGGCTTGACAGAACCCGGCAGGCATCTTGAGGTGCGTTCAGTTCGGTTGGTGCGCACGACTTTTGTTTCATTTTGTCGAAACGCTGTTTCAATAAAGGGTGGTTTGACCTAAAATCTGATCTGCGCAGAGTGGCGTGTCGCAAGGGTTGTTGTGTGCCGTGCCTTCGGGCGGTGCTCACCGTGTCGCACGTGATTGTTGAGACGAGCAGCCGCCTTGCTGTCCGAAGTGATTTTTTGAAAGTAGGTCGACGATGCAGATGGATGATGAGCTGGTGCAACGCCTGAGTGCCTCTCTGGAGTCCTTGAGTGAACGTATTGGTCGCTTGGCGATCGGTTTGGGCATCTCTCTGGACGACCCGCAAGCTGTGCAGAAGCTCATGGACCAGACGCAGATTCCTGCGATTGACAGAGAGCGTCGAGTCGCATCGGCAGACGGCCAAGCCAGTTTCACGCCGATGACCGGGGAACGGCGGGCAGCGCACCTGCGCGAGGAGTTGCGGGGTCTGCTGGTGCTGCGTTACCAACTGGAGACAGATATCCTGAAAGACAACGGCCTGACGGTCGTCCGCCAGGTCATTGAGCAGGCTGAAGGTCGCCTGATTCAACGAGGCTTCAAGCCGGGCGCCGATGGGCTCGATCTCGACAACTTCTTCAACGCTAAGTAAAACACATGAACCTTCCGTCAGATACCGAACTGATCGAGAACTATGTTTTCGACGAAATCAGCATTGGCCAGAGTGCCCGCCTGTTGCGTGCGCTCAAGTTGGAGGACATCCGGGCGTTTGCGGCTGTGTCCGGTGATACCAACCCGGCCCACCTGGACCCTGAGTACGCGAACGACACACTTTTTCATGGGGTGATTGCCCACGGCATGTGGAGTGGCGCCCTGATCTCTGCGCTGTTGGGCACCCAGTTTCCCGGCCCCGGCACGATCTACCAGGACCAGGCGCTGCATTTTGTCAAGCCGGTGCGGGTGGGTGACACGCTGACGGTGACGGTGACCGTGATCTCGAAGAACCCGGAGAACCACAGCATCGAGCTGGACTGCCAGGTGGTCAACCAAAAGGGGACGTGTGTCCTCAGTGGCATGGCCCGTGTGCTGGCGCCCACCGTGAAGGTGCGGCTGCCGCGTGTGGCGGCGCCGCAAATCCAGCTGTATGACCCGCAAATCAGGTTCAAGCAGTTGCTGTCCATGGGCGACAAGTTGGAAGCGGTGCGCTGCGCGGTGGTGCACCCTTGTGATGAAGGTTCGCTCAGCGGAGCTATGGACGCCGCGCGTTACGGTTTGATCGTGCCGGTGCTGATGGGCCCCGAGGTGCGCATCCGCCATGTGGCCGCCGAGGCGGGCATCGACCTGCATGGCGCCGAAATCATCAACCAGCCGCACAGCCACGCGGCGGCTGAGGCTGCGGCCGGCCTGGCCGCCAGTGGCGATGTCGAAATGCTCATGAAGGGCAGCCTGCATACCGACGAACTGATCCAGGCGGTGCTGTCGCAGGCGGTGTTGCGCACCGGGCGTCGCATGTCGCATGTGTTCCGCTTTGATGTGCCGCTGTACCACAAGCCGCTGTTGATCACCGACGCCGCACTCAATATTCGCCCGAGCCTGAAGGAAAAAATCGACATCATCCAGAACGCGATTGATTTCGCCCGGGTCATGGGTGTGGCGACGCCGAAGGTGGCGATCCTGTCGGCGGTTGAAACCGTCAACCCCAACATTCCGTCAACCATTGACGCCGCCGCCTTGTGCAAGATGGCCGAGCGCGGCCAGATCACCGGTGGTGTGCTGGACGGGCCGCTGGCTTTTGACAATGCCATTTCGATGCATGCTGCGCAGATCAAGCAGATCAACTCGCCGGTGGCGGGGCACGCCGATATTCTGGCGGTGCCTGATCTGGAAAGCGGCAACATGCTGGCCAAACAATTGGAGTATCTGGCCGGAGCCAGTGGCTCCGGTCTGGTGGTGGGCGCACGTATTCCGATCGCGCTCACCAGCCGCGCAGAGGGGCCGTCCAACCGTGTCGCCTCTGCACTTTTGGGCTTGCTGGCCGCACACAATGCGCGCCGCAGCCAACCTCGAACCGCCTGGTAGGAGTTTTTTCATGGCCATTCTTTCAGTGAATGCGGGCTCGTCCTCGCTCAAATTTTCCCTTTATCCCCTGGTCAATGCCCAAGTGCAGCCGCAAATTTTGTCTGGCTTGATCGAGGGCCTGGAGCCCGGTGGGGCGCCACAGATGAGCTGGACCTACCAAGGCCAGAACCAGACGCGTGCGCTGGTGTTGGCCGAGGGGCATGTGTTTGCCCAGGCGCTGATGAGTCTGCGCGATCTGTTGGCGCAGTTGCCCGGCGTGCCCGCGCTCTCTGCGGTGAGCCATCGGGTGGTGCATGGTGCGGCGATGTACCGTGCCAGCCTGATCGTCACCGACGAGGTGTTGGCCCAGCTGACCGAGTTCAACTCGCTCGCGCCGCTGCATCAGCCGCACAACCTGGAGGGCATCCGTGCCTTTCGCGAGGCGTTTGTCGGTTTGCCCCAAGTGGCCTGTTTTGACACCGCGTTCCACGCCACGCTGCCCGAGGTGGATTACCGGTTTGCGCTGCCGCAAGAGCTCTATCAGCAGGGTTTGCGCCGTTATGGATTTCATGGCCTGTCCTACCAGTATGTGATGGGGACCCTGCTGGAGTATTCGCACCGCGCCCGGGGCCGCACGCTGATGGCCCACCTGGGCAACGGCGCCAGCCTGTGTGCCGCGCAGGACGGCAAGAGTTGTTCGACCACCATGGGGTTCTCGGCGCTGGATGGCTTGATGATGGGCACCCGCACCGGGTCGTTGGACTCGGGTGTGATGCTGTACCTGCTGGAGCAGGGCTGGGACCATGCCAAGTTGCAGAGACTGCTTTACAAACAAAGTGGCTTGCTGGGCATGTCGGGCATTTCGGCGGACATGCGCCGTCTGCGCGCCGACCCCAGCCCCAACGCCAAGCTGGCGATTGATGCCTTCACCTACCGTGTGGTGCGTGAAAGTGGCGCCCTGGTGGCCTGCATGCAGGGTCTCGATGTGCTGGCGTTCAGCGGCGGTATTGGTGAACATGACGTGGCTTTGCGCGCGCAAGTCGGCCAAAGACTGGCCTGGCTGGGTGTGGTGATCGACCCGGTGCTCAACGCCCAGGCCACCGGCAGCGATGTGATGGCCATTCACGCCCCGACCAGTCAGGTCGAGGTCTGGGTGGTCCCCACCGATGAAGGGGTGGTGGCGGCCCGCGAAGCGGCGGCTCTGATCAGCCGGTGACGCGGGGCATGCAGCTGCAAGACATTCTTTACTCGCAGGGTTTTGGGACGCGGCGGGTGTGCGCCGGGTTGATCCAGCAGGGGCTGGTTCAGGTTCACACGCCAGATGACCCCGCAGGCCTGGTCACCGTGGTGCAAGCTGCGGCGGAATTTGACGCGGCGGGTTTGTATTTCAGGGTGCAGGGCGTGGATTGGCGTTACGCCGACAAGGCCTACATCGTGTTGCATAAGCCGACCGCCACCGAGTGTTCCCAGAAGCCCTCCACTTACCCCAGCATCTACAGCCTGCTGCCCGCGCCGCTGCGCCAGCGGCCCCAAAAAGGGGCGGTGCAAGGGGTGCAGGCGGTCGGCAGGCTCGACCAGGACACCACCGGCATGCTGCTGCTGACCGATGACGGGCAGTTCATTCACCGCATGAGTTCACCGCGCCACCATGTGCCCAAGGTGTACGAGGTGACGGTCAAACACCCACTGGATGACAAACAGGTGCAGCGGCTGCTGGCCGGTGTGGTGCTGGATGATGACCCTAAGCCGGTGCGCGCCGCCGCGTGTGAAGCGGTGTCTGAATTTCACCTGCGCCTGACCTTGACCGAGGGCAAATACCACCAGGTCAAACGCATGCTAGCGGCCGTCGGCAACCGGGTGGAGGGGCTGCACCGCTCCCAGATTGGCGACCTGCCGCTGCCGCAGGACTTGCTGCCCGGCCAGTGGCGCTGGCTTGACGCCAGTGACCTCGCCCGCATCAACCAACCCGCAGTGCGCTGAAGCCCGCACGATCTTCGCCGGCCGCTTTGGCTCTGCTTGCCCCTGAACCCTTGCGCAGTGGCCAGCCCGTGGCCGCGCAGCGCTCAGGTATGCTTGTGGCATGAATTTGCTGTTTGATTCATTCTGGCGTGCCGTGCTGGACTGCTTTCGGCCCCGCGTGATGCTGCTGTCGCTGGCGCCGCTGTTGCTGATCGCCGTGCTGTCGGTGACGCTGGGTGGTTTGTATTGGGAGACCAGCCTGGCCTGGGTGCGCGCCACGCTGGAGGCTTCCAGTGTCATCAGCGGTGTGTCGGGCTGGATGCAGGCGATGGGTCTGGGTGGCATCACCGCGTTTCTGGCGCCGCTGATCGTGATTGTGGCGGTGATGCCTGTGGTGGTGATGCTGTCGCTGCTGTCGGTGGCGTTGCTCATGACACCCGCACTCACCGCATTGGTGGCGGCCAGACGGTTCCCGGAGTTGGTGCGTAAAGAAGGCGGATCGCTGTTACTGGGTTTGGGTTGGTCGCTGTTGTCGGCCGGACTGGCGCTGTTGGCGTTGCTGGTGTCGATTCCTTTGTGGCTGATTCCACCGCTGATTCTGGTGTTGCCACCGCTGATCTGGGGGTGGCTCACCTACCGCGTGATGGCTTTTGATGCGCTGGCCACCCATGCCAGTGGTGAAGAGCGGCGTGAACTGTTTCGCCGACATCGGCTCTCCTTGCTGGGCATCGGGGTTTTTTGCGGTTACCTGGGTGCGGCGCCCAGCGTGATCTGGGCCTCGGGCGTGTTGTTTGCCGCCGCCTTTGTGGTGCTGGTGCCCCTGGGCATCTGGCTCTACACCTGGGTGTTTGCGCTGTCGTCCTTGTGGTTTGCGCACTACTGCCTGCAGGCCTTGCAAACCTTGCGCCAGGAGCGCGACTTGGACAAGCCGCCAACGGATGAGCCTTGGGCGGACGTGACCTTGTCAGAGCCTGAAGCGTTACCATCCACCCATGAACCCAAGCCCCATCCCCCAACCGTCACCTGAGCATCGTCCCGGTTTTCGCCTGATCATTGTGGGCGACGAAATTTTGTCGGGCAAACGGGCCGACAAGCACCTGGTCAAGGTGATTGAGTTGCTCAAGGCGCGCGGGCTGTCGCTCACTCAGGCCGAGTATGTGGGTGATGACCCAGACCGCATCACGACGCTGCTTGAGCGTGCTTTCGCGTCCGGTGATGTTGTCTTCTCCACTGGCGGGATTGGTGCCACGCCGGATGACCACACCCGGCAGTGTGCCGCCCGTGCCCTGGGGGTACCGCTGGCCTTGCACCCGCAGGCCAAGGTGCTGATTGAGCAGCGCATGCAGGATGTGGCGCTGGAGCAAGGCAAGGTGTACCAGCCCGACGCCGCGGACAACCTGCACCGGCTCAACATGGGTGTGTTTCCGGCAGGCGCCACCGTGATCCCCAACCCCTACAACAAGATCCCGGGCTTCAGCGTGGGGCGGGTGCATTTTGTACCCGGTTTCCCGGTGATGGCTTGGCCGATGATCGAATGGGTGCTGGACACCTGTTACGCCCCATGGTTCCAGACCCAGGCCTGGCTGGAGCGTTCAGTGATTGTTTTTGGTGCCATGGAGGCGACGCTCACGCCGCTGATGGTGCAGTTGGAGCATGATTTTCCCGGTATCAAGGTGTTCAGTCTGCCGAGTGTGGATCATGCGCAATGGGGTCGCCACATTGAACTGGGTGTCAAGGGGGCGCCAGGCTTGGTCACGCCAGCCTACGCCGCGTTGTTGGCCGGTTTGCAGACCTTTCAACTGAAGTTGGGCCCTGAATTGGTGCAATCCTGAAAGACTCAGTCTTGGTGCAGTCAATTGCACCAATATAGTGCAATTGAAGTCCGGACTGTTCTGCTTACGGGTTCCTGTCGCGTCTTCAGGGTGTGAGCGTTGCCAGCCCGACGCCAAAGTCAGTGCAAAATACAAGGCTTGTCTGGGCTACGCGTCGCGCGCAAGGACTGGCACAAAACCTGCATTCATCCTAACTAACCTTTTCTCAACTGTAACCAGGAGTATTTGATGGCCAAGACCGTCGCAGACGTCATGAAGATGGTGAAAGACAACGAAGTCAAGTTTGTTGACTTCCGTTTCACCGACACGCGTGGCAAGGAACAACACGTGACCGTGCCGGTTTCGCATTTTGATGAAGACAAATTCAGCTCGGGTCACGCGTTTGACGGTTCATCCGTTGCTGGCTGGAAGGGTATTGAAGCCTCGGACATGCAACTCATGCCCGACCCCAACACCGCCAACATCGACCCGTTCTTTGAAGAAACCACGCTGTTCATGAGCTGCGACGTGATCGAGCCCACCGACGGCAAGGGTTATGAGCGTGACCCCCGCTCGGTGGCCCACCGCGCTGAAGCCTACCTGAAGGCCTCCGGCATGGGTGACACGGCCTATTTCGGCCCCGAACCCGAGTTTTTCCTGTTTGACGACGTGCGCTGGAACACCGACATGTCGGGCACCTTCTTCAAAATCGACGACTACGAAGCGCCCTGGAACTCTGGCAAGAAAATCGAAGGCGGCAACCGCGGTCACCGTCCTACCACCAAGGGTGGTTATTTCCCGGTGCCTCCGATCGACAGCACCCAAGACATGCGTTCCGAAATGTCCCTGATTCTTGAATCGCTCGGCATTCCGGTGGAAGTGCACCACCACGAAGTGGCCGCCCCTGGCCAATGCGAACTGGGCACCAAGTTCAGCACCCTGGTTGAGCGCGCTGACTGGACCCAAGTCCTGAAATACGTGGTGCAAAACGTGGCCAACGCCTACGGCAAAACCGCTACCTTCATGCCCAAGCCCATCGTGGGTGACAACGGTTCCGGCATGCACGTGCACCAGTCGGTCTGGAAGGACGGTAAAAACCTGTTCGCTGGCGACGGTTATGCCGGTTTGAGCGACTTCGCGCTGTACTACATCGGCGGCATCATCAAGCACGCCCGTGCCTTGAACGCCATCACCAACCCCGGTACCAACAGCTACAAACGCCTGGTGCCCGGTTTTGAAGCCCCGGTGAAACTGGCTTACTCGGCCAAGAACCGCTCGGCGTCGATCCGTATTCCTTATGTGGCCAACCCCAAAGGCCGCCGTGTGGAAGCCCGCTTCCCCGATCCGCTGATGAACCCGTACCTGGGCTTCTCCGCGTTGTTGATGGCCGGTCTGGACGGTGTGGAAAACAAGATCCACCCCGGCGAAGCAGCCACCAAGGACCTGTACCATCTGCCGCCTGAAGAAAACGCACGTATCCCGACCGTCTGCCACAGCCTGGACCAGGCGCTGGAATGCCTGGATGCAGACCGTGCCTTCCTGACCAAGGGTGGCGTGTTCACCGACGGCCTGATCGATGCCTACATCGAGCTCAAGATGGGCGAAGTCACGCGCCTGCGCATGGCCACCCACCCGATCGAGTTTGACATGTACTACTCGCTGTGATCGGCTGACCCGCCAGGTGTGTAGAACATGACCACCTGGTCAACAAAAGGACGGCTGGTGCCGTCCTTTTTTATTGTGGGAAACTATGCCGATGGGGCGGGGTGCCGAAGTCTGGCCACCCGCCATGTCCGGTTTTGATTGACTGAGCGAAATTTCTATGAAACGACTGTGGATGCTGGTGGCCTGGATGGGCGCGGTGGCGGCCACGGGCCAGGCGCAGGACGCGATTTACCGTTGTGGCAACGAATACACCAACACCAAGCCCGATGCCCGATCCAATAAAGGCTGCAAATTGGTGGAGGGCGGCAACGTCACGGTGGTGCAGGGCAGCCCGGTGCCGAAATCGTCGGTCTCCAAAACCAGCGCGTCGGCAGGCAACAACGCACCGCGGGTTGACGCGGCGCAACAAAAAGTGCGCGATTCCGATATGCGCCTGATCTTGCAGGAAGAGCTCAAAAAGGCCCAGACCCGTCTGGAGCAGCTCAAGAAGGAATACAACAACGGCGAACCCGAAAAGCTGGGCCCGGAAGCCCGCAACCACCAGAAGTATCTGGACCGGGTCGCTGAACTCAAGGCCAACCTGGCACGCACCGAGAGCGACATTGCGGGCCTTCGCCGTGAAATAGACCGCTTGCCAGCTGCGCCAGGCACATCAGCGGCGCCTTAAAAATGTCAGGATCAATTTGCGTGGAACGTTCGCTCAAACCTGGCATGACAGCCGCAGCCCGCCACAACGCCGAGCGTTACAAAGCCTTTGATCTGTTGGCCACCTTGGTGGCTGTGGTGCGCAGCGATGGCGACATGCTGTTTGTCAATGCCGCGATGGAAGATGCGTTGGGCATGTCGCGCCGGGCCATGGTGGGGGCGCATTTTCCGGACTGTTTCACCCAGCCGGAGCATTTGCGTACCATTCTGAAAAGCGTGGGTGGCAACGATTTTTCGGCCCTGCGTTACGACGCTGCGCTGTTGCGTGTGAACCGCGACCCCTTGCCGGTGCATGTGATCGTCACGCTCAACGAGGGCCCGGAAATCATTGTGGAACTGCTGCCGCTGGAGCAGCAGGCCCGCCAGGACCGCGAGGAGCGCTTGGCCGAACAAGCGCTGGCCAACAAGGAACTCATTCGCAACCTGGCCCACGAGATCAAAAACCCGCTGGGCGGCATTCGCGGCGCTGCGCAGTTGCTGGAGATGGAGCTGGCCTCGCCCGACCTCAACGAGTACACCCAGGTCATCATCCACGAGGCCGATCGGTTGCAGTCGCTGGTGGACCGGCTGCTGGCACCCCACCGCAAGGCCCATGTGGTGGGCGATGTGAACATCCATGAGGTGTGTGAGCGGGTGCGCTCGTTGATCCTGGCCGAGTTTCCCAAGGGCCTGGAGGTGGTGCAGGACTACGACACCTCCATCCCCGAGTTTCGCGGTGACCGCGAGCAGCTGATCCAGGCGCTGCTCAACATTGCCCACAACGCCTGCCAGGCGCTGGTTGATCGCATGCAACAGGGCGATGCCCGCATCACTTTCAGGACCCGCGTGGCGCGCCAGACCACCTTTGGCAAACAGCGCTACCGGTTGGCATTGGAATTGCATGTGCTGGACAACGGGCCTGGTGTACCAGACTCGATCAAGGACCGCATTTTTTATCCGTTGGTGTCCGGGCGCGAGGGAGGTTCCGGACTGGGGCTGACATTGGCGCAAACCTTTGTCCAGCAACACCAAGGCCTGATCGAGTGTGACAGCGCGCCCGGATTGACGGATTTCAAAATACTGATTCCTCTGCCCTGAGCTGCACAATGGCGCGTCGCAAGGCGTTCTGTACCTGACCAGAGCATGGGTACTTACCGAGGTGACCAATTGCTATGAAGCCCATCTGGATTGTGGATGACGACCAGTCCATCCGTTTTGTGCTCGAAAAAGCGCTGTTGCGCGACAACCTGCCCACGCGCAGCTTCACCAACGCCCGCGATGTCTTGACCGCGCTCAACGACGAGAGCGACCGTGGCCCGCAGGTGCTGGTGAGTGACATCCGCATGCCGGGGGGTTCCGGGCTGGATCTGCTGGAAAAGGTCAAGGCCAAACTGCCCGGTCTGCCGGTCATCATCATGACCGCCTACTCTGACCTGGACAGCGCGGTGTCCGCCTTTCAGGGTGGCGCGTTCGAGTACCTGCCCAAACCGTTTGATTTGCCCAAGGCGGTGGAGCTGATCCGCCGTGCGGTGGAAGAAAGCCAGCGCGAAGAAGTGGCTGAGGAGCACATCACCGATGCACCCGAAATGCTGGGTCAGGCACCCGCCATGCAGGATGTGTTCCGAGCCATTGGTCGCCTGAGCCAAAGCAATGTCACGGTCATGATCACCGGCGAGTCGGGCTCGGGCAAAGAGCTGGTGGCGCGGGCACTGCACAAGCACTCTCCCCGCGCCAATGGGCCGTTTGTCGCGATCAACACCGCCGCCATCCCGAAGGATCTGCTGGAGTCCGAACTGTTCGGCCATGAGCGTGGCGCTTTCACCGGGGCGCAGACCATGCGCCGTGGCCGTTTTGAGCAGGCCGATGGCGGCACCCTGTTTCTGGATGAAATTGGCGACATGCCGTTTGACCTGCAGACGCGTCTGTTGCGGGTCCTGTCCGACGGGCACTTTTACCGCGTGGGCGGTCACGGCGCCGTCAAGACCAATGTGCGGGTGATTGCCGCCACGCACCAGAATCTGGAGCAGCGCGTCAAGGAAGGCGTGTTCCGCGAAGACTTGTTTCACCGTCTCAACGTCATCCGGCTGCGGCTGCCGGCCTTGCGCGAGCGACGTGAAGACATTCCGGCGTTGACACGGCACTTTTTGCAGCAAAGTGCAGCGCAGCTGGGTGTCGAGCCCAAGCGCATTTCCGAGGCGGCGCTGGCTTATTTGAGCGAGTTTGGCTTTCCGGGCAACGTGCGCCAACTTGAAAACATCTGTCACTGGCTGACCGTGATGGCGCCGGCCCAACTGATTGAACCGAAAGACTTGCCGCCTGAGGTGGACGTGGTTGCCCAGGGTGGCCGCCAGGCACCCATCGGTGCGGTCCGTCCGGCGGAGCCTGTGCCATCGTTCCCGGCGGGGCTGGCTGAAGCGTTGCCGCGTTCTGGTGCCAACCACAGCCCGTCACTGTCATCCGCGTTGGCTGGGCCGATGTTGGACGACGCCGAACTCCACGCAGGCGAATCGCCAGCGGCCCACGCCCCCGTGTCCACCTGGGAGCTCGGGCTGGACGCCGATGCGCATGCGCTGCTGGCCACCGACCGGTGTGATGTGTGGGATGAGCTCACGCGCCGCTTCGAGTCGCGCCTGATTCTGGCCGCGCTGGCCAGCACGCGCGGGCGGCGTATCGAGGCCGCTCAGCGCTTGGGCATTGGCCGCAACACCATCACCCGCAAGATTCAGGAACTCGGGCTGGAATAAGCCGCACACCCCCGCGTCAAGCGGCTGTTTGGGGTCTTTGCCGATCTGTGGACAATCAACCGCGTCACAGATCACGTCAAGGAGCGTTCCATGTCAGCACAACACCCAACGATCACCCTGGGGGGAGGTTGTTTTTGGTGCACGGAAGCGGTGTACGTCAAGGTCAAGGGCATCGTCGACGTGGAGTCCGGCTACTGCAACGGCCATGTCCAGCGACCCAGTTACGAGCAGGTCTGCACCGGCCAAACTGGCCATGCCGAGGTGGTCAAGCTGGTGTTTGACCCGGCGCAGATCAGCCTGCGGGACATTCTGGAGATCTTTTTTGTCATCCACGACCCGACCACGCTCAATGCCCAGGGTCACGACCATGGCACCCAATACCGCAGTGGCATTTACTTTGCCGACCTGGATCAGCAACAGGTGGCGCTGGAGGTGATCGCCGAGCTGCAAACCAGTGGCGTTTACCGCCGGCCGATCGTCACCGAGGTATTGCCCCTGCGCAACTATTGGCCCGCCGAGGCCTACCACCAGGACTATTTCGCGCGCAACCCGTACCAGGGCTACTGCCTGGCGGTGGCCGCGCCCAAAGTGGCTAAATTCAAGAGCACGTTTGCCCGGCTGGCGCTGGATTGAACCAACCCGCGCCCCGAAACGTCTCGCTGGCAGCGTGGCAGATCGTGGAAAATGGCTGTTGCCGCCTGCCCCTTGAGAAAGTGACGCCATGGACCTCCAAAGCCTGATTGACGACCCCAGCAAGCTGCCCACCATCCCCAAGGTGGGGCAGCAGCTCATTGCCAGTTTCAGTGCGAACGAGGTGTCTGTCACCGACATCGCCCACCAGCTCGCGGCCGACCCGGCGCTGAGCGCCAAGCTGCTCAGGCTGGCCAACTCGGCCTACTTTCATGTGTCGCGCACCGTTGGCACGGTGGACGCCGCGTTGCAGATCTTGGGCCTGGTGATGGTGCGCAATCTGGTGCTGGGCAGCAGTGTGGCAGGCGCTTTTCGCCATACCGCCGGGATCGATCTGCCACAGTTCTGGCGCTACAACCTGTACACCGCCTGCACCGCACGTTGGCTGGCCAACCGGATAGATGTCAACTCTGACCGTGTCTTCACGCTGGGGTTGTTGCATGCCATCGGTCAATTGCAAATGCACACGGTGGCAGCGTCGGCGATGGCGTCGCTGGACCAGCAGATGGGGGTGTTGGCCCCGGGACGCGCCCAGCTGGAAAAACAGACCTTTGGTTTCAACCACGGCGATGTGTCGGCTGAACTGGCCCGGGCGTGGCAGTTCCCGTTGCCGTTGACCGAAGCGCTGCGGCACATTGCGCACCCGCTGGCTGCCCCTGAATTTCTGGAAGCCTCGGCATTGGTCCACCTGGGGGCCTGGCGTGCCCGCGCCGACGTGCTGGGTTGGAGCGATGCCGAACAACTGGCCTACTACCCGGCGGAAGTGGGTGAGCGGTTGTATCTGCAGCCTGACTGGACGTCCGCGCTGGCTGCCCGCGCGCACCCGGATGCGCGCCAGCCGGTGATGCCGCCGCTGGCTGAGTTGACCCAGGGTCTGGAGGCCATGTTCGAGTAGGCTGGGCGTTCTGGCAGCCATCGTTTGGATGCAGGTCAATTGACCGGTATCAAATCCCGGGCAACCTAAAATTTGGCTGACGTTATCGCCCACCCTGGAGCCCGTCAGATCGGGTTTGTCCCTGCCTTTGAGAGCCTGCCATGACCACTGTTTGCCTGAGCATCTTTCACTTTGAATCCGCCCTCGACCGTTTGTGGGTGATTGGCCAGATGGCTTGGGCGCGCGCGCCGCTCAACAGCATGCCTGACCTGCGCTTCTACAAGCTGCTGGGATCTGGCACTGGGGAGGGGTTCACCCCCAAACCCAACACCGCCGTCTGGGGCATCTTCACCGTCTGGCCCGATGAAGCCACGGCACGCCGACACATCGCCGAGCAACCCCTGTTCCAAAAATGGCGCGCCAAGGCCGACGAGCACTGGACGGTTTACCTCAACCCCATCGCCGCCAAAGGCAAGTGGGGCGGCAAAGTGCCTTTCACCTCCGACAGCTACGACTCCAGTGCCACACCCGACGGCCCCATCGTGGCGCTGACCCGCGCGCAGGTCAAAGTGGGTTCGGCCACCCGTTTCTGGAGCCGGGCCCCCAACATCTCGCAGATGGTGGGCTCCGACCCGAACGTGGTATTCAAGATCGGCATGGGGGAGACGCCGCTGTTCTACCAGATGACGTTTTCGATCTGGCCCGATGGCGAGTCGATGGCGGCATTTGCCCGCGGCAACACCTACCACGGCAAGGCCATCCAGTCGGCTTATGCAGAGAAATGGCTGGTCGAGTATTTCTTTGCCCGCTTCCGCCTGCTGGGCAGCGAGGGCAGCTGGCAGGGCAAAGACCCGCTGGCGCGTCTGGCCAAGGTGGCGCCTGCCGTTCAGCCCGCAGCGGACCAGCAGCTTGAGCCGGCCTGACGGGCTCAGTTGCGCTGCATGCCCTCGGCCAGCTGGGTGATGTTGTAACGCATCATTTGGAGGTAGCTGCTGCCGGGCTCATGGGGGCCTGAGAGGCCGCCCGCATAGAGTTTGGCGCCCACCTTGGCACCCGCTTCCTGGGCGATTTGTGTCAGCAACTGGGTGTTGCTCTGGTTTTCGGGAAAGATGGTGCGGATCTTGTTTTTGCGGATCTGCGCGATTAATTGGGCCACCGCCTTGGCGCTGGGTTCGGCCTGGGTCGAGATACCCTGCGCGGCCTGGAACTGAATCCGGTAACGCGCCCCCAGGTAGTTGAACGCCTGGTGGCTGGTGATCACCTTGCGTTGTGCCACCGGCACCGGTGCAAAGGCCGCCTTGGCAAAATCGTCCAGCGCCTGCAGTTCCGCCAGATAGGCTGCGCTGTTGCGTTGGTAGCTGGCAGCCCCGGCGGGGTCGAGGCGGGTGAGGGATCTGGCAATATTTTTGACATACACCATCACCAACGTCGGGTCTTGCCAGGCGTGGGGATCGACCTCACCGTGTTGGTGGTCATGACCCGCGTCATGCGGTTCCGCTTGGCTGTGGGTGGACCTGCGGGGCTGGATGCCGTCACTGGCGATCAGCGTGACGCCTTTGAAGCCCGCTGACTGCGCCAGTTTTTGGGCCCAGGGCTCGAAGTGCAGCCCGTTGAGCACCAACAGGCGGGCTCCCAGAATGGTTTTGGCATCTGACGGTGTCGGCTCGAACGCATGGGCATCGGCGTCGATGCCCACCAGGGTGCGGACCTGCACCCGCTCACCGCCGACGGCCTGCACCAGATCAGCCAGGATGCTGAAACTGGCCACCACCGGCAGCGGCTGTGTCGTCTGCGCGTGGCCCGGCAGGGTCGTTGCGGCCAAGACGGCGAGGGCGCTGTGAACCAGGTGTTTCAGGGTGCGTCGTTTGCTGGGCATCATGGGGTGGGTACTCTCAAAGGTTGACAAAGCGAGGTGGACTCAGGCGACGCGGTGCGGGCGCTTGCGCCAATGGGGCAACCAGCCGCCCGGTGACAGCAGCAAGGACAGCGCGTACAGCACCCCGGCACAGCCGATGATGGTGGGGCCGCTGGGTGTATCCAGGTGGTAGGACAGCAGCAGCCCGGCCAGGCTGGCGGTGGCAGCCTGGGCGCTGGCGTTGACCAGCTGGGCGCTTAAATGTTCGTGCCAGAGCCGGGCCGACACCGCCGGCAGCATCATCAGGCCCACGGCCATCAGCGTGCCCAGGGTCTGGAAACCGGCCACCAGATTGAGCACCACCAGCACCAGAAAGCCTTGCTGCCAGACCCAGCCGCGTTGCCCGCTGGCGCTCAAAAACACCGGGTCAAACGTCTCCAGCACCAGGCCGCGGTAACCGGCCGCCAGCGCGAGCAGGCTGACACTGGTCACCCCGGCCACCAGCAACAAGCCCGGCGCATCCACACCGAGCGTGCTGCCAAACAAAATGCGCAGCAGATCGAGCTGGCTGCCCTGGCGCGAGATCAGCGCCACGCCGATCGCCAGCGCCACCAGGTACAGCGCGGCCAGGCTGGCGTCTTCTTTCAGGCTGGTGGCGCGGCTCACGAAACCGGCGATACCCGCCACCAGCAGCCCGGCCACCACGCCACCGATGGCCATGGCGGGCAAGGACAGGCCAAACAGCATGAAACCCACCGCCACGCCGGGCAGCACCGCGTGGCTCAAGGCATCGCCCAGCAGGCTCATGCGCCGCAGTGTCAAAAACACGCCCAGCGGCGCCGCGCTGAGCGAGAGCGCCAGCGTGGCCACCAGCGCCCGGCGCATGAAGGCAAAGTCAGCAAACGGGCCAATCAGGGTGTCCCACACCGTCTGGAAAAAGGCGCTCATGGTGTGATGACCCGCTCTGGCGCGCGGTGGCCGCCAGCCGGGCGGGCCGACGTGGCCTCATCGGTGTGGCAAATGTCGGCGTGGTCGTCCCAGGCCTCGGCCAGCATCCGGGCGCGGTGCAAATGGTCGGGGGTCAGCACCTGCGCCGTGTCGCCCCAGGCCACCAGCTCGCGCGCCAGCAGCACCGCTTGCGGGAAGTGGGTGCGCACCTGCTCGTCGTCGTGCAACACGGCCACCACCGTGCGGCCCTCGGCGTGCCACTGGTGGATGAGCGCCAGCAGCGCGGCGGTGGTGCGGGAATCCATGGCATTGAAGGGCTCATCGAGCAGGATCAGGTCCGCGTCCTGCACCATCAGCCGGGCAAACAGCACGCGCTGCAACTGCCCGCTGGAGAGCGACCCCACCGTGCGCTGCTCAAACCCCGCCAGCCCGACGCGGCTGATGGCGGTGGCCACCCGCTGGCGCAGTTCCGTGCTGATGCGGCCCCAGGCGCCAACTTCGCTCCAGCAGCCCAGCAGCACACAGTCCACCACCGACAGCGGGAAACTGCGGTCTATCTCGGTGAGCTGCGCCAGGTAAGCAATGCGCTCGCGCGGCGCCTGCACCGTGACCTGGCCACCCGCCGGGCGCAGCAGGCCCATGATGCTTTTGAGCAGCGTGCTCTTGCCCGAGCCGTTGGGGCCGATCACCGCGGTGAGCGAGCCGCGTGCAAAGCGGCCGCTGATGTGGTGCAGCGCCGGATGCTGGCGGTAACTCACCGTCAGGTTGTCCAGCTCTACCACGGTGCCACCTCGGCGCTGGCCCAAGCCACAGCCAGCCACAGCAGCACCAACACCGGCAATACCGACAGCACCCGCAGCCAGGCGGGCCAGGCCAGCACGCTGGGGCGGTGTGCAACCCTTGGCAGGGCAGGGTGGACGGCGTCCGCCGAGGCAGGCGCCGGGTGGGCGTGATGGGCGTGCCGGTGTGCGCTGTGCGCAGGCTCGGTGAGCGCGCTGTGCGCGTTCAAGCCATGCGCACAGTGGCTGTGACCCGCAGGCACTGGCCCGCCGTGGGATGGTCCACTGGTGCGGGGTGACGGTGTCGGCGGTATCGGGGGTTGGTTCATGTTGCAACTCAATTGCGGTATAGTTTATCGCAAGTCAGTTGCAATAAATCAATAATGCAACTCAATTGCGATAAAGTTCAGATCAAGGCAGTTTTCCCACATGGTCTCACCTGTTCACCCGGCGCAGCCCGACCCGATTGACGCCCTGCTGTCGGCCCATGGCCTGCGCCGCACGGCTACCGCGCGGCGGGTGCTGGGCTGGTTTCTGGCGCACCCCGACACCAGCTACACCCACGCGCAGTTGCAGGCAGCCTTGCAGGGCGCCGGGCCGGATGGCAGTGCTACGCTGGACCGCGTCACGCTGTACCGCCTGATTGACCGCCTGACCCAGGTGAGCCTGTTGTTATGCCGGGTGGATGCCAACCGCGTGCGCCGCTACCAGGCCATGCCTGCCAGTGTCAAAGCCATGCCGCACTTTGAGTGCCAGACCTGCCACCGCGACAGTCCGCTCACCGGTGCCCTGCAAGGCAATGCGCTCGATCTGGAAGCGGCAGCCCACAACGCCTTGCAGACCTTGCAGTCCTTGGGCTACCAGGGCTTGAGCCTGGACCTGGCGGTGCGCGGCGTGTGTGCCGACTGCGCCAACGCCGCTGCGGAGCAGGCAGATGCCAGCTATTCCGACAACCAGTAGAACGAGAGCGGGGGCACGGTCAGGGTCTGGTTGTCCAGTGTCAAACGGTTGCCAGCCACCAGGTCTTTGACGCTGTCGCGCTGGAACAGCACACTCGAACTCAGGGCCGCCATGTCCAGACTCTGCGGCTCGGTGTTGAAGTTGGCCACCACCAGGACTTTGTTGTGGCTGTTTTTGGCATCGGTGCGCAGGAAGGCCAGCAGGTTGAGGTTGTTGACGGGCAGCAGTTGACGGTTGCCAACGTCCGCGAACGCCACCAGCTCCTTGCGCAGCGTGATGAGTTTTTTCAAGGCGCCAAACAGCTTGTGCTCGATGGTGCCGCTTTGATGGCGCTTTTCCGCCTTGCCCCAATCAAAGTGCGAGCGGTGCGCCCAGCGGGTGTCATTGGCCTTGAACGGGTCGGCCATGTAGGCCATGTCGTTGAGGGTTCCTAGGGCGTCGCCGTAATAGATCAACGGGATGCCGCCAAACGACAGGATCAGGCTGTGCAGCAGCACAATGGTCTTGACGGCGGCCTCGATGGCGTGTTCGTCCTGGCTCTCCAGGGCGGATTCCAGACCCACCAGCGAGGCCAGCGACCCGGTGAAGCGCGCGTCGCCGGTTTTGAGGTTCTGGCCAAACAGCAGGCCACGCGCCGGTGAATCGGCAAACCTGCCGGTGAAATACTCGATCAGGAAGTGGCGGTGCTTGGGTGGGTCGTAACCCGCCAGGCTGACATCGTGGTCGTCGAAACCCAGCCCGATGTCGTCATGGCAGCGCACATAGTTGAGCCAGGTGGCGCGCTCCAGCTTGACGGGCAGGTTTTTGACGCCCTGGTTGAGCAAGCGGGCGTTTTTGGTGGCCACCGCGTCCCACAGCAGCGCCATGAAGGTGGCGTTGTAGGCAATTTCGCATTCCTTGGCGTTGATGGCGTCCTCGCCAAAGTACTTGGACACCTCGCTGGGCGCGACGATGGCCTCGGCAATGAACAACACGCCGGGCGCAGTCACCTGGCAGCAATCTTTCATGAGCTGCAGCAGCAGGTGGGCTTCGCGCTCGTTCTGGCAGCTGCTGCCAATTTTTTTCCACAAAAACGCCACGGCATCCAGCCGCAGGATGTCGACGCCCTTGTTGGCCCAGAACAGGATCACGTCCATCATCTCGATCAACACCTCGGGGTTGCGGTAGTTCAGGTCCCATTGATAGTTGTTGAAAACCGTCATGACCCACTTGCCCATGGCGGCGTCCCAGGTGAAGTTGCCGGGCGCCTGCAGCGGGAAGACCTCGGGCATGCCCTGTTCGTAGGCGTCGGGCAGGGTGCGGTCGTCAAAGAGGTAGTAGTAGTCCTGGTATTTTTTGTCGCCCTGGCGCGCCCGCTGGGCCCAGTCATGGTGGTCCGAGGTGTGGTTGACCACCACATCGAGCACCAGCAACATGTCGCGCTGGCTCAAGGTGTTGGCCAGCGCCTCCACATCGTCGACCGTGCCAAAACGCGGGTCCACCTTGCGGTAGTCGCTGACGGCGTAACCGCCGTCGCTGGCGTCGGGTGGGCAATCCAGAATCGGCATCACGTGCAACAGGTTCACGCCCAGGTCCTGCAGGTAGGGCAGCTTGGTGCGCAGGTCTTTCAGGTCGGTGGCAAAACGGTCGCAATACAGCGCCATGCCGACCCATTTCTGGCTCAAAAACCAGTTGTAATTTTTTTCGCGCGCCATGTCGGAGTCGCGCAAGCGCGGGGAGCGCTCCATGTAACGCATAGCCAGCGTTTCCACCAGGCGGTACATCTGATCCTTGAAGTCGTCGCGCTCGCCATACAGCAGGTCAAACAGCGAATGGATGGCATAAAAATTGGCGCCCAGGCGGGTATAAAAATGGCGCATGTGGGCGTTGCCGATGCCTGGCTTGAGCTTGGTCAGGATGTCATTCAACAGCGCGTGGGATGCTTGTTCGTACATGGACTTGGCTTTCGGTTGGGATCAGCGTTGCTGGTGCAGCCAGTCAGCGATGTCGGGGTGGTGGTGGGCAACACCTTCCAGGATGCCGGCACTGTAGTTGCCGTTCATGCCCAGAAAGTCGCCGCGCGCGAGGTAAAGCCGGTCTGGCGAAACATTGGCCACACGGCTTTTGATGTCAGCGTCCGCATTGGCCACCAGCACCGCAGGGAGGTCGCTTTGCAGCACCTCCAGGTCGTTGCCACTGTCGCCTACAAATACCGTGGCGTCACGCTCAAAACCCTGCGCCGCCATCAGGAACGCGATGGCGTGCAGCTTGTTGGCACGCGCTGGCAGGATGTCCAGCAGGCCCTGCTGCGTCGCTTCGTCCAGGCTCCAGATCAGGTTGGCCCGCACGCCGTGGCGCCGCAAGATCGGCTCGATCTGCGCCAGCAGCGCCTGCGGCTCGGTCTGCATTGGCGCATAGAAGCTGAGTTTGTGGCGCGCCTGTTTGTGCGGCTCCTGCAAGGTCAGCGCGCTGATGCCGCTCAGCAGCTGACGCAATTCGGTGTGGCTGGTGCCGCCCCAGTCTGGCGCGATGTGGTCGTCCCAGGCCGTCCAGCGCTGCCACTGGCAGCCTCGCACCTGATAGAGGGAGGCGCCGACATCGGCGATCGCGAACGCCGGTGTCGGCAAGTCATAGTCCAACATGGCCTGCTGGATCAACGCCTGATGACGGCCGGTGACATAGGCCAGCGTCACCTGGGGGCACGCGGCCAACTTGGCAAACAGGCGCCGGGCCTGGGGTGATTCCGGCGCACGGCCATTGGGGATCAGCGTGCGGTCCAGGTCGGTGCAAAGCAGGAGGTGGCGCATCAGGCGGCCTTGCCGCGGCTGGCGGTCAAGAATTGGTAATGTTGCATGGCCTCCAGAATGCCGGCCGCGTATTGGGCTTTGGAGAAGTAGATTTTGTCGGCGTCGCTGAGCCCGGACAGCTCGGGCGGGTACGGATTGGCTACAACCACCCCCATGGTGTTGCCGCGCAGCATGTCTTCGTCGGCCCGTGTGACGCCAGCCACCAGCGTGTTTTCCAGCGGAAAACCAAACTGGTCGGCGCACCAGCGCAGCGCCAGCCCCTTGGAGGCGCGCACCGGCAGGATGTCCAGAAACTGGCCAAACGAAAACACCAGGTTGACCGCCTGGTCGTGGCGTAGCAGGTGTTGCCGGATGTCGTTCACATCGGCGCTGGCCGGGTCGATGAAGTAGCTGATCTTGAAGGCGCTCTGGCTGTTTTTGGGTTGCATCCTGAGCCCGGCCATGTCGGCCAGCAGGTCGCGGATTTCCTGGGGGTTCCAGTGGTGGTTGATGTGCCGTTCCCAGGCGGTGTCGCGTGTCAGGTCGGGCGCGTAATGGATTTGGGTGCCCTGGTGGGTGACCAGGATGTCGGGCTCGGGCATGCCGTGTTGGCGCAGCACGGCCCGCGTGTCATCCAGATGCCGCCCGGTGGCGATGCCGAAGATGAACGCTTTACGCTGGTCGTAGATCAGTTTCATCAGTTCCGCCAACGAGGCACGGTCACCGGTCAGGTTCAAATCCAGACTGCTGAACAGCGCCCGCTTGCGAAACAGGTTGGGCCGGCGGGTCAACGTCAGC
Source organism: Rhodoferax sp. U2-2l (assembly GCF_020594515.1). Lineage (GTDB taxonomy): Bacteria > Pseudomonadota > Gammaproteobacteria > Burkholderiales > Burkholderiaceae_C > Rhodoferax. The sequence goes on from NZ_JAJCTH010000006.1 coordinate 178,209, forward strand.
TTGACCACCGGCTCGGTTTTGTCAACCAGCGGCCGGATCACGCTCAGGTAGCTGTCGACGTGGGCCGGCCAGGCGTAAAACTGCCGCACACCGGTCATGCCGTTGGCTGAAAAACGCGCCCAGTCTTTTTTGCGGGTCAAGATGGCCAGCAGCTTTTTGGCCATGGCGGCTTTGTCCAGCGGGTCGATCAGGTAACCGTTGTCGCAATTTTTGATGATCTCGATCGGCCCGCCGTCTTCGGTCGCCACCAGCGGCAAGCCACAGGCGGCTGCTTCGATGAGGGTCAGCCCGAACGGTTCGGTCAGCGCCGGGTTGACAAAAACACCGTGCGAGCGGGTCGCCAGCCGGTACAGGCAGGGCACCTGCGCGGGTTGGTGGTGTTTTGGGTAGGCCACCTTGCCGTACAGGTCGTATTTGTCGATGGCCAGCAGCAGGTCGTTGAGCACGGTTCGGGTCACGCCGGTGATGTCCTGGATATCGTCCCGGTTGCCTACCACGATCACCAGATTGGCCAGCTGCTGCAGTTTGGGCGACTCGCCATAGGCTTCAATCAGCGAGATGATGTTCTTTTTCGGGTCCGGGCGCGACAGCGCCAGAATGATCGGTTTGCCCGGCTCTTTCAGAAACTTGGCCAGTTCATCGGCCAGGCCTTGATCGTCCTCACCGTCTTGCGGCGGATAAAAGGCCGCCAGGTCGGTGCCGGGCGGAATCACGCGCATGGCGTGGGGCTGGTAGTAGTCGTACAGGCCGTATTGCTGCTCAATCTCCTGCTGCGTGCTGGTGATGACCCGCTCGGCGGCGGCCAGCGTGGTTTCTTCGGCCTCCACACGGCGGCTGATGTGGTAGGTGGACTCGATCTCGGCGCGGTTGACGCCACTGGCCAGCAGTTGCTTGCGTTTGTTGCGGCCCAACGAGTGGCCGGTGTGCACCAGCGGGATCCCCAACTGGTGCGACAAGCGCGCACCCACGTACCCGGCATCGGCATAGTGGCTGTGGATCAGGTCGGGCATGTTGCCCGGTTGTTTGAAATACGCCAGCGCGTTGTCGGAAAAGCTGTCCAAAGAGTCCCACAACAGTTCCTTGCGCACATAACCGGGCGCGCCGCACGCCAGCCGCACGATGCTGGCTTTGGCTGAGAGTGGCTCCAACGGCACTGCGTAGTCCGGGCTGACCTGGGCGTCAGCCACCAGGCGCGTCAGCAGCACCACTTTGGCCACGTCGGGGTGGTCGCCCAGGGCCTTTGCCAGCTCCACCACATACTTGGTTTGCCCGCCGGTGTCGGCATCGCGCCCGAGTTCGAGGTCGTGGCCGCGAATCAGGCCGTGGATGCTGATCAGTGCAATCACCAACGGGGGCGCGGTGGCCGTGGTCTTGTCGTTTTTCATGATGGTGTGTCTCCGGTTGGGTAGGGCAGGTCACCGCCTGTCCGGTGTCATCACAGGCTTGTATTGTATTTGTACAAATATAAATCCCCCGATCGAGCATTTTTCACCCGGGTGAAAGACACCCCAACCCAAGGTGCCAATAAGTCGGCGCAATGTGTGCCGGATTTGATCCATGTCAGGTTTAACCGCGCGGGCGTGGTGCACATTAGCTGCCCTGAGCGGTTTGATTTTTCCAGGCTGACTGACAAGGACACCCACCATGAAAGCACTTCAAGACCTTTTTTCCACCGACTACGGCCTCATGAGCATTGGCGGTATTGCGATCATGGTGGTGGGTTTGGCCTATGCCTACGTGGTGCTGAAAAAAAAGATGGCCGAAACCAGCGATCAGCCGCGCAAGTAAGCCTGTGCACAGCGGGCGTTCGGCCCGTGACGGTGCTCCCCATTTTTTTTGAAGCCACCTCTGCCCGTGCGGAGGTGGTTTTTGTGTTTTCATGCGTCCCTTTATGACCCCGTCCCGCCTGCCCGATGAATAGCCCTGTTGTGTCTGCCTTGTTGCCGGTGGTGTTTCTGATTGCGATTGGTGTTTTGGCAAGCCGGGCGGGTTTCATCCGGGCCGAGGCGACCAAAGACCTGTCCAACCTGGTCTTCATGGTGCTCACGCCCGCGCTGCTGTTTCGCACCATGAGCACGGTGCATGTGGAGCAGCTCAACTTCAAGCCGGTGGCCATGTACTTTGTGGCGGCGCTGCTGCTGTTCGTCGGTGTGATGGTGTCGCGCGGGCTGAACCGCCGCGCCGCGGTGCTGGCGCTGGCCGCCACCTTCAGCAACACGGTGATGATCGGTATTCCGCTGATTGGCCTGGCTTACGGGCAGGCCGGCCTGGTCACGCTGTTCACGCTGATTTCGGTGCACTCCCTGGTGCTGCTGACCCTCGCGACCGTGGTGCTGGAGATGGTGAGCGCGCGTGAAGATCGCCTGGCCGGTGGCGGTGGCCAGCGGCACATGGCGCTGACGGTGCTCTCCGCCATCAAGAGCGGCATCATCCACCCGGTGCCGCTGCCCGTCATCCTGGGCCTGCTGTTTGCACAGACCGGGCTGGTGCTGCCCGAGGTGGTGGACCGGCCGCTGCAGCTGCTGGGCAACGCCTTTGGCCCGGTGGCGCTGGTGCTGGTGGGCGCGATGCTGACGCAGGTGCGGATCGGCACCCACCTGAGCCCCGCGCTGGGCATCAGCCTGCTGAAAAACCTGGTGCTGCCCAGCCTGATGGCGGCGCTGGGCTTGGCTTTTGGCATGACCGGCCTGCCGCTGACGGTGATGATCGTCACCGCCGCGCTGCCCATGGGCGCCAACGTGTTCCTGTTTGCCCAGCGTTACGAGGTGGCGCAGGAGCTGGTGACCGCCAGCCTGGCCGTGTCCACCGTGCTGGGGTTGTTGACGGTCACGGCGGTGATGTCGCTGCTGTCCTGGTTGGGGTAAACCGGCCAACCAGGACCGCGTGATTGGCGGTCACGCCCCTCTCACTGTCTGGAGGGATACTGCCGGTTTCGTTCTGGAGCTGTTCACCATGCGCCACCCCATGAAGCCAAGCCCGCCACCCGCACCGCAAGAGCTGGAACTTAAACTGAGTTTGCCGCTGGCCGACGCCGAACGCTTGCGCCAGCAACTGGCGCGCGTTGCGCTGTTGTCGCGACGCACGGCTGCGCAGCTGAGCTTGCACAACATTTATTACGACACGCCGGACCAACAACTGCGCCAGCAGCGCGCCGTGCTGCGGCTGCGCCGTGTCGGTGATGACCTCTCGCCACGCTGGCTGCAAACCTTCAAGACCGGCGCCAGCGACACTTCGGCGCTGAGCCAGCGCGGCGAATGGGAAAGTCCGGTGGACGGTGCCGCCTTGTCCCGCCCGGCGCTGCAAGCCACGCCGTGGTCACAGATCGACACCGACGGCAGCCTGTTTGCCGCCCTGGCGCCGTGTTTTGTGACCGCGTTTGAGCGCACCCTCTGGCTGGTGCGCAGGCGCGATGGCAGCGTGGTGGAAGTGGCGCTGGACCTGGGCCAGATTGAAGCCGACGACAAAACCACCCCCATTTGTGAGCTGGAGCTGGAACTCAAAGCCGGGCAGCCCGCCGCACTGTTTGCCATCGCGCAACAGATTGCCCGCACCGTGGCCGTGCTGCCGGCCACCATGAGCAAGGCCCAGCGCGGGTTTTTGTTGGCGCAAGGCGGCCTGAACCAGGCGCACCGCGCCCAGTTACCGCGTTTGACCCAACGTATGCCGGTGTTGCAGATGGTGCAGCAGGTGCTGCGCAGCGCGTTGGCACAGTTCACCCAGAATCTGGAGAGCCTGCGCCACTCGGATGACCCCGAGGTGGTGCACCAGGCCCGGGTCGGCTGGCGGCGATTCAAAAGCGCGCTGCGGCTGTTCAGGAAGTTTTTGCCCCTAGCAGCGCCCAAGCCGTCTGCTGCATTGCAGGCCCTGTTGGACGCTTTGGGTGAGTTGCGCAACATGGATGTGGCGCGCACCGAGACCTTGCCTGCGCTGGCCGACGCCTTCACGCTGGGCCAGACGCAGCGCACCCAGGCCTGGCAAGCCATGATGACCGTGGTGACGCAGGCGACCGATCTGCAACGCGCAACCGTTCGCCGGACGTTACAAACGCCCGCCACGGGCGCCAGTTTGCTGGCGATCGTGCAGTGGCTGGAAGGCCTGTCCGACGACGAACAGGCAGCGCCGGGCCCGAAGGTGTTGCTGCGCCCTTGGGCCAAGCAGCGGATGCATCGCTTGAGCCAACAATTGGACGCCGCGCGCCAGGTGGCCGACACCGCCGAGCAGTGGCACCGCGTGCGGATCCTGGCCAAGCGCTTGCGTTATGGCAGCGAGCACCTGCAGGACGTGTTGCCCCGCCGACGGGTCAAGCAGGGCGTGCAAAGCGCCACCGACATGCAAGATGATCTGGGTGCCGCCCGCGATGTGGCGCAACTCAGCGCACTGGTGGCCAAGCTGGACCTGCCGCCCTACGTGGCGGAATTCTTGCGCGGTGTGGCGTTGGGGGCAGGCGGCTGGGTCAAATCCAGCCCCAAGAAGATGGCCCCTGGCAGCGGATTGAACACATAGGGCGCCACGGGTTTGAAACCCAGCGAGTCGTACAAGCGCAGCGCCGCCGTCATGGTTGGTAACGTGTCCAGGCAGATGCGTTGGTACAGCGCCTCGCGCGCCTCTTGGCAAATGCGCTCGACCAGTGACCGGCCCAGCTGTTGCGCCCGGTAACCGGGGGCCACATACAGGCGTTTCATCTCGCACGTGTGGGCATCCACAGGCCGCAGCGCGACACAGCCCACGGCTTGGTCACCGTCCCGGGCCAGGATCAAACGCCCCAGCGGAGGCGCATATTTGCCGGGCAGGGTGGCCAGTTCCTCGTCGAAATTCTGGAAACACAGCTTGAACCCTAGGCCATCGGCATAGGCCAGAAACAGGTGTTTGACAATGGCCAAGTCTTGCGGCAGGCGGGCTGGCGCCAGGGTGATCACGGTGCCAAACGCTCCCGAAGCCATGCTGGCTCACCCCGGTCCTGATGGGGCAACAGGCTGTAGCGAAGCCTGTCATGCAGGCGACTTTTGCGCCCCTGCCAGAACTGCCAGCTGTCGGGTATCAGGCGGTAGCCGCCCCAGTGCGGGGGCCGCGGCGGGTTGAGCAAAAACTGCGCGCCGTATTTGGCGGCGTTGGCCACCAGTACGCCACGCCCGCTGATCACCTGGCTTTGCGGGCTGGCCCAGGCGCCGATGCGGCTGTCCAGCGGGCGGCTGTGAAAGTAGGCATCGCTCTCAGCGTCGCTGACCTTTTCCACCAGGCCCTCAATACGCACCACGCGTTCCAGCTCCACCCAATGAAACTGCAGCGCCGCAAACGGGTTGCCCGCCAGCTCCATCCCTTTTTGCGACGCGTAATTGGTGTACCAGACAATGCCGCGCGCATCAAAGCCCTTGATCAGCACCACCCGGGTGCTGGGGCGCAGGTTGGCGCCGACGGTGGCCAGTGTCATGGCGTTGGGTTCGGGCACCTGGGCGCTGATGGCTTCACCCAGCCACTGTTCAAACTGTTTCAGGGGGTCGGCGTGGGAGGCGTCTTCGTTGAGTTCGGCGCGCTCGTAACTTTTGCGTAAATCGGCGAGTTGGTTCATCCGGTCAGTATAAAGAAACCGGGTCAGCTGCTCCTGATCCAGGCGTCAGCTTGGCGGTGGGGTCCGCTTTTACAATGCCGTCAGTTCATTCACAAGGAGTTAAACCGATGTCTTCAGAAGCTGACGAAACCCAAGGCCAGGTGCTGGGTGTGGTGTTTGGTGTGATCGCGCTGGTGATCGCGCTGGTGATTGGTGTGGTGGTGCATCACACCGGCAAGCAGCGCGCCGCCAAGGCCGCAGCCGTGAGTACCGCACCTGTGGCGATGGCAGACGCCAGCGGCGCCTCGGTGGTGGTGGAAAACGGCGTGGTCAAGTTCTACTTTGCCACCGGCAAGGCCGATCTGGCAGCGGGCGCCAACGACGCGCTGGCGACCATCGTCACCGGCACGGCCAGCGGCCAAAAAGCGTTGGTGAGCGGTTTTCATGATGCCACCGGCGATGCCGCTCTGAACGCCGAATTGGCCAAACAGCGTGCCTTTGCCGTGCGCGATGCGCTGGTGGCGCTGGTGGCGCTGGGTGTGGCTGCCGACAGCATTGAGCTGAAGAAGCCCGAGGAAACGCTGGCCACCGGGTCCAACGACCAGGCGCGCCGGGTTGAGGTGTCGTTGCAATAAGTGGCGCTGTGCACCCTGGAAAAAGCCCGATGGATTCGGGCTTTTTTTATGGGTTTGACCCGTCCTGCCAGAAGTTGACACATTTGCCGTCAAGAAAGGGCAGGTGTGATGGATACAGGAGTGAAGCGCACACAGCGCGACTACACGTTGGCTTTTAAGCTGTCGGTGGTGGAGCAAGTGGA
>NZ_JAJCTH010000007.1 GCF_020594515.1 Rhodoferax sp. U2-2l
GGCGCTGTACTCGCGCCGCCGGGGTCGCTCTACTGTCGATATTTGATTCATCATCTCCACGATCTCCTTCGTGGGGACGATGCCTGATCATCTGCATCGACTCAATATGGGATGCCCAGCCGCATACACTGTACCCCGCGAGGGGGCAGGAGAACGGTTACCCCGTCGCCCGCCTAGCGCCACACAAACCAGCAGCTCAAATCACTGCATTAACCATAGCTACCTACCTTTATCTAAAAAAGGCTAGAGGCTATTTCCATTCAACGAATTCGAGTTGATCACGCCCACGAAAAAGATACGCAACTAACGTACAATTTACGTATGAAAGCCACCTTTGTTGAACTACCGCCGTTCGAGCGAAACCGCAAAGACTACATGGATGACGATGCCTACAGGTCGTTGCAGCTCGAGCTGATGGGTAACCCAACAGCAGGTGACGTGATAGAGGGCACAGGCGGTTTGCGCAAGCTGCGTCAAGCGGACCCGCGTCGCGGCAAGGGCAAACGCGGCGGCCTGCGGGTGATTTATTACTGGTGGTCGGGGGGCGATCAGTTTTGGCTTTTTACGGTCTATGACAAAGACCAAGCCGATGATCTGACCGCAGCGCAACGCAAAGTGCTCAAGCAACTATTGAAACAGGCGTTGGAATCTCGCCAACTGCAAGATGGAGAACATGATGGCCAATAAACGCGATATTTTTGCTGAACTGACCGAGGGTTTTGATGCGTTGAAATCTGAACGCGAAGGCAAGCTCACGCTGCGCACCTTCAAAGTCGAAAGCAAGCCAGCGCCCGTGCTGTTGCCGCAAGAGGTGCTACAGGTGCGTGAACAGCTGCATTTGTCACGCCCCGTGTTTGCGCGCTACCTGCGCACCAACCCGCGAACGCTTGAAAACTGGGAACAAGGTCGGGCCAAACCCAACGCACAGGCCGCGCTGCTGATTCGGATGGTGGCGCAGTTCCCGGATATGGTGCAGCGCTTGGCCGCAATTTAGGTCCGATGACAAAGATGTAAAACCCACCGAAGGCGGGTGGTGTGGTAACCGGGCGCAGAACCCATTCGCGTGATGAGGCAGATGGCGCACCACCCTTAGCGGCAACACCCCAACAAGCTCCCAACTCCAGCCATATCCCGCGAGGGGGCCGGAGAACTGTCGCTGTGTGCTATTAACGTTAACGAATCAAAAACGCCAGCACCTTGTCCGCAAACTTGCCATACGGTGGCCACAGGAACTTGAGGGTGCTAAAGCGCGTCTGGTAGAACACCGGGCGCATTTTGGAGAAGGTCTCAAAACCTTCCTGGCCATGGTAATGCCCCATGCCGGAATCGCCCACACCGCCAAACGGCAGGTCGTGCTGGCCCACATGGAACAGCGCGTCGTTGACGGTGACACCACCGCTCATCACATGGTTGATGAGGTGCTGCACCCGCGCCTTGTCATAACTGAACGGGTACACCGCCAGCGGCCGGGGCCCGGCGTTGATGGTGGCAATCACCTCGTCCAGGTCGGTGTAGGCGCGCAGCGGCAGGATCGGGCCAAAAATTTCACCTTGCAGCAGTTGGCAATCGGGCGGTGCGTTCAGCACGATGTGCGGCGCAATCTTGCGGCTGTGGTGGTCAAACGCGGGGCCGTCCAGCAACGACAGGACTTGCGCGCCGCGATTTCGGGCATCGTCCAGCGCCGCCAGCAGGCGCTTGAACGCGCGCTGATCAATGATGGCGGTGTAGTCGGGGGAATCCAGCCGCGGGTAACGCTTGGCCACCAGTCCGCGCGCCAGGTCGACAAACGCGTCCACCTTGGCCGCGGGCAGCCAAGCGTGGTCGACCGTGGTGCAAATTTGCCCGGCGTTGAGCAGTTTCACAAACAGGATGCGCTCAGCCGCCAGCTGCAAGGGAAAGTCGTCGCAGACGATGGCCGGGGCTTTGCCACCCAGCTCCAGCGTGACCGGGCAGAGGTTCTGCGCGGCAGCGGCCATCACCGCGCGGCCGGTCTGACCACTGCCGGTGAACAGCAGGTGGTCAAACTTGAGCTTGGAAAACTCCACGCCCACCCCACCGGTTTCGTCAAAAAACTGCAGCTTCTCAGGCGGAAAGTAAAGCGGCATGTGCTTGATCAAGTACGCCGCCAGATAGCGCGAGTTCTCGCTCATCTTGACCAAGGCGCGGTTGCCTGCGGCAAAAATGTACGAGAGCGGCACCAAACTCAGGTTCAGCGGAAAGTTCCACGGCACGATCACGCCCACCACGCCCAGCGGTTGCGGCATCACCCGGTTGCTGGCACCCAGAAAGTTGCGCCAGTCCACCCCCCGGCGCTGCGCGCGCATCCAGCCACGCAAATGCTTGAGGATGTGGTCCACACCGTCCACCGTCGGGAAGATTTCTGCCAGCAACGTCTCGTGGCGCGAGCGGTGGCCGTAGTCCGCGCTGATGGCATCGCACAACGCATCCTGATGCTCACGCACAAACCGCTGCAACGTGCGCAGGTCTTGTGTGCGCTCTTGCAGGCTGGGCACGGGGTGGGCCAGGTAGGCCTGACGCTGCAGCGCCAGGGCATCCTGCAGCACGCTCGCGGGAGGGGGGTGAATGTGCTTCATCATGCAGTCAGTTTAGGCCGCAAAGGCCGTCAGCGGCATGCCGCCCACCAGGTTTGAACGGCTGGCTCTAACTGCACTCCTGGCAGCGAAACCACCACAACGCATGAAAGACGATGGCAACGGCTCTCAATGCAGGGTTCCCAGGTCGGTGCCCGGGATGACACAGCCCTGTGCAAGGTTACTTGGCAGCCCGGTCACCCCACAGGCTGCTCAGTCGGGCATCGCGCCCGCAACTGGTGCGGTAAAACTTGTATTGCAAGGGGTTTTTCTTGTAATAGTCCTGGTGGTAAGCCTCGGCCGGGTAAAAGTCGGTTCCCATACGGATCTCGGTGACGATGGGTTCCTTGAACGGTTTGGACTTGTCAACCGCCGCCTTGGAGGCGTTGGCTTGCGCCAGTTGTTCCCCGTTGACAGCAAAGATGACGGTGCGGTAAGGCGAGCCGTAATCGCAAAACTGGCGGTCTTTGGTGGTGGGGTCGATGGTGTGCCAGAAATGGTCCACCAACTGGCGGTAGCTCACCTTGGCGGGGTCAAAAACAATTTTCACCGCTTCGGCGTGGCCGGTGGTGTGAAGGGACACCTCTTCATAAGTGGGGTTGGCTTTGTTGCCGCCGATGTAGCCCGAGGTGGTGGAAATCACGCCCGGCAGCTTGTCAAAGTCAGCCTCGACACACCAGAAACAGCCCCCAGCAAAAATCGCCGCCGCCTGGCCCGCCGCCACAGTGCCCGGTGCCGGGTCTTGCGCCTGCGCGCGGTTGGCGTAAAACATGGCGGCGCCCAACAACAGCAAGGTGCCCAGGGCTCGCAAGGTGGCACGGCGCAGCGCCTGCTGCGGTGCTGGGGAAACGGTTGAAACGGTTGAAACGGTTGAAACGGTTGAAGCGTGTGGCATGGCATGTCTTTCAGTGGGCCGGGCGGGTGCCGTCGGCCTCAATGTCTGGAAGATAACCGTTTGCGCATGTGCCGTCGCCATGGCCCGGCAAAAGCCGTGGCCAGGGGCCGGTTTTGCCTGCAAAACGTCTTTTACGGTGCTGCGCTTGCATCACAATGTGACACCCTTTCAACCTTCTTTTGCCCATGACTTCTTCAACCTCCAGCCCCTCTGTGGTCACCTGGCTGGGATATGGCGGGCTGATTCCGTTTGTGGTTTTGGCACTGGCCAACGTGTTTGAGCCCACGTATGCCACCACCTGGACGCGGGCGCTGCTGGGGTATGGCGCGGTGATTTTGAGCTTTGTCGGCGCACTGCACTGGGGCTTTGCCATGGCCCACCCGCAACTGCAAGACAGAACCCATCACGCGTTGTACCTCTGGAGCGTGGTGCCTTCGCTGCTGGGCTGGGTGGCACTGTTGATGGTGCCCAAGGCGGGTGCCACCCTGCTGATCGCTGGCCTGCTGGCGCATTACCGGCAAGACCTGCGCCTGGCGCGCGTCATCAACCTGCCGGGCTGGTATTTGCCCATGCGCCTGCGCCTGACTGTGTTGGCTTGCCTGTGCCTGGCGGCCCTGTTTGCCGCCTGAGGCCAGCCCCGCCACCCGCTTTTAGTCACTACATTCAAACACCGCCCAAGGAGTTTCACCATGACCGAGGACACACGCTGCTGCGGCACCGGCACCTGCATGATCAACGCCGAAGGCCTGTGCTGGTGCGGCCAACGCTGGAACGGCGATGAGATGTGCGCCCCGCAGTCGGCAGCCAGCCAGCCGCCAGACCCGGAAGAAAAAGGCCTGGAAGCGGCAGAAATCGAAGCCAATGCACCACCTGACGCAGCCCAGGGCCGAAGCTGATCCGCACCCAACCGATGCCGTGTAGCGTCGTCTGGTTCAAGCGCGACCTGCGCCTGCACGACCACGCTGCCCTGCATGCCGCGGCCACGCATGGGCCGGTGCTGTGCCTGGTTGTGATCGAGCCCAGCCTGTGGGCGCAGCCCGATGCGGCGCACCAGCATTACGCGTTTTTGCTGGAAACCCTGCGTGAGCTGGCCCAAGGCGTCAAAGCGCTCGGTGGCCGCCTGCATGTGCGCACCGGCGAAGTGACCGATGTGTTGGCGCAACTGCACGCGCTGGTAGCTTTTGATCGCCTGTGTTCGCATGAGGAAACTGGCAACGCCGTCACGTTTGCGCGTGACAAAGCCGTAGCGCGCTGGTGCCGCTCGCACGGTGTCACCTGGCAGGAATTCCCCCAATTTGGCGTGGTGCGCCGCCTGACCAACCGCGACCATTGGCTGCGCCATTGGCAGGCCCACACGGCAGCGCCGCAACTGCCCTGCCCCGAACTGACGTTCCATTCGAGCCCCTGGCCCGCGCAGCCGGTGCCTGGCGCGCCCGACCTGGGGCTGGATGCATGGGACCCGCCGCAACGCCAGCGCGGTGGCCGAAGCATCGATCTTGCCGTGCTGGACGACTTTTTGAACCACCGCTGTCGCCACTACCGGGGCGGCATCTCGTCGCCCTTGAGCGCACCCACGGCCTGTTCGCGCCTGTCGCCCTACTTGTCGCTCGGCGCGGTGAGCTTGCGCGAGCTGGTGCAGGCCACCGCGCAAAAGCGGCTGCAACTCGCGGCACAGCATCCCGATGCCGCCAAAGGACTGGACGCCTTTTTGAGCCGCTTGCACTGGCACTGCCACTTCATCCAGAAGCTCGAATCCGAGCCCGAACTGGAATGGCGTAACCTGCACCGCGGCTACGACGGCCTGCGTGAAAACGACTTCAACCCGGTCCACTTTGCTGCCCTCACCCAAGGCCGCACCGGCTGGCCGATGGTGGACGCCTGCGTGGCCATGCTGCGTGAAACCGGCTGGCTCAACTTTCGGATGCGCGCGATGCTGGTGTCGGTGGCCGCGTACCCGCTGTGGCTGCACTGGCAACCGGTTGGCCAGTGGCTGGCGCGCCAGTTTCTGGACTACGAGCCTGGTATCCACTGGAGCCAGATGCAAATGCAGAGCGGCACCACCGACATCAACACCACACGCGTTTACAACCCGGTCAAGCAGGCGCAAGACCATGATCCAAAAGGCATTTTTGTGCGCTGCTGGTGCCCGGCCCTGCGCCGCGTGCCCGATAGCTGGCTGCTGGAACCCTGGCGCATGCCTGAGAGCGTGCAGCAAGCCTGCGGTGTGCGCGTGAGTGCCGATGCCCCCGCCGGTGCGCCCGATGCCTGGCCGCTGCCAGTGGTGGCGCTGGACGCCGCCACCCGCAGCGCCAAAGACCGCCTGCACAGCCTGCGCAAACAACCCGAGGTGCGCGCTGCCAAAGCCGCCATTGTCGACAAACACGGCTCGCGCAAAGAGCGTGATGGCGGTCCAAGTCGCGCCCGTCCCAGACCCGCCGCAGACGGCCGCCAGATCAGCTTGTTTGATGCCCCGCAGTCACAGGTGGTTTAGGTAGCGCTCAAGGTACTGATCACCAATTTGACACATGTTAGCAATCCCTGACCATGGCGACTGACAATGACCTGCCACCCGCGCCAGCAGCGGGCTTGGTTTGATGGACACACCCCATGAAAATGCGCAAAAAATCTGACCTGCCCAGCAAAACCTGCCCGGTGTGTGGCTTGGCGTTTGCGTGGCGCAAGAAGTGGCAGCGGGATTGGGCGCAGGTCGTCTATTGCAGCGAGCGCTGCCGCCGCTCGGGCACCCCCGCAGCGGTCAGCGCAAGCGCCAAGCCAGCGGCGGACAAATAAGACCCAGGCCGAGACAAGCCCGAGCGCATGGCACCCGTGATTTACTGGTTTCGCAACGATCTGCGCCTGACTGATGCACCTGCTCTGGCGCACGCCACCCAACTGGCGCAGCGCACTGGCCAGACGCTGTTGCCGGTGTTTTGCCACGCACCGCCTGAGGTCACCCGCTGGGGTTTTGCGCGCGTGGGGCTGCATCGGCAGCGCACTTTGCGCACCGCGCTGGACGATCTGGCCGCGCGTTTGCAAGTGCACGGCAGCCGTCTGGTCGAGTTGGTGGGCGCACCGGCCACCACACTGCCCGCGCTGTGCCACGCGCTGGGCGCCACGCACATCGTGAGCGAAGACATTGCCGCGCCTGAGGAACAGGCTTCAATTGCGGCCTTGCGCGCCACCGGTTTAACGGTCGAGACCGTCTGGCAGTCGAGCCTGCTCGACCCCGCACAACTGCCATTTGCCACAAGTGATTTGCCCGATGCGTTCAGCACCTTTCGCCAGCGGGTGGAAAAGGCGGGGTTGACTGCGCCCGCGCCGCTGCCCGAGCCCACCGCACTGCCCACCCTGCCAGAGTTGGACAGCCCGGCCATCACCCAATTCATCGAAAAAAATCAGGCTCAGACACCGCCACGTCAGCAAGCGCTGGCTGCGCTCACTTTGGGGGAGCCCGAGGTGCACTCGTCCTTTCCCTACCACCGACCAGAATGGGCAGGTGGTGAAACTGCGGCGCTGGCGCATCTGCGGCGTTACCTGGCGGCCAAGCTGCCGCACAGCTACAAAGCCACACGCAACCAGCTCAGCGGCACCGGCTTTTCCAGCAAGTTCTCGCCCTGGCTGGCCAGCGGGGCGCTGTCAGCGCGCACGATCTATGCGCAGCTCAAAACCTTTGAGGCCGAATGGGGCGCCAACGACGGCACGTACTGGCTGTGGTTTGAACTTCTGTGGCGGGACTACTTTCGGTTCTTGCACTTGAAATACGGCGCGCGGCTGTACCACGCCCAAGGCTTGCGCCAGCTGGAGGGCGCCCAAGCCACAGCGGCCGACAACGCAGGCGTGCGACGCAGCCCCGCAGCCCAAACCGAGGCCTTGCAACGCTGGTGTCAGGGCCGAACCGGCGAGGCGCTTGTCGACGCCGCCATGCGCGAACTGTGCGGCACGGGCTACCTCTCCAACCGCATGCGCCAGGTGGTGGCCAGCTATTTGATCTATGACTTGGGCGGCGACTGGCGCGCCGGTGCCGCCTGGTTTGAATCGCAACTGGTGGACTTTGACATCTACAGCAACCAGGGCAACTGGCTCTACATCGCAGGTCTTGGCACCGACCCACGCGGCGGGCGGCGCTTCAACCCCGCCAAACAAACCCAAGACCATGACCCGGACGGCCGCTACCGGCGACTGTGGCAAAACGTCTGAGCGTTTGCAGCACGGTGTTGTCGGCTAAGTGCGATGCGTCGACGGCGCAACGGCCAAGCCTCCACGCCCTCGCCCACCTCCTGCGCTTCACACACATCCCGCAGCGATGGCCCACGTGACGGCGTGTCGGCGTGTCGGCGTGTCGGCGTGTCGGCGTGTCGGCGTGACATTTAAATCACAGCAATCCTGGCACCTCGCGCCTGCACAGGTGCAGCGCAAGGTGCCAAGATGATGGATAGATCGCGCTGCTCAGAACCCGATTCGCAGCAAGCTGTAGCTGGCCACCACGGTGCCCAGCAACGGCAGGCCATAACACACCAGTTTGGCACCCGTGCCAGCGTGAATGCCGATGTCATGCAGACTGTGAAAGATGCGGTGGCCGGCATGCCACAAAAACAGCACCACCACGGCCAGCAAAAAACCTTTGCCGATGAAGTTGGTGGCCAGTGCATGCACATTGGCGTAACTCAGTGCAGTCGGGCTGATCCCGAGCCCCAAGGGCGCGCCAATGCCGGTAATGAACACGAGCGCCGCGCCAAACAGGGCAGAAAGCATGCCGCCAGCGCCAAACAGGGCCCAGAAAATCGGCGCGTTGGATCGTTTCAGTGGGGTGTTCATCGTCCCATCCCCCAGGCAAGTACCAAAATGAGCAGGCTGGCCATGCCTGCAGCCGCCAGTCCAATCGTTGTGATGGCGGCAGCACTCACACGCTTGCCACCCACCATGATGGGCGGCAGGGTGCGCGGCATGATCTTGAACCAGGTCCAGCTGTGATACAGCATGGCGACCAGTACCGCCAGATGAAAGACGACGGCCAGCGGGCTCGTGTGCGCCTCAAGCCAGCCATTCCAGGCCGTCTCACCCTGCGACAGTCGCACCACACCCACCAGCAGCACGGCGGCGTAGGCGGCCACAAACAGGGCCGTGGCCTCGTGCACCATGTACTCGACAAAAAACGGGTTCTTTTTCCACCACCCGTCCATGGGCCGCACGTAGGGGCGGCGTTTGGATTCTGCTTTGCTCATTGGCTTTCTCCTTTGATACAGGTCTGTGCTTTGGGGGAGACAAAACGTAGGAAATAGTCCTTGGCGGCTTCGGTCTTGCCGATGTTCACTGCGTTGGCCGGGTCCACATGTTTGGGGCAAACCTCGGAGCAGTAGCCCACGGCGGTGCAGTTGAATACACCCTCTTCGGAGCGCACCAGCTCATTGCGCAACTCGGCGCCACCATCGCGGCTGTCCACGTTGTAGCGGTGCAGCAGCGCCATGATGCCAGGGCCGACGAACTTGGGGTTCAGCCCGTACTGAGGGCAAGCGGCATAACACAGCATGCAGTTGATGCAGGAGCTGAACTGTTCGTACACGTCGCGCTGTGCAGGTGTCTGCAGGTACTCACCTTCGGCCAGCGTGCGAGGTTCGGCCGGGATGATGTAGGGGTGGATGCGCTCAAGCTTTTCAATGAAATCATCCATCACAATGACCAGGTCGCGCTCGATCGGAAAGTGGTCCAGGGGTTCGATGGTGACCTTGCCAGGGTAATAGTCGCGCAGAAAGGTTTTGCACGACAGGCTGGGTTTGCGGTTGACCATCATGCCGCAGCTGCCGCAAATCGCCATGCGGCATGACCAGCGGTAGCTCAGGCTGCCGTCGAGGTAGTCCTTGATGTACTGCAAGCCCTGCAACACCGACATGTCATCGGTAAACGGCACCTTGAAGGTCTGCAGAAAAGGTTTTTCGTCCTGCTCGGGACGGTATCGCAGCACATCCATCTCGATGATCCGCTCAAGTTTGGCGATCGGTATGACTTTTTTGATGGGCGCAACATCAGACATGGTTGGCGTTCCTTTCCTGTGCGGCTTTGCGGTCCTTGTCGGCCTGCTCGCCAGCGGCGCCGTAAGCGCGGGTTCCCGGTTGGGATTTGGTGATCTTCACATCGCCGTAGTCGATGCGTGGTGCGCCCGCACCGGTGTAGTGGGCTTGTGTGTGCTTCAGGAAGTTCACATCGTCACGTGCCGCAAAACCATCCAGGCGCTGGTGGGCACCCCGTGATTCCTTGCGGTTGATGGCCGAATACGCCATCGCCTGAGCCACGTCGAGCTGGTAACCCAGTTCAATGGCCAGCAACCATTCGCTGTTCCAGACGCTGGATTTGTCCTCAATGTTGACGTTTTTGAAGCGCTCGCGCAGTTCGTCTATTTTGTGGCAAGTGGCCTGCATACTGTCACCCAGGCGGTAGATGCCGCAACCGTCTTCCATGGACTGGGCCATTTCCTTGCGCAAGTCGGCAATGCGCTCTTTGCCCTTGGTGTTGCTGACCATGGCGGTGGCACTTTGCGCGATGTGCTCTGCCAGTTTGAGCAGGCTACCCGACTTGCCTGCCCCCACGGACTTGGCAAACTTGGCTGCTTCTACCCCGGCCACCTTGCCAAACACACACAGTTCGGCCAATGAATTGGACCCCAGACGGTTGGCGCCATGAAGGCCGACGCTGGAACATTCACCAGCGGCGTAAAGGCCCGCCAGTGGTGCGGCGCAGTTGCCATCCACCAGAATGCCGCCCATCGTGTAGTGCACTGCCGGGCGCACGGGAATGGGCGTGTGGGCGGGGTCCACACCCAAAAATTCTTCGGCCAACTCGTAGATTTGCGGCAGCCGCTCACGCAGATAGGCTTCACCCAAATGGCGCAAGTCCAGGTGCACCACCGAGCCGTGAGGCCCTTCGATGGTGCGGCCTTTTTGCTGCTCATACCAGAAGGCCTGGCTCAGGCGGTCACGCGGACCGAGTTCCATGGCCTTGTTGCGTGGTTTGTCCTCGGCCGGGCCCAGGCCGTAGTCCTGCAAGTAGCGGTAGCCGTCCTTGTTCAGCAGCAAACCGCCTTCACCCCGGCAGGCCTCGGTAAACAGCAGGCCGGTGCCCGGCATGCAGGTGGGGTGGTACTGCACAAATTCCATGTCGCGCAGTGGCACCCCGTGGCGATAGGCCATGGCCATGCCGTCACCGGTGACGATGCCGCCATTGGTGTTTTCGCGGAACACGCGTCCGGCACCACCTGTGGCAATGATGACGGATTTGGCTTCTATCAGCGTGAATTGCCCGGACGCCATGTCGATGACCACCACACCTTGGACACGACCCTCGTCCACCACCAGATCCACACAAAAATGCTCGTCAAAACGTTGGATGGACGGGTATTTGATGGAGGTCTGGAACAGCGTATGCAGCATGTGAAAGCCGGTCTTGTCGGCAGCAAACCAGGTGCGCTCGATCTTCATGCCGCCAAAGGCGCGCACATTCACGTGGCCATCGGCCTTGCGGCTCCAGGGGCAGCCCCAGTGCTCCATCTGCACCATTTCTTCGCGGCACTGGCCGACAAAAAACTCCACCACGTCCTGCTCACACAGCCAATCGCCGCCCCCCACGGTGTCATTGAAATGGTGCTCCAGGCTGTCATGTGACTGGGTGACTGCGGCTGACCCCCCCTCGGCTGCCACCGTGTGGCTGCGCATCGGGTAGACCTTGGAGATCAGGGCAATCTTGAGCTTGGGGTCTGTCTGTGCGACAGCAATCGCCGCTCGCAATCCGGCGCCACCGGCACCCACAATGGCCACATCCGCTTTGAATACTTCCACGCTAAAGACTCCTTGCTGGTAAAGGCTTGCCTCAGGGTGGTCTGTTCAAGGGGTTGCACGTGTGGATTGCCTGTGGCTGTTTGAGCCAGGCCACATCAGTTTGAGCCAGGCCACATAAGGAAGCCGACATCCTCTGCTTGAGGACAATGCGTATTATCCCTAGGTCGTGCGCGAACAAACGCCCAATCGCACGTTGATTGACCTGACACAAGTACCGTGGCGGTCCGGCCGGCGCAGGACAGGCTCTGCGCAAACGATGGGGCACCGGCCTACGCGGCGGGCGGCGCTTTATCATCGCCAAACAGACCCAGGACCATGACCCGAATGGCCTTGACCGGCGCTTATGGCGGCCACTGACTGACTGCACAAAACCACCGTGAACCCAAGCCACCTTTCACCACCGCAGGCCGCGCACCCATCGGGTGGCGCCGCCAACGCCACCCCGCCCACCCACACCCTGCGCCTGATTCTGGGCGACCAGCTCAACCCGCTGCACCCGTGGTTTGCTTTCACTGACGCGGGCGTGGTGTATGTGCTGATGGAAATCCGCCAGGAAACGGACTACGTGCTGCACCATGCACAAAAAATCATCGCCATCTTTGCCGGCATGCGTGAGCTGGCTCGGCAGCTGCAGGCGCAAGGCCACCGCGTGCATTACCTGGCCATTGACGACCCGGCCAATCTGCAGAGCCTGACCGGTAACCTGAGCACGCTCTTTGCGCTCTACCAGCCCCAAGTCTTCGACTACCAGGACCCGGATGAATACCGGCTGGACCAGCAGTTGAAAGACTTCCTAACCTCCAGCCCAGACGCCATCAACATCACCAGCACGCAGGTCGATAGCGCGCACTTCTACACCCAGCGCCACGAAGCCGCCGCCCTTTTTGCCGAGCGCAAGCCCTGGCTGATGGAAACCTTCTACCGCCACATGCGCAAACGCCACCGGGTGCTGATCGACGGGCCGGACAAACCTGCGGGTGGCCAGTGGAACTTTGACGCGGACAACCGCAAACCCTGGAAAGGCACCCCGCCCGAGCCGCCGGACCTGAGGCCGCGCCATGACCACGCCCAACTGTGGCAAAGCATTCAGGCCGCAGGCGTGCAGAGTTTTGGCGAGCCCGCTGCCGACAACATCCGCTGGCCAGTCAACCGTGCCGAGGCGCTGCAGCAGCTGGACCACTTCATCACCCACGCCCTGCCGCACTTTGGCGACTATCAGGACGCCATGAGCCGCAAGGCCTGGCGGCTGTTCCACAGTCTGCTATCTTTTTCGCTCAACGTGAAGATGCTTGGGCCCCGTGAGGTGGTGAACCGGGTCGAGGCCGAGTGGCGCGCAGGCCGGGTCGAGTTGGCCGCTGCCGAGGGTTTTATCCGCCAGATCATCGGCTGGCGCGAGTACGTGCGCGGCATGTACTGGGCGCAAATGCCTGGTTATGACCAGCGCAACTTCTTTGGTCATGCCACGCCGTTACCGCAGTGGTTCTGGTCCGGTGAAACGCGTATGAACTGCCTGGCCGCCGCCATCACCACCTCGCTGCACAACGCCCACGCGCACCACATTCAGCGCCTCATGGTGATTGGCAACTTTGCGCTGCTGGCTGGGCTGGATGTGCAGGCGCTGCACCGCTGGTACCTGGGGGTGTACATCGACGCGTTTGAATGGGTGGAGCTACCCAACACGCTGGGCATGAGCCAGTTTGCCGACGGCGGCCTGCTGGCCACCAAACCCTATGTGTCAAGCGCCGCCTACATCGACCGCATGAGCGACTACTGCAAAGGCTGCGCCTATGACAAAAAACAGCGCCTGGGCGACACCGCCTGCCCGTTCAACGCGCTGTACTGGGACTTTTACCAGCGCAACACCGACAGACTCAAAAACAACCCGCGCATTGGCATGGCCTACCGCCAGCTGGCCAAGATGCCGCCTGACGAGCTGGCGGCGCTGCAAGCCCAAGCGCAGCAAGCCCGCCAGCGGCTTGAGACGCTCTGAGCGCCGCGCGGGTGGCGGGCTGGAATTGCCACGCCCACCCGCCGCGTGATCAACGCTGCTGGTTGTAACTGTTGCGGTCGCCGCGGTCGTTGCGCATCATCCGGTTCAACTCGTCGTTCAACCGGACCAGTTCTTCACGCAGCTGGCGGCGTTCTTGCGGGGTCACGACACCGTCGCGCTTGTAGGCAACTTCGTGGCGGGCAATCTCGCGCTCGCTTCTGTGCAACCTGCGCGCTTCGCGCTGGGTGATGCGGCCAGAACGCACGCCCTCATCAATGCGTTGGCTGATGTTTTGCTGGCGGTTGTCGATGCCGGTGGTGGTGCCCGCGTTGTTGGCCGGTGGCTGAACATAGCTGTTGTTCATCATCAGGCGCTCCACTTCGTTGCCCAGGCTGTCCACGTCGGCGCGCAATTGCTGGCGCTCCTGGGGTGTGGTGCTGCCATTGGCTTTGAAGCGGCTTTCGCGCTGGTCAATGTCGCGGTCACGGCGCAGCAGTTCCCTGGCCTCGGAGGGCGTGATGTGGCCCGACGCCATGCCTTGCTGGATGCGGGCGCTGATCGCTTCTTGCGCGCGGTCAATGGCTGGTGTGTTCGTGCCTTGCGCCATGACCGGGGCCAGGCCCAGACCCAAAAAGAGGGCCGATGCCAACAGCGAGGTGGTGAAGAATTTGGGTGTCATGGTGTTTCCTGAGTTGTCAAACCGTTGGGGGGAGCTTGCACGGCCTGCTTGGGCAGAACATGTTGCCCAATCTTCGTCAGTACTCAGGAGGGTGTCTGTGCGCATGCGAACACAAGACAGGTGTCTGCCAGCACCCCGACCGGCGGACCTTGGGCGGATCAGCCTTTTCTGCGAATCTCGCGCAACATGAACAGGTACAGCCCTTCAACCTTCTCGCGCGCCCAGGGCGTTTTGCGCAGGAATTTCAGGCTGGACTTGACGCTCGGGTCCAGCGCAAAACAACGCACCGGGATGCGCTGGGCCAACCCGTCCCAGCCATAAAAGTCCGCCAGCGCGGTCACCATGGTTTCCAGGGTCACACCGTGCAGCGGGTTGCGCGGCTGGGCGGGTGGTTGCGGTGCAGGCAGGGCCTGATGGGGTGGGGAGGATTCAGACATGTCAGCATTTTGACTGGTCCTGGTGCAACAATGCGGGCTCTAAACTGCCGGACTGCACATAAAGGAAAAGGATGCGATGAAAGCATTTCGTTGGGATCCGTGTTTTTTGACCGGGCTGCCCACGGTTGATGACCAGCACCATGCCCTGGTGGACATGATCAACCGGTTTGGTCATGCCCTGATGCGCCCGCAAGGTGCCAGCGCAGCCGAGATCGAGGCGCTGTTTCAAGATCTCAAACGCTACACGATTTACCACTTCCGCGAAGAAGAAGCGCTGATGGAGCAGCGCGGTGTGTACGCCATCCATATCGAGCACCACCGCCATGAGCACGCCCAGTTTCTGGCCGATTTGGTCCACATGCACACCAGCATGGCGGGCGACAACCGTGAGGCCGCCACGGCGCTGCTGAATTTTTTGTCAAACTGGCTGGCTTTTCACATTCTGGGCACCGACCGGCTCATGACCTGGCTGATGCAGGCTGCCCAGGCCGGTACACCGGCGCAAGAGGCGCTGGATGCCTTCCAGAAGACCCGCGACCCCGCCACCGCCACGCTGCTGCAAGCCATGCATCGGCTGGTGCACCAGTTGTCAGAACGCAGCCGGGCGCTGTTTGAGCTGAACCGAACCCTGGAAGCCCGCGTGGCCGATCGCACCCAGGAGCTTCAGGCGCTGAACCAGCGGCTGGAAACCATCGCCATGACCGATGTACTGACCGGCCTGCCCAACCGGCGCATGGCCATGCAGGTGCTGGAGCGCGAATGGCAGGCATCGCTGCAACACGGCACACCATTGGCCTGCATGATGATCGATGCCGACGGCTTCAAGAAAATCAATGACACCTGTGGCCACGATGCGGGCGACGCGGTGCTGCGCCAACTGGCCCATACCCTGCAGGACGCTGTACGCAATGATGACCTGGTGTGCCGCCTCGGCGGTGACGAGTTTCTGATCATTTGCGCCCACACGCCCCTGCAAGGCGCCTGGTTGACCGCCCAAAAGGTGTGCCGCGACGTGTCGGCCTTGCGTGTGCCCGCAGGCAGCAGCTTCTGGCTGGGCAGCATCAGCGTGGGTGTGGCGGCCCGCCAGAGCGACATGACGGGTTTTGAAGCCCTGCTCAAAGCGGCAGACGAAAGCGTCTATGTCGCCAAAGCCAACGGCCGCCAATGCGTCGCGAGTGTGCAGACGGTGGCATGACCAGACACCACTGACGATCTGACCCGCGGGTGTTGGACAGCGCCCGTACGTGTGCGCCCTGATTCACACACCAACGCCTCGCAGCTACGCTCATAGACGGAGCTAAAGACACGGCCACTGTTGGCGCGTGCCTGGATTAACCATCCGAGGAGAAAAAACACATGTCCAGCCGCAGCGTAGTGGCCATTGACCCTCAAGGCGACGTCAGCAACGACTTGCGTGCAGAAGCCGGTTCCGATGTCCAGGTTCATTGTGTCGCGTCGGTGGAGGATGCCAAGAAGTTGCTTCTCAGACAGCCCTGCACGGTGGGGCTGGTCGTATTCGATGCAGCAGCGCCGCTGCGTCAGGAGTCCGTCGAATCGCTGGTGGCCTCGGCCACCCACATCGAGTGGATCGCTGTTGTGACCGCCCAATCCCTCGCATCGCCCAGTTTCAAAGCCTTTGTGCTGTACGCCTTTCACGACTATCACACGCTCCCCATCGACCCGCAACGCTTGCTCATGACCGTCGGCCATGCGTGTGGCAAAGCGAACCTGAGGCTCTCGCTGAACGGCAAGGACAACGGGAGTTCCGGCCGCTTCGGCCTCTTTGGTCGCAGCCCGTTGATGCAGGATTTTTTTCAGCGCCTGGAAAAAGTCATCACGGCCGATCTCCCGGTCCTGATCGGCGGCGAAACGGGGACGGGCAAAGAACTGGTGGCGCAGGGCATCCACAAACACTCCCAACGCGCCGACGGTCCATTTGTGGTGGTCAACTGCGCCGCCATTCCGGAATACCTGATTCAGTCGGAGCTGTTTGGTCATGAAAGGGGTTCTTTTACCGGTGCAGTAGCCCGCAAGATCGGCAGCATCGAAGCGGCCAACGGGGGCAGCCTGTTCCTCGACGAGATTGGCGACCTGGCCTTGAGCCAGCAGGCCAATCTGCTGCGGGTGATCCAGGAGCGCAACATCACCCGGGTCGGGTCCACACAGGCCATTCCTGTCAACTTCCGGATCATTGCGGCGACCCACGTCGACCTGTTTGAAGCCGTGCGTGCCGGTCGTTTCCGCGAGGACTTGTATTACCGTTTGAACGTGCTTCACCTGGAATTGCCTCCTTTGCGCCAACGTGAGGGAGACGTGGGCCTGTTGGCCGAGGCCATTCTCAAAAAAAGTGCCGATGGCCACCGGGGCGCCAGGGCGAACGGGTTCAGCGCGCAGGCCATGCAGGCGATGAACACCTACCACTGGCCAGGCAACGTGCGTGAACTCATGAACCGGGTTCACCGCGCGGTCGTCCTCAGCGACAACAAACTTCTCAGCGCTGCCGACCTCGGGCTGGAGGCCTACACCGCAAGCCACACAGAAACGACCCTGGAAAACGCCAGAGCCACGGTAGACCGTGCCGCTGTCGAGCACAGCCTGCGCACCAATGCCTACAACGTATCGCAGGCAGCGCGCCAGCTCGGTGTGTCCCGGGTGACGTTCTACCGCATGATGCACAAGCACAACGTGGCGGCGATGCGCTAACAAGAAGATGTCAGATTCAACAGGTTTGTATGGCCTACACACTGAGGAGTTCACATGATGAAAACCAGGTCGACACGACACCTTAGCCGCCCGCACGGCCCCCTCCTTGGGCTGCTGACTGTTTGTTGCGGCGGTTTGGCACACGCGGCAGATCCGCTGCCGGCAGACCTTGACGTGCTGCGCGCGCAGATCGTCGAGCAAACCCGGCATCTCGACGCCATCAAGCGGCAGGTGGCCGAGGCCGATGCCAAACTGGTCGAGATTCAGCGGGTGCTGGGCACCGAGGCACTCGGCGCGCAACGTGCCACGGGTGTCAGTCCCGTGCCCGATGCCCAGGCCGCCGCGCTGGCGCAAGCCGCACCGGCGGCCCAGTCGAAACCGGTTGGCCAGGCGCCCACGCAAGGGCCCGTCCAGCAGATGGCGCAAATCTTCGAGCAACCAGGCATCCTGACACCGCGTGGCAAATATGTGCTGGAGCCCGGCCTGCAGTACGGCTATTCGTCAAGCAACCGGATTTCACTGGTGGGCTACACCATCATTCCGGCGCTGCTGATCGGGCTCATTGATGTGCGTGAAGTCAAGCGCAACACCGTCACCACCACCTTGACCGGACGCTACGGCATCACCAACCGGTTCGAGATTGAGGCCAAGATTCCGTATGTTTATCGCTCTGACTCCGTGATTTCGCGGCCACTCAATATCGGTGAAGGCCGCGACCAGCTGTTCTCCAGCTCCGGCAAAGGCCTGGGTGACGTTGAATTCACTGGCCGCTACCAGCTCAATGATGGTGGCGCCGACAGCCCCTATTACATTGGCACATTGCGCGTGAAGAGCCGCACCGGAAAAGACCCGTTTGAAGTTCTGACCGATACGGTCGCGGGCACGTCCAATGAGCTGCAAAAGGAGCTGCCCACCGGCTCAGGCTTTTTGACGGTGCAGCCGGGTCTGACCGTGCTGTATCCGGCAGATCCAGCGGTGTTTTTTGGCAGTGTCAGTTACCAGTACAACTTCAAGCGCTCCAACGTCACGTTGAACACCACCAACGGACCGGTTCCGTTGGGCGAGATCGCGCCAGGCGGTGTGCTTGGTTTCAATTTCGGCATGGGCCTGGCCATCAACGAACGCTCGTCTTTCAGCATCGGCTACGACCATTCTTCTGTCGGCAGGACAAAGATCAATGGCACCAACGCCGTCAACTCGGTCCGAACCCAGCTGGGCACCCTGCTGGTGGGTTATTCACAACGGCTCAACAAGTCCACGTCGCTGAATGTGTCGGTAGGTATGGGTGTGACCCGCGACACGCCGGATGTTCAGCTCTCGGTGCGTTTGCCCATGACCTTCTGATCGCACTCTGCCCGGTAAATAACAAGGGCCGCGAAAGCGGCCCTTGTTATGTGTACTGAACAACCCCGTGCCGAAAAATCACCGCCGGATCGAATCAACGATACCGCTTTGCACCGCCGATTGCACCGACATCGCACGCATCACCTGCAGGCTGTTGACCGTGGCATTGATGGTGGTGACGTGTTGGATTTTCTGGTTGTCCAGGGTGTTCTGAATCACGGTGCCGACCATGTCAGGCCCCACTTGCGCCGTGAAATGGTTGCCTGGTCCGTTCTGGATCACATCCAGCGTGGCTGCGGCGCCATGGACACCTGTGAGTTCCTGCACGGCCGCCCCGCGCCCGGCCACCGTGCCCAGGTCCTGCAACCTGAGCACCGTGCGGGCCATCAGTTCACCATTGATGAACACGGCGCGCTCAATGCCGAAGGTGTACTTCAGATGGGAGCCAGGCACGTCAAAACCACCCCGAACCTCATCGAGTGAAGCATCCCCAAGCGCCAGAGCCCGGCCCACCAGCGGATCAGGTGGCGAGGGGGGTGTTTGGCCTGCAGGCACGCTGCGCGCCTGCGGTGGCTGCACCGCCCGATCGGGCTGGCTGACTGCCAAACCGGCGTCTGCTGGCACGGTATCGACCGACTCCTGGGCGCTGGCCACGGGCGCCGCGGATGCGGGCGTGTCGCCGGGCGGCACGGATGCCGTGACACCTGGCGTGCTCAACGCCTGAATCGTCTGTTCAATCCGCCTGAGCGCCGCAGCGCGAACTTCGGCCGCGCTGCGAAAACTCGAATAATCAATGGGCGTGTCACCGGTGTGGGCATACAGCAGCGTGCCCGCCAACGGCAGTGCCAGTACCAGGGACAGCATCGTTTTGCCAAACCGCCCGGAGGGTGCCAACTGTTTGGGTTTCATGACCTGTCCTAATAATCCGACGGACCCCGCCTGGGGAACATGGGCTCGGCAGCACCACGGTACGCGGCACCGCCCAGCGGCGCCAGGGGTGCGGCCCGCCAATCCGCCTCGGCATTGAATTGGGCCAGATGGCGCTGGTTGCGCACCACAAACAGGATGTGATTCGCCCACAATTCCTTGAATCGCGCATACGGCATGGCGCGGGTGCCAGACGCCGGGTCACCCACCAGAATACGACCGTCTTTCATGCCCTTGACCACCACAAAATGGTTGTAGCCGTTTTCCTTGATCAGCACGATGGCCGGCACACCTGACGACCGGAGCTGATCCAAGTCGGCCTGGAAACCATCCGCCTCAAAACCGTGGGCTTGCAGGTAGTTTTTCATGTCGAGCAACGAAAAACCTTCGCGCTTGATCTTGACCTGGTTGCCACGCGCGTACATCTGGCCAAAGACATCCTGCTCGCTGACTCGGTAGCCATAGTGGTAGGTCAACAAGGTGGCTACAGCTGCGGAACCGCAGCTGAAGTCATATTGCTGGCGCAAGGTGTTGTTGAAAGTCCGGCTTTTGATGCTGTCGACCGGCACGGTGAAAGCCCCCCCGGACTGGATCGGCACGTCCACCTGGCCGCCCAAGGCGTGCCCAAGGCAGCCGCCCGTCACCACCAGCATGGCGAGCCAACGGGGGCGGGGCATTGTGCGCATGGCCCGCATCCTCATTGCACCTGCAGATTGATGATGGTGGCGTTCTGAATGAGAACGTTGTTGCCAGAGTTCTGAATCACGGTGGACATACCACTGGCATCTGTAAACGAGCCTGAGGTGACCCAGTTACTGCCCGTCGTCAGGTTATAGGCCTGGTTGTCGCTGACCACACCGTCGAGGGCATTTTTGTTGAGCACTTCCACTTGGGCACCGCCGCGATTTGCATCGAGCGCGTTGCTATCCACAGCCGCCACACCGAAGAGTTCGCCCACTGCTGTCACCGTCGTTGTTGCATCGGCGGCATCCGATGTCTGAGCTTCCTGCGGCAAAGCGCTTGCATGATCATCCGACACGGGTTCGGCGACAACCTGGCCATGAAGCATGCCACCTAACAACGCGCCTGCCATCAACCACCGGGAAATTTGAGCAGCCATAACAGGGTTCTCCACTAGGAATCGGGGAAAAGCCCGAAGGCCAAATGGCCTTCGGGGCATGCTCTCAAAGACTCACGGTCCGGTGCGGGCCAGGCTCAGGTTGGCCTGCACGTTCACAGCGTTCTGCACCAGTGAGTTGATACCGCTGTTTTGCGTTGCCACCATGATGCCTGCTGCCGACTGACCCACGCTGGTCATGGTGTTGGACATATCGAACGCGCCCGTCGTCACCGTGATGACGCCGCCCGCACCGCCAGCACCGCCAACGGCACCGTTGCCGACACCGCCTGCGCCGCCTTCACCGCCTTCACCCGTGCCGCCAGCCGCGCCCACGGCACCTGCTGCACCCGCACCGCCATTGCTGGAGCCACCGGCCGCACCGCCCGCACCGGCTGCACCATTGCCAGCCGTCGCGGTCGAGCTACCGTTGCTGGCAGACGTCGAGGCGCTGCCGTTGGTGGCTGCACCGCCGGCACCGCCGGCGCCGCCTGTGTTGCTGGCTGTGCCGCCTGCGCCACCGGTGGCTGTGCCGCCAGCGCCTGTCGCAGTGGCTGTGCCCGTGTTCGCGCCGCCCGTGGCCGATGCTGCGCCTGCGGTTGCTGCGCCGCCCGTGGCGCTAGCCGAACCCGTGCCCGCACCGCTGGTGCCAGTTGCCGCGCCGCCTGTGGCTGCCCCGGCTGTGGACGCTGCAGAACCGGTGGCTGCACCTCCGGTGTTGGTGGCAGTTGGTGTGCTGCCGCCCGTGCTGGCCGCTCCACCAGCGCCGCCGGTTGTTGCCCCGCCTGTGGTGGTGGACGTGTCGTTTCTGGCTGCACCACCGTTGCCGCCGGGCACCACTGGATCAACCGAACCACCGCCGCCCGCGCCAGCTGTTGCCGAATTGGTGGAGTTGGTACCGCCCGCGCTGGTGGCGGTGTTGGTATCGGCACTGCCGGTACGGGCACTTTGCTTGGAGGCGGACATACCACCCATGGCTGCGTCGAGTGCTCTGGATGAGCCGCCGTCTGCCGCCGATTTCACATCATCCACAGACCCGGTTCGGACGCTGTCGGAGGATCTTGTCGAACCCGTCGTGGCAACGCTGGTGGCGTCAGAACCCTTGGCCGACTGCATGTTTGCTGCCTTGCCGTCGCCACCATAGGCGGTCGCTTCACCCCCATTGGCACCCCGTGCACCGCGGGCGTTACCGCCATCGCCGCCGTTGCCGGCTGTGGCGCTGCCATTGGAAGCGTCACCGGCAGTGGCGCTGCCGTTGTCAGCCGTGGCAGAGCCACCGGAGCCACCCGAACCACCCGAGCCACCGGCGCCGCCGTTACCGGCATTGCCACCGAAGCCGCCGCTGCCGCCGGCACCGCCGTCACCACCGCTGCCACCCCGGGCGTTGCCCCCATTGCCACCCATACCCGCACCACCTGCACCACCACTGGCGCCATTGGCCGTGCCGTAGTTCCGGGCCACGTTCCCAATGTCAAACACCCGGTTGCCGCTGACGCTGCCTTCCAGATCAATTTTGGCAATGGCCTTGCTGGTGTTGAAGGAGTCGGTAAAGCTGGACGTAGCTACCCCGCCGTTGTTGGCTGAGGTGGCGTAGTCATAGGCCTTGGCATCACCTTCATTTTTGCTGTTGGTGTTGCTGCTCTTGTCATTGTTCTGATCAGAGCTGTTGGTCGATGCCGTGCTGCCGTTGTTGGCAGACGCGGCCTGATCCTTGGCCCTGGCATCGCCGTTGCTGGCCGAGGAGTTGTCGTTGGTGGTGGTGGCCGTGCTGCCGTTGTTGGCGGCAGCGGCCTGGTCTTTCGCCTTGTTGGACCCTGTGTCGGTCCTGCTTAGCGTGTTGTTGCTGTTTCTGGTGTTGGTGCTGCTGTCTGTGTCGGTCTTGCTGTAGGTCGAGCTGTCTGTCCAGCTGTCCGACACCGACGCATTTTCAGTGGCCTGGTTGTTGTTCCGGCCCTCCTGCGTGGGGTTAACTGACGCCATCTGCGACAGTGATGCGGAACCCTCCCCCGGCGTTGCGGCAGGGTCCAGTGTCACTGTCGCCGTGTTGGTCGGGTTAGCCCAAGCCGTGCTTGCGCCAAATGCCAGTGCAACAGCTGTTGCGAGTAGTGTCTTGTTCATGAGGAACCTCTCCTATGTGTAGTGGCCATCCGATAACAGACGCCGCCCTATGCCGCGCCCTGCGCACTCTTCAGCAACACCTGTGCCAGCACATTAAATTGATCTATGTTGTTGTTTTAAAACGGTTTTTTTAATACGCACGCCAAACCGGATGCGCCATACCCCCGCTTCTGTAAACCTGGTGAAACAGAGGATGCGTTGCAACTATTTGTATCAGTTGTTAGCTTGAGCTGTGCCGCCAATGAAACCGGTCCATTGACGTCAAATGGACCCCCTGTCTCAGTTCTGAAACACCTTTGAATAATGGGGGGGTGGTCGTCACGTGGCCGCGACCCGGCGCATACGCCACTCGGCGTATTTCCCAAACCTGCGGGCGTCCCTAAAGTCAGGCCATCGCTGATCCTCCAACCCGCTGTCAACAGCGGGCACCGCCAGCGACAACGGTTTCATCAACTTTGCAGGAGCCCCCATGTCACTCTCTAACTCACGTCGTTTTACCCTGAAGGCACTCACCGCTGCCGTCGCCCTGACCACCCTGTCCGCACTGCCCGCCTACGCGGCAGACACCATCAAGGTCGGCATCCTGCACAGCTTGTCTGGCACCATGGCCATTTCCGAGACCGTGTTGAAAGACACCGTGCTGATGGCCATTGACGAGATCAACGCCAAGGGCGGTCTGCTCGGCAAGAAGCTGGAGCCCGTGGTGGTGGACCCGGCTTCCAACTGGCCGCTGTTCGCAGAGAAGACCAAGCAGTTGCTGGGCCAGGACAAGGTGGACGTGATTTTTGGCTGCTGGACCAGCGTGAGCCGCAAGTCAGTGCTGCCCGTGGTGGAAGAAATGAACGGCTTGCTTTTCTACCCGGTGCAGTACGAAGGTGAAGAGCTGTCCAAAAACGTGTTTTACACCGGTGCCGCGCCGAATCAGCAAGCCATTCCTGCGGTGGACTATCTGATGAGCAAAGACGGTGGCGGCGCCAAACGCTGGGTGCTGCTGGGTACCGATTACGTCTACCCCCGCACCACCAACAAAATCCTGCGCGCCTACTTGAAATCCAAGGGTGTGAAAGACACCGACATCGACGAAAAATACACCCCGTTTGGCCACTCGGACTACCAGACCATCGTGGCGGACATCAAGAAGTTCAGCGCCGGTGGCAAAACCGCCGTGGTGTCCACCATCAATGGCGACTCCAACGTGCCCTTCTACAAGGAACTCGGCAACGCTGGCCTGAAGGCCAAGGACGTGCCGGTTGTCGCCTTCTCCGTGGGTGAAGAAGAACTGCGCGGCGTGGATACCAAGCCGCTGGTGGGCCATCTTGCCGCCTGGAACTATTTCCAATCGATCAAAAACCCGACCAACACCGAGTTCATCAACAAATGGACCGCTTACGCCAAGGCCAAAGGCATTGCTGGTCACAAAGACAAGGCTTTGACCAACGACCCGATGGAAGCCACCTACATCGGCGTGAACATGTGGAAACAAGCGGTTGAAAAAGCCAAGACCACCGACGTGGACAAGGTGATTGCCGCCATGGCCGGCCAGACCTTCAAGGCACCCAGCGGCATCGTGAGCAAGATGGATGAGAAAAACCACCACCTGCACAAGTCGGTGTTCATAGGTGAGATCAAGGCCGACGGCCAGTTCAACGTGGTCTGGAAGACACCCGGCCCGGTGAAAGCCAAGCCATGGTCGCCGTACATCGAAGGCAACGCTGGCAAGCCTGACGAGCCTGCGAAGAAGTAACTGGTGGTTGGGTTGGGTGCCTAGGTGGGCTGGGGTTACGTGTGAACTCAGGACGTCGCGGTACTCAGCTCCGCGGCTGTCCCCCGGCCTGCGGCCTTCTCCTTGATGCCGCTGCGCTGAGTACCACGCCGTCCTGAGTCAGCCAACCGATCAGCGCACCAAGGTCTGGTACCCCATTTGGAGCACCTACAGCGTCGGCTGACGATGACATTGGGGCAGATGGTGCAGCGAAATTAAGGAGGAGACCGCGCAGCGGGCGGGGGACATTCGCGGAAGCATCTGCCCCAATGTCATCGGCTCCTACAACTCCGCTTCAAAGGTCTCTGGTCGATAAAAAACAAGCAAAGAACCCATGCGACATTACCTAGCCATCGCCGCCCTGCTGCTCGCCCCCCAGGTTCATGCCTTGACGGCTGACGAGGTGAAAGGCATGACTCTTGGCGAGACCGACAGCCGCGTTGAAGCGCTGGGCCAAGCCATGCTCACCGCTGACGACAAAACCGCAGCCTTTCTGCAAGCCCTGTCGGACGATGCCGTCAAGATCGCTGGCGACAAGATTCTGGTGATCCAGGGTGACAAGGTCGTCGACGCGGTTACCGAGGTCGAAGTGGCTTTACCCGATGATGCCGAAGACGTGATCAACAACAACCGCATGCGCGGCGAGATTGATTCGGCACTGGCGGCGCTCAAGCTGTTCTCGCCAGACGACACGGTGCGTGCAGCCGCAGTCAAACAATTACAAAGCGACGCCGACGAGACCAAGCTGCCACTGATCGAAAAAGCCTTGGCCACCGAACAGAACGCCAGCATCAAAGACCAACTGGGCATGGTGCGTGCCGCCGCCCTGCTGGGCAGCGCCGACAAAACCAAACGCCTGGAAGCCGCGCAACTGCTGGCTGGCAGCGGCCAGGCGAACACCAAAACCATGCTGCTAGCGCAGCTGGAGGCCGAGACCGAGCCGGACGTCAAAGCCGCCCTCACAGCCGCCCTGCGCCAGGTGGAATCGGCCTTGGCCTGGGGTGACAAGCTGGGTGCCCTGTTCAGCGGCATCAGTCTGGGCAGCATCCTGCTGCTGGTGGCGCTGGGCCTGGCGATCACCTACGGGCTCATGGGTGTGATCAACATGGCCCACGGTGAGCTGATGATGATTGGCGCCTACGCCACCTATGTGGTGCAGGGTCTGTTTCGCACTTACCTGCCCGGCGCCTTTGACTGGTATCTGCTGGCGGCGGTGCCGGTGGCGTTTTTGGCCTCGGCGCTGATGGGCGCGCTGCTGGAGCGCAGCGTGATCCGTTTCCTCTATGGCCGCCCGCTGGAGACGCTGCTCGCCACCTGGGGCATCAGCCTGATGCTGATGCAGCTGGTGCGCACGGTGTTTGGCGCACAAAACGTCGGCGTCGAAAACCCGTCGTGGATGAGTGGCGGTGTGCAGGTACTCGGTAATCTGTCGCTGCCTTACAACCGCCTAGTGATCATCGGTTTTGCCATTTTTGTACTCGGCAGTGTGGCCTGGATGATTGGCAAGACGCGCCTGGGGCTGTTTGTGCGCGGTGTCACGCAAAACCGGCCGATTGCGTCGTGCATGGGCGTGAACACCGCACGGATTGACACCTACGCCTTTGCCCTGGGCTCGGGCATTGCCGGGCTGGCCGGCTGTGCGTTGAGTCAGGTTGGCAACGTGGGTCCGGACCTGGGTCAAGGCTACATCGTGGACGCCTTCATGGTGGTGGTGCTCGGTGGTGTCGGCCAACTGGCTGGCACGGTCTACGCCGCACTGGGTCTGGGCATCCTGAACAAGTTTCTGGAAGGCTGGGCCGGTGCCGTACTGGCCAAGATCGCGGTGCTGGTGTTCATCATCATCTTTATTCAAAAGCGGCCACAAGGCATTTTTGCGATGAAAGGCCGCGAGGTATGAACACCCCCCGGCCTGCCCACTTCGTGTGGCCGCTTTCCCCCTTGCAGGGGGCAACGCCAGCGGCCCGGCTAAGCCGGTTCCGCGGCGTTTCTGGCCTGTACCCCGCTGGCACTCTTCGGTCTCGTGAAAACTGAGCGCACTATGTCATCGAACCCTGTATCACTTCCTTCTCATCCTCCGCTGCTGAGCCGCACCGGCTGGGCCGCCTTTCTGGTGGCGCTGATCATCGTTTGTGCAGTGGCGCCGGTACTGAATCTGCTGGTACCCGCAGACAGCGCCTTCCATCTGAGTGACTACGGCGTGGGCCTGGTCGGCCGCATCATGTGTTACGCGATTTGCGCGCTGGCGATGGACTTGATCTGGGGTTTTACCGGCATCCTGAGCCTGGGCCACGGGCTGTTTTTTGCGCTGGGTGGGTATGCCATGGGCATGTACCTGATGCGCCAGATCGGCACGGACGGCAACTACAAGAGCGAACTGCCCGACTTCATGGTGTTTCTGGACTGGAAAGAGCTGCCCTGGCACTGGACGTTTTCTGACAGCTTCATCGCCACGCTGTTCCTGATCATTGCGGTGCCGGGCTTGGTGGCGTTTGTGTTTGGCTACTTTGCCTTCCGTTCGCGCATCAAGGGTGTCTACTTTTCCATCATCACCCAGGCGATGACCTTTGCCGCGATGCTGCTGTTTTTCCGCAACGAGACCGGTTTTGGTGGCAACAACGGCTTCACCGATTTCAAACGCATTCTGGACATTCCGATTGCCACGCCAGAGATGCGCATGACACTCTTTGTGCTGACCGGTGTCACGCTGCTGGGTTTCTTTTTGATGGCGCGCTGGCTGATCAACAGCAAGTTTGGCCGGGTGTTGCAGGCGGTGCGTGACGCAGAAACGCGGGTCATGTTCAGTGGGTATAACCCGCTGGGCTACAAACTCACCATCTGGACGATTTCGGCCATGATGTGCGGGGTGGCTGGTGCGCTGTATGTGCCGCAGGTGGGCATCATCAACCCGGGTGAAATGAGCCCGGCCAATTCGATCGAGATCGCCATCTGGGCGGCAGTCGGTGGGCGCGCCACGCTGATCGGGCCGATCCTGGGCGCCTTCATCGTCAGCGGCGCCAAAAGCTGGCTCACCGTCGCTTACCCCGAATTCTGGTTGTACTTTCTGGGCGCGCTGTTCATTGGTGTGACGTTATTCCTGCCGGATGGCGTGGTCGGGCTGGTGAAACGTCTGAGCAAAACCGCAGCCGCCAAATCAGGAGACAAAGCATGACCCCCGAGCTGATGGAGCAAAACGCGCGCCACTTGGATGCCTACCGCGCGGCGCACCCGCCCAAAACCGGCAACACCGAATCAGGTGGCCGCACCGCCGCGTTTTCCCGCCTGACGATTCCCGGCGAGGTGGACACCACCCACGGCCGCATCCTGTACCTGGAAGACGTGAGCGTCAGTTTTGACGGCTTCAAGGCCATCAACCAACTCAGTCTGGACATTGCCCCGGGTGAGCTGCGCTGCATCATCGGCCCCAACGGCGCGGGCAAAACCACCATGATGGACATCATCACCGGCAAAACCCGCCCAGACGCGGGCCGCGTGTTTTTCGGCAGCACCATTGACCTGCTGCGCTACAAGGAGGCCGACATCGCCCAGATGGGCATTGGCCGAAAGTTCCAGAAACCTACGGTGTTTGAGCAGCTCACGGTGTTTGAGAACCTGGAGCTGGCGCTCAAAACCAACAAGGCCGTCACGCAGTCGATGTTGTTCAAGCTCGACAGCACGCAGAGCGACCGGCTGGCCGAGGTGTTGCACACCATCCACCTGAGCGAGAGTGTGTCGCGCCAGGCGGGTTTCCTGAGCCACGGGCAAAAACAATGGCTGGAAATTGGCATGTTGTTGATGCAGGACCCCAAATTGCTGCTGCTCGATGAGCCCGTGGCTGGCATGACCGATGAGGAAACCGAACGCACGGCCGAGCTGTTTTTGTCTTTGAAAGGCAAACATTCGCTGATGGTTGTGGAGCATGACATGAGTTTCATCAACACGATTTCTGACATCGTGACGGTGTTGTGTGATGGGTCGGTGTTGGCGCAGGGCACGCTGGCGCAGGTGCAGGCGGATGAGAGGGTGATTGAGGTGTATCTTGGGAGGTAGTGTTTTGTCTTGGCCAGACGGGCTGGCCCTGCCGGGCGGGTTTGCCAGGGTGTGCGCCCGGCGGCGCTGGTGTCGGGTTGTGCGCCCGACTGCGCACTCACTTTTCTTTGTCTCGCCAAAGAAAAGTAAGCAAAAGAAAAGCGACCCCACTGTCTGCGTCCCGAAGCAGAGCTTCGGGCAACCTGAGGTGTGGCGGGTTGGCGGGGAACCGCTCGAACTCGGCTTCGCCTCAGACAATCGCGGTTCTTTTTCCCGCCAACCCGCCACACCTCAGGCGCATACAGAAGGGGCTGGGGACCAACTGCTCGTGGCGCTTTGCGCCACTTTGCGCCAGCGGCAGCGCGCTGGCAGCCCAAAGCGCTGCAATGCCCGGCGCAGCCGGGCGAGCAGTGCTGCGCACTGCGCCGTGGTGCGTCGGCGAGTAGCGCAGGGCTGGGCGGATCAGGGCTCGCGATTGTTTGAGGCGATAGCCGAGTTCGAGCGAGACCCCGCCCGGACCGAGCAACGCAGCGTGCCCGAAGCTTTGCTTCGGGACGACGCATTCGGCTCGCCTTTTCTTTGCTTACTTTCTTTTGGCGAAGCAAAAGAAAGTGAGTGCGCAGCCGGGCGCATGTCCCGGCAAACGCCGGCCGCGCAGGCAAACTCAATCAAAGCAATTCACCCGCCGGGGCGAGACCCGGCCAGCCAGCGCACGCTAAAACAAAAAAAGGATAAAAACAGATGCTGACCGCAACCAACATCAACCAATACTACGGCGGCTCGCACATCCTGCGCGACATGAGCCTGCAAGCCAGTCTGGGCAAAGTCACCGTCATCCTGGGCCGCAACGGGGTCGGCAAAACCACCCTGCTCAAAAGCCTGATGGGCCTGATTCCGATCAAAACCGGCACGATTGAATTGGACGGAAAACCCATCCAGAACGCCACACCGTATGAACGCGCCCGCGCCGGCATCGGCTTTGTGCCGCAAGGTCGCGAGATCTTTGCCCGCCTCACGGTGGAAGAAAACCTGCGCATGGGCCTGGCCTACAAACCGGCCAGCACACCCATTCCGCCCGAGTTGTTCGAGCTGTTTCCGGTCTTGAAGCAGATGCTGCAGCGTCGTGGCGGTGACTTGTCTGGTGGACAGCAGCAGCAGCTCGCCATTGCGCGGGCGCTGGCGGCAGGCCCCAAACTGCTGATGCTCGACGAGCCCACCGAGGGCATCCAGCCCAGCATCATCAAGGACATTGGCCGTGTGATCCGGATGCTGGCCGACCGGGGCAACATGGCGATTGTGCTGGTGGAGCAGTACTACGATTTTGCCCAGGAGCTGGCCGACCAGTACGTGGTGATGGAACGCGGCGCCATCAAGGCGCAGGGACTGGGCGCCTCCATGGAAGCCGATGGCGTGCGCCAGATGGTGGCGATTTAACTTCCGTGGCGGGACGTGGCCCGCCATGACAGCCAGACAGCCATGCCAAAGATTCGCCCGCGCTGACACCCTCGCACTCGGCCAGTCAGCCAGTTCATTGCGTCGGCTGACAAACGCCCACCGCTTCCTGCCCGCGTTGCCAGCACGGGCTGGCAGCGGTGGGGTCCAGCGTCGGGATGCCATCCAGGTTGATGGCCGCCACGCGGGTGTCGAAGGCGGTCACGCCTTGCTTGTCAAGTCGCAGGCGCAGCACCCAGCCCTGGCGCTGGCGCGCGTTGTCGGTTTCTTTCATGACGAAGTTGCCCACGCTGTAGATGATGGGTTTGCCCTGGTAGTGCTCCATGTCTTGGGTGACGTGCGGGTGGCCGCCAATCACCGCATCGGCACCTGCGTCGATCATCAGGCGGGCCAACTGGCGCTGGCGCGGGTTGGCGGTGAGTTCGTTCTCCCAGCCCCAGTGCATCACCGGGATGACCAGATCGGCCCGGTAAACCGTGCGCGCCTTGTGAATGTCGGCCACCACCTGCTCGTCCTCGCTCCAGGCCACGCCAGGGGCGTTGGCATCAGCCTCAAAACTGCGCGGCATGAATTCGTTGTAACCCAGCAAGGCCAACCGCAGGCCTTTGCGCTCGATGATCAGTGGGGTGTGCGCCTCGCTCAAGTTGTGGCCACCGCCAAAGTAGCCCAGTTGCGACTGCTTCAACAAGCCCAGCATTTGGGCAAACGCCTCGCGGCCAAAGTCGCCCGAGTGGTTGTTGGCCAGCGCCAGTGCGTCAAAGTGGCGCTTGAGCACGGGTAGCGTGCGCGGATGCGCCCGGAAGGTGAAATTTTTGGCACCGGCCGAGCCCACCGTGGCCACCACACATTCCAGATTGCCCAAGCGGATGTCCGCCGCCTGAAACACGTCCGCAAAGTTGGCAAAGGGGTCTTTGCCACGGCGAATCATCTCGCCCGCCGTGTCGTCCAGCACGATGTCTCCAACAAACACCAGACTGACCGGCGCGGCATCATCCGCCGCACACGCTGCGGCGCACCCCAGCAGCAGCAGCGCCGCCGCCAGCCAGCGGTAACCCAATGCGCGGATGACCGGGCTCATGGCTGAACCCCGTGCAAGGTGCAGCTGTAAATCAGCTCACGCTCCACCGGGCCCGCGTACAGATGGTGCGTGCCGGTCAGGGCGTAGGGTGTGGCGCCTGTCTGGAACGGCGGCAGGTGAACCGCCTCATGGATCAGCACCGGCTGCTTGGGTGTGTCCAGGTAGGCGTAAAGCTTGACATAGTCCACGCGGCCGCCCTGCCCCACCATGACGGGTTTGAACCAGAAACGCCCGCCCATGTCACGGGAGGGCACCGGGTACGGGTCGGCCACCGGACCTGTTTCAAACACTTGGGTGCTGCCCGCGTAGGTGACCTCGCAGCGCAGCAACGCCGCCGACCAGACCGACGGCGCCAAGACCAGACAAGCCAGCGCCAGGACGGCGTGTTTCAAGGGACAAGGCAAGGGCCTCATGAACGCTGACCCAAGGGCGAGCCGGGTTCACACATCGCTCAGAATCAGTTGCGCCAGCGCTTGACCCGAGACCAGCGTGATGCCGTTGTCCCTGGCAAAACGCTGCGCCTGCTCAGACACCGCCCCCAGGCTGATGTAACTGCACTGATCGGCGGCCAGCGTCTGTTGCGCCGCCACCAGTTCGCGCAAGGCCTCGACCCCGTGGCTGGCGGCTTTCCAGCGCTTGCAGCTCACCAGGGTGGTGCGGCCGGACAAGGTGAGCTTGAGGTCGGCCGTCGGGCCACCCAGCAGGGTCACGTCATATCCCTGGCGCTTGTACGCTTGCTGCAGCACGGCCGAAAAATCCCGCCAGGGCATCGTGCCCGCACGCTCCAGCGCCAAGGCCACACGTTTCGGGCTGGGCGCCTGCAGCTGCTGCCACGCGCGGTACAGACCAATCCCCAGAAACGGAAACGCCCCCATGAGGCCAAAGACCAGGTACTCGGCGGGCAGCAGCGCCCCGCAAAGCATCACAAACACCAGAACAATCAACAAACTGACCCACCACGGTGAGCGCAGCAAGATCGCAAACAGCGAATTGGGGGACATCTTCCATTTCATAGGGTCACACGGGGCCTCTCAGGTGGGGTCAAAACTGCAGTGTAGGCGCTTGGTTGCCCAGTCAGGTGGACCAGATGCGTGGCGTCACGGCGGATAGCTGCCAGAAATGGGCGCGCCAGCCCAGCCAGACTTGGCGCAGCAGTTGGACGGCAGGTTCCACCAAGGGCGCCAGCACCCGCACCACCATCACCTGGCTGTTGGGGCAGGTCGCACCGGCGGTGCCGCACAAGCTGTGGCTGGCCAGCATGTCCCGCGCCAGCTCAAGACCCCGCTCCCGGCGCTGCCGGTCCAGCGCGGTGCCCGCGACAAAAAACAGCGAGGCCATGCAGCGCTGCCCGGCCAGCCCCAGCGGGCCGTTCATCAGGCGGGCATCCGCCGCGTTCAACAGGCCACGCTCCAGCCAGACACCGGGCAGTTCGATGTGTTGCAGATAACTGCCTTGCTCAAACGGCAGCGCCGCGCTGGGCAAACCGAACGCGGTCACGTCCCAGCCGATGAACTCGGCCTGCGGGGCCAGGTTCAGGGTCAAGCGGTTTTCAGCCCGGCACTGGTTGTAGGCGATGGCCTCGAGCGGCAGCCACTCCAGCCGGGCCTGGTCCGCCAGGCTGATGTGGGTGCGCTGCAGCGCCAGCTCACCCGCTGAACGGTAAAAACGCGTGGCACCCGGTGTGGTGATCAGACCATGGGCAAGGCCTCTGGCGCTGATGCGCATGTCCAGCGTGTCACCACCCACCAGACCGCCGGGCGGGTGCACCAGCACGTTGTGGCAAGTGGCATCGCCCTCGGGGTACAGGCTTTGCAGCACCCGCAGCGGGCCGGTGTGGCTGTGCCGCGCCACGGTGCGGTTCTGTTCAACGGTGTAGTCGATGTCGAGTTGGGCGTGCCAGGTCATGGGTCAAGTTTATGGTCAGCCGGCCTCAGGTGGCCCGCCATCTGGCCCAGGCTGTGAGGCGTCGGCCGTGAAGCAGACGGGGCTGGAGACGATTCAGGCTTGCCAGAAGCTCAGGTGCAAGGCGGCGATCTCGGCCTCGACCTCGGCCACCGGACCCAGCACCTGGATGTTTTTGTGTCCGGCGGCAAAGACACTGCGGCACGGCACATCCAGCGTCGGGTTTTCGGCATGGTTGCCGGTGATTTCGAGCAAATGCCGCTCGGTCATGCCAAACACCAGGTTGCCAATGTGCGCCCAATACTGCGTCCCGGCGCACATGGCACAGGGCTCGACGGTGGTCACCAGCGTGCAGTGCCACAAAAAATCAGGCGCAAAGTTCGCCGCCGCGGTGCGGGCCAGCACCGCCTCGGCATGGTTGACAGCGTCCACATTGCCCTGCTCCAGCAGCACCGTTTCGCCATCGGGCGCCACCAGAATCGCGCCGAACGGGTGATGTCCCTGCGCCAGCGCCCGCCGGGCCACGTCGTTGGCGCGGCGCAACTGGCAGCTGGCTTGCTCGGGGGTCATGGCGATGGTCATGATCAATGGTTTTGCGAGCCGCGGTGCGCCCAGCCGGTGGTGTGTTTCTCGATGGCGCTGAACAGCTCGTACATCACCATCGCCATCGCGCCCACCACCACCAAGCCGGCAAAGGCCAGACCCATCTGCATGCTGGAGCCCGCGCTGATCAGCAGGTAACCGATGCCTTCGTTGGCGGCGGTCATTTCACTGACCGTGGTGCCCACAAACGCCAGGGTGATCGCCACCTTCAGCGAGCCGTAAAAATACGGCATCGAGCGTGGCAAGCCCACCTTGACCAGCACGTCCCAGCGCTTGGCCCCCAACACGCGCAGCACGTCTTCCAGCTCCGGCTCCAGCGTGGCCAGGCCGGTGGCAATATTCACCATGATCGGGAAAAAGCTGATCAAAAACGCCGTCAGGATGGCTGGGCCCACGCCAATGCCAAACCACACCACCAGAATCGGCACAAACGCGGCTTTGGGCAAGGCATTGAACGCCGTCATCAATGGATACACCGCCGCATAAGCCAAGCGCGAACTGCCAATCACAAAGCCCAGCAACACCCCCACCACAATGGCGATGCCAAAACCGACCATCGTCACCCAGAAGGTGCGCCAGGCATGGCCGGCGATGGTGTCGCGAAATTCCCAGAACTGGGTCCAGATGCGCCACGGGCTCGGAAAGATGAACTCCGACACGGCAAACGCCGAGCACAAGATCTGCCACATCACAATCACCGCCACCAGCAGCAGCCAGGGCGACCAGATTTCCATTTGTTTTTTGTTCATGTGATCACCTTGCGTCTGTCATTGCGGCACCGGCGCACCAGTTTGGCGCATGGCGCCGATGTGGCCACGCAGTTCATGCACCATGTCGCTGAAGTCCTTGGTGTAGGTGATTTCCAGGTCGCGCGGGCGCGGCAAGTCGATTTCGCGGCGCACCACAAAGCGGCCCGGGCTTTTGCTCATCACATACACCGTGTCAGCCAGGAACACGCTCTCGCGCAGGTCATGGGTGACCAGGATCACGTTGAATTGCTGCTCGGTCCACAAATCGCGCAGGATGCACCACAGTTCTTCGCGCGTGAAGGCGTCCAGCGCACCAAAGGGCTCATCGAGCAGCAGCATCTTGGGCTCGTGGATCAGCGCCCGGCAGATGCTGGCGCGCTGCTGCATGCCGCCGGAAAGCTGCCAGGGGAATTTGTCCTCGTAACCGCCCAGCCCCACTTTTTGCAGCAGCTTGCGCGCACGTTCTTCATATTCCTTGCGTTTGGCTTTGAAGTTGCTGCGGTAGGGTTCCACAATTTCCAGCGGTAGCAACACGTTGTCCACCGTGGTGCGCCAGGGCAAGAGTGACGGCGCCTGGAACGCCATGCCGCTGATCTTCAAAGGGCCGGTCACCGGCTGCTGGTCGATCAAAATTTTGCCCATGGAGGGCATCTTCAGCCCGGTGGCCAGCTTCATGAAGGTGGATTTGCCACAACCCGAGGGCCCGACGATGGCGATGAATTCGCCCTGGCGCACCTTCAGGTCGATGGCCTCCACGGCGAACTGGTTGTCCACCAGCAATTCATGGTTGTAGGCCAGCCAGACGTCTGAAAAATCGACAAACCAGGGAGACGGCTCTTTGTGCATAGTGATATCAAGAGGTAGGCCGCCAACCCCAGGGTCACCAGGGGCTGACAGCGAGACAAGAAGCCGTGATTTACTTCTTGGGCAGCACGTCCAGCGCGGCTTTCGAAGGCAAAAAGCTGCCGTTCCA
This sequence comes from Rhodoferax sp. U2-2l, assembly GCF_020594515.1. Lineage (GTDB taxonomy): Bacteria > Pseudomonadota > Gammaproteobacteria > Burkholderiales > Burkholderiaceae_C > Rhodoferax. The sequence continues at coordinate 35,173 of NZ_JAJCTH010000007.1, forward strand.
CACCGCATCCGGGTTGACCCGCGTCTTGGTGTTGAACGCGTCCGACACCTGGCTGGCCATCAGGGACAGGCGCGGGCCATTGATCTGGCCAAAACCCTCCGCGCGCGCATTGGGGCTGTTGATGACGGTGTCGATGGCGAGTTGCAGGCGGCGGGTTTCGAGTGGCACGTTGACGATGCCGTCACGCGCTTTCACATCGGCAATGGCCGCGCCGGGGTTGGTGATCACGTCTTTCGTGCCTTTGGCCAGTGCTTCCAGGAACGCCTTGATGGCGGCCGGGTTCTCTTTGACCATCTTCGGGCTGGCGATGATCGCGTTGCCGTACAGCTTGACGCCGTAGTTGGGATACGGCAGCACAGTCACGTCTTCGGCCTTGACGCCACGCGCTTCCAGGTTCAGCAGCGAGGTGAAGGTGAAACCGGTGATGGCATCCACATCGCCGCGCACCAGCATGGTTTCACGCAGCGGCGGGTCCATCGCGGTCCAGGCGACGTTGGTCACCGCGTTGGCTTTGGCAAAAATCGGGAAGGCACGCCGGCCCGCGTCAAACACCGGGGCGCCGAGCTTTTTGCCGCTCAAATCGGCTGGCGTCTTGATGCCGGATTTTTTCAACGCCATGACCGACGCGGGGGTGTCGTTGTATACCATCATCACGGCGACGGGCTTGTTGGGCGCATCGGGGTTGTTGGCGTGGAACTCCATCAGCGCGGCCAGGTCGGCAAAGCCCATGTCGTAGGCGCCAGAGGCCACCCGCGTGACCGTGCCGCCCGAGCCGTTGCCGGCATCAATGGTCACATCCAGCCCGGCGGCCTTGAAGTAGCCTTTGGCCGCAGGGGTCAGAAACAGCGCGCTGGGGCCTTCAAAGCGCCAGTCCAGCTGGAACTTGATGGGCGTGGTCTGCGCCTGCGCCTGGCCAAAAAAGCAGGCAGATGCCAGAACGATGGACGTGTGAAGAAAAGTGCGTTTGCGCATGGGGGCCTCGTTAAAAAAACAGGTTGATTCACGTCAACTTAGCAATATCAGTGCCAACCCAGCCCAGGTCGCGGACCTTCCGCCGCGTGTGAACCACCCCGCTACGATGCATCCACCCGGCGTCGCTGCGTTGGCGGCGAGATCGCGGATTTGTGCGGTGTGCCCACGATTGACGGGCATACTGCGTGCCGCCGCGACCTACCCCAACCTGCTTTCATGAACGAACAAACGCCCTGCCCCTTTGGCGAACGCCGCTACAACGCCTGGAACGACCACGTCAAAACCCGCTACGGGGGGCGGGTGCAAAAGGTGTCGGTGGCGGCGGGCTTCACCTGCCCGAACCGCGACGGGCTGCTGGGCAAAGGCGGCTGCACCTTCTGTAACAACGCCAGTTTCACCCCGGGGTATCTGACGGGCAGCCAGTCCATCACCGGGCAACTGGACGCCGGACTGGATTTTTTGCGCAGGCGTTACCCCGGCACGCAGCGCTACATGGCCTACTTTCAGAGCTACAGCAACACCTACGGCGAGTTTGAGCGGTTACGCGCCTGTTATGAAGAAGCGCTGGCGCACCCGGCCATCAGCGGCCTGGCCATCGGCACCCGGCCCGACTGCCTGCCCGACGCCGTGCTGGACTACCTGGCCGAGCTGAGCCGCAGCCAGATCATCGAGCTGGAGATTGGCGTCGAATCGTGCAATGACGCGGTGCTGGCGCACGTGAACCGCGGCCACAGCTTTGCCGCCAGCGTGGATGCCATTGAGCGCGCCGCACAGCGTGGCCTGGACGTGACGGCGCACTTGCTGCTGGGCCTGCCGGGTGAATCCACGGACAGCATGCTCGATGGCGCCCGGCGGTTGTCTGGGCTGCCGATCCACGCGCTCAAAATCCATCAGCTGCAGGTGGTGCGCGGCACCTTGCTGGCGCGCGACTGGCAGCGAAACCCAGAGGCCGTGCCGCTGCTGGGCGAGGAAGAATGCATCAGCCTGTTGGCCGACTTCATTGAGCGCCTGTCGCCGCGCATCCTGCTGCAACGGGTGGGCAGCGAGGTGCCACCTTCGCAAAAACTGGCGCCCGACTGGAACCTGCGTCTGAGTGAACTGGCCCCGCGCATTACCGCCGAGCTGGCGCGCCGGGGCAGCTGGCAAGGTTGCCGCTACAGCGCCACGTAGCGCTCCTTGCGGTGGTTGGTGGCCAAGGTCTGGTTCAACATCACCGCACCCAACACCGACAGCGCCACGTGCTGCCAGTCCACCACGGCAAACGCGGCCAGCAACACCGCCGCGTCCATCACCATCTGCACCCGCCCGGCGCGCCAGCCAAAGCGATCCTGCAAAAACAGCGCCAGCACATTGAAGCCGCCCAGGCTGGCGCGGTGGCGAAACAGCATCAAAATGCCCACGCCCATCAGCAGCCCGCCCATCACCGCGGTGAACAGCGGCGACAACACCCCAAAACTAACCACCTTGGGCAGCAAGGTGACCAAGCCCGACAACAACGCCACCGCCAACACCGTTTTGAGCGTGAACCCGCGCCCCATGCGCCGCCAGGCCAGCACATAAAACGGCACGTTCACCAGAAACAGCACCGCGCCAAAGTTCCAGCCCAGGGTGTAGTGGATCAACAGGGCCAGGCCGGTGGTGCCGCCTGTCAGCAAACCCGCGTTGCCAAACATCAGCACCCCAAAGGCCACAAACAGCGTGCCGGTGAACAGCGCCTGCACGTCCTCATGGGGGCGGTGCGCCAAGGTGACCGGGGTGGCGGCAGCGAGTTGGGTGGCGGTGTAATTCATGGCGGGTGCGGTAGGTGGGGTCAGGCTGTGGCGGGTGAACAAGGCCTTCATCGTAGTCAAAACTGGCTGCAACAGGGTTGCAAACTATTGATCAATTTGGGCCAAAGGCGCAGAATTCGTGCATGAAAAACACCATGTCCGATGATTCTTTGCTGGATAAGTTCGATATAGCACTGTTGGACGCTTTGCAAAAGAACGCGGATGCCACCCACCAGCAACTGGGCGAGGCCGTGCACCTGTCGCCGTCGCAGGTCAGTCGGCGCATCACCCGCTTGCACGCCAGCGGCATCATCCGGCGCACCGTGGCTTTGCTGGATCCGGCAAAAATCGGCCTGGGCGTGCGCGCCATCAGTTATGTGACCTTGCTGCGCCATGGCGATGACGAGGGCGCCGCCTTCGAGCGCGAGATGGCCACCTTCCCCGAGGTGCTCGAGTGTTTTGCCGTGACGGGTGAGTCAGACTACATCCTGCAGATCATGGCCGCCAGCCTGAACGACCTGTCCGAGTCGGTGCTGCGCCGCCTCACACGCATCAAGGGCGTGGGCAGCATCCGCTCCAACATCGTGCTGCAAAGCATCAAAAGCAGCACCGAGCTGCCCCTGGCGCAACTTCGGCGCGGCTGAGCCCCCCGGGCCAGCCGCGCTCCGACAAGCGGCACCCAAAACGACCCCGCCAAAGGAGAGGCCCCCTGTGTTGGTGGCCAGCAGCTAGGCAAGGTCATAGGTTATCGCTATGCTGTGCCGGATTGTTACGAAGGTCGTGCATGGCACCTCACCCAGACACCACACCGCTGCGCAAGAAGAACCAGGGGCAATGGCTGTTGCTCTGTTTGGTGCTGGCCGCTTTGGGCGTGATCATGGCGGCGGCGCAGTGGCGCGAGATTTCGGAAGTCGACCGCAGTGAGCGCGAGCAGTTGCGAACCCAGACGCGGGTGGCCAACGAACTGCTGACCAGCCAGATCCAGTCGGCCGATGCGGCGCTGCGCACCTTGGCTGCCAGCGTGGAACGCTGGCGCGGGCCAGACGGCTACCTGCCGTATGCCCATGACCACCTCCAGCGCGTGGCCGACATGGTGCCCGGCGTCCGCTCTTTTGCGGTGATCGACGCCAACGGTCTCTGCCAGCTGTCCAACCGCCCCGAAGTGCTGGGCATGGATTTTTCGCAGCGTGCCTTCTTTCAACAAGCCGCCACCGACACACGCGGCCTGTGGCTGCACATTGCACCGCCCTACCAGACCGTATTGAACATCTGGACGGTCACCTTGTCGCGCGCCATCATCCGGCCCAACGGGGCGTTCGGCGGGGTGGTGGTGGCCACGCTGTCGCCCGGCCACTTTGAGTCGCTGTTGAAAGACTTGCGTTACGCCAGTGACATGCGGGTCACACTGATCCACGACCAAGGACAGATTTATGTCACCTCCCCGCCCGACTTGCCGGTGCAGCCAACGCAGCGTGCGCTCAGTATTCCGTTTTTCCATGAGCACCTCCAAGCGGGCTTGCCGGAGACCGATCACATCGGCCGCGGCTTAAACGGCAAAGCCCGGATTGCGGTGGCCCATACCGTGGGGCTGGAAAACCTGCGCGCCACCCACCGTTTTGTGGCCGTGGCCTCGCGCGACACCGCCGCGGTTTATGCCTCCTGGCGCGTAATCACCACGGTGCTGATCTGCCTGTGGCTGATGATCGCGGCGCTGTCATCGTGGGCGCTGCGGCGCCACCAGCGCAGCGCCGCGCGCCTGAGCGCCAAGGCCGAGGCAGCCGAGCGCGCCATGCGCATCAGCAACGCACGTTTTGAGCAACTGGCACGCACCATTCCGTGCATGCTGTTTGACTATGACGTGTCGGCCTCAGGCGTCGTTCAGGTCACCTACGTCGGACCCTACAGCCAGACCCTGATCGGCATCGCCCCCGAGGTGCTGCTGGCCGACTACCCGCAATTCGCACAGCACATTCATGAGGATGACCGACCCACTTTTCAGGCGATCACGGACGGCGCGATCGCCACGCGCCTGGGCTATGAATGTGAGTACCGCTTCCGGCTGCCCTCGGGTGAACTGCGCTGGCTCAAGACCTCGGCCACACCCGGCGCATCCAGCAGGGACAACGACATCACCCACTTCAGCGGCTTTGTCATTGACATCACGGACACCAAAAACCAGCAGATCATGCTGCGTGAAATGGCCTACCAGGACCCGCTGACCCTGGCCGATAACCGCCGCAGCTTTCTGGAGAAACTGCAGGCCGAGCTGGCGCGGGTGCATCGCTATGGCGAACAGGCCTCGCTTCTGATGCTTGACATTGACTTTTTCAAACAGGTCAATGACACCTATGGTCACGTGGTGGGCGATGCGGTGCTGAAACACCTGGTGGCCGTGCTGCGCGAAGGCCTGCGTGGCGTGGACTCATTGGGCCGCCTCGGCGGCGAAGAATTTGCCGTGCTGCTGCCCGGCACCAGCACCGAAGCCGCCATCCAGCTGGCCGAGCGCCTGCGCCACGCGGTGCAGCTCAGTCCCGCCGTGGAAGCCGGGCAAACCGTGTACTTCACCATCAGCCTGGGCGTGGTGGCCATCACGGCCGACATCGCCGACACCAAAACAGTGCTGCACCTGGCCGACAAAGCCATGTACTACGCCAAGCAGTCCGGCCGCAACCGCGTTTGCACCGCAGATGAGGCCCCCGCCACCACCTTGCAAGGCGCACTGGACTGACCCTACACTGACCGCCAGCCCACCGCCAGGCCGCAGACACCACCACCGGGAGATGACCATGACCCTCTTCAAAGCCCTTTCTGCCCAACGCGCCTGGCGTGCCGGCGCCCTCGTCACGGCGGTCATGCTGGCTGCTTGCGCGGTCGAACTGGAAAACAAGCAGCCCGCCCAAGAACTGGCCCGGGCCGCCCAGGCACCCGGCTCGGTCTACATCGGCTGGCGCGTGTTTCAAGACCGCTGTGCCGCCTGTCACGGTCCTGACGCGCTGGGCATGGGCCAGGCACCCAACCTGCTCACAACGATGCGCGACATGGGTCCGCGCCGCTTTGTCGGACTGGTCCTGCAGCGTTATGACTGGGCACTGCCGCCCGACCAGGCCCGCAAAGAAGGCGCCGCACTGGACCAACTGGTCGATCAGATCCTGCAACGCCAGGGCCCCCTGCTGACCATGCCCGCCTGGCAAGGCGAGCCACGTGTGAGCGCCCACATCACCGATCTGTACGCCTATCTGTCAGCCCGGGCGCAGGGCACGCAAGGGATTGGGCGGCCGACGCCTTAGCGCTGAGCGGCGATCGGTTGAGGTTCGGGGTCATCACAACAGGCCATCGTGTTTGAGTAAATAACAGACGTCGGCATTCGCCACGTCCACTTGACGGATGGCGCGGCGTTGCGTCCCTGGCAGGATCGATGGGTGATGGGTGATGGGTGATGGGTGATGGGTGATGACCAATGACAGGGGGGGTGAATGCTTACGCGGCTGTCCACCGCCCTGCGGGCTCCTCCTTGATGCCGCTCCACCATTCACCCCCCCCTGTCATCGGTCGCCAGCACTGTGGTTAGGCCCAGACTGATTTCTTCACACTTCGCCCTTTGTTGGCTGACGCAGGACGGCGTGGCATTCAGCGCAGCGGCATCAAGGAGGAGGCCCGCAGGGCCGGGGGACAGCCGCGGAGCTGAGTGCCGCGTCGTCCTGCGTCCTGGTGCACCCATCGGCTGATCGAAGGCCTGTGACATCAGTCGCCAGCACCTACCCCTCAAACTGCGGGTGCAACTGTTTGATCCGGCGCATCGCCATGGCGGCAGCGGCAGTGCGGGTTTCCACGCCCAGTTTGGCAAACACCCGCTCCAAGTGTTTTTTGACCGTCATCGGGCTGCTACCCACGATGTCGGCAATGTCGCGGTTGATCTTGCCCTTGATCACCCAGTACAGCACCTCGGCCTCGCGCGGGGTGAGTTTGAAGCTTAGCGCGATGGCCTCGATCACGCTGTCATCACTCACCTCCTGCATGATGATGAGCCAGTCACCACCGCCCTCGCTGTCACCAATCTGCTGGTGCAGCCGAAAGGTCAGCCTGTGGGCGCCCTGTTCGATGCTCAGGCGCGGTGGCTCGGCCAGCACCTCTTTGGCCTCCACGTGGCGGCGCAGCCAGGCCAGCACCGGCAGCGGTGTGGCGGGGGCGTCGGTGCCGTAGTAGCGCATCAGCAGGTCGCGCGCCAACGGCGTTTGCCACATCAGTTTGCCGTCGCTCACCCGAACGGTGATGCTGGCGTAGCCAAAGGCATCCAGCGCGCTGCGCGCCTGGCGTTTTTCACGCGCGCCCTGCAGATGTACCGCCATGCGTGCCAGCACCTCCTTGGGCTTGATCGGCTTGGTGACGTAATCCACCCCACCACACGCCAGCGCGGCCACCAGGTGTTCGGTCTCGGTCAGGCCGGTCATGAACACGATCGGGATGTGCGCGGTTTGCGGCAGGCTTTTGAGGCGGCGCGCTACCTCAAAGCCGTCCATGCCCGGCATCATCGCGTCGAGCAGGATGATGTCGGGCAGCACCTGCGCGGCGCGCTGCAAGGCGGCCTCGCCGTTGATGGCCACCAGCACGGTGTAGCCAGATTCGTCCAGCGCGTCATGCAGCACGGCCAGGTTGTCGGGCACGTCGTCCACGATCAGCACCACATCGCTGTTGGCCCGGTCCAGGGTGCGGTCCAGCATCGGTTTGGGCAGGGTGCTTTGCAAGCTATTTTTCATGACTCAGGCTGTCGATCTTGCCCAGCATGGTCTCAAACTGGAACTGTTTGGCCAGCTCACGCAGGTCGGTCACCAGGTGGACGCTGTGCGGATGCGCCAGCGCCATCTCGTCGAGCTGGTTCAGGATGCCGCGGTAGTAGCCCAGCACCACCAGCTCGCGCAGCGCAGCCAGCGGCGCCTTGGGCGGCAGCACCATTCCGGCGGGTGACCGGGCCACTTCAGCGTCGGGCGCGCTCGGGTGCTCCAGCCAAGAGAGGTTCAGGCGGCGCTCCAGCCAGTCCAGCAGGTCGGCATGGCGCACCGGTTTCAAAATAAAGTCTTCACTCGGAATGCCCAGGCCGTTGTCCAGCCCGCGGTCAAAGGCGTTGGCCGAAACAATGGCGATGAAGGGATCAGGATTCGGGCTGTCGGCCAACAGGGCGCGCAAACGGCGGATGGTTTCCCAGCCGTCAATGCCCGGCATGGCCAGGTCCATCAGGATCACGTCGGGCAAATAACCGGCGGCCAGCAGGTCCAGGCAGTCATGGCCGCTGGCGGCGGTACGCATCTCAAAACCCAGCGGCTGCAACAGTTTGACCAACAGGTCGCGGTCGGTTTCCTCGTTATCCACCACCAGAATGCGCCGACGCGGCCCGACATAGGCACGGCGGGCGCGGCGCACAAACAGGCGGTTCTGGTGTCTGGAGGCGGGTGAGTACACGCTGTCGCTCTGGATCTGGCGCACCTCGGGCAAAAACAGCTTCACTTTAAAGCTAGATCCCGCACCCGGCGTGCTGGTCACCGCCATCTGCCCGCCCATCAGGTCGGTCAGCATTTTGGCGATGGTCAGGCCCAGCCCGGCGCCCGGCGCAGTGCCGCCCGCGCCCTGGCCGCGGGTGAAGGGCTCAAAGATGCGGCCGATCTCGGTCTCAGACAAGCCCGGGCCGGTGTCTTCGATCTCGATGGCCGCCATCTCGCGGGCATAAGCCACGCGCATCACCACATGGCCTTGGGCTGTGAACTTGATGGCGTTGCCCACCAGGTTGATCAGAATCTGGCGCACCCGCTTTTCATCCGCGCGCACCACGGCGGGCAGGCTGCCCTCAATCTCGCAACTGAATACCAGGCCCTTGGCCAGGGCGTCGAGCTCAAACAGGCTGGCAATGTCGTGCACCACATCGGCAAACGGCATGGGTTTGACGTTGAGCGTGAGGCGGCCCGCCTCGATGTGAGCGATGTCCAGCGTGCCTTCAATGAGCGAGAGCAGATGCTCACCACCACGTTTGATCACGCTCACCGCCTGCTTGCGGTGCGGCGGGATGCTGGCGTCTTCGCCCATGAGTTGCGCGTAACCCAGGATGCTGTTGAGCGGTGTGCGCAGTTCGTGGCTGATGGCGCTGATGTACCGGCTTTTGGCCTGATTCGCCTGGTCGGCCGCGGCGCGGGCTTGCTCGGCCACCTGTTTGGCGCGCTGCAGGGCGTCGTCGGTCTGGCGATGCAGCTCAATCTCGCGCATCAGCAGATGCGTCTGGCGGTTGGATTCTTCTTGTGCCACCTGGCGGCTTTTGTGCGCCAGCACCACCCACCAGACCACCAGCCCGGCGATCAGGATCAGCGCCACGTACAGCTTGACAAAGCCCGACTGCAGGGCAGCCTGTGACGCCTGCAACATCTGGGCGTCGAACACCGAAGCCATCAGCGAGCGGTTTTCCTGCCGGTACAACAGGCCAAACACGCTGGCCAGCAGCGGCGCAATCACCAGCATCAACAACAGGAAGGTGCCCAACCCCTTGTCCAAAAATGCCCAGCTGCGTTGCGGCAGCAGCCAGCGCAGCGCAGCGTGCCACTGGCTGGCCAGCGAAGCATGCGGCTTGCACAGGTCACCACAACGTGCGTCCAGCGTGCAGCACAGGGAGCAAATCGGCCCCTGGTAAGCCGGGCAATGCGCCATGTCCGGCCCCTCGTAGTCGCGCTCGCAGATCACGCAGGTGTGCACTTGCAGGCGCTGGTACATGCCCGCCTCTGCCTTCGCTCCTTCTCCCTCTGGGAGAAGCTTGGGATGAGGGCCTGCAGCTGGGCCAGCCTGCGGACCACCTCGGGCCAGGTAATACTTGCCCTTCGTCGCCCACGCGATCAACGGTGACGTCACCAGCGCCGTGCCCAAGGCAATCAGCGCCGAAAACGCCTGCGCCAGCGGGCCGAACACCCCCAGATACGCCGCCACCGACAGCGCAGAAGCCAGTGCCATGGCACCCACCCCCACCGGGTTGATGTCGTACAAGTGGGCGCGTTTGAACTCGATGCCCGGCGGGCTCAGGCCCAGCGGCTTGTTGATGACCAGGTCCGCCACCACCACCATCATCCAGGCAATTGCAATGTTGGAGTACAGGCCCAGCACCTCACCCAGCGCGGCAAACACATCCATTTCCATCAGCACGAATGCAATGAATGTGTTGAACACCACCCACACCACGCGCCCCGGGTGGCTGTGGGTCAGGCGCGAGAAAAAGTTGCTCCAGGCCAGCGAGCCCGCGTAAGCGTTGGTGACGTTGATCTTGAGCTGCGAGATCACCACAAAAAGCGCCGTGGCGGCCACCGCCCAGCCGTAGTTCGGAAACACATATTCATACGCCGCCAGGTACATCTGGTTCGGGTCCACCGCGCGGTCCAGCGGCACGGCGTTGGAGATGGCCAGATAGGCCAGCAGCGCGCCACCCAGCATCTTGACAACCCCAAAAATCACCCAACCCGGCCCACCCGCCAGCACCGCCAGCCACCAGCGCCACGGGCGGGCCCGCTGGCGTACGGGCATGAACCGCAGGTAATCGGCCTGCTCCCCCATTTGGGTCATCAGCGCCACCCCTACCGTGAGCGCTGCACCAAACAAAGGCAGACTGAAGCTATCAGACACCCCTTTTTCACCAATGTAGTGCGTGACACCGGCGAAGGCGGTCGGATCGCGCATCAAGACATACACGAAGGGCACCACCAGCATCACCAACCACAGCGGCTGCGTCCAGACCTGCAGGCGGCTGATGGTGGACACCCCGTGCGTTACCAGCGGAATCACCGCCAGCGCGCAGATCAAATAGCCCCAGCGCGGCGGGATGCCCAGCGCCAACTCCAGCGCATAGGCCATCACCGCGGCCTCCAGCGCGAAGAAGATGAAGGTGAAGGTGGCGTAGATCAGTGAGGTGACGGTGGAGCCGATGTAGCCAAACCCGGCGCCACGGGTCAGCAGATCCATGTCCACGCCGTAGCGCGCGGCATACACGCTGATCGGCAAGCCCGCCAGAAAAATGATCAACCCGGTGGCCAGAATCGCCCAGAACGCGTTGACAAACCCGTATTGCACCAGCAGCGTGGCGCCCACCGCCTCCAGTATCAAAAACGCCGCAGCCCCCCCCAGCGCCGTCTGAGCCACCTGCCATTCCGACCACTTGCGAAAACGCTGTGGCGTGAAACGCAGGGCGTAGTCTTCCAGCGTTTCACGGGCCACCCAGCCGTTGTAATCGCGGCGCACCAGGGTGATGCGCTGCGGCGCTTTCGGCTCGGAAACCGGATCGGCGTTGGCAGGAAAAATATCGGTCGTCACTGGCTGGAACGTGCAGTTTTCATGCCACGCGCCCACCCCGTTGCACGCGGCACAGCTTTTGCATCATGCCATGCATGGACCTTTATCTCCGTATCCGGCCCGCTTGTGCGGCCGCACGAGCCAATGACCCCTGCAAATGATTGAAACGACATGGAATTGACGCCTCGCGAAAAAGACAAACTCCTGCTGTTCACCGCCGCCCTGCTGGCCGAACGACGCAAAGCCCGTGGCCTCAAACTGAACTACCCCGAGGCGGTGGCCCTGATCAGCGCCGCCGTGATGGAGGGCGCCCGCGATGGCAAAACCGTGGCCCAACTGATGAGTGAAGGCCGCACGGTATTGACCCGCGCCGATGTGATGGACGGTATCGCCGAGATGATCCCGGACATCCAGGTCGAGGCCACCTTCCCCGACGGCACCAAGCTGGTGACCGTGCATCAACCGATACCATGAACACCCCCGGCTTGCCCACTCTGTGTGGCCGCTTTCCCCCTTGCAGGGGGAGCATCAGGCACACCCCCGTGGCGGCCAAGCCGCCTCCCCCTTAAAGGGGGCAACACCGGTAGCCCGGCAAAGTCGGTTCCACGGTGTTTCTGGCCTGAATCAACGCGCCACAGCGGCCTGTTAAAGACATTTTTCCTGGAGATTGTTATGCATCAAAAAACCAATTCCGCTCTGTTTTTTACAGCTGCTTGCGCCCTGTCCACGGCGGCCAGCGCCCATACAGGCCATGGCACACACAGCCTGATGGAAGGCCTGATTCACCCGTTTGGGGCTGACCATCTGCTGGCCATGATGGCAGTGGGTATCTGGTCAGTCAGTGCCCTGCCAGCTAACAAAGCCTGGCAAGGACCGGCCACCTTTATGCTGGCGCTGGTCATCAGTGCGGTGTTGGGGGCCAGCGGGATCACGATGCCGTTTCTGGAACAGGCGATTGCACTCTCGGTCACACTTTTTGGCGCCATGCTGGTGCTGGCCAGCACACCCATGCCCAAGGCCTTTGGGCTCGCACTGATTGCCGTGGCAGCCTCGCTGCACGGGCTGGCCCATGGCGCAGAGACACCAGAAACCGGTTTTGCGGGTTATGTCGCTGGCTTTTTGCTGACCACGGCGGTCTTGCACCTGAGTGGTGGCGGCATCGGCCTGTGCATCCGCCGCTGGCTGGCAGAGCGCGGCGTCACGGTGTTGGGCAGCTTGGGCGGCCTGCTCAGCGTCGCTGGTCTCTACCTGTTCAGCCAAGTCTGAGGCCCAGCCCATGATTCCCGGCGAACTTTTTACCGACGAGGGTGAACACCCCCTGAACACCGGCCGTCGCACCCTCACCCTGGTGGTGACCAATGCGTCTGAGCGGCCGATCCAGGTGGGCTCGCACTACCACTTTGCCGAGACCAACGGCGCACTCAACTTTGACCGCGCGGCGGCTCAGGGCATGCGGCTCAACATCGCCTCGGGTCTGGCGGTGCGGTTCGAGCCCGGCCAGCAGCGCACGGTGGAGCTGGTGGATTTTGCCGGTGAGCGCATCGTTTATGGCTTTCGTGGGTTGACGCAAGGGGCGCTGTGATGAGGCGTTTGTTTTTAATACCTTGTCAGCCAGCGTTTGGGATGGCGCCGACTGACGGGCTGCTCTGCTCCGCGGCTGTCCCCCGGCCTGCGGCCTCCTCCTTGATGCCGCTGCGCAAAGCAGCCCGTCAGCCAGCTTGGCATAGTTTTTTGGCGCTCCTCATCTGGAACTCCAACAGCGCCTCCCGCCGCGAGGCTTGGGGGAGTGTGATGCAGTGAGGTTAAGGAGGAGGCCGCAGGCCGGGGGACACGAACGGAATCACGCTCCCCACGTCACGCGGCCACCCACAGACCTGGCCCTGCCATCTACCCCTGATCCCTTTTCACATTCATCACTGAAAGAATAACCATGGCCACGATTGGACGACGCGCCTATGCCGAGATTTTTGGTCCGACCACCGGGGATCGGGTTCGCCTGGCCGACACCGGCCTGATCATCGAGGTCGAGCAGGACTACACCCTGGCCGCAGGCGCTTATGGTGAAGAAGTGAAATTTGGTGGTGGCAAAACCATCCGCGACGGCATGGCGCAATCGCAAAAGATGCGGTCTGAGGGCGCGGTCGATTGCGTGATGACCAATGCGCTGATCCTGGACCACTGGGGCATTGTTAAGGCCGACATCGGCCTCAAAGGTGGCCGCATCGTCGCCATCGGCAAGGCCGGTAACCCTGACGTGCAGCCCGGCGTGGACATCATCATCGGCCCCGGCACCGAGGTCATCAGCTGTGAAGGCAACATCGTCACCGCCGGCGGCATCGACAGCCACATCCACTTCATCTGCCCGCAGCAGATCGAAGAAGCCCTGGCCAGCGGTGTGACCACCATGATGGGCGGCGGCACCGGCCCGGCCACCGGCACCTTTGCCACCACCTGCACACCCGGCCCGTGGAACATCGAGCGCATGCTGCAGGCGGCCGACGCTTTCCCGATGAACCTGGGTTTCTTGGGCAAGGGCAATGCCAGCCTGCCCGCCGCCTTACACGAGCAGATCAACGCCGGTGTGATTGGCCTCAAGTTGCACGAAGACTGGGGCACCACACCTGCGGCCATCAGCAACTGCCTGGACGTGGCCGACGCCACCGACACCCAGGTGGCGATCCACTCCGACACGCTCAACGAATCGGGCTTTGTCGAAAACACCATTGCCGCCACCAAAGGCCGGGGCCTGTGCGCCTTCCACACCGAAGGCGCCGGTGGTGGCCACGCACCCGACATTTTGCGGGTGGTGGGTGAGGCCAACTTTTTGCCCAGTTCGACCAACCCGACCATGCCCTACACCGTCAACACGCTGGACGAACACGTGGACATGCTGATGGTCTGCCACCATCTGGACGCGGGTATTGCCGAAGACCTGGCCTTTGCCGAGAGCCGCATCCGCAAAGAAACCATCGCCGCCGAAGACGTGTTGCACGACCTGGGCGCCATTTCCATGATGAGCAGCGACAGCCAGGCCATGGGCCGGGTGGGTGAGGTCATCATCCGCACCTGGCAAACCGCCAGCAAGATGAAACAACAGCGCGGCTGGCTGGCACCCCCGCTGGTGCTGGGCGCAATCCAGTCCGAGGCTGCGCTGGTGGAACACAAAGAGCGCAACGACAACTTCCGCGCCAAACGCTACATTGCCAAAACCACCATCAACCCAGCGATTGCCCACGGCATCAGCCACGAGGTGGGCAGCATCGAGGTCGGCAAATGGGCCGATCTGGTGGTTTGGAAACCGGCGTTTTTCGGTGTCAAACCGGCGCTGATCCTCAAAGGGGGTTTCATCGCGATGGCCGCCATGGGCGACCCCAATGCGTCCATCCCGACACCGCAGCCGGTGCATTACCGGCCGATGTTTGGTGCCTTTGGCGGCGCGTTGGCGCGTGGCTCCCTCACCTTTGTGTCGCAGGCAGGTTTGAATGCCGGTATCAAAGAGCGTTTTGGCCTGCAAAAGACCCTGAGTGCGGTAAAAAACATCCGTGGCGTGCGCAAACAGCACATGGTGCACAACCACTACCTGCCCACCATGGAGATCGACGCCCAGACCTACAGCGTGCGCGCCGACGGCCAGTTGCTGACCTGCGAGCCTGCGGTGAGCCTGCCGATGGCCCAACGTTACTTTTTGTTTTAAACAGCATGGACATTCGTATCGACGATTTGCAAGGCAGCGCGATCCAGGCCCTGCTGCAAGAGCACTTGAACGACATGCACTCCAGCTCGCCGCCCGAGAGTGTGCACGCGCTTGATATCGACGCGCTGCGCCACCCAAGCATCACCTTCTGGAGCGCCTGGGAAGGCGGTGAGTTGATGGGCTGCGGCGCGCTCAAACAACTCAGCCCGGAGCATGCCGAACTCAAGTCCATGCGCACCGCCCGCAGCCATCTGCGCAAAGGTGTGGCCCGTGCGATGTTGCAGCATATCCTGGCGGCGGCTCGGGCCAAAGGTTTCCAACGCATCAGCCTGGAGACCGGCACCCCGGCGCCTTTTGTTGCCGCCCAGAAGCTTTATGCCAGCGAAGGTTTTGTGGAGTGTGGTCCCTTTGCCAGCTATGTGCTGGACCCGTACAGTGTGTTCATGACCAAGGTGCTGACCGCTGACGAACCCGTGTTGTGCTGATGGCCCCAAGACCGATCCAGCAGTACGATTCGCCTCATCTCCCCTTTTGCACCCTTACCATGCTCCACGTCTCCAAACTCATTCCCCAAGGCGCCGGTCTGGCAGCAGTGCTGCTTAAACGTGCCAGCACCGTCGAGCTGGACTGGGACGTCCGCCAGAAAAGTCGCTTTGACGCGACCGACTCGACCGGGCGCCAGCTGGGCATCTTTTTGCCACGCGGCATGGTGGCGCGCGGTGGCGACGTGCTGGTGGCGCATGACGGCTCGCTGATCAAGGTCTGGGCGGCACCACAAAGTGTGCTCAAGATCACCGCTTGCCCGGACCATGGCACG
Organism: Rhodoferax sp. U2-2l; assembly: GCF_020594515.1. Lineage (GTDB taxonomy): Bacteria > Pseudomonadota > Gammaproteobacteria > Burkholderiales > Burkholderiaceae_C > Rhodoferax. The sequence goes on from NZ_JAJCTH010000007.1 coordinate 50,732, forward strand.
CCGTTTGATCTGATCCGCGCCGCTTACCACCTGGGCAACCGGCATGTGCCGATTGAGCTCAAGCCCGACCACCTCAAGATCGAGCCCGACCATGTGCTGGCCAGCATGTTGCACGCCATGCACCTGATCGTGACCGAAGTGAGCGAGCCGTTTGAGCCCGAAAACGGCGCCTACGCCACCGGCGGCCACTTTGGGGGCCACCACCACGGGCATGAACACGACCACGATCACAGCCATGACCATGTGCACACACCTCCGGCCAGCCCCGAGGCACCCAAGCCCCACGTGCACGGCCCGGGTTGCGGCCACCACCACTGAGCGCCAGCGAGCACATCACGCATGCACGACAGCAGCCTGATGCAGCTGATGTGGCTGGCCTCACCGGCCTTGCCGATTGGCGGATTCTCGTATTCAGAATGCTTGGAAGCCGCCGTTGATGCAGGGCTGGTAACTAGCGAAACAGAAGCATCGGACTGGCTGGTGGAGCAACTCCATACCAGCCTGGCGCGTGCCGACCTGGCGGTGATCGCCCAAGCCATTCCCGCCTGGCAGACAGCCGACCACACCCGCATCGCGCAGCTCAATGCCTGGGTTTTACAAACCCGCGAAAGCAGCGAATTGCGCGCACAAAGTGAACAAATGGGCCGCAGCCTGCTGGAGTGGTTACGTAACCACACCACCGCACAAGCCGAGCAGATCGCCCTGCTCGCGAACCTGCAACCGACCTACCCGCTGGCCTTTGCGCTGGCGGCCAGTGCCACCGGTGCGCCGCTGCGTGACTGTCTGTTGGCCAATGCCTTTGGCTGGGCCGAGAACATGATGCAGGCCGCGATCAAGGCGGTGCCGCTGGGCCAGAGTTCTGGCCAGCGCATCCTCTCGGCCCTGGCAGCGAACATCCCTGCGGCGGTGGATCTGGCGCTGGCTCTGGATGATAAGAACCGACAAGCTTTTTCCCCCATGCTGGCGATCCTGAGCGCCCGGCACGAGTCGCAATATTCAAGGATTTTCCGATCCTAGCCCTTATTCAATAACGGCTGATAGCTTCACTTTACATAGCACACCAACCATGACCACACCGCTGCACCACGTTCCCAACCGCACCAAAAAGCTGCCACCTTTGCGCGTCGGCATTGGCGGGCCGGTCGGCTCCGGCAAAACCACGCTGCTCGAAATGTTGTGCAAAGCCATGCGCGACACCTACGACCTAGTGGCCATCACCAACGACATCTACACCAAGGAAGACCAACGCCTGCTGACCGTGAGCGGTGCACTGCCTGCCGAGCGGATCATGGGGGTGGAAACCGGCGGCTGCCCGCACACCGCCATCCGCGAAGACTGCTCGATCAATCTGGAGGCCATCGACCGCATGCTGGTGGACTTCCCCAATGCTGACATCGTGTTTGTCGAGAGTGGTGGCGACAACCTGGCCGCCACCTTCAGCCCAGAGTTGTCGGACCTGACCATCTACGTGATCGACGTCGCCGCGGGCGAGAAGATCCCGCGCAAAGGTGGCCCCGGCATCACCAAAAGTGACCTGTTTGTCATCAACAAAACCGATCTGGCACCCCACGTGGGCGCCAACCTGGAGGTGATGGCGGCGGACACCACCCGCATGCGCACCACGCCCAAGGGGCTCAAACCTTTTGTGATGACCAACCTGAAAACCAACGCCGGGCTGGATGACGTGATCCGCTTCATCGAGCAGCGCGGCATGCTAAAGCCCCAAGCCTGAACGCACCCGGGACCCGCCAAGCCGGGTGGTGATCCGACCACGCGCTGGCGCCCAGCGGACGCAGGAAGCTACGAAATCAAAGCATGATGCTATGATTTTCGATTTTCTGTCCACCAGGAATCCCGCTTGAAACGCCTACACCGCACCGACCACCCCTGCCACGCAGGTTGCCATGGCGCTGCTTGACGACGATCTCTCCACCAGCAGCGCGCTGGTGATTGACGCCAACCCCACCTCACGCTCGGTGCTGGTGTCCCAGTTGCGCGACTTTGGCATGGGCACGGTGGTGCAAACCGCGCGCCTGCAGGATGCCCGACGCCAGCTGGAGTTCCGCAAGTTTGATGTGGTGTTGTGCGAGTTGCACTTTGCCGATGACACCATGACCGGGCAAGACCTGCTGGACGACCTGCGACGCAACCAGTTGCTGCCGTTTGCCACCGTGTTTCTGATGGTCACCGGCGAAGCCACTTACACCAAGGTGGCCGAGGCGGCTGAGTCGGCGCTGGACGGATACCTGCTCAAGCCCCACAAGGCCAACCAGCTCGGCGAGCGGCTGCGTCAGGCACGCATCCGCAAAGCCTCTTTGCAGGACATCTTCAGCGCCATCGAGGCAGAAGATTTCGACACCGCCGCCCGGCTGTGCCTGCAGCGCTTTGAGACCAAGGGCCTGTTCTGGTTGTATGCCGCGCGCGTCGGGGCCGAGCTGCTGCTGCGCATCGGCAAATTTGATCAGGCGCAAAAGCTGTACCAGGCGGTGGTGGCTGCCAAAACCCTGCCCTGGGCCAAACTGGGGGTGGCGCGTTCGCTCCTGGACGAGGGCCAGACCGCCAAAGCGGTCAGCACGCTGGAAAACCTGATCAGCGAAGACCCCAACTACGCCGACGCGTATGACGTGATGGGCCGCGCCCAATTCGAGCAAGGCAAGTTTGCCGACGCGCTGGCCACCTACAAAATGGCCAGCCAGCTGACACCGGCCTCCATCACACGGCTGCAAAACCTGGGGCTGATGAGTTACTACTGTGGCGACCGCAAAACCGCCGAGCAGGTGCTGGACCGCACCACCCGCCTGGGCCTGGACTCGAAGATGTTTGACTGCCAGACGCTGGTGCTGCTGGCGTTTGCGCGTTTTGAGAGCGGCGACCACAAGGGCCTGCAGCGCTGCCGCGACGACTTTGCCCGCCTGATCGAGCGCAGCCCCGACAACGCCCGACTGCAGCGCCTGAGCGGCATCGTGGACGCGTTACAACTGCTTGACAAGGGGCAGTTCGCGCAAGCGCTCCAAGCCATTCGCAGCCAGTGCCAACGTGTCAAGGACACGGATTTTGACTTTGAATCCGCGTCCAACCTGGTAGCGCTGCTGGCCCAACTGGGCCACAAAGCGATCCAGCTCGACGAGGTCGAGGCCGTGGTTACCACGCTGGGCCTGCGGTTTGCCGGCACCCGGGCCTTGTCCGAGCTGCTGGCAGGCGCTGCCGGTATTCACCCCCCCTATGCCGACATCGTGCGCCGTGCCCACAGCCACATCCTGAAACTGGCTGAAACCGCCATGTCACTCAGCATGGGCGGCGACCCGCAGGCGGCCGTGCTCGACCTGATTCGCCACGGCCAGGACACGCTGAGTGGCAAGCTGATCGAAACCGCCTACCTGGTGATGCACCGCTACGCCGACAAGATCAAGAACACGGCCGAACTCACCCCCCTTGTCCATGACCTGCGGGTGCGTTACCGCACCCAGATCACGCGCGCGGCGCTGGGTGAACCCAAGCGCCAGGCCGGTGGCCTGACCCTGCGCGCTGGCAACAAGACAGAGAAGGCGACCTGACCCGTTGCTGGCCGGACTTGGGGAGCCCTGCCCCGTGCCACGACCCGGGGGGCCTCCCTGCATCCGACTCCTGGATGGCGGATCAAGTCCGCCATGACCCTGCTCTGGGTGGCTCAGCCCCACAGGTCCAGCGGCGGGTCGGTCACCACGGCACGCAAAATGTCGGAGCGCGAGATGAACCCAGCCACCAACCCCGCCTCGTCCACCGCCGGCAACCCGGGCAGGCCGGTGTCCAGCAGCACCCGCGCCACCCGGCGGATGTCGGCGTCGGGCGCCACACTGGGCACCGGGGTGACCATGATGTCCTTGACGTTTTGCATCATCAGCGCGCGCCAGGCCAGCGCGTGGCTGTCGGGTGATGGCAGCCGCTCGGGCTTGAGCAAATCCGCCCGCGTCAGCAGGCCCACCAGGTGGTTGGTGGCGTCCACCACCGGCGCCTGGCCGACGCCTTTTTCGCTGAGGATTTGCCACGCCTGCAGCACCGTGGCGCTGTCTTTGATGGTGATGATCTGTGCGCTCATCACGTGGCTGACCCGCGTCAAAGGCTGGCGCGCGGTGCTGCCCGCACGCGTGTCGGTATAGGCCGACAGCGGGCTGCGCCGGGATTCGTCAGCGCCCACCGCAGCACTGGCCAACTTGTTGGCCTCCGACTCAACAAACGCGCCAGACGACTCTGCCAGCGCGTCACGCCCCTCTTGCCCGGCAGCCAGCACACGGCGCGCGCGCGTCAGCGCGTCCACACCACCCACCTGGCGCAATTGCTCCATGCTGCCGCGAAACAGTTGCCCCTGCATGCCGTAAACAGAAAACATGGCGTGTTGCCTCCTTGTAGGGTTGCCGCGCGCGAGACCAGGTGCCGTGACCACGCGGCGATAAGGGCCGATCCGGGCCGCGTCAATCCGGCGGCTATAGGTTTTATCGACGCTTGCTGGCCCGGACTTGATTCCCGGCCAAAAACCACTCAGGCTTTGGGCAAAAACAGCGCCTGCAGGTCGTTCAAAAAATCAAAGCCACGCGCGGTGGGTTGCACATGGTTCAGGCCGTCGGTCAACAGGCCGCGCGTTTGGGCTTCTTGCAGCGCGGCAGTGATGGCGGTGATGGGCAATCCCGTGCGTTCGGTAAAACTTGGCAACGCAAAACCATCGGCCAGGCGCAAGGCGTTGAGCATGAACTCAAACGGCAACTCGGCGCGTTTCACCTCGTTCTCCTGCGCCAGCGCGGTTCCGGCCAAGGCTTGCGTCATATAACGCGCCGGGTCACGCAGGCGCACCTGGCGCAGCACGCGGTGGGCAAAACTGAGCTTGCTGTGCGCCCCCGCGCCAATGCCCAGATAGTCACCAAACTGCCAGTAGTTCAGGTTGTGCGCGCAGCCATGACCGGGCCGGGCGTAGGCTGACACCTCGTAGCGGCGCATGCCGTGCTCACCCGTCAGGTCGGTGATCAGGTCCAGCATGTCGGCGGCCAGATCGTCCTCCACCGGTGCGGGCGGATGTTTGGCAAAGTAGGTGTTGGGCTCGATGGTCAGGTGGTAGATGGACAAGTGCGGCGGCGCATAGGACAAAGCGGTTGCCACATCGGCCCGCAGGTCATCCAGCGTCTGGCCCGGCAAGGCATACATCAGGTCCAGGTTAAACGTCTCAAAGTTAACAGCCGCTTCCTCCAGCGCAGCCTGAGCTTGAGCCCGGTTGTGGACGCGACCCAGGGTTTGCAGGTAGCTATCGTTGAAGCTCTGCACCCCGACCGACAGGCGCGTGACACCGGCCGCGCGGAAGGCTTTGAAGCGGTCTTTCTCAAACGTGCCGGGGTTGGCTTCCAGCGTGATTTCAGCGTCAGCCGCCAGCTTGACCCGGGCGCGAATACCGCCCAAGAGTTGATCAATGGCTGCTGGCGAAAACAGGCTGGGCGTGCCACCCCCAATGAACACGGTCTGCACGCTGCGACCCCAGATGAGCGGCAGCGATGCTTCCAGATCGGCCATCAGGGCGTTGATGTAAGCCTGCTCAGGCAGCTCGGACGTGCGCAGTTCGTGGGAGTTGAAGTCGCAATACGGACACTTTTTCAGGCACCATGGTAGGTGGATGTAGAGCGACAGTGGTGGCAGGCTGGTGAGCTGCAGCGTGCCTGGGCGCATGTAGTGCTGGATATCGTGCGGCTGCACGGCCTGCTCTGGCGCGTCTGATGTTGGCTGGATCGGGATCACAGCCAGCGCTCACGCATCAGTGCCACCATGGCCGCCGCCGCCCGACCGCGGTGGCTGTGGGCGTTTTTCACCTCGGTGGGCAACTGGGCAAAGGTCTGGCCAAACGCGGGGATGAACATCACCGGATCAAAGCCAAATCCATTGCTGCCCAGACGCTCGCACGCAATCTCGCCCACCACCCGGCCCACCGCCACCAGTGGCTCGGGGTCTTGCGGGTTGCGCACGGCTACCAGCGTGCTGACCATCGCGGCGCGGCGGTTCTCTACACCCGCCATCTGCTCCAGCAAGGCACGCACATTGTTGTCGTCGCTCTTGGGGTAACCAAACTGGGTGGCGTAATACGCGGTTTGCACGCCGGGCAGACCACCAAACGCGTCCACGCACAGGCCGGCGTCATCGGCCACCGCAGGCAGACCGCTGTGCTCGGCGGCGTGGCGGGCCTTGGCCAGCGCGTTTTCAATGAAGGTGTGAAACGGCTCGGCCGCCTCCGCAATGCCCAGGCTGCCCTGGGTGATCAGCTCAAAACCCAGCGGCGCAAACATGGCCTGCAATTCAGCCAGCTTGCCGGGGTTGTTGGATGCCAGAACGATTTTCATGAGACAAATAAGCGTCAAGCGCTTTTAGATAAGGGAAGGGGCACAGAGCTGTCAAATCAATAAGCGGCCCGTTGCAGTTGGATCAGTTCACGAATGCCCTTGTCGGCCAGCGCCAGCAGCGCATCCATCTCGGCACGGGTGAAGGCCGCGCCCTCGGCGGTGCCTTGTACTTCGACAAAATGACCGGCACCGGTCATCACCACATTCATGTCGGTGTCACAGGCCGAGTCTTCCACATAGTCCAGATCCAGCAGCGGCGTGCCTTGCACAATGCCCACCGAGACGGCGGCCACGTGGTTCAGGATCGGTGACTCGGTGAGTTTGCCCTGCGCCAGCAGCCAGTTGACTGCGTCCTGCGCCGCCACAAACGCGCCGGTGATCGCCGCAGTGCGGGTACCGCCGTCAGCCTGCAACACGTCGCAGTCCAGGTGGATGGTGCGCTCGCCCAGGCGTTTCAAATCAAACACGCTGCGCAGCGCGCGGCCAATCAGGCGCTGAATCTCTTGCGTGCGGCCGGACTGTTTGCCGCGGGCGGCCTCGCGGTCGCTGCGGGTGTGGGTGGCGCGCGGCAACATGCCGTATTCGGCGGTAACCCAGCCTTCGCCGCTGCCTTTTTTATGGCCGGGTACTTTCTCCTCAACAGAGGCGGTGCACAACACCCGGGTGTTGCCAAACGCGATCAGCACCGAGCCTTCGGCGTGCATGGTGTAGTGGCGGGTGATGGTCACCGGGCGCAAAGCATCTGCGGCGCGCGCCTCGGTGCGTAAAAAATCAGTCATCAGGGATACCTTTGCAGTCAAAAATCAGGTCTTTTTCTTCAGGGATGAGCGGCGAATGGCCTCGTTGATCTCGGCAATCGAGCGCTCGATGGCGTCGTCATCCAGATCGTCCGAGTCCGGGTCCAGCCAGCCACCCTGCACCGTGGAGGCAAACACCCCGTCCAGAATCGAGTCAGTGGTGATCGAACCCCGGGTAGATTCAAACGTGTCGGGCGTTTCCCAAGCCATCGCCAGGCAGGTGACGTTATCCGATTTGCGACCCGCCAGGCGCAAGGCCTTCTCCACCAGCTCCGGCACCGCCACATCCACCGGTTGACGGGTCAGATCAGCAACGATGTCCTCTTCCTTCAGGGCCGACCACAAGCCGTCGGAGCACAGCATGATGCGGTCACCCTGTTGCAGGTTCACCGGCCCCACCACCGAAAACACGGGCTTGGTGGGCGAGCCCAGGCAGGTAAACAACACGTTGCGGTTTTTGGGGGCTTGCGGCTGCGATGCCGAGGGCTTGAGCAAATCGTGCTCCAGCAACGAGTGGTCACGCGTGCGGGTCAGCAGCTCGCCACGGCGAATCAGGTACAGCCGCGAGTCGCCACAGTGCGTCCAGGCGACGCAGCCTTCTTGCACCACGGCCACCACCAAGGTGGTGCGCGGGGGGTCGAGCATGGCGCGGTCCATGGCGTAACGCAAGATTTGCCGATGCGCCGCCCGCACCACATTGTTCAAAAACGCCTGTACATCAGGCAGTTCGGGGCGGGCCTCGTTCTGGAACATGGTGGCGATGGTCTGTACCGCCAGCTGCGCCGCCACCTCACCATCGGGGTGCCCACCCATGCCGTCGGCGAGCATGAAAATGGCCGATCCGCTGGTGTAGCAATAACCCATGCGGTCTTCGTTTTTGTCGCGCCCGCCTTTGCGGCTCACCTGAAAAACGGAGAACTTCATCACACTTTGTGGCTGGGCCCCGTGGCCTTGAGCACGGTCTTTTTGGTGCCAGTGACCATGTTGTCAAACTGCAGACGCACCTTGTCGCCCACGCTCAGCCGGGTGTAGCGCCGCTCGCCGGGGCTATTGAACTCTCTTTGCAGGGCAAACACCGACTGCGGGCGCGCCAACGGGTCCAGCGCCATGCACCACTGCACCACCTCGATCAGGTTGTCGGAATAGATGCCCTGCAGCCGCTTGAAGGCTTGCGCCATCGGATCGGTGGCGACACGTTGCGGCGCCTCGTTGGGCGGAAACCCCTGCATGCAGGCGAAGATACAGGCGCCAATGGCGTAAATATCGGTCCAGGGGCCCATGGCACTGTCGCGCCGGTACATCTCGGGGGCGGCAAAACCTGGCGTGTACATCGGGCGGATGAAGTTGCCCTCTTTGCTGAGCACCTCACGCGCCGCGCCGAAGTCAATCAGCACCGCCTTGTTGTCGTCGGTGATGAAGATGTTGGCCGGCTTGATGTCCAGGTGCAGCATCTTGTGCTGGTGCACGATGCGCAGGCCACGCAAGATCTCCTCAAACAGCGAGCGGATGGTGGACTCGCGAAACACCTTGGGCTGCTTCAGGTCACGCGCGATGATGATGAAATCCTGCAGGCTGGCGCCTTCCAGGTAGTTCATCACCATGTAGACCGTGTCGTTTTCCCGAAAAAAATTCATCACACTCACCACCGAGGGGTGGGAGATCTGGGCCAGCGACCGGCCTTCCTCAAAAAAACTTTTCAAGCCCAGCCGGTACAAAGACAACTTTTCAGGCGCCACCTGCGGCGCCAACTCACCCGGCTCGCGGCTGGTCAGCGACGCGGGCAAATACTCCTTGATGGCCACTTGCTGGCCCTCAGCGTCGGTGGCCTGGTACACCACGCCAAATCCCCCGGCCGCCACCTTGCGCACAACCTGATACCCACCAATCAAGGTGCCAGGCGGCAGGGGAGATGGCTTGACCTTGGACATATTTTTCAATCGGGGAACCGCGCACTGGGTGAGAACCGGGTTATTCTCAAACTCACCCCATTTGAAGAAGATCGCAATGTCAGTTTACAGCATGACTGGTTACGCCAGCGCCCAGTACAGCCCTGCCAAAGAGGCCTCTGACGGTGATGGCAAGAGCCCCGCAAGCCCGCGCTTGGGGCTGGAAATCCGGGCGGTGAACAGCCGTTTTCTGGACCTGTCTTTTCGCCTGCCCGAAGAATTGCGTGCCTGCGAACCCGCCCTGCGCGAAAAGCTGGGCGCACGGCTCAAACGTGGCAAGGTCGAGTTGCGCGCAGCCATTGAAAGCACCACCGCCAGCGTCGTCACCGAACCCTCCACCCGGCTGCTGCAACGCCTGAACGCGATTCAAGACAATGTGAGGGCGTGGTTGCCCTCGGCGCAGCCGCTGAGCGTGGCCGAGGTCATCCGCCTGGCGGTGAACGAATCACCCCCTGGCAAAGAATGGCAAACCGAGGCACTGCAACTGGCGGATGATGTGCTCAACGCCTTGATGTCGGCGCGTGAGCGCGAAGGCGCCCGGCTCGCGACCATGCTGTTTGACCGCATCGGCCAACTGCGTTCCCTGGCCGCCCAGGCCGAGCCGCTGATCCCGCAACTGGTGGCGCAGCAACGCCAGCGCTTTCTGGACCGCTGGGCCCAAGCCATGGAGATAACCGACGGCCAGGCCAAGTCCGACATGGCGCAAGACCGCGCCCTGACCGAGGCCACCGCCTTTGCCATCCGCATTGATGTGGCCGAAGAACTGACGCGGCTGGCATCGCATCTGGACGAACTGGAGCGGCTGGTGAAAAAAGGCGGCGAAATCGGCAAACGACTCGACTTTTTGATTCAGGAATTACACCGCGAGGCCAACACGCTGGGCTCCAAATCCGCTGCGCTGGAGCTCACCCATATCTCGGTTGACATGAAAGTACTGATCGAGCAAATGCGCGAACAAGTGCAAAACATAGAGTAAACGTATGGACTACCCGGGAAACCTTTTTGTCGTGGCGGCTCCCAGCGGGGCTGGCAAATCCAGCCTGGTCAAAGCGCTGATGGAAGTGGACTCGCACGTGCAGCCCTCGGTGTCACACACCACACGGGCGCCGCGCGGGCAGGAAAAACACGGGCGCGAGTACTTTTTTGTCTCAGAGACAGAGTTCGACGCGATGGTGCAGGCCGACGCCTTTGTCGAGTGGGCCCATGTGCACAACCACCGCTACGGCACCTCCAAAAAAGCCATCGAAGAGCGCATGAGCCAGGGTGCTGACGTGATCCTGGAGATTGACTTTCAGGGCGCCTTGCAGATCAAACAAGTTTTCGCCAATGCGGTGACGATCTTCATCCTGCCGCCCAGCTGGGACGAATTACGTTCCCGGCTGGAGCGGCGCGGCGAAGACGCCTCCGAAGTGATCGAAGTCAGGCTGCATAACGCCGCGCTGGAGATGGCGCAGGTGAGCCAATTCGACTTCGTTATAATCAACGAGTTGTTTGACCGGGCCGTGTTTGACCTCAAATCCATTGTCCACGCTCAACGACTCAAGTATCTGGCGCAGCGCCGCGCCAGGGCTGAAACATTCAAAGCACTGCATATTTCTTAGTGCGCCCACCTGGTTTTGGAGAAGTCATGGCCCGTATCACTGTTGAAGACTGCCTGGTGCAGATTCCCAATCGCTTTCAGCTGGTGTTGGCCGCGTCCTACCGTGCCCGCATGCTGAGCCAAGGTCACACCCCCAAGGTCGAGAGCAAGAACAAACCGGGCGTGACCGCCCTGCGCGAAATTGCCGCTGGCAAAATCGGCATCGAGATGCTGAAGAAAGTGCCGCTCTGATCTGAGGCGCATTTGCCCCCAGCCAAGCACCGCTTTGCGGTGCTTTTTTGTTGCCAGTGCGCCAAAGGCTGACCCGCAAGCTATATTCAAGGCATGAGCACCCCCGTCAAGCCCGAATCGGCAGCCCCAACGCGATCGCCCAAATCAGCCCCGCAGGTGTTGACCTCGGCGGGTGCGAACGCAGCTGCGGCCAGCCTGGCGAGCCTGACCAACAAGCTGGACTATTTGAGCCCGACCGATCTGGCCAACGTTCGGCTGGCTTACCGGTTTGCCGACGAAGCCCACCTGGGCCAGCTCAGAAACAGCGGCGAGCCCTACATCACCCACCCGATTGCCGTGGCGGCGCAGTGCGCCGAATGGAAGCTCGACGCCCAGGCGCTGATGGCGGCCTTGTTGCACGACGCCATGGAAGACTGCGGCATCACCAAGGCGGAGCTGATCGAACGCTTTGGCCCGTCGGTGGCTGAATTGGTCGATGGCCTGACCAAGCTGGAGAAACTGCACTTCAACACGCGCGAAGAGAACCAGGCCGAGTCTTTTCGCAAAATGCTGCTCGCCATGGCGCGCGATGTGCGGGTGATCCTGATCAAGCTGGCCGATCGCACCCATAACATGCGCACCTTGTCAGATGCGCCGCGCGAAAAGTGGGCGCGTATTGCCTCGGAAACGCTCGACATCTACGCACCCATCGCCTACCGGCTTGGCCTGAACCAGACCTACCGCGAGTTGCAGGACCTGTCGTTCAAACACCTCAACACCTGGCGACATGCTGTTCTGACCAAAGCCGTGGCCAAGGCGCGCGGCCGTCGCCGCGACCTGATCCAAAAGGTGCAAAGTGACCTGGAAGCCACTTTTGCGCAACACAACTTGCCCGTGCGTATTGCCGGGCGCGAAAAAACCATCTATTCCATCTACAAGAAGATGGACGAAAAGAACCTGAGTTTTGCGCAGGTGACCGACATCTACGGCTTTCGTATCATCGTGCCGCACCTGATCGACTGCTACACGGCGTTGGGCCTGCTGCACCAGCTTTACAAACCTGTGCCGGGCAAGTTTAAAGACCACATCGCCATCAGCAAGATCAACGGCTACCAGTCGCTGCACACCACGCTGGTCGGCCCATCTGGCATCAACGTCGAGTTTCAGGTCCGCACCGAGGCCATGCACCTAGTGGCTGAAACCGGCGTGGCAGCGCACTGGCTCTACAAGGAAGTGGCCCAGACCGACGTCCAGCAAAATGACCGCATGGGCACCCAATGGTTGCAGTCGCTGCTGGACATCCAGGACGAAAACCGCGACGCCACCGAGTTCTGGGAACACGTCAAGGTCGATCTGTTTCCCGACGCGGTGTACGTCTTCACCCCCAAGAGCCAGATCATGGCGATGCCGCGCGGCGCTACCGTGATCGACTTTGCCTACGCCATCCACAGCAATGTGGGCGACCACACCCTATCGGCCAAAGTCAACGACGAGCCGGTTCCCCTGCGCACCGAAGTCAAAAATGGCGATGTGATCGAAGTCATCACCTCCCCCGATGCCACGCCCAACCCGGCCTGGCTGGGCTTTGTCCGCACGGCGCGTGCGCGCTCCAAGATCCGCCAGCACCTCAAGACCCTGGCGCAAACCGAGTCGGAAAGCCTGGGCGAGAAGATGCTGCTCCAAGCCGTTCGCTCAGAAGGCATCGAGAACTTGCCGGATACCACTGGTCAAAACGCCGCTGTTTGGGATAAGTTGCTGCGATTTAGCGGCAACAGAACCCAGGCCGAGCTGATGACTGATATTGGCCTGGGCAAACGCATTGCCAGCATCGTTGCCAAACGCTTGGCGAAATTGCTCGCTGATATTGGTGAAAAGCCCGACGCGTTGTTGCTCACCCGCGAGCGTTTTGTCACTGGCGACAATAGTTCTCAGGGCGCCGTTTTGATCGACGGCAGCGAAAGCACCTCGGTTCGTTTTGCCCACTGTTGCCGACCCATCCCGGGCGACAACATTGTGGGTTACCTCGGCCGTGGCGAGGGCCTGACCATCCACACCAGTGACTGCCAGGTTGCCCGAAAACTCAACCACAAAGACAGTGAGCGTTTCATCAGCGTGGAATGGTCCGATGAACCTGTGCGCACGTTCGAGACCGGCATCGTGGTCACCGTGACCAACGGCAAAGGTGTGTTGGCCAGCGTGGCCAGCGCCCTGGCGGCCGGTGGCGCGGACATCAACCAGGTCGACATGACCAATGAGTCATCCCACGGCGTGATGGACCTGCGCTTTGTCATTGCCGTGCGCGACCTGAGCCAACTGGAAACCGTCTTCAAAAACCTGCGCCGCACAACGGCTGTGCTCAAGGTGCAGCGCTCCAAAAACACCTCACCCATCCCCGGGTAACGCATGTAGCGGCGCGCTGGTGCGCACCGGTCAGGCGCGCGCATCGCCCCAGCGCAATTGGGCGGTTTCATCGCCGCGGTATTGGGTGTCGCCACGGCGGTCCACGCAGTACTCGGGCGACACGATCATCTCAAAGAAGCGCATGTCGGCCGCGATGCGGGTGTACTCAAATAACACGCTGCGCACCACCTTGGCGCCCGTGCGCAGGTGGCTGCCGTGGCCGATCCAGCTCGGCCCGGTGATGCTCACGCCCGGCTCAATGCGCACACTCGAACCAATGTAGACCGGCCCCTCAATGGCCACCTGATCCCACGGAATGGATGTGTTCAACCCCACCCACACGCCCGGCTTCACTTCGCGCCCGGGCATGTCCACCTCGGCCACGGCGCCGCGCAGCACCCGCTGCAACACCGACCAGTAGTCACTCACCCGACCAATGTCAATCCAGTTGAAAAACCGGTTCTGCACAAAAAACGGCAGCTTGTCGGCCACCAACTGCGGAAACAGCTGCAAACCAATGTCGTACACCTGGCCGGAGGGCACCAGGTCCAGCACCGCGGGCTCAAAAATATAGATGCCGGTGCTGGCCAACGTTGATTTGGCCGCGGCGGGGGTCGGCTTCTCTTGGAACGACACGATCTGGCCGCCCGGCTCGGCCACCACAATGCCGTACGCCTGAACCTCGACGGGTTGCACCTCCAAGGCCACCAGGCTGGCCAGCGCACCTTTGGTCTTGTGCTCATGCAGGGCCGAGCCAATGTCCAGGTCAATCAACGCGTCGCCACACAGCACCAGCGTGGTCTCGTCAAAAAAGCCGCTGAAATCCTGAATGCGCCGCATGCCTCCGGCCGAACCCATCGGGCGCGGCACCACCTCGCCGTGCGCCATCACCCCCTCAAACGAGTAGCCAATCTCGACCCCCCAGCGGTGGCCGTCGCCAAAATAGCGCTCGATCTTCTGGTGGTGGTAGGCCACATTCACCATGATCTGTTTGATGCCGTGGCGCGCCAGATGCTCAATCTGATACTCCATCAGCGGCTTGCCCAAAATGGGCACCATCGGTTTGGGTAAATCCGTGGTCAAAGGTCGCACCCGTGTGCTCTGCCCCGCCGCCAAAATCATGCCTTTAGCCATGTCAGTTACTCCCTCTCGAACCTCACAGTTACCAAACAATGGATGTGGTGGGCGCTTTTGATCCTGACGGACAAAGGCCCCTGGCCAAACCCCCGATCACCTTCCGACACGCGCCAGGCCCGCATCACACAGTGCTTTTGCGGCCGCTGGCGTGGCGGCTTCGGCGTAACAACGCAACTCGGGGGCGTTGCCGCTGGGGCGCAGGTGCACGATGTCTTGGTTGGCAAAGGTCACGCGCAGGCCGTCGGTCTGGTCGACGCTTATCACCGCACCGGAATCGGGTGCCAGCGTGCGCGCCATGTCTGCCGGGTTGGCCAGCAGGGTCTGGATCAGTGAGCGGCTCTTTTCATTGGCAAAACTTTGCAGCCGGTCGCTGGCGGTAAACCGCTTGGGCAAGTCGGTTGACAGCTCAGACAGCTTGCAGCCGCGCTGACGCGCCAGGCACAGCAACGCCAGCATGGGCAACACCGCATCGCGGGTTGGCAGGCGGGCCAACTGCCGGCTGCCCTGCTGCACGTCACTGCCCAGCAAAAAGCCGCCATTGGCCTCAAAACCCACCACGGTCCCGGCGCCCTGCGCGGCGTTCATACCCGCAATCACATACGGTGAGCCAATGCGGGTGCGAATGACCTGGGCAATGTCCTCAGGGCGTACCGCCTCGGTGTCGATCGGCACAAAGACTTCGGTTCGGCCCAGCGCCAGCACGTCGGCGCCCAGCCCCAGCAAGATCGCACGCAGGATGTCGCGCCCCACGCTCGAATGCTCATACACCGCCACCCGCAACCCGGCCAGCGCGCTGCTGCCAAAAAACTCCGTGTAGCGCTGCACGTAGGCGTCAGCCACGCGGACATCCGGCGCTGGCAAGGGGGCCGGTTCCAGGCTGGCGGGCAGCGTCACCGTGGCGGCCAGCATGGCTTGTTCATCGGCCTTGCTGATCTCGCCATCGACGCGGTAAAACTTGATGCCATTGCGATCGAACGGTATGTGGCTGCCGGTGATCACCACCGCCGGCACACCCAGCTGCGCCGCGTGATACGCCAGCGCCGGTGTGGGCAACGCCCCGGCATAAATCACTTTGGCACCGTGGTCGGCAGCCGCCGCGGCACACGCTGCCGCCATGCGCGGGCTGCTGGGGCGCAGATCGTGACCCAGTACCAATGTGGTGGCGCCCTTGGCCACCGTCTGCAGGAAGGCGCTGGCATAGGCGTAACACAACTCGTCGGTCATCTCGGCCACCAGGCCGCGTGCACCGCTGGTGCCAAAAGCCACCCCGGAGCGGTGGATGAGTTGGTTCATGCACATGGAGGTCATTGGCGTCATGGGAGTCATGTGGGGGCTTGGCAGCACATCGTTGCATCGCTTGAACGGATGGCGCGCAAGATTTGCAGGGTGATGTGATGGGGCCTGTGATCCATCGATGGCTTTCTTGGACAGATAAGAATCGAAATTTTCATTGGATTGAATCAGACCCGCCGTCAGCAAGGAGCTGGAATCCGCATACTTTTTACTCCCGGGATAAAACAAGACCATACCGGGATTCTGCTGGGTATGCCTCAGGTATCTTTTGTATTCGAGCGAGCCTCCAAAATGGACGCCTCTTGACACTTCGTTCTTGGCTTTCTCGTGAAAGTCTGCGAAAAATTTGAAATGCAGGATGGCACCGGTTATCAGGGATACTTTTGACCCAGGTGGCGCAAGAATGACATGGTTTGACAACCGCTTTACCCCCGTGGCCCATTTGACCAGCGGCATTTTTATCAAAGCCGGTGCGTAATGTGGCCGATCCTGCTTCAAAAAAGTCAGGCGTTCGCCAATTTTGATGGCAACCGTATTTAACAGTCGGTTTATAAAATCGACACGTTTTTGACGAGGGTAGAATTTTCTGATTCTTGGACCTCCCACCACTCTGATCCGGGGAAGTTCGTTGATTTGGCTGGTTCTGGCGCTGATTTTTCTGAAAATATAATCCGCATCAAAATAGGGACAAATCTCAAAAAACGGCTTGTCTGGCACACACACACCCGTCGACAAGTCGTCTTTCGGATACATATCCAGCAAAAAACCAAAAAGAGCCAAACTACCCTCTTCCTCCAAATAACGACACAGTTCTGGCAGTTTTATTCGCTCCATGTGAGGATATGCCAGCAATTCATCCGCGTCTGCCACGAGGGTCCAATGGCCCACGCCGCATTCATCCAGCAACATATTTTGCCAGTCCACGCCAGCACGAGATTCCTTGAAAGTATTGGACGGCTCGAAAACACGGCAATCCTTTTGCGTCAACAGGTACTCTCTTGAACCATCATTGGATTTGTCATCGACGACGAAGAATTGTTCGACACCCAGATTTCTGTAATAAGTCAGAAGATAGGGCAATCGGGTGATTTCGTTTCTCTCCACCAAGAAAAGTCGGACGTCGTTGGCATGCTGCGCCATGCAATGCGAATCCAGGCGTTTCAGCGTGAATTTATGATCAGGAGATGTAAGGACCGACATGTTTTCCATGATGCGACGCGTCCGGTTTTATGGCGTATTTTTTTGACTTGTGATGACTGTGCGCATTTTCTTGTAAATAAATCTGATCATGGTATAGATTTTGAATATAAAAATATGCCCCGAATCTGTCAAAATCACGACGGAGTCACCCAGCGCCCTGTAATGTGGCTTGACCACCAATGACAAATGGGACGGCCCCTGCAAGGCACAATAGCTCAAACTGATGTCAGCGTCGCGTCGGACCCTGCGATGGTCATACCGATGTAGCAAAGGAAGAATAGCCAAGGTGTAAGCAATAGGCCCAGTTAATCTGACGACACCGCTGCCACCCACACCATGCAGCCATGGCCGGTAATGATCGATATTATTAAGTATAGATAATATGACGGCTTTGAGAAAAGGATGTCCTGCAGCGGCAATGATGTGCCATTGCTGAAACTCGCCACCGGGAACCTGTGACAAGTCCTTCCACAGGCCAAAACCTTCGCGGTCCTCACCTGGGTCGTTACACCAATGCGCGAGTAAAAAACGATCTGTCGGCAGAAGTATGTCATCGATGGGCCGGGTAAAACTGCTTTTGATATCCAGATAGATACCACCGAGCTTGTACATCAACAGATACCTGAAAAGATCCGCTCTCGCAGCGCCATATTTCGGATCAATCCGGTTGAAATAAGCAAGCACCGAAGGCTCATAATTTATCGAAATGAAATGAATGATGTCGTCATCATCATAGAACCTGTACTCATAATTTTGATTATGACGCAACAGGTCTTGGACATTTTGTTGAAATTTCTCCGGCAGATATTTGGTAAAGTAAGTTTGATGAATAACACGTGGAATGTGGTCCCCCTGCGCCACATCGGCCAGCCGATGGTGGCCAGCGCCGTTGTTCAATGGGGAAAAGAAAACAGATTTCAAAGATTGGCCAACAGAAATCGATTTCGACCAGGTACTGTCATTCAGTGGCCTTGTGGGATTGATATTGGCGTTCTTCATGTTTTATTTTCTGATGGTGGTAAGGATGTGATCGTCTCCATCGCCGCCTTTGGTGGTTTGGCGCCCCTGTCTACAGATTGGCCAAGGGTGCACTCATCCTGGCCTAGCGCCCAATCGCGCAATACTCAAACCCAAGCTCGCGCACCATCCTGGGGTCGTACAGGTTGCGGCCATCAAAAATGATCGGCGCCTTGAGTTGGGCCTTGAGGTTGTCAAAGTCAGGGCTGCGAAACTCCTTCCACTCGGTGACGATCACCAGCGCATCGGCGCCGGCCAGGGCCGCGCTCTGGTTGTCGGCATAACGCAAGCCGGGCTCGTTGGGGAAGCAGTGCCTGGCCTCCGGCATGGCCACTGGGTCATAGGCGGTGATGCTGGCACCGGCCGCCAGCAAATCCTTGATCACCTCGCGGCTGGTGGCTTCGCGCATGTCGTCGGTATTGGCCTTGAAGGCCAAGCCCCACAAGGCAAAGTGCTTGCCAGTCAGGTCGGCGCCAAAACGTGCCTTGATCTTGTGGCCCAGCACGTGTTTTTGCTGGTCGTTGGCGGCTTCCACCGCGTGGAGCACCTTGAGCTCGATGCCGGCCTCCACGCTGGCCGTCTTGATCAGTGCCTTGACGTCTTTCGGGAAACACGAGCCACCATAACCAGCACCTGCGTACAGGAAGTCATACCCGATGCGCGGGTCCGAGCCAATGCCCCGGCGCACACTCTCAATATCGGCACCCAGCTTTTCGGCCAGGTTGGCCAGCTCGTTCATGAAGCTGATGCGGGTGGCCAGCATGGCGTTGGCGGCGTATTTGGTGAGTTCCGCGCTGCGGATGTCCATCACGATCAGGCGGTCGTGGTTGCGCTGGAACGGGGCGTACAGGGCGCGCATGTTGTGCGCGGCCTGCTCGTCATCACAGCCCACCACGATCCGGTCAGGCTTCATGAAGTCGTCGATGGCCGCGCCTTCTTTCAGGAACTCGGGGTTGGAGACGACGCTGAAGGGGGTGCTGACGCCGCGCTTTTGCAGTTCTTCGGTGATGGCGGCGCGCACAGCGTCGGCTGTGCCCACCGGCACGGTGCTTTTGTCGACCACCACTTTGTAGTCGGTCATGTATTTGCCGATGTTGCGGGCGGCGGCGATGACATATTTCATGTCGGCCGAGCCGTCCTCGTCAGGCGGCGTGCCCACGGCGATGAACTGCACGGTGCCAAAGTGGGCGGCGCGCTCGATGTCGGTGGTGAAGTGCAGCCGCCCGGCAGCGACGTTGCGTTTGACCATGTCCTGCAGGCCGGGCTCGAAGATGGGGATGCCACCGTCTTCCAGAATCTTGATCTTGGCGGGGTCCAGGTCCAGGCACAGGACATCATTGCCCACCTCTGCCAGACAGGTGCCAGACACCAGGCCAACGTAGCCGGTGCCAACGACGGTGATTTTCATGAGCACCTGCTTTCAAAACCCATAGATTGGATTCGGACCTGCCCCATCCCTTGGCAACGGCATGTACAAAAATGGACCATCATTTGAATTCAATCCTTTTATAACCTAACAAAGTTCGATATAAAGCACGCCCGATAACCAGTGGCGACATGCGCCCGATTTTGTTCCTCCATACTTCACGATGTGTCAACGGTGATTCAATATTACTGTAAAACTTTCCGCCTCCCGTTACTAAATGTTTATCCTGCGTACACAGTGCGGGGTTGAATTGAAGGATATTAAACCGGGTGCTGATGGGTGAATCTGAAAAGTTATACAACATGGCGTCTGCGGGTTCATGCGTATGCCAGGGCAAATCAAGCAACGCCTGTGCGGCTTGCCGACTGATGAGATAGCCGCCTGCACACCAACTGGTGGATTGAACGCCATATGCAGTGCGGTTCGCCTGGGTCAGAATTGCCTGCGACGTTAAACGCACCCGATTCGTCGACGTTTCCAGCCGAATAATATCGACACCATCCGGTATCCATGCATCATTCATCAAAATCCATGCCAGGTCGTCAGATATATGAATATCATCCTCGAAAACAGCGCAAAACCGTTGATCACCGGATGCCACTTTCTGCCAAACCAGGTAATGGCTTAAAAAACAACCCATTTGCCCCCGAGCCCAATCCTTGTTGTGCCTCGGGCGATCCTTCATGAAAGCCTGATATTCATCATCCGATACCACCCGCCCGTCCACGGCAGCAACGCGCTCGAACGCCAAACCCAATTTTTTAAAATTTGACTCGAAAAACTCAAGACGAGCGACGTCCTTGTCGAGATTGATCACATACGATTGAATCATGGTAGATGCACGCCGTTCATTCAGTTGACCTTTCCCATCGTGATTTTTAAAAATCCAAAAAATTGGATAAAAGATTTCCGATCTGAAACGTAATACGACAGCACATAAATCAAGCCGCCTAGAGGAACAAATATCAAAACACTGACATACGATGGCATCGGGATATTTTGACGCACCGAATGTACCAAACCAGCTGCAACAAGCGACAAGACAATTGGCAGACTGACGACTTTGAGATACTCTGTCCAACGCATTTTCAACAAATTCAGCGCCAAGGCAGTCACAATGGGCGACACAATGATGGTTTTCGCCACAAATGCCCATGCCAAATAAATCAAACCATATTTGGCGAAAACCATCAAAAAAACAACGTTGAGTCCGGCATCCACAAAAGACAGCGCTGTTTGCCAATGAACCTTTTGTTTGATCAGCAATATATTGGTACTGTACTGCGTGACCATACGGGTAAAGCCAATGATGGAAAGAATGGCCAGCACGGGTGCCGCATCCGACCAATTAGGACCCAACAATATATGGATCACATCTAGCGACAGTACTGCCAGGGCCGCATAGATAGGCGCAGTCAAGAGCGCGGTCAGACCGACACCCATCAAAAAAGAACGTTTCAATTTTTCTGCATCGTCAGAAATGGCAGCCAATGCCGGCAAGGCGACACTGTTCAACCCGCTGCCAACGATCAGCGCTATCGCCGTCAGCAGTCGCTTGGCAGCGTTGTAGACACCCGTGGCAGCAGCGCCCAGGTAATAAGAGGACAGAGCGACATCGCTTTGCCCGCCAAGAAAATTGGCGGTTGAGTTGAGGGAGACAAACTTGCCGTATTGGATGATCGCCACCACGTCGGTCCGTTTGAAATCAAAATCAGGTCGCCAAGCACATGACGCCCACAGCCACACGGCGCTGATCAACGCAGTCACAATCTGCTGCGCAATCAAGCTGTCGATACCGTACCCACGGACCGCCATCACAATCCCAACGGCGCCGCCGATACCGATGGATAGGATTGATCGAATAGCCAACATCTTGAACCGGAGATGTTTTGTCAACCAGATTTCGTGCATTTTCGAAAGCCCGGTCGTGAGCAACAGGACCGATATCCATTGGAGCGTCGTTTCAAGATCGGCATGTCCAAAAAATAGGGCGAGTGACTTGGCGCTAAAAAATATCAACACGCCGGACAATAATCCACCTGTCAAGATGACAAAAAAACCGGCGCTGTAATCGCTGTTGGTGGGAGATTTTTTGGCGTAAAAGGTTGTACCCACACTTTCAATCAGCACCTGTCTGAACAACTCGATAGCCAACATGGCCATCGCCATGATCCCAAAATCCACTTTCGAAACAAACCGTGCTGTCACCAAAAAAACAAACAGAACCAAAAACTGCCCCACGCTTTGGTTGATCAGGGACCAAAACGCGCCTCGTCCTATCTGTCTGATGGTGATATTTTTGGTCATTCTTTAGCGAGCGCGTGATGATGGATGGCGGTGTGTCGTGGAGACAAGTTGAAACAGAACGATAGATATAAGTGACTATGAAGGAGAATACTATTTTCTATCTGCTTTATGTGTGGTCGGTGAGTAACCGAAACACAGAAAAAGAAAACTCACAATATCGACGGTATAACGCCGCATGAGACGCCGGGGTTCCCGATACAGACGGTAAAGCCATTCCAAACGAATGCGTCGAATCCATGTGGGCGCGCGCGGCACGCGCCCCGAGACAAAGTCGAAAAATGCCCCAACGCCGATCAAGAGTTTGGCGTCAAGTGCGTGCATGTGGGTCTCAATCCAAACCTCTTGCAAAGGGTTACCCATTGCCACCACCACGATGTCTGCGCCGGATTGGTTGATTGTGTGACGCAAATCCAAAGGTGACAGTTGGGTATAACCGTCCAGATAACCGGCGATTTTCAGACCGTACAGTTTAAAAGCTTGAGCCGCTGCCTCTGCAACGCCAGCCTTTCCCCCAAGCAAGAAAATCCGATGACCGCTCAGATGGTTTTTGAATAAATACGGTAAAAAATCTGTACCGCCAAGGTTGGCTTGATAGGATTGACCGTGAATTATTTTGGCGACAATATCCAAACCAATGCCATCGTTGAGAAGAACCACCTGTTCTGAATGGAGCCATTGGCGTAAAAACTGGCATTTCAAAATGAAATTGGTGTTGGCGAACAACAAAGCGGTAGGTTTCATGGCCATCAATCTGGCCTTGACCAGTTTTCCAGCCGCCTCAGCAGTCATGGAGTTGATGGGGTAGCCCGCCAGCGGAAGGCGCGTGACAACCAGCGGTTGCTGCATGGTGGTTATCTCATCTGTCAAACGATGTTCAGCCATGGCGATTCAAATCGTGGTGTCGGCAAATTGCGTGGGATTGAGCAGGCGATCAACCAGCTTTTTCCAGCTGAGAATTTGTCGTGATCTCAAGTGAGGTGCCGCCAAGGCGGACGATATGGCCGATCGAATGGTGTCCGATTTACCCGGGTTGTAACCAAATCGGGAACGGTATTCGCCGGTCACGCTGCTCGGGCAAACTGTCGGCAACGCGAAATAGTCGTATTGCAGCATTTTCAGGGAGCTGTCCGCCAAATAGACAGGCACATCGTCGGAAATATAGGGAGCGATACCAATATCGGCATGCTTGATATACCGGATGGTTTCCGAGTATTTCATGTCGTCGTAAACAATCACGTTGCTGTTGTACCCGGCAGCGCGTGGGTGGCCCGTGCCTACCAGATGAAACGTGACATGGGGGAAAGCATGGCTCGCCACTTCAAAAAAGCCTGGGTCAAAAAGCATCGAACCGATGGCGACCGCATGCACCCCTGCACCGTAGGGCGACGGGTCACCCAGCGCGTCAATGTCATCATCCAGCCCGTTGGGAACATAATAAATATTATTTTTGCTCGGGATGTTATCGGCCATGCGTTTTGACAACAGACATAGCGAATCCATTTGACCGCATATGGCGTCGAAACTACGACGCGCGTAACTGGCAACGTTGATGGTCCCCAAATCATCTGAGCCGCGGTAGATATGTTTGGCTGCCGGATTTAGTCGCTTGGCCTGTTCGAAATAGATGAGCGCAATGCCGCTTTCATAAATGATGACATCGGCTTGTTTGATCCAGTCAATCAGCACTGGACTTGGCCATTTTTTATATACCCAGAATAGCCAATCCTCCAAGCCTTTGAGGTAACGGTTCTTGACGTTGAACGGGTGAAGAGGTGTTTTCCACAGAAAGCAATCCACATTATTATGTTTTTGTATTGTGTTAGCGCTGGCGTCGACAACGGTACGGATATCTCCCTTGCGCTTGGACAAAAAACTATACCGCAGCGAGAAGAACTTTACCTGACCACGTTTGGCCAACTCATCCGCAATAAAATGAATACTGGACCGACGTGGTGTGCGGTAATCATGATGGGCGGTGATGATGAGGTATTGATCATCGTCACGTGGTGCGGTGGCTGCTGTCATATAGGTGATGATTTCGAGTAAAACATGCGTGGTAATGACTTATCTTTTAAACTGTTGACAGTATTTGATATCAAAATAAAAAAGGTCAAATATTTCTGATGCGTCGTCTTCCAACTGTCGGGTATCTGGATGCCGGATCGGCATGCCACTTATTCCAAGTACCGCCGCAACACCTCCATTTGCGGTGCGTCGATGCCGTGGTTTGGTTGAATACTGAGCGGGTAGTTTCCCCACCACGGCCCGGCTGACCAGTAGGTCCAACCCAGCCAGATATCCTGGACTTGCATGGACGCGAGCAAAACCTGCAGTGCCGCCAGACATTCACCTGACCGCCCGACGCCAAATTCCCCCAGGAACAGGCGTTTTTTTTCTTGTTTGGCCCAGGCACTGACCCCCGTCATGATCGCCTCGAGACGTTCAGCGCTGATGCATTGGCTGCCCGTTCCGGCGTAGTTGGGATCGGTGTATTGGTGAAGTTCGATGGCAAAGTTGTGGCCGGGATCGATGAAACTGCGAAAAGCCTCGGTCGCGGTGACGCCATCGAATGGCTTGGCGAATTCATGGGCCCCACTCCAGCGGCCACTGCCCACCAGAATCAAGTTCTTGCTCCCGGCCCGGCGCAAAGCGAGCACGGTGTGTTGGGCCAGCGTCATCCATTGCGGCACGGTGATGGCAGAAGGTTCATTCATCAGGCCGAATGCGGTGGTGTCGGGGTTGCCAAAAGCCTGGTGCAAACGCAGCCAGACATCGGCGAAGGCGGCTGCAGGCACTTCCGCACTGCCGATCGGGCGGCCAAAATAGGCGCCGTAGTTATGCAGGTCGAGGATCACGCACATGTCCAGTTCCGTTGCCCAACCCACCAGCTGGCGGAGTTGCGCCAGTTCTCCCGGGTCAAGCGGGGCGAAGGTTTGCCGTTGCACGCGCTCCCAACGAAATGGCAGGCGAATCACATTCATCCCCGCGGCCTTGAAGTAGGCGAGATCGTTGCGCGACGGGTAGGTGTAATTTTTGTGGCGCAGGCCGGGCAGATTCTTGGAATTGAACTCGGCCCCCGACAGGTTGACCCCGCGCAGTTGCGGCGCATCAAGGCAACCGGCATACCCACTGGACATGCACAGCAGCCAGAGCACGCTGAAGATGTGGCGCAGGTGCCGCATCATGGCGCCATCACCGCGTCATATTGCTGCACATAAGCGGCAGCGACCCCGCCCCAGGAATAGGGTGCGGCGGCGCGACGGGCAGCCTCACGGCGGTTGGGCACGCTGTCTGCCTGGGCGCCTTGGCGTGCATGCAGGCTGGCGACCTGGTGCGCCTGACTGTCTGGCGAGGCGGGCTCCAGGATCAGACCGACCCCCGTGTTTTCCACCAACCGTTTGAATGGGGCAATGGCGCTCAAGATGGGCACCAAGCCGGCGCTCAGGGCCTCGATCGGGGCGATGCCAAAACCTTCATGGCGTGACATGCAGATGAAATAACTGGCCTTGCCAATCAAATGGCGCAAGTCCGCGCTGGTCGGGCTCGAAACGATCTGGACACGGTCTGACAGCCCGCGCTGGCTGGCATGCGCCAGGAGGGTCTCGGTATGGAGATCGTATTCGCGCCCGGCAATGATCAGCTGCCACGGGGTGTCAGGTTGCTGCCGGGTCAAGGCAGCCACGATGTCCAGCGCTTCCAGGATGCCTTTGTTGACAGACCAGCGGCCAAAATAGATCAACACCGGCTGCAAAGCGCGCGACGAGGCATCGTCAAACTTTTGGATATCCACGCCGTTTTCGATGGTCATCAAGCGGTCCCGGCCGACCACCTGGCTGAAAATTTGGCCGTCGTTGTCGCTGGTGGCGATCACGCGCTGGTAGGCCCGTGCGGACACGCGGGTCGCCGTGTTGAAGTAGACCCGCTTCAGCCGCTGGGCAAACAGCGTATGGAAAAAGCCGCCATGGGTCGAGACGATCAACGGTTTACCGTGCAGCCAGCGGGTCAGCGCCAGGTAGTCAAAAAAGAAATCGATGCCATGCACATGGACCAGATCGGCCTCACGCAGTGCCCCCAGCACCTGTGGACACAGTGGGTAACGCTCAGACCCCCGATAGGGCAAGCGTTGGACCGGGATGCCGTCCAGGATGTCGCTCGGCGGCAACGGCACATCCGGCGCACGAAACACCCGGTCCAGCGTGATGACCGAGGGCGCATATGGCGTTTCTGTCTGTTGATATTGGACGAGGTTGCGCACCACTTCTTCCATGCCACCAATGGAGGGCAGGTATTGACGCACGACGTGGACGACTTTCATGCGGGTATGTCCATCATGGCTTGCGGTTGGAAGGGGGCTCGAAGCGGTTCGAGCCCGACTTTTTGGGGCGCCAGATCGGCCGACGGGTTTGCCCTTTCGGCGGGCAAGGTACTCAGCACACCGACCAAAAACCACAAGATGCCGGCTGACTTGAGTGCAAAGACCGACGTGCCGCTGATGGCCAGGTTGGCAAACACATACAGCACGATCAGGATGCGAAACCGCCTGGCGCGGTCATTGGGCATGGGGATCAGGAACAGCGTCAGGACCAAGGCGATCGACAAAGGCGCACCAAATCGGGACAACAGGTAGGCAAAGCCCATGTCCCCAAAATTGGGCAGTGGGCTGCCCAGCCCCAGCAGCATCCGCCAATCAAACTCAAGCACGGCCAGGCCGCTGGAGGTGACCCGACCGACAAAATTGTCGTCCGGACTGGGTAGGAACACCGTCACGGCCAGCACCAGGCCCAGACTCAACACTGGAAGGGCTGGGGCCACTTTGCTGCTGAGAGACAGTGGCAGCCAGCGGAAAAAAACCAGCATGGCACTCATCAGCAGCCCGAACCGCGAGTCACTCAGGGTGATCAGCAAGACCGCGCCGAAGGTAAAGATGTGCGCCCTGCGGATTTCCGGCCAGGGTTTGCTCAGTGCCCAGGCCAACACAATGACGGCGAAATTACCGAGCCCGACCGGCTCCAGGAACAACGACGATGTGCGGTGCGACCCCAACAAAAAAGGCAGGATCGTGCGCCCGATGCCTTCAGGCCGGTAGCCATTGAGGGACAACATTTGCCCCTTGAACATGGCGGCGTCTTCGCTCACGCCGGTCACTTGCCGGTAAAACGCAAAGGTGTTGAACAGTTCAGCGTAGGTGTCGGTAAAGACGGCTTCAAACAGACCCACGCTGACCACCATGATCACGATCAGCTTCAGGCCCTTCTCGGCAACGCCTGCGTCAGCAAGGTGTCGCCCAAGTGTCAGAAACAGAATGGGGATGATCAGATCGCGCAGCGTCTTGGCATCGGCGCTTTGCCGCATCAGCCAGGTAAAAACAATCCAGGCAAAGGCACACAAGGTGAACGCAACGGTGGCCATGGGCAAGCGTTTGCCCAGAACGTAGAGACACAGCGCATAGATGGCCACCTCAAACAGGCCGACCAGCGCGGGTGAGGCGCTGATACCCCTGGCATTGAGAAAACTGATGACCGGCAGGTAGCCCACAGAAGCCACCAGAATGAACAGCACCAGCCGGGCCGAGCAGGTCGGATTCAGGCCTTGTGGCGGGGCGTACAGCGGAAGGTGTGGCATGCGTCTAGGAACTGAAAAATGTCAGTGCCAGTCAACCTGGCGGGGCACGGGCAACACCGTCAGCCCGACAATGGCGCCGTGTCCGGCCAGGGTTGGCGGCACACGGCAGGTCTGGATGGCGGCAAAAAGGTTCATGGGAGGAGTCCGGGTGGTCACAACACGTGTTTCAGGCAGCAGGCAACGGGTGGTGCGGGTGTTGGCCGTGTTGCTGACGGTGGGGCTGCCACTGGGTTTGTGGGTAGGCGGTGCCCAACCCGTGGCGGTGGGGCTGATTCCGCCACCGTGGGACAAGCTGGCACATGCCTGCGTGTTCGCCGTGTTGGCGCTCTGCATCGGCTACGCCAGCGGCTGGCGCGGGCGCCGACTGTGGCTGCTGGCTTTCGGCGGCGCCGTGACGGTGGGCGTGCTCGATGAGTGGCACCAGGCCAGCTTGCCCGGCCGCAGCGCCGGTCTGGATGACCTCGCCGCGGATGCGCTGGGCGCTGCGCTGGGGGCGTGGTTGATTCATCTCAGGCATCGTTAAGCACCGAGCCCACCAACGCCACGCCGCTGCCCTGCAGGCGCTGGGCCAGTTGGGTGGTCTGGGCGAGCAGGCTGATGTTTTTGCGCGCCACCATCACGGCCGCACCGGCGCGCGCGGCAATCAGCTCGGCATCGGCAAAGTGGGCACCTGCCGGGGTGTCGATCAACACCACATCGAATTGGCTGGCCACTTGCTGCAGCAGCTGGCCAAAGTTGGGCCTGCCCAACAACTCCTGCGGGTTGGGCGGCATTGCGCCAGCGGGCAACACCACCAGGTGGGGCAAGCTGGGCACGGCCTGCAGAGCTTGCGCCAGGCTGGCCCGATCGGCCAACACGGCTGACAAGCCGACACCCCGCGCCAGCTTGAACAGGCTGTGCTGGCCGCGCTCTGGCGGGGTGCGCAGGTCGGCGTCCATCAGCAGGGTGCGCTGGCCTTGCTGGGCAAACACAATGGCCAGGTTGGCAGCCACAAAGCTGCGCCCCTCCCCCGCACCTGCGCTGACCACCGCCAGCATCTGATGGCCAAGCTCGCCATTGAACCAGCGCAGCAACAGCTGGCTGCGCACCGCGCGCAAGTTTTCGCTGGTCACACCAAAGGGCTGGTAAGCGGCCACCAGTTCAGGGCTCAGGCTGGTGTCGGTCGGGCTGAGGTAAGCGTAGTCAAACTGCTGGCTCAGGGCCAAATCGATGTCGGCCTGGGTGAGCAGGTTCAGTGCCTTGGCAGTTTCACCAAATGGAATCTGGTTGTGCGCCTGGCTGTCCAGAATGCGCTGCAGATCAGCCGGTCGCAGACGGCCGCTGCCCACCAGCAAGTCGCCCATGGTGCGGTTGCGATCATGGGTGATCAATTTGGCCATGGTGTTGATGGCGTTCATGCGCGGGCTCCAGTAGGGGCAATGCTGCCCAGCACGGGCAGGCCAAGGGCATCGGTCAGGTCGGCCGTGCTGCGCACCCGGCGTTGGGCCATCTCCAGCACCAGCGCCAGGCCCAGCCCCAACAAGCCACCCATCAAGATCGAGAGCAACATGTTCAGCAACAGCTTGGGTTTGGATGGATCCGATGGGGCAAACGCGGGGTTCAGCACGGCAATATTGGTCTGGTTGGTTTGGCTCTCCAGATTGGTTTGGGCGGCGCGTTGGCTGACCACCTCAAACGCGCGCTGGGCCGACTCCATGTCACGGCGCAGCACATTGAGCTCGTCGCGCTGTTTGTTGAGCAGCAGCACCCGGTTTTTCTGCCCGGCCAGCGCACCCTGCAACTGGGCCTCACGCTGTCGGCTGACCTGGTAGCTCGTCTCAATGCTGTTCGTGATCCGGCGGGTTTCCAAGTTCAGCTGGGCTTTCAGGGTGGCTAACTCGGCCTCGCTGCGCTGGGTTTGCGGGTGGTTTTTTCCCAGGTTGCCACTGCTCTCGGTCAACTTGGCCTCCAGGCGTGCCACGTCGGCCTTCAGGCCGTTGATGAGCGAGCTTTGCATGACTTCGGCCACGGTGTCGGTCTGGCTGCTTTGGCGTTTGCTCTGGCTGTCGGTGGTTTGACCCTGAATGGCGGTGAGTTGGCTGCTGGTTTCGTTCAGCTTGGCGGTTTCGAAGTCCAGCGACTCGTCGGTGGCGGTGATGCCGTTTTGCTGCTGGTAGTCAGACAAGGCTTTTTGGGTGGCGTCCAGTCTGGCGCGGGCGGCTTTGGTTTGCTCGTCAAAAAAGGCCGCGTACTGGCGGGCCGGGGCCAGGCGCAGGTCCAGGTTGACGTTGATATAGGCGCGGGCAAACGCGTTGGCCAGGGTGGCGGCCTGTTCGGGGTCCGCGCTGGTGTAGTTGACCTGGATCACATTGCTGTCGCGGCTGGGCAGCACACTCAGGTTTTTTTGCAGCCCGTTGGCCAGCCAGTCGGCCAACTGGCCTTTGCCGCCGGCACCGGCCATCCATCGGGCCTGGGTATCCGGGTCGTCATCGAGCTTGAGCAGGCGAACCACCGCTGTCGCCACGCGGTCGCTGTTGATGATGTCGACCTGGGTGGCCATGTAGCCGGGGGTCATCATGCCTTGCAGCATTTGCCCCGTGACGGGGTCGGGCGACCTGACGTCAAGCACCACAACGGCGCTGGCGGTGTATTGTTTGGGGAGCAACAGACTGACCACGGCCGTGCCCACCACCGAGACCAGAAACACCAGCAGTACCACGGGGTAGCGCGCTCTCAGAATGAGCAGGAGTTGTTGGAGTGTCATCAGAACAGGCTTTCTTTGACATAGAGGACGTCGTTGGGCAAGACGGCGTCGGTGAGCGCCGGCGTCAGCTCGGTGATGCTGCTGTTGGCGCCTTTTCGGTGCAGACGCAGACGTTTTTCGGAGCCACGGGCGGTTGGGCCACCGCCCTGGGCCAGCGCCTGCATCACCGTCATGCCACGCTCGATACGGTAGGCACCAGGGCGCTGGGCTTCGCCGTAGATGTAGAACACGGGGGCACGGTGCACGTAAATAGCGTCGCCGCCCTGCAGCACCATGTCGTCTGGCGCGCCATCGGACAGGAACAGTGACGCGATATCGATGCGTTTGCGAAAGGCTGTGCCGCCGCGCATGCCGCTGATGATGGCCACATCATCGCCCGTGGCGGTGGCTCCGCCGGCGTTGGCCAGCATGTCGGAGACGCGGGTGTTGGCCGTTTCCAAGGGAAATCGACCCGGGCGGTTGACCTGACCAAGCACCGCCACCTGATTGCCGCGGATTTGCGTGAGCAGGATGGTGACCTGGGGCTGCTTGAGAAAGCCGCCTGCCTCAAGCGCGGTGGCAATTTTCTTCTCGGCCGCGCCAATCGACAGGCCGCCCAGGCTGACCGTGCCGATCAGCGGGTAGCTGATCGAGCCGTTGTCAGAGACCCGGGTTTCCATCGTGAGGTCAGGGTTTTGAAACACCTGGATGCGCAGCGCATCACCCGCGCCCAAGGGGTAATCGGGCTGGGTGTTGGGCTGGGCAACAGCGTGGAGGCCCGTGGCAGCCAGCACGATGGCCAGCAGATATCGCACAAGTCGAAGGTGCATGGGGTCCGTCCTGGTGGGGTTGGGGGGGGTGGCCGTGGCGGCGGGAAGGTGTGGCATGGCGGTATCCATAAGGCGTGGGCTAGAAGCTGAACTGAGCCGTCAGGCTCGCGGTGTGGCTGCGGTAGTCCAGTGGGGGCAGATTGGTCACCGTGGCATCGCGCGTGCTTTTGGTCAGTGCAGCGCTCAGGGCCACCAAGGGATAGGGCTGCCATTTGAGTGACAGGCTGGTGTCGCGCAGGGTGTCCTGGCGCTGCGCGGCGGGCACCGCGGTGGACGCGCCAAGGTAGTCGATCCGGGTCAGGTCGTACCGCAGGCCCACCGTGGTTTTGCGGCCCACTTGCCAGGTCGGGCCCAGCGACAGCCGGTCAGCTTGGGTGTAACTGGCGTAGCTGGTCTGGTAGCTGCCCAATTGGCGCACCCAGCTCGCGGCCAGCGCAGTTTTGCCGGTGACGTTCCAGGTGATATTGACACCGGTGTTGAAGCCGCTGTAGTCGCGCCGGGGGTCGCTGGGGTGGCTGCGGTTGATGTGGGCGGCCATCAGACTGGCGCTGGTCTTGCCGCTGAGCACCCAGGCCAGACGCAGTTCGTTGTCAAGTTGGCTGAATTCGCTGTTGTTGTCGCTGGTGGTGAGGTATTTGCCGCTGGAGGTCTTGACGATGTAGCTGAAGGTGCTGTTGGAGCCCGAAGCACGGCGCACGCCCACGCTGGCCGAGTTGGCGCTGTAGTCGTCACCGGTGCCCAACGTCAGTTGGTTGGTCTGGTTGATGCGCGACACGCCGGCCAGCAGGCTCCAGGTACCGTCCACGTCGTAGCTGGCATCCAACGCGCTGGTGGTATTGGCGCGCAGATTGCGCTGGTCGACGGGGGTCAGGCCCTGATAGTCTGCAAAGCTGTTGAGCGTCTCCTGACGGGCGGTGCTCAGGCTGCCATGAAAACGCGGCGTCAGGCTCCAGCGCCAGGCGGCGGCGTAGTTGTTGGCCGTGTAGCTGAACTGGTTGAAGTTCTGATAGTCGTAGTCAACCAGGTTCAGGTCCAGCTCAAGGCGCTGCAGGCTGTAGGCCTTGTTGAACGACAAGCCTACCGTGGTGATGGCGATACGCTCGGCGGCGCTGTCGCGGCCCGTCTTGGCCAACACATCGTCGCTGGACGACAGCCGGTACAAGTTGCTGTCCGTCTTGAGGGTGTGGTCGGCGCGAAGCCTGAGCGTGTCGGGCTCCTGCGCCCAGACGGGTGCCACGCTGAAACACATCAGCATCGACACCGGCAACAGGGGGCAGGCGCGCAGCAACATGGCTCAGTACGCCTTCTGGTCTTTGAGGACCAGCCGGACGGTTTTGATGATGATGTCGATGTCAAGCTGCAGCGACCAGTGGCGCAGGTAGTCCAGGTCGTAGTCGATGCGGCCCTGCATTTTGTCGAGGGTGTCGGTCTCGCCCCGGTAGCCGTTGACCTGCGCCCAGCCGGTGATGCCGGGTTTGACCTTGTGGCGCACCATGTAGCCCTTGATGAGCTTGCGGTACAACTCGTTGTGCGCCACGGCATGGGGGCGGGGGCCGACGATGCTCATGCGGCCCTGCAACACGTTGACAAATTGGGGCAGCTCATCGAGCGAGGTGCGGCGCAGAAAAGCGCCCAGCGGGGTGATGCGGGTGTCGTTCTTTTGCGCCTGCTGGATGGTGCCGCCATCCTCGGTCACACTCATCGAGCGGAACTTGTAGACCAGAATTTCCTCGCCATCCAGGCCGTACCGGCGCTGCTTGAAGATGATCGGGCCGGGTGAGGTCCATTTGACCGCCGCGGCGATCGCCAGCAGGATGGGGAAGATCAGCAGCAAGATCACCAGCGAAAAAACCACATCGCTGATGCGTTTGACGGTGCCGTTGGCTGCCTTGAACGGGGTTTCGCACACCGAAATCACCGATGTGCCACAGACGGCGGCGGCTCGACCCTGGATCAGGTCGGTGACAAACATGTCGGGCACAAAATAAATCGAGGCGGTGGTGTCTTTGAGTTCATCCAGCACATGCAGGATGCGCGGCTGGGACGCCATGGGCAAGGACAGGTAGATGAGTTTGATGTTGTGCTTGCGCACGATGTCGGCCAGTTGCTCATGTTTGCCCAGCAGGGCGTAACCCTGGTTGGTGTCGAGCCGCTCGTCGCTACGGTTGTCGACGAAACCAATCAGCTTGATGCGGCAGTAAGCCGACGCGTTGATGCTGTTGGCCAGCGCCAGCCCCTGCTCGTTCATGCCGACAATCAAGGCGCGCTGGGCCGGGCCGTGCCAGCTGAGCAGCGTGGGCGCCATGCTGCGCAGGGCAACGGCGGCGCCGAATTTGCCCAACGGCGCCAGCCACAGCCAGGTGTAAAGAACGGGCTCGGGGAACGCATTGATGTACCCGGTGACCCACCCCATGAGCAGCAACAGGCTGGCGGTCCAGGCCCAGTTCACCACACTTTCACCGGCCAGCGATGCCACCGATGCCTGCAGACGGGCCGCACCCGGGAACGAGATGGCGAAGGTGACCAGCGACAACACTAGGTACTGAGGCCGGATCGCCCCCTCAAAATACTGCGACAACGCCCACAAAGACAGAACGTAGGCCACCGGACCGACAAACGCCTCCAGTTGGCTCAGCAGGTTGTCATTGCCCGCGGTGGACGGCCCTGCCGGCCGCTTGGGGGCCGCAGATGGCAGGGCCACGGGGCCATCCATCAGGTGGGAGCTTTCAGGCATAGCTGGCTAGATTGCAGACGGGGCCCGCCGCCTGGTCGCGGTGGCTGTGCGACAGACCCGGTGCCAAACAACTCACGCGTTGCCGGACTTGAGACGGCGCCAGACGATCACACCCATCATGCCCACACCCAGCAACATCATGTGGGAGCTTTGTGGCTCATGAGGGAGATTCGCCGTGGATGCAAAAGCGCCCAGGCAGGACATCGTGAACGCTGCTGCGGCAATGACGGATTTCAGTGTCATGGCGTATTCCTCCAAGACAGGTAGCAAGATCACTACGGGTAAATACTAGTTGCACACCTCTTTTGCGTCGATAGTCCATTCGGACTATGCTGACCTGGCCGGGTCACGCCGCACTCAGGCCATGAGGTGACGGGCCACGCAGGGTTGAGGCAACTTGTCTTTGGATGGGCTTGGGCACAACGGGCCGCCCCCATCAAAGAAAACCGAAGTCCACCATGCTGGGCAGCATTTCTTTGGTCGCGCGGCGCAGGCGGCCGGCGGTGATGTGAAGCAGTGCGAGCAGGACCTTGTTGCTCAGCCGCGGGTGTTCAGCCAGCATGGCCTCAAAATTGGCCATGCTGAGCACCGCAAAGTCGCTGGGCATCGTGGTGACGCAACTGGCAAACCGCTTGCGCCGTTCGATCATCGAAATGTCACCGATCATGTCGCCGGGGTCGACGACGCAGACCAATTTTTCGGTGCCGTTGTGCTGCTTGGTGATCACGGCGCCGCCAGTGACCAAAATGGCCAGAAAGTCGCCCTCGGCACCCTCGCGCAACACGGTGCAATGGCGTGGGACGCCAAAACATTCCAGGTAGCCACTGAGCAGCAAGGTGTCACGGCGGCTGAAGCCATCGAGCAAGTTGCCAGCCTGAACAGCAGCGACGAACTCGTTGACATAGTCCCTGACGTTGCCGAGGGGTTCGACGTCGGGCTGTCGCTCGGCAAAGTGGGAAGACATGGTCAGAGAACTCCTGAGGAATCGTTGAGGGGTTCGGGCCAATTGTCCCGTGGGGTGGGGCGGCACAACAATAGTCCTAATGGACTAAATGGGGCCATGAAGACGGGGTTTTTGAGACCAGACGACGCTGTCGGCTTGACCTGCGCTGGCCATGGCGCAAAGCGGTTGGATGGCAGTGTTGGGGTTTGCGGATACACCTGTGTACGCTAACGAACGGATGACGACCCCATCACCGGCCACAGTCGGGCATCACGGATGGTCCAGCGCACAGCGACGCTTTTGCCCTATAAATCGACCTATTTCCAGCTCACCCGATCTTCACAGCTTGCAACTATTCCACCCCCCAGCATCACCCGTTGATGTCCAACACTACCACCGCGTGGTCTCACAGGCGGTGCAGATTCGCACCCATTTCGACCTGCTGATCTGGTTGCAGGGAGAAATGCAGTACTACCTGCCCCATGACATCCTGATAGCAGCTTGGGGCAGTTTTCAGGACGGCAAACTTTGCCATGACGTCATTTCTCCCATCGCGGGCGTTAGATCGCAAAACGCAGATGCCGAAACCCTGACACCGCTGATGCTGCAGCTGTACCAGCGTTGGACCGAGTTCAAAAAGCGCCCATACGCGATGAAGGTGGGCGAAAGCGGATTTCTGCTGGAAAACACCGGGCTTCAGTGCATGCTCGGCAACGCCCTGAAGGTCATGCGCAGCGCCATGGTGCATGGCATAAGTGATGAGCGGCACGGCATCGAGTGCCTGTATGTCATCTTCAGTGGCAGGTTGGAGTACAGCCAGGCGGACCGAGCCACCGTGGGCTCACTCCTGCCCTACGTTGACTCGGCACTGCGCCAGGTGAGCCATCTGCCGGATCAAACGCCAGATCGGACACTCTTGGAACCGGCACTGAAGGATGTCATTCCGACGCCAAGCCACAATTTGTCGAACCGGGAAGCAGAGATCATGCTGTGGGTGGCGCTGGGCAAAACCAACCCGGAAATTGGCTGCATTCTGAACATCAGCGAATTCACTGTGAAGAACCACATGCAGCGGGTGTTCAAGAAACTCGATGTGACCAACCGCGCGCAGGCCGTGGGCAAGTTCCGGGAGCTTTGCGAGTCGCCCTGATCTGGATGCGGCTACGCTGCCATGACCGAGCGTGGCCTTCGTAGCAATCGTTGGGCTGCTGTGGCTTGCACGACAACCATCCGGCTACCAGAACACACAAGGGCAAGAAAAAAGGACTTACATCCTTTCGAATGTAAGTCCTTGTTCTGTATGGTGCGGCTGGCAGGAATTGAACCCACGACCCCTTGGTTCGTAGCCAAGTACTCTATCCAACTGAGCTACAGCCGCTAAGCTATGAATTATAGCCTAAAAATTTGGTAGGGCGTCACAGACTTGAACTGTGGACCAAAGGATTATGAGTCCTCTGCTCTAACCAACTGAGCTAACGCCCCCAACCGAACCGAGGATTGTAGGGGCTACTTGTGGTGGCTCAGCGCGTTGCTGACCAGCTTGGAGGTGATGTCCACAATCTGGATCATGCGGTCATACGCCATGCGGGTGGGGCCAACCACGCCCAGCGTGCCCACGACCTGCCCATCCACTTCGTAGGGCGCACTGACGATGGACAGGTCTTCAAACGGCACCACCTGGCTCTCGCCACCGATGAAGATGCGCACACCTTCGGCGCGCCCGGTGACGTCGAGCAGGCGCATCAATTGGGCTTTTTGTTCAAACAGGTCAAAAGCGCGGCGCAGGTGCCCCATGTCGTTGGCGAAGTCGCTGACCGACAACAGGTTTCTTTCGCCGGAGATGATGACTTCGTCAGCGGTTTCAGCCAGCACCTCGGTGTTGGCGGCCAGTGCGGCGTTCATCAGACTGGCAATTTCGGCACGCAAGGACTCGACCTCGTTTTTCAGGCGCTCGCGCACCTGCTCGATGTCCAGACCGATGTAGTTGGCGTTGAGATAGTTGGCGGCTTCCACCAATTGCTGCTGCGCGTAGTCCACCTCGGTGAAGATAACCCGGTTTTGCACGTCGCCTTCCGGGGACACGATGATCACCAGCAGGCGTCGCTCGGACAAACGCAGAAACTCGATATGCCGGAACACCGAGGTCCGTTTGGGTGCCACCACCACGCCGACAAACTGCGACAGGCTCGACAGCAGGTTGGCCGCATTGGCGATGACTTTTTGCGGCTGGTCAGGTGCCAGGCTGTGCTCGCCAAAATGGCCGCGCTGCACCGTGAGCATGGTGTCCACAAACATGCGGTAGCCACGCGCCGTGGGAATACGCCCGGCCGAGGTGTGCGGGCTGACGATGAGACCGAGGTCTTCCAGGTCAGACATCACATTGCGGATGGTGGCGGGCGACAACTCCAGGCCGGACGCCTTGGACAAAGTGCGTGACCCTACCGGCTGGCCATCAGCGATGTAGCGCTCCACCAGCGCTTTGAGTAATAACTTGGCACGGTCATCCAGCATGATTTCATTTTAGTGATGTAATTTATGGATGGATTCCAAATTTAAGCTCGTCGCCTTGATCGGCAAGTACCAGACGTCGGCAGGCGCTGCGACCCTTGCCGGTTCACGCGCGGCGCTGGAGGCCGTCGCGCACTTTTTGCATGATCAGGGCTGCGACGTGGTGCTTGAGCGGGACACGGCCCGCAACATGGGCATTGCTGATTACCCTGCATTGACCGTTGCGCAAATCGGCGAGCAATGTGACCTGGGTCTGGTGGTGGGGGGAGACGGCACCATGCTGGGCATTGGGCGGCAGCTGTCGTCCTATGGTGTGCCGCTGATCGGCATCAACCAAGGGCGTCTGGGGTTCATCACAGATATTCCTTATGACAGCTTTGCCAGTTGCCTGAGCAAGATGTTGCGCGGCGAGTATGTGGAAGACCACCGCAGCCTGATGAATGGCCGGGTGATCCGCGACGGCCATTGTGTTTACACCGCCATGGCGCTCAACGATGTGGTGGTGAACCGGGGCGCGACCTCAGGCATGGTGGAGCTTCGCGTGGAGGTGGACGGCCATTTTGTGGCCAACCAGCGGGCGGACGGCTTGATCATTGCGTCACCCACAGGTTCGACCGCCTATGCACTCTCGTCAGGTGGGCCGCTGTTGCACCCCGCCATTCCTGGCTGGGTGATGGTGCCGATTGCGCCGCACACCTTGTCAAACCGGCCCATCGTGCTCGCCAATACGTCGCATATTGCGATTGAAATCGTGGCAGGGCGGGACGCCAGCGCCAGTTTTGACCAGCAGTCGCTGGCATCGCTCATGCATGGTGACCGGATCGAGGTCACCCGGTCGAACCACCATGTGCGGTTTTTGCACCCCAAGGGCTGGTCGTACTTCGACACCCTGCGGGAAAAGCTGCACTGGAATGAAGGAGTAGCCTCAACGTGAGTCTGAAACGCATCATCCTGCGCGACTTTGTCATCGTCAGAGAGCTTGATCTTGAACTGGCCAGCGGTTTTACCGTGCTGACCGGCGAGACGGGCGCCGGTAAATCCATCCTGGTGGACGCCTTGCAACTGGTCACAGGCGGGCGCGCCGATGTGGCGCTGATCCGCGAGGGCGCGGCCCGCACCGATGTCAGCGCCGAGTTTGAGGCGACTGCGGCGGTAGCGGGCTGGCTGGATGAGGCCGGGTTTGAGAAAGACGCCAGCCTGCTGCTGCGCCGCACCATCGACACCCAGGGGAAAAGCCGCGCCTGGATCAATGGCAGCCCGGCCACCGCCACCCAGTTGCGCGCCTTGGGTGAGCAACTGCTGGACATTCACGGCCAACACGCCTGGCAAAGCCTGACCCGCCCGGAATCGGTGCGGGGCTTGCTGGACGCGTATGCCAACGTGTCGACCCATGCCGTGTCAGCCCAGTGGCATGCCTGGCGCGCAGCGCAGGACAAGCTGACCCAGGCCCGCAGTTCACAAGACTCGCTGTTGAACGAACGCGAGCGGCTGACCTGGCAGATTGGCGAACTGGAAAAACTGGCCCCGGCGCCAGACGAATGGCACAGCCTGAACGCCGAGCACACCCGGCTCTCCAACGCCCAGGCACTGCTGGACGCTGCCCAGTCAGCCTTGCAACTGCTGGACGAAGATGAGAACAGCGCCAGCAGCCGGGTTGGGAGCGCCAGCGATGCATTGCAAAAACAAGCGCACATCGAACCCGCCTTCCAAGAATTGAGCGAGGTTTTGACCTCCAGCCTGGCGCAGCTGGAAGACGCCGTGCACTCCCTGCGCGGCTACCTGCGCAAAACCGAGCTGGACCCGGACCGGCTCACGGCGCTGGACGAACGCATGGGCTTGTGGGTATCGCTGGCGCGGCGCTACAAACGCAGCCCGGAAGATCTGACTGACCTGCTGACCGGCTGGAAGCAACAATTACAAGCACTTGACGCCGCCGCCGACCTGCAGGCGCTGGAGCGCGCGCTGGACGCTGCCTGGCAAGGCTATGTGCGCGAAGCTGGCAAGCTGACCCAAGCCCGCAAAAAGTCTGCGCCCAAGCTGGCCAACACCATCACCCTGGCCATGCAAGGGCTGGGCATGCAGGGTGGTCAGTTTGAGGTGCAGTGTCAGGCAGCTAGCCAACCGCTGCAAACCGGGCTGGAAGAGGTCAACTTCCTGGTGGCCGGGCATGCGGGCAGCACACCGCGCCCGGTCAACAAGGTGGCTTCGGGGGGTGAGTTGTCACGCCTGGCGCTGGCCATTGCGGTCACCACCAGCCAGCTGGGCACGGCGCAAACGCTGATTTTTGATGAGGTGGACGCCGGTGTCGGCGGTGCTGTGGCCGAAACCGTGGGGCGGCTGATGCGCCAGTTGGGTACCGACAGGCAAGTGCTGGCCGTGACCCATCTGCCGCAAGTGGCGGCCTGCGCCGACTCGCATCTGGTGGTGAGCAAACAGCTGGCTGGCGCCGCTACCGTCAGCTCGGTCACACTGGTCGAAGGTGAAAAACGGGTCACCGAACTGGCACGTATGCTCGGCGGTGAACGCATCCTGGCCAGCACGCTGACCCACGCGCGCGACATGTTGCAACTGCAAGGTGCCTGAGATGCCCACTTCGAGACAAGACGTCCAAATTGTGCTGATCACCGGCATGTCCGGCTCGGGCAAATCGGTGGCATTGCACGCGCTGGAAGACCTGGGCTTTTACTGCGTGGACAACCTGCCGCCTGAATTGCTGATGCCGCTGGTGGACCTGGAGCACAGCCACCAGGTCAAACGTCTGGCGATTGCCATCGACGTGCGCAGCGCCAGCTCGCTGCCGCTGGTGCCGGAACAGCTCAAGGCCTTGAAGACGCAGGGGTTTCAGCTGGACTGCATTTTTCTGGACGCCACCACCGACACCCTGATCCGGCGCTTTTCCGAAACCCGCAGGCGCCATCCGCTGTCGCAAGGCGCGCAAATGGGAGCCCTGCTCGATCAGAACCATGTGCTGGCCGAGGCCATTGAGGTGGAGAGGGATTTGCTGAGCACCCTGCGCATGCAAGCGCATGTGATTGACTCCAGCGTGATTCGCCCCACGCAACTACAAAGCTACGTAAAAACCTTCATTGGGGCACCGGGCGACCAATTGACCCTGGTGTTTGAGTCATTTGCGTTCAAACGCGGCATACCCAGCGATGCGGACTATGTGTTTGATGTGCGCATGTTGCCCAACCCGCATTACGAGCCGGAGCTGCGCGCGCTCACCGGTCAGGACGCGCCCGTGGCCGACTTTCTGAAGCGGCAACCCGAGGTGCAGCGCATGCTGGACCACATCCACGGCTTTCTGGACAGCTGGATGGATGATCTGGCCCAAAACCACCGCAGCTATGTGACTGTGGCGATTGGCTGCACCGGCGGTCAACACCGCTCGGTGTACCTGGTGGAGCAGCTCACCGACCTGTTCAAGGCGCGCTGGGTGACCCTGAAACGCCACCGCGAGATGGACGCCCGTTAGTACTGCGCCACAGAAATACAGGAACATGAAAACGCATCTTTTCCTGCCTGGCGTTGTTGTTCGTCGTTGCCATAGCTACGGCTATGTCGCCTCCTCTCGCCTAGCCAGTCAGAAAAATCTGTCGTTTTCATTTTGTTCCTCCATTTCTCTGACGCAGTACTAGGCGCTCAGCAACTTGCGGATCGGCGCTGGCAGGCCCAGCCGGGGCCAGCGGTCAGCATGCACCCAGTCACCCGGCACCGCTGGCGACCCGCCTTGGGGCATGGCGACACGCACCGGGTGCAAATACAAGTCTTTGTGCGTCAACACGTGTTTGATGACCGGCTGATCTTCCAACACGCCCGTCGGGCCAGCTGCCACGGCTGCCTGCAAGGCGTCGCGGTCATCAAACAGCGCCAAGCAATACAAACCCGCCCAAACCCCGGGCGTGGGCCGCTGACTCAGCCAGACCGCACCGTCAGGCGAGACGGCCCACAGCAACCAGAGGGTTTGCGCTGTGCGTTTGAGTTTGCGCGTCTTGACCGGGAAGGCTTCCGGATTGCCCTGCGCCTGCGCCTGGCAAGGCCCTAGCATCGGGCACATCTGGCAGGCAGGTTTTCGGGCGGTGCAGACGGTGGCACCCAGGTCCATGATGGCCTGGGTGTAGCGCGGCATGGTGTTGGCCAGGTCATCGTCCGGCAACAGCCGGGTGGCCTCCTGCCACAAGCGGCGCTCGTTGGCGGCACTGGCCAGATCGGCCTCAAAACCCAGATACCGCGTCAGCACCCGCTTGACATTGCCATCCAGAATGGCCACCCGCTCGCCAAAACAGATGGAGGCCACGGCCGCAGCGGTGGAGGGCCCGATGCCCGGCAAGGTCTGCAACTGGGCCGCCGTGGCGGGGAACGCGCCACCGTGCAAAGCCATGACTTGTTGCGCGCACAGGTGCAGGTTGCGCGCACGACTGTAGTAACCCAAGCCACTCCACAAGCCCAACACGTCGTCCAACGGGGCCTGCGCCAAGGCCGCCACATCGGGAAAACGCGCCAGGAACCGGGCGAAATAGTCTCGCACCGTCACCACCTGGGTTTGCTGCAGCATGATCTCGGACAGCCAGACGCGGTACGGATCGCGCTGGGTTTGCCACGGCAAATCATGCCGTCCATGCGCCAACTGCCAGCGCACCAGCGCCTGCGCGAAGCTGTCGCTGGGGGAACTAGGCCGCATGCATGGCCACCCCAAAACGCGCCGGGGTGGTCATCTGCAACAGCGAGTCGGTCAACTCAACCAGCTTGCGCTCGGCCTGGTCCAGCTCGGCGCTGCGGCCGTTGATTTCGGCAATGCGCTCGTCCAGCCCGGTGGACGCTTGCGCAATACGGTCGATGGCTTCCAGCCGCCGCACAAAATTCTTGCGCCGTTCACGTAGCTGCGAATCCAGCTGGGAGGCTGCAGACTTGCTCCACGCCTCGATGTCGCTCAAAGCGGTTTCATTGACGCTGCGCAGCCGGTTGCTGAGCGCGCGCACCAGCCGGTCGGCAAACTCGGGCTGCGCCAGTCTGAACGCGTTGCTTATGCCCAGATACTGCACATGGCTGCGCTCAATCAGGTCCAGATCATTCAAATAGGGTTCAACCTGTGGCTCATCGGGCACCTGCAGCGAAAAACCATACTCGGTGTTGAGCTGCAAAAAAGTGGCCACCAACATGGCGTGGATTTCCAACCCTTTGACGTGCACCTCGCGCACATTGGCACGCAGACGCTCAAAGGTTTCTCCATAAGAGCGCTTGATGCCCAGCTTGAAGCCTTTTTGCTTGAGCGCGCCAGTGAGCTGCGCCATCTCGTCCTTGAGTGCCTGCGGCCCGAGCAAAGCGAAAATTTCGCGCATCAGCTTCATGTGCACCGAGCGCACGGCGTGAATCTTGACGCCGGCCGCATCAAACTCGGCCTGCTCCTGCGCCACCCGCGCACGCATGTTTTTGATGACCGGCTTGTTCTTGCCCTGCAGGCCCTGGAGTTCAAGCAACTGCTCGGTCAGATCCCGGCGCCGCACCTGCACAAACCGCCCCGTTTCGCCGCGCAGCGCAGCAATGCCCCGCGCCACGGCGGCGCCCAGAATCTTTTGCCGCCGCCCCATGATGTCGTGACTGAGGGCGTCTTCCAGTTGGTCCAGACAACTGCGCTTGAGCAACGCGGCGTCGTTCTTGACCTTGCCGACCAGCCCTTTTTGCGCCGACACGGCCACCACCTGATCCTGCGTAATGCCCAGAATCTCGGCTGAACTGCGTTTTTGCCGCTCGATCTGCGCCTGCACCTCTTGCGGGCTGTCCAGCGCGTCCCACAAGGTGTCGATCTTGTTCAGCACCACCAGGCGGGTCGACAGGTCTTGCCCGTCTTCCACCAGATGTTCGCGCCAGATCGACAAATCAGATTGGGTCACACCCGTGTCGGCACCCAGGATGAAAACCACCGCCTGCGCCTGCGGGATCAGGCTCACCGTCAGCTCAGGTTCAGCGCCAATCGCGTTCAGGCCAGGCGTGTCCAGAATGACCAGGCCCTGTTTGAGCAGCGGGTGCGCGATATTGATCAGGGCATGCCGCCATTTGGGCACTTCCAGCAAGCCATTGGCGTCCGGCACCGGGTTGCTGTCGCTGGACTGGGCGTGCCAGAAACCCAGCGCGCGCGCTTCTTCCTGCGTGACACGCCGCGTCTCGGCCACTTTGGCAAAGGCTTCGGACAGCTGTTTGGGGTTGCTGACCTCCAGGTCAATACGCTCCCACTTCTCCGGCACCATGCGCCACTCCATGAGCGACTGGGGATGCAGGCGGGTCTCGATGGGCAACAGGCGCAGGCAGGGCGGCACCTCGGCATCAAACCCCATCTCGGTGGGGCACATGGTGGTGCGCCCGGCGCTGGCGGGCATGATGCGACGACCGTAACCGGCGAAGAAGATGGCGTTGATCAGCTCGGATTTGCCGCGCGAAAACTCGGCCACAAAAGCCACCATCACCTTGTCGACCCGCACCTGGGCTTCCAGCCGATGCAGCCGGTCTTCGACCGAGGCGTCCATCAGGTCCTGATCCTGCAACCACTGGGCCAACAGCTTCAAACGCAACGCAAACTCACGCCGCCAGACACTGTGCTGGTCAAATTTTTCGTTGAATGACGTTCCCAATCTGCCTCCAAAACGTGAGCATCCAACCAATATAGCACCCTTGCCAACGCGTTTTGGGCACGGTTTTTTATGGCTTTTGACAAACGGGACAGTAAAACGTGGCGCGCTGACCCTGGCGGATCATCTTGATCAGAGCGCCGCATGGGTGGCACGGTTGACCCGCGCGACCGTACACCCTGGCTTGCAGCTGGAAATACCCGGCGTGCCCATCGGCGTTGGAGAAATCGCGCAAGGTGCTGCCGCCCTGTTCCACCGCCCGGGCCAGCACATCACGGATGGCGGCGTGCAGACGCGCCACGCGTGGCCGACTCAACCGGTTGGCCCGGCAAGTGGGCCGTATGCCAGCCAGAAACAGCGCCTCGGACGCATAAATATTGCCCACCCCCACCACCAGATCCCCGGCCAGCAACACCTGTTTGATGACCGATTTGCGCAACTCGAGACCCTGGGCAAATTTCTCCAGCTCAAAGTCTTCCGAGAGCGGCTCCATGCCCAGGTGCCCCAGCAATTTCAGCGCGGCGGGTGACGTCAGGCTGTCGACATACACCACCGCACCAAAACGCCGCGGGTCGTTCAGACGCAAGCTGCCGTGGGTGGTGCACAGTTCAAAATGATCGTGCGCCCCGGGCGCGGGCAAATCACGTGCAAACCGCAAGCTGCCTGACATGCCCAGGTGCAGCACCAACCAGCCATCGCTCAAGGCCATCAATAGATACTTGCCGCGCCGGCCCACCGTGCGCACCGTTCGTCCCACCAGGGCATCGGGCAGACAACCCAGCGGCCAACGCAGCGGTTTGCCCAGGTGCAGCGCCGTGATTTGCGCCCCTTCAATGGCGTCGACGAAACTGCGCCGGGTCACTTCAACTTCGGGTAATTCAGGCATGGAGACCAGTCGGGGAAAGCATGGATTATTATGAACGGATGCGCCTCAAAACAGTTTTATTGCCCCTTTTGATCTCTTGCACAATGGGCTTGCACGCCCAGACGGCCAGCCCGCCTGAGCCGGTAGCCAAAAGGTCGGCGCTGACGGCACCGCTTTTTTATGAAATTTTGCTCGGTGAACTCAACGCCCGTGCGCAAGAACCTGGCGCCGCGTTCTCGCT
Source organism: Rhodoferax sp. U2-2l (assembly GCF_020594515.1). Classification (GTDB taxonomy): domain Bacteria; phylum Pseudomonadota; class Gammaproteobacteria; order Burkholderiales; family Burkholderiaceae_C; genus Rhodoferax. The sequence continues at coordinate 95,503 of NZ_JAJCTH010000007.1, forward strand.
GATGCTGGACGCCGCCCAAAAATCTCGCGACCCAGCAGTGTTCAAGCGGGCGGTCCAGATTGCGCTGCAGGCGCGCTCGGGTGAGTCGGCCTTGCAAGCCGCCAAGGCCTGGCGCCTGGCGCTGCCCGACTCGCGGGAAGCCAACCATTTTGTGCTGCAGATTCTGCTGGGGCTGAACCGGGTGGCCGACACGCTGGAGCCGCTCAAGCGCGAGATTGCTCTGGCGCCGGCCAAAGATCGGCGCGACCTGATCTGGTCGTTGCCGCCTGCCTTTGAGCGACTGGGCGAGCGGCATCTGGCGGCGTTGACGTTTCAGAAAGCGCTGGCCAACTGGCTGAACGACCCGGCCGTGGGCGCCACCGCCTGGGCGTCGATCGGGCGGGTCTGGCTCGCTGCCGGCGACAAGACCAAAGCGTTGGAGGCCGCCGCGAAAGGCTTGGCGGTTGATGCCAAATCCGAACACCCGGCGCTGTTGGCCCTGTCGCTGATGAGCCCTGAGACACCGTCGGCAGAACTGCTGGTCAAAAAGCACCTGCCCCACGCGCGGCCGCCCTACCGCATGGCCTACATCAAGGCACTGCTGCGAAACCAGCGTGAAGACGATGCCAAACGCGAATTGCAACGCATCAGAACCCAGACGCCCGACTACGCCGATGCCTGGCTGATTGACGGCGCGCTGGCACTGCAGGCGGGTCAACTCGATCTTGCCGAGCAGCAATTGCAGCAGTATCTGGCGCTGGTGGATGCCGCGCCCGCCGAACCGCCACACGCCGACACCCAGCGCGGTCGCTCGCAAGCGTTTTTCTCGTTGTCAGAACTGGCCGTCAAACGCCAGGACCTGACCAGTGCGCAAAACTGGCTGCAGCGTGTAGACACCCCCGAAGACATGCCACGGGCGCAAATTCGCCGGGCCGCCCTGATGGCGCAACAAGGCCAGGTGGATGATGCAATCAACCTGATCCGCGGGCTGCCCGAGAACTCGGACGCAGACGTCCGACTCAAACGCACCGCTGAGGCGCAATTGCTGCGCGACAACAAACTTTTTGAGCGGGCCCGCGACAGGTTGCAAACACTTGCTGCGCAATACCCGGAGGATCTGGATCTGGTCTACGAATTGGCCATGGCGCACGAAAAACTGGGCAACCTGCCCGAGATGGAGCGCCTGCTGCGCCAGCTGATCGCCGCCAAGCCAGACGACCCGCACGCCTACAACGCCTTGGGTTACTCGCTGGCCGACCGCAACCTGCGTCTGCCCGAGGCCATCGCGCTGATCAACAAAGCGCTGGAACTCGCGCCCAAAGACCCCTTCATCATCGACAGTCTGGCCTGGGCACAATTTCGCAGTGGCAACCTGGCCGAAGCCTTGCGCCTGCTCAAGGGCGCCTTCAGCGACCGGCCCGACGCTGAAATAGCCGCCCATCTGGGTGAAGTCCTGTGGGTGGCGAACCAGCAGCAGGAGGCTTTGGAAGTCTTTCGTGCCGGCCTCAAGCTCAACCCCGACAACGACACACTCACCGAGACGCTGAAACGGCTGCGTGTCTCGCCGTGACACATCGCCGTACCGTCTTGGCGCTGGGCGCCCTCATCGCCACATCATGGGTGGCTGGGTGCGCCACCAACAGACGCATCGTCGACCCAAATGTTGGTCCAACATCACTCTGGCAGGGGCGCTTGTCGGTCCGCGTGCAAGCTGCGCCCGATGCCGGCCAGGCGCCAGACCAGTCGTTCAGTGCGGCATTTGAATTGCAGGGCAATGCCAGCCTCGGCGACTTGTTCTTGTTCACGCCGCTGGGCAGCGTTGCCGCGGCCATTCACTGGAGTCCTGACGGCGCGGTGCTGCAGGCGCGTGGCGAAACACAGACGTTCAGTGATCTGGCGCAACTGATGCAACAGGTGCTGGGCACCGATGTGCCGGTCACCGCCCTGTTTGCGTGGCTGGCTGGCCAAATTCAGGAGGTGGATGGCTGGCAGGTGGATTTGTCGCGCCAGCGACAGGGCAAAATCGTGGCCCGCCGCGGCGCACCCGCCCTGCCCGCCGAACTGCAAGTGCTGCTTGACCAGTGAGCCCCCGCCGATCCGCCTTTTTTCACCATGACATCCATCCACGACATTTGCGCACCAGCCAAGCTCAACCTCTTTCTTCACATCGTGGGCCGCAGGCCGGACGGCTACCACTTGCTGGAGTCGGTGTTCATGCTGATCGACTGGCACGACACCCTGCACGTGGAGTTGCGCCGTGACGGCCAGATCAGCCGTGAAGACCTGACCACCGAACTGCCGCCCCATGACTTGATCGTGCGGGCGGCGCTGGCGCTGCAGCAGGCCAGCGGCACGCGCCAAGGTGCCCATATCGCCATCGATAAACAGATTCCGGCACAAGCCGGTATGGGCGGTGGCTCGTCGGACGCGGCCAGCACCTTGCTGGCACTGAACCGGCTATGGGGGCTGAATCTGAGTCTGGTCGACTTGATGGCCATTGGTCTGAAACTGGGTGCCGACGTGCCTTTTTTTCTGGGTGGCCACAACGCCTGGGTCACCGGCATCGGTGAAATCATGCAGCCTGTCGATGTGCCCGAGGCGCGCTTTCTGGTGCTCAAACCCGGCGTCGGGTTGGAGACCCAGCGAATTTTTTCGCACCCAGGTTTGAAAAGGGACACCAAACCCGCTATACTTTCAGGCTTCGCTGCAAACACCTTTGACTACGGTCGAAACGATTTGCAGAGCGTTGCCCAGCAGTTGTGTCCCGAAATTGATCAGGCTTTGAACTGGTTAAATGCTTCAGGACTCAAAGGCAGGATGACAGGCTCTGGAAGTGCGGTGTTTGCTCGGCTGTTGCATGACGTTGATACTTCCAGTCTTCCTGGGCAGTTTCAATACAGGTTATGCAACAACCTGCCAGTTCATCCCCTACACGGGTGGGCTGTTTAGGACAAGGTTATCGGTGGGTCATGTTGAATGGTCCGCCCGTGTAGGGGAGTCGCCAAGCTGGTTAAGGCACTGGATTTTGATTCCAGCATGCGAAGGTTCGAATCCTTCCTCCCCTGCCAAATTTCCAAGCATGTTGTTCGCCAACATGCACAAACAATAGCGACTTAACTGTTGGGAACACCATGCAAGCCGATCAAGCCCCCGATTTCATGGTATTCACAGGCAACGCCAACCCATCGTTGGCGGCCGATATTGCCAGCCACCTCAAGACCGGTTTGGGTGCAGCCGAGGTGGGTCGGTTCTCTGACGGTGAAGTCACCGTCGAAATCAAACAAAACGTGCGTGCCCGCGATGTGTTCGTGGTGCAAAGCACCTGCGCACCCACCAATGAAAACCTGATGGAACTGCTGATCATGGTGGACGCGCTCAAGCGCGCTTCCGCCGAACGTATCAGCGCCGTCATTCCGTATTTTGGTTACGCCCGGCAGGACCGCCGCCCGCGCTCCAGCCGTGTGCCGATCACCGCCAAGGTGGTGGCCAACATGTTGCAAGCGGTTGGTGTGGCCCGAGTGCTGACCATGGACTTGCACGCCGACCAGATTCAGGGTTTCTTTGACATTCCGGTTGACAACATTTACGCCTCGCCCGTGTTGCTGGGCGACTTGCGCCAGAAAAATTATGACGACCTGATCGTGGTGTCTCCCGATGTGGGTGGTGTGGTTCGAGCCCGTGCGCTGGCCAAACAACTCGACTGCGATCTGGCCATCATCGACAAACGTCGGCCCCGCGCCAATGTCAGCGAAGTGATGCATGTGATCGGCGAAATTGAAGGCCGCAATTGCGTCATCATGGACGACATGATCGACACCGCCGGCACGCTGGTCAAAGCGGCCGAGGTGCTGAAAAAGCGCGGCGCGAAAAAAGTCTACGCGTATTGCACCCACCCCATTTTCTCCGGCCCGGCCATCGATCGCATCAGCAACGGCCAGGCGCTGGACGAAGTGGTGGTGACCAACACCATCCCCTTGAGCGCCAACGCCCTGGCCTGCCCGAAAATCAGGCAACTGAATGTGGCGCCCCTCATTGCGGAGACCATCCACCGGATTGCCCTGGGCAAGTCGGTCATGAGTTTGTTTTCTGATCAGGACAACCTGTTCTGACCAGAATCCCCAGTGGCTCGTGCACCCATCCGGGGTGCCGGGCTTTTTTAATCCGGGTCGCACTGGTCGCGGTCGGCCCCATCAGGAGTTAGTTTATGAACATCGTCGCTTTTGAGCGCGCCAAGCAAGGTACGGGTGCGAGCCGCCGTCTGCGCATCACCGGTCGCACGCCCGGTATCGTTTACGGTGGAGCAGCCCAGCCACAACTCATCGAAGTTGATCACAACGCCCTGTGGCATGCCCTGAAAAAAGAAGCCTTCCACTCCAGCATTCTGGACATGGACATCGCCGGTACCGCCCAAAAGGTTTTGTTGCGTGACGTGCAAGTGCACCCGTTCAAGCAACTCGTGCTGCACGTGGATTTCCAGCGTGTGGACGCCACCACCAAGCTGCACATGAAGGTGCCGCTGCACTTTGTCGGCGACGACCAGTCGATGGCTATCAAGTCTGAAGGCTGCATTGCCAACCACGTGATCAGTGAAATCGACGTGCTATGCCTGCCCGCCGACCTGCCTGAGTTCATCACCGTGGACTTGAGCGGTCTGCGCAAAGGCAGCTCGCTGCACCTGCAAGACGTGCCGATGCCCAAGGGTGTCAAGGCCATCACCCACGGCAGCGACAAGAACCCGGTGGTAGTCTCTGTGGTGGTGGTGGCTGCGGCTGAAGCTCCTGCCGAGGCAGCCCCCGCGGCTGACGCCAAGCCAGCTGGCAAGGGCGGCAAGCCAGCTGCCAAGCCTGCTGCCAAGAAATAAGTCCACAAGGACTGTCCAAGAGCCCACTTCGGTGGGCTTTTTTACGCCTGCACTTGCATAATTCGCACCATGATTCGACTTTTTGTTGGCCTGGGAAACCCCGGCCCGGACTACGACGCCACCCGCCACAACGCAGGTTTCTGGTGGATCGACGCCGTTGCCAAAGCCTTGAACGTGACCCTGACCATGGACAAAAGCTACCACGGCATGGTGGCCCGAACCGTGGTCAATGGGCAAACCGTGTGGCTGCTCAAACCACAGACATTCATGAACCTCAGCGGCAAGTCGGTGGCAGCACTGGCCAATTTTTTCAAAATCAGCCCGCAAGAGATGCTGGTGGCGCATGACGAACTGGACATTGCGCCCGGCGAAGCCAAGCTCAAACTCGGTGGCAGCCACGCTGGCCACAACGGCCTGCGCGACATCCACGCCCAGTTCGGCACCGACCAATACTGGCGCTTGCGCCTGGGCATCGGTCATCCGGGCAACAAGGCGGAAGTGGTCCACTGGGTGCTGAAAAAACCCTCGCCAGACCATCACATTGCCATCGATCAAAGCATTGACCGGGCACTCAAAGCCTTGCCGCAGCTGCTCAGAGGCGACATGGAGCAGGCCACCCGCTTGATCCACACCAGCAAACCGCCACGGCCCAAGATCCCCAAACCGCAGCCCACCCAAGCGCTCACGCCTGGCCCAGCCCAAAAACCTGCCACGATGTCCGAGAAGGAGCCGCCATGATCCGCACGCGCTGTTGGGTGATGTCCGTCTTGATCGCTGCCAGCACTTTGTCGACGCTGGCCACCGCCGAGAACGTCTACAAATGTGGCAACACCTACAGCCAGTCGCCCTGCCCGGGTGCCAAACTGCTGAACATCGACGACAGCCGCGACCCGCAGCAGAAAAAGCTCAAAGACGAGGTGACCCGGCGCGATGCTGAATTGGCCAACGACATGGAAAAAACCCGGCTGGCCAACGAAGCCGCCTTGGCGGCGCAGCGCACACCACCCGCCCAAAACGCTGGCAAACCCCAACGTGTCAAGGTCGTCACGGCCGAGCCAACATTGGTCTACGCGCGCAAGCCGCGCCTGAACCGGCCTCACAAACCGAAAGCCTTTACCGCTGCGGTGCCGGACACGGTGGACAAACCCGGCAAGCCCGGCAAACCGCGCACCCACCGGCCAGAGGGCGCGCGCTAGAGACCGGGTGTCTCCGGCGCTGCCAATTGCGCCTGCAGGCGCTGGTACTTTTTAAACAGCGTCTCGCGGTCTTCCACATGCGCCGGGTTGACCGGAATGCAATTCACCGGGCATACCTGCACACACTGGGGCTCGTCAAAGTGACCCACACACTCGGTGCATTTGTCCGGGTTGATCTCGTAAATGTCCTGGCCCATGAAGATCGCCTGGTTTGGGCACTCGGGCTCACACACATCACAGTTGATGCACTCAATGGTGATCAGCAGCGCCATGCCAGACTTCCGAACGGTAAGCGAGGCGAAAACAGGGGCCTAGGCTGCCGCATCAGCCTCGGGCTCTTCAAAGCTCTTCACGATCATGACCGGCACCCCCGCCGCATGCAGCAGCTCGTTGGAGACCGAGCCCAGCAGCGCGCTGCGCAGCGTGCTGGTGCCGCTGGCGCCCATCACCACCATGTCACAGCCATAGTTCTCCAGGATGTCGACCAGCGTGTGCGCGGGGTCACCGGTGGCCACTTCAGACTCGAAATCAATCCCCGCCTCTTCCAGCAACGTCTGCGCAGGTTTCAAGGTATTCACACCGGCGGCGGCGCTGACCTCCTCGATGAGTTGCGGGTCGTGCGCCACCATCAATTCGTACAGGCTGGCTGGCTCCTGCACATTGGCCAGCACCACCGAGGTGTTGAGGCCGCTGTCCGCCAGACGGATGGCCATCAGCACAGCCTCCAGTGCAGCGGTCGAGCCATCAAAGGGCAATAATATTTTCATGGTTTTCTCCAGATAAACGGATCAAGCGGCAGATGGGCCGCGCACTTTGTCAAGCAAGCGCTGGTTGACACCAGGCGACACAAACGGGGCCACCTCGCCACCCAAGGTGGCAATCTCACGCACCAGGGTGCTGGAGATGAACTGGTATTTGTCACTGGGGGCCAAGAAAATGGTTTCCACGGTGGGCATCAGGGTGCGGTTCATGCCAGCCAGCTGGAACTCGTAGTCAAAGTCGGTCACAGCGCGCAAGCCGCGCACCATGGCCTTGGCACCGCTGGCGATGACAAAGTCACGCAGCAGGCCGTGAAACTCGGCCACTTCCACACCTGGCACATCCGCCAGGGCCAAACGCGCCATCTCGACGCGCTCTTGCAAGGTGAACAGCGCCTTTTTATGGTGCCCTGCCGCCACGGCCACAATCACGCGGTCAAACAATTGCGCGGCGCGGCGCACGATGTCTTCGTGTCCGAGGGTGATCGGATCAAAGGTGCCGGGGTAAACCGCGATCTGGTGATGGGGCATGGGTCAATTCTTTCGGGCCAGGGAATGCCGCTGATTATCGTGCGGGTGTTTGGCAAGGCAGGGCAGCTCAGGCCACCGCAGCGGTGATGCGTTGCAGCAAATGGGCGTGCACCGCACCGGCCTTCAGGTGGCGGTAGAGCTGCAGTTGCGCGGCCTGCAGGCGCTCATCCGTCCACCGCACGGGGGCTTCGAGGTACACAAACCCGCTTGGTTTCACCGCCTGGGCTGCCGCCAACACCGCGGCGTCGAACACCTCCGAGTCAAACGGCGGGTCCAGAAAGATGACGTCCAGGCTGCTGGGGGCGGCTTGCCTGAGCGCAGTCACACCATCGGCACGCGCCACCTGCACGGTCTCCAGCTTGAGTTGCGAAGCGATCCGTTTGAGCTGGTCCACCAGCGCCGCGTCGTTCTCGATGAGACGAACCTCGGTCGCCCCGCGTGAGGCCGATTCGAACCCCAACGCACCGGTGCCCGCAAACGCGTCCAGGCAGCGCCAGCCCGTCAGGTCCTGGCCCAGCCAGTTGAACAGCGTCTCGCGCACGCGGTCAGGTGTGGGGCGCAGGCCGGGGTTGTCGGCCACCGGCAACTTGGTGCGTTTGAACAGGCCGCCAATGATGCGGACTTCGTGGGTTTGCACGGCGCGCGGGCGCACCGGCTTGCGGTAGGGAGCGGGGGGAGCTTTTTTCATCATCGGCATGTTATCCCGGCTGGACGGCCGGGCCGATGCCTCAGGGCTTGGCGGGCGCACCACCCAGCACCACGGTCACCATCCGATCGGGCTGCAGTTTGCGCGCAAAAGCGGCCTGGATGTCGGCCAGGGTGACTTGGGCTACCTGCGCTGTCCAGGTGTCCAGATAGTTCAGCGGCAAGTTGTTCCAGGCCATGTTGGCGACATTGCCAAGCAGCTTGCGGTTGCTGTCAATCAGCAGCGGGAAACCACCCACCAGGTTGTCCTTGGCGGCTTGAAGCTCAGCCTGGGTCGGACCATCGGTCACAAACTTGGCCACCACCTCACGCACCACGCGCACTGCCTCGTCGGCCTGATCGGGCCGGGTTTGCAGGCCCACGCTGAAGGCGCCTGCGTGCTGGCCGGGTGCAAACCCGCTGTAGACGCTGTAACTCAAGCCCCGCTTTTCACGCACTTCCTGGGTCAGGCGCGAGACAAAGCCCCCGCCGCCCAGGATGTAGTTGCCCACCGTCAGCGCGAAATGGTCAGGGTCGTCGCGCCGGTACCCTGGCTGCCCGATCAACACTTGTGCCTGGGCCGACTCAAACGCGATGCGCTGCTCACTGCCTGCGGCCAGCGGCTGCACCTCAGCCACGGCGGGCAGCGGCGCGCAGGCGTCGGCCTGGGCCTGACGCTCAGACGTCAGCCTGGCCAGCAACTGCTGCACCAGCATGTCAGCCTGTGGGCGGTTGACCGCGCCTACGATAGTGACTTTGGCACGGCACGGGGCCACCATCTGGCGGTACAGGGCCGCCATGTCGGCCACCTCGATGTTGGCCAGCGTGGCCTCGGTCATCTCATAACCGTAGGGGTGCGCGCCATACACAGCCTGGGCAAAAGCACGGCCCGCCAGCGTGCCGGGCCGAGTGTTGGCCTCTTTGATGGCCGCCTGCAGGCTGCCACGTTCACGCTGCCAGATAGCCAGCGGGAAGGCGGGCTGCGCCAACTGCCGCGCGGCCAGTTGCACCGCCTGCCCCAGCAGATCAGGGTAGGTGAGCGAGCGCAGCGAAAAACTCATGCGGTCATCGCCTGCGTGAGCTGAAAAGCTGGCACCCAGGTCGGCCCAGGCCTCACCCAACGCGTTTTCGTCCAACGCGGGCTCGTTGGCACCCGCGCCTGCCAGCACGCCCTTGCTGACCATGCTGGCGGTCACACTGGCCAAACCGGCTTTGTCGGCCGGGTCACGGCGGCTACCGGCGTCCAGGTCGATTTGCACGTCCACCATCGGAATGGCCGGGCTTTGCACCAGATAAACCTGCGCGCCGCTGGGCTGGGTCCAATGTTCAATGGGAATGCCCGCCCAGGTCAGATTGACAAAACACAGGGCTGCGGCGCCAGTCCTGAGGGCGTGAAATGCGATATTTTTCAGAGTCGTCATAAATTATGGAAACGATGTGTCAGTGTCTGGAACCGGCGGGTGGGGTGCGCGGTTTGCGGCTTGTGTCCAGCGGCTGGGGCAGCAGGTGCGCCACGGTGAGCTGGTCATCGCCAAAATACTGGCGTGCCACCTGCTGCACCTGGGGGGCGGTGACGGCGCGCAGGCGCTGCAGCAGTTGCTCGCCGGCATCCACCGGCAAACCTTGCGCCCACTGGGTGCCCAGTTCACGCGCCTGGTTGAACAAGGAATCGAGCTTGTAGACCTCGCTGGCGACCCACTGGGTTTTGACACGGGCCAATTCGGCTTCGGTGATGCCCTCGGTGCCAATGCGCTGCACCTGCGCACGCAGCGCCTGCTCGACCTGATCCGCCGTTTTGCCCTGGGTCGGCACGCCGGTCAGCATGAACAGCTGCGGGCCACGGCCCCACAGGCCGTTGTAGGCACCGGCGCTGTCGGCCACGCGCTGCGGGCCTTGGGTCAGGGTGCGCTCCAGGCGGGCGCCCTGGTAGCCGTCCAGCACGGCCGCCAGCACGGTCAATGCCAGCGCGTCAGTGTCATTGGGTGAGCCTTCCTGCCATTGCAGCGACGGCACCTTGTAGGCCAGCACCACATGCGCCTGCTCGGCGGGTGCCTTGAAGGCCAGGCGCTTGATGCCCGCCTGGGCAGGCTCGGCGCGCGGCTTGCGCTCTGGCACGGCACGGGTCGGCAGGCTGCCGTAGTATGTGTCGGCCAGGGCGCGCACCTGAGCCACATCCACATCACCCGCCACCACCACGGCGGCGTTGGCGGGCACATACCAGCGCTGGTAAAAGTCACGTGCATCCGCTGGCGTCAGGGCCTCGAGGTCGCTCATCCAGCCCACAATCGGGCGGCGGTAGGGCGAGGCGACAAACACCGTCGCATTGAGCGCCTCATACATCAGCGCTTGCGGGTTGTCTTCGGTGCGCAGGCGGCGCTCTTCCTTGACCACTTCGAGCTCTTTTTTGAACGCGTCGTCGGCCCACTGGCTGTGGGCAAAACGGTCCGATTCCAGCCGCATCACGTCTTCGAGCCGCTGCACCGGCACCATCTGGTAATAGCCGGTGTAGTCGCGGCTGGTGAATGCGTTGTCACGCCCGCCCAAAGCGGCCACACGCCGGGAGAACTCTCCCGCGGGCACCTTGGGCGTGCCCTTGAACATCATGTGCTCCAGCACATGGGCCACGCCGGACGTGCCGTCCACCTCGTCCATGGCGCCGACTCGCACCCACAACATGTGCACCGCCGTGGGCGCACGCCGATCAGGTTTGACGATCAACGTCAACCCATTGGCCAAGGTGAACTGCTGGGCACGGACCGGGGCCGCCGTGGCCACATCGTGTGGGGGGGGTGCCGGTGTCGGCTGGGCCAGCGCGATGGCCGAGGTCGTGAAGTTGATCGCTGTCAATAAGGGCAAAAAGCAGCGCCTGGCGAAACCAAATGGGGGGGGCAGAGGGGTTGGACGTTTCATAGAATGCAGTGATACCACGAAACGCCAAAATGTTCAGTTTCTTTAAAAAAAAGTCCGCCTCCGCCCCGCCCCCTCCACCTGCGTTGCCTGAAGCGGGCGCACCGCTGATTGGGTCGGCGTCCGTGTCCACGGCGGCCCCGGCTGCCACCGACACGACGACCGGCGTGCCTGCCCTGACCCCAGCGCATCCGGCGGCCTTGACCAAGCTGGTACCCCCTCCCCCCGAGGCGGTAGCGCCCGCCAAACCGGCAACCGAATCCCCCGTGCGCACGTCATGGCTGGCCAAGCTCAAGACCGGCCTGCGCAAAACCGGCGCCAGCATCGCCACCGTGTTCACCGGCACCCAGATCGACGATGCGTTGTACGAAGACCTGGAAAACGCGCTGTTGATGGCGGACACCGGCGTCAAGGCCACCTCGCATTTGCTGGAAGACCTCAAACGCCGCGTCAAGGAGGCCAAAACCACCGACCCCGCCGCCGTCAAAGGGCTGCTGGTGCAGTCGCTGGCCCAGTTGCTGACACCGCTGCAAAAGCCGCTGCTGATTGGCCAGTTCAAACCCACCGTGATCATGGTCGCAGGTGTCAACGGCGCGGGCAAAACCACGTCGATTGGCAAACTCACCCGGCATCTGGCCAGCGAAGGGGCCACCGTGCTGCTGGCCGCGGCCGACACCTTCCGGGCGGCTGCGCGTGAACAGCTTGGCATCTGGGCCGACCGCAACACGGTGGACATCATCAGCCAGGACGGGGGCGACCCGGCGGCCGTGTCGTTTGATGCGGTGAGTGCGGGCAAGGCGCGCGGGCGCGATGTGGTGCTGGTGGACACCGCCGGGCGCCTGCCTACCCAATTGCACTTGATGGAAGAGCTGAAAAAGATCAAGCGTGTGATCCAGAAAACCGGCCCGCTGGCCGACCTGGCCGACCTGGCCAACCCCAGCGCAGCCAGCGCCGCCAGCGTGCCGCCGCATGAAATCCTGCTGGTGATTGACGGGAACACCGGCCAGAACGCACTCAGCCAAGTCAAGGCGTTTGACGACATCCTGGGGCTGACCGGCCTGATCGTGACCAAGCTCGACGGCACGGCCAAAGGCGGTGTCCTGGCAGCCATTGCCCGCGAGCGCCCGATACCGGTGTATTTCATCGGTGTGGGTGAAAAGCTGGAGGATCTGGAAACGTTCAACGCCCAGGAATTTGCGCAAGCCCTGCTCTCCTGAGGCCAAACCGGCAGCCACGCGGGCTGATCTGCCCAGGACGTCGCGTATTTGCCAATTCACACCTTGTCGTCCCCGGCAGGTCATTTGAAAAAAACCGATCAGGTAGTACATTCTCCCCTTATGTCTATGACCGAAACAATGCCACTCAGCACGCCAGTCAGCACCTTGCCAGGGCTGGGACGCACGCTGGTGATGGCAGGCAAGTTGGAACAAAAGTACGCCGAAGAGATTTTTCGCAAGGCACAGTTCAAGCGGTCCAGTTTTATTGCCGAACTCACCGGATCGGGCGCGGTGTCTGCCAAAGATCTGGCGCACACCTTGTCGCTGGCCTTTGCGGTGCCCATCATCGACCTGGACGCCATCAACCCGCAGCTGTTGCCGCGTGGTTTGCTGGACAACAAAACCTGCCAGGACTACCGCCTGGTGGTGCTGGGCAAGCGGCAGAACCGGTTGATCGTGGCCACGGCGGACCCATCTGACCAGCAAGCCGCCGAAAAAATCAAATTCTCCACCCGCCAGAGCGTGGACTGGGTGGTGGCCGAATACGACAAACTGCTCAAACTGGTGTCGAGCAGCACGCTGACGGCCACCGAGTCAATCGACAACATCGTGGGCGACGATTTCGAGTTTGACGAGCTGATGACCGAACAGGTCAATGACAGTGCGACCGCAGCGTCATCCGAGGTCGACGACGCGCCGGTGGTCAAGTTCCTGCACAAGATGATGCTGGACGCGTTCTCGATGCGCGCCTCTGACCTGCACTTCGAGCCCTACGAGCACAACTACCGGGTGCGTTTTCGCATTGACGGTGAGCTGCGCGAAATTGCCTCACCCCCGATTGCGATCAAGGACAAGCTGGCCTCGCGCATCAAGGTGATCTCGAAGATGGACATCTCCGAGAAACGGGTGCCGCAAGACGGCAAGATGAAGCTCAAGGTCGGGCCGGACCGGGTGATCGACTTCCGTGTCAGCACCCTGCCCACCTTGTTTGGCGAAAAGATCGTGATCCGGATTCTGGACCCCAGCACCGCCAAGCTGGGCATTGACGCGCTGGGTTACGAGCCGGAGGAAAAAGAGCGGCTGATGAACGCCATCGGTCGGCCCTACGGCATGATCCTGGCCACCGGCCCGACCGGCTCGGGCAAAACCGTGTCGCTGTACACCTGCCTGAACCTGTTGAACAAGCCCGGTGTCAACATCGCCACGGTAGAAGACCCGTCTGAAATCAACCTGCCGGGCGTGAACCAGGTCAACGTCAACGAAAAGGCCGGGCTGACCTTTTCGGTGGCGCTCAAATCTTTTCTGCGGCAAGACCCCGACATCATCATGGTGGGTGAAATCCGCGACATCGAAACCGCTGATATCGCCATCAAGGCTGCGCAGACGGGTCACCTGGTGCTGTCCACCTTGCACACCAACGATGCGCCGTCCACGCTCACGCGTATGCGCAACATGGGTATAGCACCGTTCAATATTGCCTCCAGTGTGTTGTTGATTTCGGCGCAACGCCTGGCGCGCAGGCTGTGCGCCACCTGCAAAAAAGCCATTGAGGTGCCTGAGAAAGCCTTGCTGGACGCCGGTTTCAAGCCCGCCGAGATTGATGGCAGCTGGAAGCCCTATCACCCGGTGGGATGCAACGCCTGCAACAACGGTTACAAAGGCCGGGTCGGCCTGTACCAGGTGATGCCCATCACGGAAGACATCCAGCGCATCATCCTGCGCGATGGCAGCACACTTGAGATTGCCGAGCAGGCCCGGCGGGACGGCGTCAAAACCATGCGGGAAGCGGGCTTGCAAAAAGTCAGGATGGGATTGACCTCGCTGGAAGAGGTTTTGGCAGTCACCAATGAATAAACCAACACACACGGCGCACGATGGCAACTGAAAAAACAAAACAAAAAGTAGTCGTCAAGGAATTCGTCTTTGAGTGGGAGGGCAAGGACCGCAACGGCAAACAGGTGCGTGGCGAAACCCGCGCCGCCGGTGAAAACCAGGTCACTGCCGCGCTACGACGCCAGGGCGTGATGCCCACCAAGATCAAAAAGCGCCGCATGAGCGCTGGCAAGCGCATCAAGCCCAAAGACATTGCCATCTTCACGCGCCAACTGGCTACCATGATGAAAGCCGGTGTGCCGCTGCTTCAAGCCTTCGATATCGTGGGCCGTGGCAACCCCAACCCAAGCGTGACGCGCCTGCTCAATGACATTCGCAACGACGTGGAAACCGGCACCTCGCTGAGCACGGCGTTTCGCAAGTACCCGCTGCACTTTGACGCGCTGTACTGCAACCTGGTCGAAGCCGGTGAAGCCGCCGGTATCCTGGACCAGCTGCTGGACCGCCTGGCGGTCTACATGGAAAAGACCGAGGCGATGAAGTCCAAGATCAAATCCGCCTTGATGTACCCGATTGCGGTGCTGATCGTGGCCTTTGTGGTCACCGCGGTGATCATGATCTTTGTGGTGCCGTCGTTCAAGGAGGTGTTCACCAGCTTCGGTGCCGACCTGCCCGCCCCCACGCTGCTGGTGATCGCCATGAGCGAGTTTTTTGTCGCCTACTGGTGGCTGATTTTTGGCGGTCTGGGCGGTGGTTTTTACTTCTTCATGCAGGCCTGGCAGCGCAACAAGAAGGTGCAGATCTTCATGGACCGGCTGATGCTCAAGCTGCCCATCTTTGGTGTGCTGGTGGAAAAATCCAGCATTGCCCGCTGGACGCGCACGCTGTCCACCATGTTTGCTGCCGGTGTGCCGCTGGTCGAGGCGCTGGATTCGGTGGGCGGCGCCGCAGGCAACTACGTGTACGAGGCCGCCACCGTCAAAATCCAGCAGGAGGTGTCCACCGGTACCGCGCTGACGGCGGCCATGACCAACGTGAACCTGTTCCCGTCAATGGTGCTGCAGATGTGTGCCATTGGTGAAGAATCCGGCTCCATCGACCACATGCTGGGCAAGGCGGCCGACTTTTACGAATCCGAGGTGGACGACATGGTGGCCGGCATTTCCAGCCTGATGGAGCCCATCATCATCGTGATTCTGGGCACGGTCATCGGCGGCATTGTGGTGGCGATGTACCTGCCCATCTTCAAGCTCGGTCAGGTGGTGTAAGGGTCTAGAAAAGCTTCAGGCAGGCTCGCTTCAGCTTTCAGAGGTGGGTCACCGTCGGTACAGCGCGCGCTGCACGCGTTGCCAGGTTTGCCAAGTCCACCAAAGGCGCCCGGTCCACCGCAAGGCCCGGCTTGGGCGCAACACCACAAGCAACGTCACCGCACCCAGCGGCACCAGCGGATGGTCGTACAGCCATTGCAGGCCACGTTGCGCTGTGTCAACCGCAGCCAAGGGCCGCTGAACAACCGTCGACTGCTCTGCCAGCGACGCGCGCAGCTGCTGACTGCGACCCAACAACATTTGCTGACGCAGCAACAAATCGGTGTTATTCATGGTCAACCGTTGGGACCAGCCCGGCCCGATCGCGTTGCAACTCTGACAAGCTGGCAGTGAACATACCTGATGAATTGCGCATACGCCGCCGGGCCGACTGCATGGACAAGACGCCAGCGCCAAGAAACAGCACCGCCAACGTCCCGACGGCTGCCAGACGGTAGCCGTCCCACAGCAACAGGATCACAAAACCGCACAGCAGGACCAAGCCCAGACCCAGCAACAGCACCGCCATGCCAGCCCACAGCAGCCCGTCAAAGAGCCGCCGTTTTTCAAGCTCGATCTCGGTGCCCAGCAGCTCCAACCTGACCTGGGCGATGTCGAGCAAGGTGCCGACAAACTGGCGCAGCGAGGCCAGCAATCCTCTGGCTGGTGCGGGGCCTGACATGCGCCGAGCGACTATCGCCGACTGATCAGCAAACCAATGACCAGACCAACGCCAGCGGCGATGCCGATCGACTTCCAGGGGTTTTCGTGGACAAACTCATCCGTCACATGACCGGCCTCTTTCACCTTGGCCACAGCGACCTGCTGCAGATGTGCCAGCTCTGCCTTGGCTTGGTTCATGCGTTCCACGATCCGTCGACGCAGGTCGGAGGCGCCTTCACCCACTTCGTCAGATGTCATTCGCAAGAGTGCCTCAGCGTCGCCAATGACGACCTGCAAGTCACTCATCAACTTTTCTTTTTGGGCTGCGGTGTAAGTGCTCATAAAAACTCCTTGAAATATTGACAGAGGGCAAGCAACCAAGTCTAGTCCTGGCCAGACATCACCGCAAGCAAAGCTTCGGTGTATCCGGACCACTTGTGGCAGTTAAGGGCCGCCGGGCCGACACCTGCCCCCTTTGGCGTGGCCTCGCATTTGAAACACCTATCTTTTAAGGTGAACGTGCTGATTCGTGCACCGGTGCATCGTAAGATCGATAGCAACTTTTGAGGAGATGGACGGACATGCTGAGCCAAGCCTATTTAGTATCAGCCGGTATTGATGCCGGGCTATGGGGTTTGCTGGGGCTGCTGATAGGCAGTTTTCTCAACGTGGTGATCTACCGCCTGCCCGTCATGCTGGACGCGCAATGGCAGGCCGAATGCGCTGAGATGACCGGCAAGGAGCCGCCCGAGACCGCACCTTTCAACCTGATGGTGCCGCGCTCGCGCTGCCAGACGTGCGGCCACCAACTGTCCTGGCTGGAGAACATACCGGTCCTGAGCTACCTGGTGCTGCGCGGCAAGTGCAAACACTGCGGCGCACCCATCAGCCTGCGTTACCCGGCGGTGGAGCTGGTGACCGGGGCGCTGTTTTTCTTTTGCGCCTGGCGCTTTGGCCCGACCCCTGCGGCGCTGGTCTGGAGTGGCTTTGCCGCCGCGCTGATCACGCTGTGCATGATCGACTGGGACACTACCTTGCTGCCTGACGACATCACCCTGCCCTTTGTCTGGGCAGGTCTGATCGCTTCGGCCTTGGCCTGGACATCGGTCAGCCTGCCCGACGCCCTGTGGGGCGCGGTGGGTGGCTACATGTCGCTGTGGCTGGTGTATTGGGGCTTCAAGCTGGCCACCGGCAAGGAAGGCATGGGTTTTGGTGACTTCAAGCTGTTTGCCGCGCTGGGCGCCTGGTTCGGCTGGCAGGCCTTGGTGCCCATCATCCTGATGGCATCGGTGATTGGCGCCATCGTGGGCATCGCCATGAAGTTTTCCAGCGGCCTGCGTGAAGGCGGCTACATCCCGTTTGGCCCTTTCCTGGCGGGTGCCGGGCTGACGGCCATGATTTTTGGGCCGCAAGCCATTTTGAGCACGGTTGGCTTGTAAGCGATGGCACGCGCTTTTCGGCTGGGGCTGACCGGCGGCATTGGCAGCGGCAAAAGCACCGTGGCCGGTTTTCTGGCCGATTTGGGCGCCGCCGTCATCGACGCAGACGCCATCGCCCGTGCCGTGACCGCGCCGGGTGGTCTGGCCATTCCCCTGATCCGTGACGCTTTTGGCGACGCCATGATCACACCCGAAGGTGCGTTGGACCGCGACCACATGCGCACACTGGCGTTCTCGGACCCCGCTGCCAGGAAGCGGCTGGAGGCCATCATCCACCCTTTGGTTGGGCAGGAAACGGGGCGACAGGCCGCGGCGGCCGAAGCCGCCGCACACCGCTGCCTGGTGTTCGATGTGCCGCTGCTGGTGGAATCCGCCCACTGGCGCTCGCAAGTCGATGCCGTGCTGGTGGTGGACTGCCTGCCACAGACCCAGCTGGCCCGTGTGGTGGCCCGCAACCAGTTGGACCCGGCCACCGTGCAGGCCATCATCCAGGCGCAATCACCCCGCCTGCGCCGACTGCGGGCCGCCGATGCGGTGATCTTCAACGATGCCCTGTCTCTGGGGGGTTTACGCGCCGAAGTGGCCGCGCTGGCCGTGGGCTTCGGGCTATCATTGGCGCAACTTCCACACCCCCCAATCGCGTGATTCTTTACGAATATCCCTTACACGAACGCATTCGCACCTATCTGCGGCTAGAGCATTTGTTTCTGCGTCTGCGGCAACTGGTGATCCGCGTTGACGCGCTGGACCACCACTTTGCCCTGGTCACCTTGTTCGAAATCATGGATGTCGCCGCGCGGGCCGACCTGAAGGCCGACCTGCTGAAAGATCTGGACAAACAAAAACACCTGCTCGACAGCTTCCGCGGCAACCCCGCCATTGCCGAGACGGTGCTGGACAAGGTGATCGCTGACATCGACCAGTGTTACACCGCCCTGAACACCCAGCAGGGCAAAGCCGGGCAGCCGCTGACCGAGAACGACTGGCTGATGAGCATCCGCAGTCGCATCAGCATTCCCGGTGGCACGTGCGAGTTTGACCTGCCTTCGTATTACGCCTGGCAGCACAAACCCGGCAGCAGCCGTCAAGCGGATCTGCACCAGTGGACCAGCTCGCTCGGCGCCCTGTCTGACGCGGTGCAACTGCTGCTTAAATTGCTGCGCGACTCGGGCTCGCCTCAAAAGGTGATCGCCAATGGCGGGCAGTTTCAGCAAAGTCTGCCGCAGGGGCGCACTTTCTTGCTGCTGCGTGTGGCGCTGGACGCAGCGCAGGCGCTCATCCCCGAGATCAGTGGCAACCGGCTGATGGTCTCAGTGCGGCTGATGCAACTGGGTGAAGACCAGCGCCCGCACCTGGTCGATGATGATGTGGCCTTTGAACTGGCGCTGTGTTCATGACCTCACCCGACGCGCCACCGCTGATCCCGGAAAAATGGGTCACCTGTCCCCAATGTGGTGGCCCCAGCCTGTACGCCGCCAGCAACAAGTTCAGACCGTTTTGTTGCGAACGCTGCAAGCAGATCGACCTGGGCGCCTGGGCCAGTGAACAGTTTGCGGTGCCCGCGCAGCCAGGTCCGGACGACGGTTTATCGCAGGCCCACTGAACCCGATTTTCAAAGCCACCCTGGCGACAACCATTGCCTCAAAAGGGTGTGATGCTCTATTTTTTACAGTAGCGTGCGCGGTTACTTGAAAGCATCCCACAGCAGTTTGACGCCGGTCAGCAGCATCCCGGCGTACAAAAACCGGTAAAACAGCACCTGGCTGATGCGCCGCGCCAGCCACACCCCGACCCACACCCCAATCGGCGCAATCGGCAGCAGCACCAGCGAGGTCGCCATGTTGCGCCAGTCCAGCAGGCCCAGCCAGGCGTACGGAATCCATTTGGACAAGTTCATCACAAAGAAGAAAAACGCCATGGTGGCGGTGAAACGAACCGGTGACAGCCGCATCGGGATCACATAGGCGTTGACCGGCGGCCCGCCCGCGTGGGCAATAAAACTGGTGAAGCCCGAGGTGGCCGTCAGCACCGCACCCAGCCATTTGGGTGGTGCCGCGCTGTTTGGCTTGGGCGGGAACGCCACCCGCTGCGCCAGAAACAACAAGGTGAACGCCCCGACCAGCCCCGCCACCACCTGCGGGTTAAGGACCTTGAAGAGCAACGCGCCAATCGCGATCCCCACCAACCCCCAGGGCAGCAAAAAGCGCAGCAGCTTCATGTCAAAGTCTTTGCGAAAGGCCGCCATGCCCAGGATGTCCATCACCAGCAGCACCGGCATCAAAATCGCCGCCGCCTGCGGCACCGTGACTGCCAGCGCCATCATCGGCACCGCCAGCGAGCCAAAACCGGCGCCAAAACCACTTTTGCTGATACCCATCAACAGCACGGCAGGAATGGTGACCACGTAGAAATACGGGTCGGTGATCAGGGGAAAAGTTTCAAACAAGGCCATAACGCGACAATTCAGACATGAACAACTTTCAACAGTGGGGCGAAACGCTCAGATTACTGGTCGAACTGGCGGGCACCACGGCGTTCGCATTGTCCGGGGTTTTGGAAGGCGCCCGAAAGCGGCTGGACGCGGTGGGTATTTGTGTGGTGGGGTTCCTGGCGGCCTTTGGTGGTGGCACGCTGCGCGATTTGTTGCTGGATCAGCGGCCGTTTTTCTGGGTCCGACATGTCGAAATGTTGTGGGGCGTGCTGCTGATCTGCGCATTGTCGATGCTTTTTTTACGCAGCCACCATTTTGAAGCGACCCAGAAACACATCGCCGTGCCCGATGCGCTGGGCCTGGGCCTGTTCGCCGCCAGTGGCGTGCATCAGGCGCTGGCGGCCGACATGCCCGCCCTGGTGGTGGTGCTGATGGGCGTGATCACCGGTGTGTTTGGCGGCGTGCTGCGCGACATTGTGTGCAACGAAATCCCCACCACCTTGCGCGACCACCAGCCCTACGCCGTATGCGCCTTTGCTGGCGGCTGGGCTTACCTGGGTGTGTGGGAACTGGGCGCGCCAGGCTGGGCAGCGATGCTCACCTGCCTGGGGGTCACGGCCGGCTTGCGCGGGTTGGCGTTGTGGCGCAAATGGCAGCTTCCGGTCTGGCTTGCGTGAGCCAAGTATCTTTCTCACTGATTTTTAAACACCTTATGTTCAGCCCCTCCCAAGCCGACGTTCGCCGCTTTTTTTGCACTGTTTATGCCAAAGCCCAGACCGGGCAAACCATGGAGGCGATTGAAACCATCGCGTCGTTGTGGATCGACGAGCACCCCGAATACCACGCCGAGCTGGCCGACGAGGCCGCCGCATTGGCCAGCATGGCGGTGCCAGAGGACGGCAAAAGCAACCCGTTTTTGCACCTGTCGATGCACCTGTCAATCACCGAGCAATGCAGCATTGACCAGCCACGTGGCATCCGCCAGGCAGTGGAGCTGCTCACCCACAGGCGCGACTCCCTGCACGACGCGCACCACGAGGTGATGGAATGCCTGGGCCAGATGCTGTGGGAAAGCCAGCGCGCCGGGCGCCCACCCGATGGCAACGCCTACATCGCCAACGTACAACGGCGGGCCACACAGGACTGAGCACACTGCTTTACCATGACAAGCTGGCTGCGCCGCGCTTGTTTCGACCCCTACTCACCCGACTGACCACCATGAAATTCCAAGGCACCCCAAACTACGTCGCCACGACTGACCTGATGTTGTCGGTGAACGCCTCCATCACCCTGCAGCGCCCGTTGCTGGTCAAGGGCGAACCCGGCACCGGCAAAACCATGCTGGCCGAGGAAGTGGCGAGCGCGTTGAACCTGCCGCTGCTGCAGTGGCACATCAAAAGCACCACCAAGGCGCAGCAAGGCCTGTACGAGTACGACGCGGTGAGCCGCCTGCGTGACTCGCAGCTGTCGGACATAGACGGTGGTGAACGGGTCAAAAACATCCACAACTACATCGTCAAAGGTGTGTTGTGGCAGGCCTTCACCGCCGACCAGCCTGTGGCGCTGCTGATTGACGAGATCGACAAGGCCGACATCGAATTCCCGAACGACTTGTTACGCGAAATCGACCGCATGGAGTTCTACTGCTACGAAACGCGTGAGCTGATCCGCGCCAAACACCGCCCGCTGGTGTTCATCACCTCCAACAACGAGAAGGAACTGCCCGACGCGTTTTTGCGCCGCTGCTTCTTCCACTACATCAAGTTCCCCGATGCGGCGACCATGAAGCAGATTGTGGACGTGCACTTTCCGGGCCTCAAAGCCGAGCTGCTGCAGGCCGCGATGAAGACGTTTTTTGACATCCGCAACCTACCGGGCCTGAAGAAGAAGCCGTCCACCAGCGAACTGCTGGACTGGCTCAAATTGCTGATGGCGCAAGACATTCCCGCCTCGGTGCTGCACACCGAAGGTGACAAGGTGGCCGTGCCGCCGCTGGTCGGGGCCTTGCTCAAAAACGAGCAGGATGTGACGCTGTTTGAGAAGCTGGTGTTCATGCAGCAGCGCAACCGTTGATGTTTTTGGAGTGATTGAATGGCATTTGTTGAACCCGTTTCCCTGAGCGCCTGCGGCATCACCCTGCTGCCTTTGAGTCTGGACCACGAAGATGGCCTGCGTGCCGCCGCTGCCGATGGTGAACTCTGGAACATCCGCGTCACCTCGGTACCCGAACCCGAAAACACCCGCCAATACATCAACGATGCCCTGGCCATGCGTGAGGCCGGTAACCGCTTTGCGTTTGCCGTGCTTGAGGCAGCCACCGGCAAGGTGCTGGGCACAAGCAGCTACCACGACATCCTGCCTGCCGTGAAACGCTTGGAGATTGGCTACACCTGGTACGCCAAAAGTGTGCAGCGCACCCACGTCAACACCACCGCCAAGCTGCTGTTGCTGACCCATGCGTTTGAGGTGCTGGGCTGCCATGTGGTGGGCTGGCGCACCGACAACTTCAACTTTGCCAGTCAATCTGCCATCGAGCGCCTGGGCGCCAAAAAAGACGGCGTGATCCGTGGCCACGCGCTACGCCGCGACGGCAGCATCCGCGACACCGTGATGTACAGCCTGCGCAGCGGGGAATGGCCGGAAGTCAAGGCGCAACTGCTGTATTTTCTGGACAAACCGCGGGCCTGATCTGGACACGGCAACTCAGCGTATATACACTCACCATATACACAAGGAGGTGCCCATGAACGCTCGTTTACCCAACAAAGCCATGCCAAAACGCAGCCTTGTGGAAACAACGGTGTTCCAGTCCGGCAACAGCCAGGCTATTCGTATTCCCAAAGAATTCCAGTTCCACACCAAGCGCGTGGAAATATTCCGGGAGGGCAATGCCATCGTGCTGCGCCCTCTGCCAACAACCGCCGCCGAAGCGCTAGCCGACCTCGCGCCCCTGAGTGCCGCTGAAGGCCTTGCGCTGGATCAGGCCATGGGTCATCTGGACGACCTGTTGGCGCTGGATGAGCCACCTTCTGACCCGCTACCGCGTCGCTCCAGCACCACCGCGCGCAAGCCCAGCGCACCATGACACCAAGTTATCTGCTCGATACCGATGTGTTCTCGCTGATGGTCAAGGGCCAGGACGAGGCGCTGAATGTGCGTATGCAAACCCTGGCCAAAGGTGAAGCCGTGTTGTCGGTGATCACCACGGGTGAGTACTTTTATGGGGTGGCACACGCGCCGGTATCGGCTCTGCGCGAAAAACGCGCTCAGCGGCTGATGGACTTTTTCGGTGTCTTGCCGCTGGATGCCGAGGTGAGCATCAGCTATGGCGCCATCCGTGCCGACTTGCGGGCCAAGGGCACACCCATTGGCCCCAATGACCTGTGGCTCGCCGCCCAGGCGACAGCCCACGGTCTGGTTCTGGTGACACGCAACACGCGTGAGTTCAAGCGGGTTAAGGGGTTGAAGGTGGAGGATTGGCTGTGAAAAAGCTGTTTTCTCCTTGGTGGCTGCTGGCCATTGCCGTATCGGGTACGGCCTTACTTGCTTGGGCCTATTGGGGTGGTTGGAACATTCACCCCCATGCCAACGCAGGAGAGCTTGGCCAGTTGGGAGACTTTTTTGGAGGGATGCTGAATCCTTTGGTGTCAGCACTGACTCTTTTCGTTGCCATCAGTGTGTGGCGGCTTCAAAAGGACGAGTTGGAACTGACCCGAAAAGAGCTTGAAAACTCACGTCTGGCGGTGGAGGAACAGGCTGCAACTGCCGAGCAGCAGCGCAAGGAACAGCGATTTTTTGACTTTTTAAATCTATATCAAGTCACACTTGAAACAATTAGTTTTGAAGAGCGCACTACAAGCGCTTTGTCTGCCGTATTTGGTTCTGAGAAACCCACGACGTCTCCTGTAACTCGTACCGGAAAATCTGCATTTAAGTTGCTCACTTCATCATGGGCTTCACCAATCAGATCGCTCTCTACTCTGTTTGTCGCTAACAACGAAAATTCAGACCCGATGCCAGCAGAAGAAACCATCATAAAAAGTTGGGATAGACAATCTCCTTTGCTAGATCACTACTTTCGTACTGTATTCACCCTACTGAGGGAAGCAAAGCCGATTCTGAAAAACGACCATTTCCGTTTTGTCAAATTATTCCGTGCTCAGCTTAGCCGTGATGAGGTCAATCTGCTTGCAATGAATCTCCTCTATGACGAGGAGGGTCAAAAGATGCGCGATTTGGTCGCAAGCTATGGCATTCTGAAACACATGCCAGCAAACCATTTGAGAACTATTGCCGAACGAGATCTAGACCCTTTGTCTTTCGGCCGCAAGTGGGCGGAGAAGCACTTGGCGTCTACCCAAGCCACACCATGCTGATCGACTTCTTCTACACCCTGCGCGCCGCCAAGTTGCCGGTCTCGGTCAAGGAATTCCTGACCCTGCTGGAGGCGCTCAAGCTCGGGGTGGTCGGGCCGAAAACGCCACAGTCAGACGACGGGGACTGCGCACCCAGCGGCTACAAGATCGAGGACTTCTACTTCTTGAGCCGCGCCACCCTGGTCAAGGACGAAAAACATTACGACAAGTTCGACAAGGCGTTTGCCGCCTACTTTCACGGTGTCGAGTTAATCACCGACATCACTAAAGACATCCCGCTCGATTGGCTCAAAAAAACACTGGACATCCACCTGACGCCTGAGCAAAAAGCCGCCATCGAAGCGATGGGCTGGGACGAGCTGATGGAGACGCTTAAAAAGCGCCTGGAAGAACAAAAAGAACGCCACGAAGGTGGCAGCAAGTGGATCGGCACTGGCGGCACCAGCCCGTTTGGCCATGGCGGTTACAACCCCAAGGGCATCCGTATGAGCGGGCCGGGCCAGAACAAAAGTGCGGTCAAGGTCTGGGAGCAACGCGCTTACCGCGACTATGACGACACCCAAGAGCTTGGCACCCGCAATATCAAGGTCGCGTTACGTCGCCTGCGCAAGTTCGCGCGTGAAGGCCATGTGGAAGAGCTGGATCTGGACGACACCATTCGTTCCACCGCCGCCAACGCGGGTTACCTCGACATCAAGATGCGCCCGGAGCGCCACAACAACGTCAAGGTGCTGTTGCTGATGGACGTGGGTGGCACCATGGACGAACACATCGCGCGGGTGGAGGAGCTGTTTTCTGCGGCCAAGACCGAGTTCAAACACCTGGAGTTTTACTACTTCCACAACTGCGTCTACGACTTTGTCTGGAAGAACAACCGCCGCCGTTTTGCCGAGAAGTTCCCGACCTGGGACATCGTGCGCAAGTACAACAAGGATTACAAATTGATCTTCATCGGTGACGCCACCATGAGCCCCTACGAAATCCTGCAACCCGGTGGCAGCGTCGAATACGGCAACGAAGAGGCCGGTGCCGAATGGCTGGGCCGGCTGACCCACGCCTACCCGCAGTTCGCCTGGATCAACCCCGAGCCGCAAGGTGTCTGGCAGTACCGCCAAAGCATCGCCATCGTTCAGCAGCTCATGAGCCAGCGCATGTTCCCGATGACGCTCAAGGGCCTGGAAGACGCGATGCGCCTGCTGAGCAAATGAAGGCGATCTGGTCCGCCGCAGCCTGTCTGCTGTTGCCGCTGCTAGCAGCCGCGCAGGCGGTGCCGCTGGTGGATGACACCCCGAGCCCGCCCAACCCTGAAACACAGGCGGTGGACAACACCGTCGAGACCACCGAGCCAGACGCACCAGAACCGCCGACCGACCCCGACGCCGAGCCCAACAGCACCGCGTCCGGCACGCCCGCTTTTTTACTCACTGTCTCCGCCACCGACGAGATCAAGACCCTGCTGGAGCGGCACTTGGAGATTCAACGCTACCGCGCCCTCACCGACCTGAGCGACGACGAGCTGGATCGCCTGCTCGACATGGCCCGGCTGGACGCGCAGAAGCTGCTGGCCACGCTGGGCTATTTTTCACCGGTGATCGAGATCACCCGGGACCGTGCTGACCCAACGCCCGGGCGCGCCGTGCACATCAGCGTGGTGGCGGGCGAGCCGGTGCAGGTCAGCCAGGTGCAGCTGCGTTTTAGCGGCCCCATCGCCACCGACCCGCAGGCCGCCGCCCAGCGCGCCCTGATCGAAGACACCTGGCTGCTGCCCGCAGGCAACCGGATGACGCAGTCGGCCTGGTCGGCTGCCAAACAGCAGGCGCTGCGCCAGCTCACCAGCCAGCGTTATCCCACCGGCACCCTGGTCGACACCCTGGCCGATGTGGACCCGATCACCCACACCGCGCACCTGAGCGTGACGCTGGACTCCGGCCCGGCCTACAAACTGGGGCCGCTGGTCACCACCGGCTTGCAGCGTTATGACGCTGACCTGGTGCGCCGCCTGGCCCGGCTGCCAGCGGGCGACGACTATGACCTGACCGAACTGGTGGCAGCACAGCAGCGCCTGTCAAGCAGCGGGTATTTCAACTCGGCCTTCATGCAGGTGGATACCAACTCCAACCCCGAAGCCGCACAAGTGATGGTGACCGTGCGCGAGGCCCGGCTGCAAAAGGTCACGCTGGGCGTGGGTGCCAGCACCGACAGCGGCGCCCGCCTGAGTGTGGAACACCACCACAACCTGGTGCCCGGGCTGGGCTGGCAGGCCCTGAGCAAGATCGCCGTTGACCGCGAAACGCAAACCATTGGGGTGGAGCTGACCGCCCCGCCCGATGACCGCGGCTGGCGCTGGAACACCTCGGCGCTGTTGCAAAACGAACGCAGCGGATCATTTGACATTGGCAGCCACCGCCTGCAGTTCGGGGCCACCCGGCTCAGTGAACGCATTGACCGCAGCTACTACGTGCAATATGACCGCGCCGACACCGCCACCTCGGACGCCCTGACCGCCCAGGTGGCCGAGTCGGTCAGCGTCAACTACGCCTTCACGCTGCGCGAATTTGATGCCCTGCCGTTCCCGTCCAGCGGCTGGGCGGTGGGGGTGGAGCTGGGTGGCGGCACCACGCTGGGCCATGATCGTGCGCCGTTTGGCCGGGTGCTGACCCGCTGGCAGGCGTTCTGGCCCCTGGGCGCCCACGGCGATGACGCCGCCTCAGACCGGCGCGCCGGGCGCCTGGCGCTGCGCGCCCAGGCGGGTGCGGCGGTGGTGCGCGACGGCGTCAGCCTGCCTGCCACCCAGCTGTTTCTGGCCGGTGGCGCCAACAGCGTGCGCGGCTACCGCCTGCGCAGCATCGGGATTGAACTGCCGGACGGTCAGATCACCGCCGGACGCTATCTGGCCACCGGCAGCCTGGAGTGGCAGCGCCCCATCACCTCCAACGGTCGTCTGACCGACTGGGAAGGTGTGGTTTTTGTCGACGCGGGCTCGGTCGCCAACCAGGCAGCTGACCTGAACACGCAGGTCGGGGTGGGTGCCGGTGCACGCTGGAAAACCCCGGTGGGGCCGCTGCAGATTGACTTGGCCTATGGTGTGCAGGTCAAAAAACTGCGCTTGCACCTGAACGTGGGGTTTGTGTTTTGAAGCCGCTGCTGCGCCGCAGCCTGATGGGGTTGGCGGCCCTGCTGGGGCTGCTGGCCGGGTTGTGGGTCTGGTCGGGCAACGACAGCTCGCTGGCCGTGGCCTTGCAGCAGGCGCAGCGTGTGCTGCCCGCCGGTCAGACACTCGAAACACGGGAGGTCAGTGGCTCGCTGCGACAGGGCGGGCGTATTGGCTGGCTGCGCTGGCAAAGCGGCGGACTGAGTGTCGAAGCGCATGAGGTCACCGCCGCGTGGGCGCCCGCTGCGCTGCTGCGGCGCGAGCTGCAGTTGAGCCAGCTGAACGTGGGGCAACTGGTGATCCACGACCAGCGCGAGCCCACACCCGCCACCGCCAGCCAGCCGCCGACCGATCTGGGCTTGCCTTTTCGGGTGGATGCTGCAGTGCGGGTGGACACGCTGGAATGGGTCGGTGTCAGCACCCAGCGGCTGGACAAGCTGAGCGTCCACTACATGTTTGATGGCAAATCGCACAAGCTTGAGAGCGGCCAAGGCGTGTTTTCGTCCAACACCTACCGCTTCTCGGGTGAATTGGAAGCCAGTGGCCCGATGGCACTCCAGCTGCAGGCGGGTGGCGTGGTGGACGCGCCCGTGCCCGGCAACACCGTGCCACTGCGCCTGGACGCCCTGGCCCGCATCACCGGCGCGCTGGCCGGGCCGCAGGCCGAGCTGGTGGTGCAGGCCGACCTGACACCGCAAGCGCCAGCTAACGTACCGCCCACCGCTGGCAGCCCAACCCCTCCCGCCGCCATGCAGGCGAGCCTGTCAGCCCACATCGCCCCCTGGCAGGCGCAAAAAATCATCCGCGCCGATGGCAACTGGCAGGCGCTGAACCTGGCCAGCCTCTGGCCGCAGGCACCCCAGACCGGGCTCACCGGCCGGGCCAGTGTCAGCCCACAAGGCCCCGGCTGGCAGGCCGAGATCCAATTGGACAACAGCCTCAGCGGCCCCTGGGACCAGCAGCGCCTGCCGCTGCAGCAGCTGCGGGCCGGGCTGACCTACACCGATGGCCATTGGCTGCTGCAGCGCCTGCAGGCGCAGGCGGCCGGTGGCCGGGTCGAGGGTCGTGGCCAAATCGGCACCGGCACCAGCACTGACGCCGCCGGACTGTGGCAGGGTGAGGCTCAGGTGCAAGGCATCAACCCGGCCGCCATCGACACCCGCCTGGCCAGCGATGCCATCAGCGGCACCCTGAGTGCGCGCCAGACCCCGGCCAGCGACACAGCGCCCAGCACGGGTCAGGCTGCCAGCCCGGGCCTGGCGACCGCGTTCAGTTTTGACATCGCCCTGCAGTCCGGCAGACAACGCACCGCCAAACCCGCCAGCCAAAAGGACGACCTGCTGGGCGGTCTGCACTTCAACCGTCTGCTGGCGCAGGGTGTGTGGTCAGCGCCGCAGCTCAGCCTGAGCACCGTCAGCCTGGACGTTGACCAGGCCCAATTACAAGGTCAACTCAAACTCAACACCGCCAGCCTGGCGACCCAAGGCCAGCTGAGCCTGCAGTTGCCGGGGTTACAGGCACAGGTCAATGGCCATGCCGCCCCGGCTGACGGGCTGGGCACACTCAGTGTGCAACTGCAAGATGCCGCCCAGGCCAGCCAGTGGCTCCAACGCTGGCCGGGTCTGGGCAGCCAGCTGGCCAACCTGCCCACCAGTGGCACGGCAACGCTGGCCGCGCAATGGCAAGGCGGCTGGCAGCAAAACGGCCAAGCTATGCGCGTCGACGCCAAGCTGCAGGTGCCGCAATTGAACTGGACCACGACCACAACACCGCCCCCGGTCACGACCCGCCTGCAAAACGTCCAGCTCAATCTGGCCGGACGCATCAACCAGCTGGCCATCAGCAGCCACGGGCAATGGACCCAAGGCACACAACAGGCCGAATGGCAAACCCAGGCCAGCGCTGGCCGGGGCCAAGACGGCCACTGGCAGGCCAGCCTGCGGCAGGTGCAACTGGCGCTGCGCCAGCCAGGCCACGCCAACCCGTGGCAGCTGCAGATTGGCGCCCCCGATGGCGGGGCGCCCGGCCCCCTGACCCCGCCGGTGACGCTGCGCTGGCAAAGCAACACCAGCACGCTGGCCGTATCGGCGGGCACCGCACGCCTGCGCGGGCCGCTGCCCGGCAGCGCAGACATCAGCTGGCAAGCAGCGCAATGGTCACCCGCGGCGGGCCCTGGCAAGCCCGCCCAATGGCGCAGCCAGGGGCGCATCGACGGTGTGCCGCTGGCCTGGCTGGACAGCTTCACCGACAAGTCCCTGGCCGATCTGGGCATCGGCAGCAACCTGTTGCTGGCAGGCAGCTGGGACGCCGCGTCCACCGACATGTTGCACGTGCGCGCCACACTCGAGCGCAGCGCGGGGGATGTGCGGCTTCAGGCCGATGCCGGGCGCGCCACCGCCGTGCCCGCGGGCATGCAGGAAGCCTGGCTGCAGGTCAACCTGGACGGTGAACAGGTGGCAGGCACACTGCGCTGGGACAGCCAGCGCGCGGGCAAAGCGCTGGCTGCCTTCAGCACCCGGCTGCGGCATGACAACAACGGCTGGGCCTGGCCCGACAGCGCCCCGCTGGGCGGCAGCCTGCAGCTGCAATTGCCCCCGGTGGACGCCTGGTCGGCGCTGGCCCCGCCGGGCTGGCGCCTGCGCGGCACGGTGGACAGCCACATCGACCTGATGGGCACCCGGGCACAACCCGAGTGGGCGGGCACGCTGCGCGCGCGCGACCTGGCGGTGCGCTCGGTGGTGGACGGCATCGACTTCAGCCAGGGCACGCTCGACGCCCGGCTGCACGGGCAGCAGTTGGACATCCAGAACTTCACCCTGCGCGGCGCGGGCACACCACAAGACGCCAACGCGGGCGGGCAGCTCAGCATCACCGGATCGGTGGTCTGGCTGGCCAAGGCGGGCCAGAGCAGCCCGGCGCAACAGGTGCAAATGGCGCTGCAAGCCAAGCTCAGCGCCCTGCGCCTGAGCGCCCGCCCGGACCGTCGCCTGACCGCGTCCGGCCAGTTGCAGGCCGATCTCACCGACGCCCGCTTGACCCTGCGTGGCAGTCTGGTGGCCGACCAGGCCCTGATCACCCTGCCCGACGACAGCACCCCCACCCTGGACGACGATGTGCGGGTGCGCACGCCAGCCACGGCCACGCCGGGCAAAACCGCCACCGTGGCACCGGCAGGCGCCAGGACGGAGGCGCGCATCCGCACCGATGTGGCGGTCAATCTGGATCTAGGGCCAGACTTCCAGTTGCGCGGGCGTGGCTTGCAGGCGCGGCTGGCGGGCAAGCTGGCGTTGACGGCCGAGGACGGCGCAGCGCCTGAGCTGACCGGCTCCATCCGGGCAGTCAACGGCACCTACCAGGCGTACGGGCAGCGGCTGCAGATCCAGCGTGGTCTGATCCGTTTTTACGGCCCCATCGACAACCCGGCGCTGGCCATTCTGGCGATTCGCCCAAAACTCACCCAACGCGTGGGGGTGCAGATCAGTGGCACCGCCTTGTCACCGGTGGTGTCACTGTATGCCGAGCCCAGCCTGCCGGACGTGGAAATCCTCTCCTGGTTGGTGCTGGGCCACTCCGGCAGCGGGGGCGGCGCCGAAGCCGCGCTGATCCAGCAGGCAGCCCTGGCGCTGCTCGGGGGCAATGGCAATAGCCTGTCGGACAGCCTGAGCAGCGCGCTCGGGCTCGATGAACTGAGTTTCAGCGCGGGCGGTGACGGCAGCGATGGCAACACGGCCAGTGGCACCTCGGTCACGCTGGGCAAACGCCTGTCGCAGGACTTTTATGTGGCCTACGAGAGCAGCCTGACCAGCGCCATGGGGATGTTTTCCATCTTCTACGACATCACCAAACGGCTCACGCTGCGGGTGCAAACCGGCGAACAAAGCGCGGTGGACCTGATTTTCACCATGCGTTATGACTGACCGACGCCTGCCGTAGCCCCTGAGACGGCCTTTACAATCCCCCGTCCCTCGCCATAGTTCAATGGATAGAACGAGTGCCTCCTAAGTGCTAGATGCAGGTTCGATTCCTGCTGGCGGGACCACATTCCAACACCAAATTCCAATCAGCGTCACCCCCGGCTCAAGCCCAGTGCCAGCAGTTCTTCGTTGGTTAACTTCTCAAGTGCCGCCTGGCGCAGCATCGACAGCTTGCTCCTGCGGTTGAAATCCAGATCAACGGCCTGGAGCACCGGGCTGGCACCATCCCCCAGCGCATAGGCCTCGCCCAGCGTTTCGTTGATCAGAACCCACATGCGGCGCACGTCACCACGCTGCCCGCCACTGAGGTGTTTGTTGGCATACGACTCGGCATCATCGCGCCGCGTGAAAGCAGCCTTCAGGTAATCCTCCTGCAGCAAACGCATCCACACGCCCCAGGCTTCGCGGTAGCTGGCTTGAAAACGTTGGTCCGGACCTTGAACGGCTGGGTGCTCTGGCGTTTCGATGGTTGTCATGGGTCGATGCCCCCTTCAAGGCTGGTTGGTGAACCCGGCTGTCAATGCCGATTGAGCTGCGTGTGAGGTGTTGACGCATCAGCCGGGTGCGGGCGTGCCGTGCCGCCGATCACCACCCCAAACGCTGTCGCAAGACGCGCACCGCGCTGCCCGGGGTCGTCAAGACCGGCAGGTTGATGGCCTGCCCGACCGCCGTGTGTGTGCGGGCCATGCTGAACTGGGCCAGCGCCATCACATCACACCCCTGACACGATGCGACCAGATGGCGGCAAGCCGCGCCGCCCCGGTCAGCCCCGCAGGGCTTGCGCCTTACGCTTCGGCGCGTTTTTGCAGGATCTCAAAGGCCGGCAAGGTTTTGCCTTCCAGCACTTCCAGGAACGCGCCGCCGCCGGTCGAGATGTAGCCCACGTCTTTTTCAATGCCGTATTTGGCAATGGCTGCCAGGGTGTCGCCACCACCGGCAATACTGAACGCGTCGGACTCGGCAATCGCCATGGCGATGGTTTTGGTACCGCCTTCAAACGCGGGGAACTCGAACACACCCACCGGGCCGTTCCAGACGATGGTGCCGGCGGCCTTGAGTTGCGCGGCCAGTTTGGCGGCGGTGACCGGGCCAATGTCCAGGATCATGTCGTCGTCTTCCACGTCGGTGGCGGCCTTGACGGTGGCGGGTGCGTCGGCCGCAAAGGTTTTGGCGCAGACCACGTCGGTGGGGATCGGCACGTCGGCGCCGCGCGCCTTCATGGCTTCGATCACGGCGGTGGCTTCACCCACCAGGCTGGGTTCGGCCAGGCTCTTGCCGATTTTCAGACCAGCGGCCAGCATGAAGGTGTTGGCAATGCCGCCACCCACAATCAGGTTGTCCACATTCTTGGCCAAAGCTTGCAGGATGCTGAGCTTGGTCGAGACCTTGGAGCCCGCCACAATCGCCACCAGCGGGCGCTTGGGGTTGGCCAAGGCTTTGTTGATGGCATCAATTTCAGCCGCCAACAAGGGACCCGCGCAAGCGATGGGCGCAAACTGGGCGATGCCGTAAGTGGTGCCCTCGGCGCGGTGCGCGGTACCAAAGGCGTCGTGCACAAACACGTCGCACAGGGCGGCCATTTTTTTGGCCAGCTCTTCGTTGTTTTTCTTCTCACCCTTGTTGACGCGGCAGTTTTCCAGCATCACCAGTTGGCCGGGTGCCACGTCCACGCCGTCGACCCAGTTGGCGACCACGGGAATCTCGCGGCCCATCAGTTCACCCAGGCGCTTGGCCACAGGTGCGAGGGAATCTTCGGGTTTGAACTCACCTTCGGTCGGGCGGCCCAGGTGGCTGGTGACCATCACAGCGGCACCAGCGTCAAGCGCCATCTGGATACACGGCACGCTGGCGCGGATGCGGGTGTCTTCGGTGATGTTGCCGGCATCGTCTTGCGGCACATTCAAATCGGCCCGGATGAACACCCGCTTGCCCTTGGCGGCACCATTGGCAATCACATCGGCAAAACGTACAACTTTCATTCTCTAGCTCCTTGGTTAAATGCGACGACACGACCTCATTGTTCAATGGCGTCGCGTTATCCCGCCGATTGTCGTACCAAGCCAGGCCCTGATGGCCGTGGCTTGCCCTCTTGATGGCTCACCAGCGCGCCATCCCGGGAAATCGCTACCGTGATAGCACTCAAACCAACAAGACGGAGATGTCCGGGATGATGCGATCCGGCGCGCAGGCCTCAACCGGCTCACCCATGTTGTAGCCATAGGGCAGCATCCACACCGGCACCCCCGCGGCACGCGCGGTGGCCACATCAATGCTGGAGTCGCCGACAAACAGGGCGCGCTCAGGCGTCACCCCAAACTGCGCCAGACAGTGGCTCACCCCGGCCGGATCAGGCTTTTTGGTGACCAAGGTGTCCCCACTGATGACGGCGTCAAACAGGTCGCCGAGCTGGTGCGCCGCCAGCACCACCTGGGTGTAACGGCCTTCCTTGTTGGTCACCACCGCCAGCCGGGCGCCTTGTTGACGCAACACCGTCAAGGTTTCGCGCACCTGCGGGTACAGGTGGCTGCGGGTGCCGCAGCGCGCGTTGTACGCCATGTTGTACACCGGCACGATCTGGGCCAGCAGCGCGCTATTGCTCACCACCTCGGGCGCAAACCCGGTGATCTGTGCCAGCGCCTTGACCAGCAGCGCCAGCGTGCCGTGGCCAATCCAGTCGTCCACCTGCTGTTGCGACACCTCCGGCAAGCCAAAACGCCCAAGGGCGTCGTTGACGGCATCCAGAATCTCGGGCGCCGTCTCCACCAAGGTGCCATCCAGGTCAAACATGACCAGATCAAAACTGGACATAGTCACCTTCAGTTGATGGAGGGCACAACCGTGTCGGGCAGCGGTTCGGCGCGTTTGCTGGCAGCGCGGTGCACGATGGTGCGGATGTTGGTCACCACACGCTCCACGGTGATGCCAAAGTGCTGGTACAGCTTGGGCGCCGGGGCCGACTCGCCAAAGCTGGGCATGCCGATCACCACGCCATGGCGGCCCACATACTTGCGCCAAAAGTCCGGGTGCGCCGCTTCAATCGCCAGCGACGGCATGTTGAACGGAATCACCATCTCTTGGTAGGCGTTGGTCTGGCGGTCAAACACATTGGTGCAAGGCATGGACACCACGCGGGTGGCAATGCCCAGGGCCGCCAGCTCAGCCTGCGCCTTCATGGCGATCTCGAGCTCGGAGCCGGTGGAGACGATCACCGCCTGGGCGCCTTCCATGTCTGACAGGATGTAGCCACCCTTGCGGATGTTCTCCACCATGCTGACATCGGTCAGGCGCGGCAGGTTCTGGCGCGACAGGCACAAGGCGCTGGGGCCGTCCTTGCGCTCCACCGCACTGGCCCAGGCCACGGCGGTTTCCAGGCCGTCGGCCGGGCGCCACACGTCCAGCCCCGGGATGATGCGCATGCTGGGGATGTGTTCGATGCTTTGGTGCGTCGGGCCGTCTTCACCCAGGCCAATGCTGTCGTGGGTGAACACATGGATGACACGGATCTTCATCAACGCGGCCATGCGGATGGCGTTGCGGCTGTAGTCGCTGAAGGTCAGGAAAGTGCCACCGTAAGGAATGTAACCACCGTGCAGGCAGATGCCGTTCATGATGCCGGCCATGCCGAACTCACGCACACCGTAGCTCAGGTGGTTGCCCCATTTGTCACGACCGGCGCGGATGCAGCCCTTGAAGTTGGTCAGGTTGGAGCCGGTCAGGTCGGCGCTGCCGCCAAAAAACTCGGGCAACAGCGGTGCAATCGCGTCGAGCGCGTTTTGGCTGGATTTGCGGGTGGCGATCGAGGTCGGGTTGGCGGCAATGGCCTGCAACAAACCGGGCAGCTTGTCGGCAAAGTCGGCGGGCAAATCACCGGCCATACGGCGTTTGAACTCGGCGGCCTCGACCGGGAAAGCAGCGCTGTAGGCGGCAAACTTGGCGTCCCAGGCATGTTCAGCGGCAACACCACGCGCCACCGCGTTCCAGGCGGTCGCAATGTCGGCGGGGATTTCAAACGGCGCATACGGCCAGCCCAGCGCTTCGCGGGTGGCGGCCACTTCGGCGGCGCCCAGAGCGGCACCGTGCACATCGTGGGTACCGGCCTTGTTGGGGGAACCCAGGCCAATCACGGTCTTGCAGCAGATCAAGGTCGGTTTGCCATCGGCCAACACGGCCTGGGCCTTGGCGGCTTGGACGGCGGCGTCCACCGCAGCCGGGTTGTGGCCGTCCACACCGGCAATCACGTTCCAGCCATACGCATCGAAGCGTTTGGGGGTGTCGTCGGTGAACCAGCCTTCGACGTGGCCGTCGATCGAGATGCCGTTGTCGTCGTAAAACGCCACCAGCTTGGACAGGCGCAGTGTGCCCGCCAGCGCGCAGGCTTCATGGCTGATGCCTTCCATCATGCAGCCGTCACCCAGGAACACATAGGTGAAGTGGTCGACGATGGCGTGTTGGTCCTTGTTGAACTCGGCGGCCAGAAGCTTCTCGGCCAGCGCCATACCCACCGCGTTGGAGACACCCTGGCCGAGCGGGCCGGTGGTGGTCTCCACCCCCGGGGTCACGCCGACTTCGGGGTGGCCGGCGGTTTTGCTGTGCAGCTGGCGGAAGTTTTGCAGCTCGCTCATCGGCAGGTCGTAGCCGGTGAGGTGCAGCAAGGCATAAATCAGCATCGAGCCGTGGCCGTTGCTCAAGACAAAACGGTCACGATCTGCCCAATGCGGGTTGGCGGGGTTGTGCTTGAGGTGGCGGTTCCACAGCACTTCGGCAATGTCGGCCATGCCCATGGGCGCGCCGGGGTGGCCGGACTTGGCCTTTTCAACGGCGTCAACGGCCAGCATGCGGATGGCATTGGCCATTTGTTTGGCAAATTCAGGGGTGGGTGTGGTCATGGTTCGTGATCAGTAGGTGATGAGAGGTAAAAACAAAGCAAGGCTACGCGTTTGGGTCGGGTCCTGGGCCTCTATCTTAGTCAGTTGGGAGCGGCACACAGCACATCATCAGTTTCCAGTAAGTTATGCCGTCGCTCGCAGGTGCGCGGGTAGGGGGTCAGGCGGCTTTTTTCTTGCGCTCCATCATGCGCCAGACAAAGGGCGTGAAGATGAGCTGCATCGCCAGTTCCATCTTGCCGCCGGGCACCACGATGGTGTTGGCGCGGCTCATGAAGCTGCCGTCGATCATGCTGCGCAGGTAGGGGAAGTCGATGCCTTTGGGGTTGGCAAAACGGATCACCACCATGCTCTCGTCAGGGCTGGGGATGTCGCGTGCGATGAACGGGTTGCTGGTGTCGACCATCGGCACCCGCTGGAAGTTGACATGGGTGTGCTCAAACTGCGGGCAGATGTAGTGCACGTAGTCGGGCATGCGCCGCAAAATGGTGTCGGTCACCGCCTCGGTGCTGTAGCCACGCTGCTTTTTGTCGCGGTAGAGCTTTTGAATCCACTCCAGGTTGATCACCGGCACCACACCAATGAGCAAGTCCGGATGCTGGGCGATGTTGACCTCAGGCGTGACCACGGCGCCGTGCAGGCCTTCATAAAACAGCAAATCGGTGCCGGCCGGAACATCTTCCCAGGCGGTGAAGGTGCCCGGTTCTTGTTGGTAGGGCGCGGCCTCCTCCAGATCATGCAGGTATTTGCGGCGCTTGCCGGTGCCGGTTTCGCCGTAGGCGCGAAACAGCTCGGCCAGCTCGTGAAACAGGTTGTTGGCAGGGCCAAAGTGGCTGAAGTGCTGGTTGCCAGCGGCTTCGGCCTCGGCCGCCTTGAGCTTCATCTCCTTGCGGTCATAGCGGTGAAAGCTGTCGCCTTCGATCACGGCGGCATTGATGCTCTCGCGCCGAAAGATGTTGTCAAACGTGCGGGTGACCGAGGTGGTGCCGGCGCCGCTGGAGCCCGTGATGGCGATGATGGGGTGACGAATGGACATGGTGCGTGTCTCCTGAGGATGATGAAAACCGGATCAAGCAGTCTCTGGCTGCTGCCTGATGTGTGTGGGGGACGCTTGTTGGGGACGGTCAGGGCGGGCCAGGCCCGCCCTCCGTGGATCCCGGATCCCGTCCGGGATGACAGCCAACCTCACGGTCAATCGCGAAACAGGCTGCGTTCGGCAAACAGCGGGTTGGTCAGCTCGGAGGTCACGGGTTGGCGGTGGTAACGCTCGATGCGCTCCACCTCGTTTTTGGAACCAAACACACACCCGATGCGCTGATGCAGGCTGGTGGGCATCACCTGCAGCATCGGGACCTCGCCAGTGGAGGCGCGGCCACCGGCCTGCTCCATGATCATGCCCACCGGGTTGGCCTCGTACAGCAGGCGCAGACGCCCGGGTTTGCTCAGGTCTTTGGTGTCGCGCGGGTACATGAAGACACCGCCACGCATCAGGATGCGGTGCGCCTCGGCCACCATCGAGGCGATCCAGCGCATGTTGAAGTCTTTGCCTCGCGGGCCTGTCTTGCCGGCCAGGCATTCGTCCACATAACGCTTGACCGGCGCTTCCCAGAAACGCGCGTTGGAGGCATTGATGGCAAATTCCTGGGTGTCCTCCGGAATACGCAGCTTGGGGTGGGTCAGCATGAATTCGCCCAGGTTCGGGTCCAGCGTGAAGCCGTTGACACCGTCACCCACCGTCAGCACCAGCATGGTGGTGGGGCCATACAGCGCATAACCCGCTGCCACCTGCTTGACGCCGGGCTGGAAGAAATCGGCATCCACCACGTCGCGGCCCGAGTCGATCACGTCCTGCGGCGCCCGCAGGATGCTGAAAATGCTGCCCACCGACACGTTCACATCGATGTTGCTGGAGCCGTCCAGCGGGTCAAACACGATCAGGTAGTTGCCACGCGGGTAGTGCTTGGGGATCTGGTAGGGGGCATCCATCTCCTCCGAGGCCATGCCCGCCAGGCTGCCCGACCATTCGGTGCGCTGCATGAAAACATCGTTGGACAACACGTCCAGCTTTTTCTGCGTCTCGCCCTGCACATTGACCGAGCCCCCGGCATCTGCCGCGTGGTTGCCCATGACACCGGCCAGTTCGCCATAGGCCA
The DNA here is from genome assembly GCF_020594515.1 of Rhodoferax sp. U2-2l. Taxonomy (GTDB): domain Bacteria; phylum Pseudomonadota; class Gammaproteobacteria; order Burkholderiales; family Burkholderiaceae_C; genus Rhodoferax. The sequence continues at coordinate 133,846 of NZ_JAJCTH010000007.1, forward strand.
CCGCCTTGGCGATGCCTTTGCAGGCCAGCGACACATCCAGAATCAGCGAATTGAAATCACCGCTGGCGCTGGGAAAACGACGGCGCTCTTCAATCAGGAACTGCGTCAAGGTCGAACGGTTGGAACGAAGGGTCATGGGCATGGCGAAACTCCCGATTAATTAAATTTTGTCGTGCCTGAGGCTTATGCCGCCTGGGCTGCCGTGCGCAGCGCCTGCATGATGGTCTTGTAGCCGCCGTCGGCATCGGGCGCGCCAAACACGGCGCTGCCCGCCACGCAGGTGTCGGCCCCTGCAGCCACAATCTCGGCGATGTTGTCGGTCTTGACGCCGCCATCCACTTCCAGCCAGATGGGCTGGCCACCCGCGGCCACATGCGCGTCGATCCGGGCGCGCACCGCACGCAGCTTGTCCAACGTGCTGGGGATGAACTTTTGCCCGCCAAAACCGGGGTTGACACTCATCAGCAAAATCATGTCGAGCTTGTCCATGACGTGGTCCAGCACGCTCAGCGGGGTCGCCGGGTTGAGCACCAGCCCGGCCTTGCAGCCCAGCTCGCGGATCATGGCGAGACTGCGGTCCACGTGTTTGGAGGCTTCAGGATGAAACGTGATGATGTTGGCACCGGCCTTGGCAAACAGCGGGATGATCGCGTCCACCGGTTCCACCATCAGGTGCACGTCGATCGGGATGCTGACATGCGGCCGGATGGCTTCGCACACCAGCGGGCCAATGGTCAGGTTGGGCACGTAATGGTTGTCCATCACATCAAAATGCACCAGGTCACAACCGGCGGCTTCGATGGCACGCACCTCCTCACCCAAGCGGGAAAAGTCGGCCGACAAAATGCTTGGGGCCAAACGCAGAACGGGGTTGGAGCTCATGGGGGGTCTTTCAGAAGTTTAAAAAAGGGGGTGGCCGAGGTGCGCTCAGGCTCGCCAAGAATTCTGCCAGTCGCGCAGTTGTGCCAATGTGACCTGGCGCAAGTCGGGCACAACGCGTAGCGCATCACCGAAGTCGTGGTGCAGCGTGTAACGGTTGGTGGTGATCAGCGTTGCCAGACCCGCCGCCGTGGCAGCGCGCAGCCCGTTGCTGGAGTCCTCGATCACCAGGCACTGGCAAGCGGGCAAATCCAGCTCGGCCAGCACCTGCAGATACACCTGCGGGTGCGGCTTTTTGAGCGGTGCGGTGGCTGCATCACCAATGGCGGCAAAGTGCTCGCGCCAGTGTTCGCCCAGCGGACCACGCAACAAAGCGGCAATGTTGACCGGCGTGGTGGTGGTGGCAATGGCCAGCTTCAGCCCCGCTTGGCGCGCCTCGTGGATCAGCGCCAGCACGCCAGGGCGCAAGCTCACCCGGCCGCTGTTGACCAGGTTTTCATAGATGGTGGTCTTGCACGCGTGGATCTGGTCAATCTGCCCTTGCACCGCCTGCGCATCCAGCGCCGGGTCCAGCTGCTGCCAGTAGCGCAGGATGCGCTCCTTGCCGCCCGACACATCCAGCAGATGCAGGTACATCTCGTCGGTCCAGACCCAGTCCATGCCCTGCTCGGCAAAAGCGCGGTTGAAAGCCTCCAGATGGGCACTTTCGGTCTCGGCCAGCGTGCCATCCACATCAAAAATCAAGGCTTGCAAAGCACCAGAGGCCATGGAAAAGTGTCCTTTAGTTAACGCGGGGATACCGACAAATGTGCGACATAGGTTTACTTTAATCGCGCCAACTCATAAACTCTAATCACGTTTTATTGAAAAATCATCAGTGCAGCCTGATGAAATACAGGGATAAGCAGATGCGCCCTTACACCTTCAAACAGATCCAGACGTTCATGGAAGTGGCGCGCCAGCGCTCGGTGTCCAAAGCAGCCGAACGGCTGTTTGTGACCCAGCCCGCGGTGTCGATGCAACTGCGCCAGCTGGAGGACGCTTTTGGCCTGGCGCTGGTGGAGCCGATGGGGCGCAACATCCGGCTCACCGCCGCTGGTGAAGCGTTCTTGACCTACGCCACCAACGCCATGGGCCAGTTCAAGGACCTGGAAGCACTGATGGCCGAGCATGTCGGCCTGAAAAAAGGCCGCATCGATCTGGCCGTGGTCAGCACCTCCAAATACTTCATCCCGATGCTGCTGGTGCGCTTTTCCAGGCTGTTTCCGGGCATCGATGTGCACCTCAACATCGACAACCGCGACAACGTGCTGGGCCTGATGACCCGTTTTGAGGCCGATCTGGTGGTGATGGGCCGCGCGCCCAGCCACCTGGACTGCGAGGCCACCGCCTTCGCCACCAACCCGCTGGTGATGGTGGCGCCGCCCGACCACCCGCTGGCTCGGCGCAAAAATCTGCCCTTCGAGGTGCTGGCCGAGCATCGCTTTGTGGTGCGTGAAGACGGCTCGGGCACCCGCGCGGCCATGCAACGCCTGTTTGAAGAACACCACACCGAGCTGAAAGTGGTGATGGGCCTGCCCAGCAACGAAACCATCAAACAGGCAGTGATGGCCGGCATGGGGCTGAGCTTTCTGTCGATGCGCACGATTCGCCACGAACTGGCCAGCGGCCACATCGCGCTGCTGGATGTGCAAGGCCTGCCGCAGATCAACCACTGGTATGTGACGCACCTGAGCAGCAAAAAACTCTCCCCCGCGGCCCGCGCATTCAAGGAATTTCTGATCGAGCAAGGCGGTGCGCTGATGGACACCTGGAGCTGAGCCAGGGCCGGTCGTCGGCGTCAGGTCAGCAAAAAGTTTGCATCCGGCTGGGGCACGGGCGGGGGCACCTCGCCCAGCATTTCCAGCAGGCTGGCGTGGACGCTGGCCACGATGGCATCCAGCGCCAGGTCGTTGTCGGCCAGGCCGAACGGGTCCTCAATTTCGTCGCTCAGGGCCTCCAGGGCGAAGAAGGTGTAGGACACAAAGCTCACCACCAGCGGTGTCATCAGCCCGATGCTGTCCACCAGCCCAAAGGGCAACAGCGCACAGTACAGGTAAACGCTGCGGTGCAGCACCACCGAATAAGCGAACGGCAAGGGCGTGTTGGCAATGCGTTCGCAGCAGCCCAAGGCCAGTGACAGGGCGTCCAGTGAGCTCTCCATCTTCTGTGCCAGCATCGGGTCGAGCCGCCGGGCTTCGCGCCAGCCCTGCAGCTGGCGGCCAAGCCACAGCAACACCAGCGTCGGGGCCGAACGGGCGCTGATCAACTGCCTGCACACGTCGTCAGGCAGCAAGTCGTCGGTTCCAATCGTTGCTTTTTGACCACGAAGCTGGTTGCGCATGGTGCAGGAAAACGCCATCAGACCCAGCACAAAGGGACGAACCGGCGAACCTGCGGTCACCAGGGTCAGGGCCTGACGGGTCAGGTTACGGGATTCCACCAGCACACAACCCCATTGCTTGCGAGCCTCCCAGTAACGGTCGTAACTGGCGTTGATGCGAAAACCCAGAAAAATGGCGAACGCCACACCCATCAACGAAAACGGACTGGCATTGAGCGTCACTTTCCATAAAAACAACTGCCCGTGCGCCATCACCACGACACACGACAGGGCAAAAATAAACAGCTGCTGACCGTAAATACGGTGCACCAGGGAGCCCCGGCGCACAAACAGCAAACGGATCCAATGGGGACGAGGACGAACAATCACAAGGGCATGTGCGGCCAGTGCGGCCGCTTTAGTCAGAGCGGCCGATTGTCACACCGCCCGTCAGGTCATTCACGGTTTATTAGGGTTTACCCTATACTGCGGTGCAACATTATTGGTTTCGAAAGGAACAACACCATGACAGAAGCCACTTTGAAGCCCTCAAGTCAGACCCCAAACACCCAACGCCTCGCTGGCGTCCTGCAAGAAATGGCGATCGCCACCAAAAAGCAGGCCACCGCCTGGTGGACCACCCTCACCCATCGCGCCCACCCCGGCCCGCTGACCAGCGCGCGCCAGGAAGCCGACACATTGCGCGAGTATGCCGACCAGCTTTACCGCACCGACCCGCGCTACGCGCACGACCTGTACGCCGCCGCCACCCGGCACGAACTCGCCGCCACGGCCACCTGAACCCTGCCAACCGCGCCTGAGGCGCACACCGGCGTCATTTTTTCTCCCCGCAGCAACCGGGCGACCCCCGACTTGACCTGCACCCACTTTGGAGGACTTACCATGTCCCTGATCACCAACTTCGGGCAAACCACTGCCCTCATCCTGGGCTTGCCCTTTGACCTGGCCCGCGCCAACTACGCCAGCGCTGTGCGCCTTGGCCTTCTGGAAAACTCGCTGCTGGAATCGGCCCGCTTTGAGCGTGAGCTCAGCAAAATCGAACGCCTGAGCCTGGGGCTGTGGGCGCGGCGGGTGTAAAGCCCCCTCCACCGGGATACCCCCCAAGACGGCCAACTTCAGCCAACATCACCCAGACATGCGCTTCTGGCGCATCGTCCCCGCTACCCTCGCAAGCCGTTGTGCAGCGCAATGAGCGCCAGCGTGATCTTGTGGCTGGGGTCGAGGTAAACCATGGGCAAACACCGCTCATGCGACTCGCGGATGCGCACCGACGCTGGCAAATACGGCTGCAGCACCGGCAGGCCTTCGTCAATCAGCTCGGCGACCATGCGCTGGGGCAGGTTGGCGCGCGGCTGAAACTGGTTGACCACGATGCCGTCCACCTGCAGCTCAGGGTTGTGATCGGCGCGGATTTCCTGCACGTTGTCGAGCAGGGTGTAGAGCGCCTGGCGCGAGAAGCTGTCGCAGTCAAACGGAATCAGGCAGCCGCTGGCGCCGATCAGCGCGGCGCGGGTGTAGAAGTTGAGTGCGGGCGCGGTGTCGATGTAGATGCGGTCATAGGTGGTGGCCAGTTGCTGCAGCGCCTCGCGCAGCTTGTAGATTTTCTGGCGTGATTCGAGCTTGACCACCAGCTCGGTGAGCGCCGGGCTCGATGGCATCACATCCAGGTTCTCAAACGGCGACTCCACCACAAAATGCGTGGGAGGTGTGCTCTTGAAACTGTAGCTCAGCGTGTTTTCAAAAAAGTCTGCCACGGTGGGCTGGCCCTCGGCCACCGGGCCGCCCAGCAGGTAACTGGTGGAGTTGCCTTGCGGGTCCAGGTCGATCACCAGGGTGCGCAGCCCCTGGCTGGCGCTGATGGCGGCCAGGTTGCAGGTGATGGTGGACTTGCCAACGCCCCCTTTTTGGTTGAACACGACGATGGGCATACAAAACTCCTTTGAGGCTGCAAAACGGGTGCGGATGTGCGTGCCATTGTCTTTGAAATTGATGGCTTTCTTGACAGAGAACGTTGCCGTGGTGGCTTTGACCGAGGTGCGTCGGGCCGTGGGGGTGGACTGTCACCCATCAGATTTTTCTGATCAGACTGGCAATTTATTTGAATTTTCATGATGAATATGCCTGTCTATAGTTCAGACCATCACTAACCCGACTGCACTCACAGGAGTTACCCCATGGATCAATCGAACCGCTACGCCGACCTGAGCCTCAAGGAAGAAGACCTCATTGCCGGGGGTAAACACATTCTGGTGGCCTACAAAATGGCACCGAAGCCCGGCTATGGCTACCTGGAAGCGGCGGCGCACTTTGCGGCGGAATCGTCCACGGGGACCAATGTGGAAGTCAGCACCACCGACGACTTCACCCGCGGTGTGGACGCGCTGGTGTATTACATCGACGAAGCTACCGAAGACATGCGCATTGCCTACCCGATCGACCTGTTCGACCGCAACATGACCGACGGCCGCATGATGATCGTGTCGTTCCTCACCTTGGTGATCGGCAACAACCAGGGCATGGGCGACATCAAACACGCCAAGATCCACGACTTTTACATGCCTGAGCGCGCCATCCAGCTGTTTGACGGCCCGAGCAAGGACATCTCCGACATGTGGCGCATCCTGGGCCGCCCGATGAAAGATGGCGGCTACATTGCCGGCACCATCATCAAGCCCAAGCTGGGCCTGCGCCCCGAGCCGTTTGCCGCAGCTGCCTACCAGTTCTGGCTGGGTGGCGACTTCATCAAGAACGACGAGCCACAAGGCAACCAGGTATTCTGCCCAGCCAAGAAGGTGTACCCGTTGGTCTATGACGCGATGAAGCGCGCCCAGGACGAAACCGGCCAGGCCAAGCTGTTCTCAGCCAACATCACCGCCGACGACCACTACGAAATGTGCGCCCGGGCTGACTTCATTCTGGAAGCCTTCGGCCCGGACGCCGACAAAGTGGCTTTCCTGGTGGACGGTTTTGTCGGCGGCCCCGGCATGGTCACCACCGCGCGCCGTCAGTACCCCAACCAGTACCTGCACTACCACCGCGCCGGCCACGGCATGATCACATCACCATCGGCAAAACGCGGTTACACCGCCTTTGTGCTGGCCAAGATTTCGCGTCTGCAAGGGGCCAGCGGCATCCACGTCGGCACCATGGGATACGGCAAGATGGAGGGCGAGAACGATGACCGCAACATCGCCTACATGATCGAGCGTGATGAGTGCCAGGGCCCGGTTTATTTCCAGAAGTGGTACGGCATGAAGCCCACCACCCCGATCATTTCAGGAGGCATGAACGCCTTGCGCCTGCCGGGCTTCTTCAAGAACCTGGGCCACGGCAACGTGATCAACACCTCGGGCGGCGGCTCCTACGGCCACATCGACAGCCCCGCAGCCGGTGCCATTTCTCTGCGTCAGTCGTATGAATGCTGGAAGAGCGGCGCTGACCCGATCGAGTTTGCCAAGGAGCACAAAGAGTTTGCCCGCGCATTTGAGTCGTTCCCGGGTGACGCCGACAAGTTGTTCCCGGGCTGGCGCGAGAAGCTGGGCGTGCATAAATAAGCATTTCGCCCATAGCGTCATCTCGGAGCATTGGTAAAAATGCAACTGCGGGGTAGTTTGTTGCGGCAGGCTACCCCGCGTTTTTTGTGCAGCGTTTTGCTTGGCGAAGGGGTTTCGTCTCCTTTTTTGGGAGTTTTGGGGCGACAAGTTACCGTGGGCGACTTTCGTGGAAGGCACGTTGCGACGGGATGCCCTGCGCCGCGAATGTCCCCCGAAAGCGGCCTCCCGGCCACTTTCTCCTCCTTAATTTCGCTCTGCAGGGCAACCCATCACAACATGCCCGAGACGACGTTGGTACCAAACATAGGGGAAATTCATTCATGCACTTTGATTGCCCACACCGTCAAGCAGCGTGCGTTGGGTATCTGACGCAGCGGCATCAAGGAGGAGCCCGCAGGGCGGGGGACAGCCGCGGAGTCGGATACCCAGCGCGCGCTGCGGTTAAAGCCAACAGTCTTCTGACCTCTGACTCAAACCCCAACAGCGTCAAAAATCCCACCGCCCGCGCACACCAGACGACCTGACCAGTAACCTGTCAGCCACAACGATCACGCAGGAACCCACCATGACCACCCTGGCCCAGCAATACACCATCACCCAAGAGCCGTTCTACCAGCCGCAAAGCAACGAGGTGGCACTGTTTGAGGCCGCCTACAAGGCCAGGCTGCCGGTCATGGTCAAAGGCCCCACCGGCTGCGGCAAATCGCGCTTTATCGAATACATGGCTTGGAAACTGGGCAAACCGCTCATCACCGTGGCCTGCAACGAAGACATGACCGCCTCCGACCTGGTGGGCCGCTACCTTTTAGAGGCCAACGGCACCCGCTGGCTCGACGGACCGCTTAGCGTTGCGGCACGCATCGGCGCGATCTGTTACCTGGACGAAATTGTCGAAGCCCGGCAAGACACCACCGTGGTCATCCACCCGCTGACCGACCACCGGCGCCAGTTGCCCCTGGACAAAAAGGGCGAGCTGATCCAGGCCCACCCCGACTTTCAACTCGTCATCTCCTACAACCCCGGCTACCAGAGCCTGATGAAAGACCTGAAACAAAGCACCAAACAGCGCTTTGTCGGCTTTGATTTTGACTACCCCGCGGCAGAGCTGGAAGCCAGCATCATCACCACCGAGACCGGCGTCAACATGGCCGACGCAGTACGGCTGGTCAAGATTGGGGCCACGGCCCGCGCGCTCAAAGGCCATGGCCTGGACGAAGGCATTTCCACCCGCCTGCTGGTGTACGCCGCCACGCTGATCAAAGCCGACGTGGACCCGCTGGACGCCTGTCGCATGGCGCTGGTGCGCCCGATCACCGATGACTCCGACATCCGCGCCACGCTCGACCACGCGATTGACGCGGTGTTTGGCTAAACCGGACCTGCCGCCATGGCCCCTGCCGTGTTGCCACCGTTGATGCCCAGCGCGCTGCCGCCCACGAGCGCCAGTGGCAGCCCAACCGCCACCATCAGCGCCGATCAGTTCCTGGCCTGGCGCAAGCAGCTGGACTGCGGTTTTGCCCAGATCGACGATGTGTTTGAGGCTTGTTTGGCCGAGGCACAGGCCAAGCTCAGCGCCGAAGGGCTGGACGACTACCTGACCCAGGCACGTTTTCTGGGAAAGATGGGCCGGGGCGTGGAGCCGGCGCTGACCTTTTTGCAGGCCTGGCCCTTGGTGGCCCACAACGTGGGCGAATCCGCGCTGGACGCCGTCATGCTCACCGTTCGGCAGATCAACAAGTCACCCAATGGCCGCGCCATTGCGCCGTTTTTACAAGCCCTCGGCCCCGTCAGCCAAAGGCTGGCAAGCCAACATCAGCTACAGCACTACCTCGACTTGTGCCTGCTGCTGATGGAGCGCACCAGCAGCTCCATCCACGGCATCCACAAAACTTATGCCAGCCCGAGCTTGGGCGTCTTTTTTGAAAAAGCACCGCTGCTGGTGGGCGTGCTCAGCTTGCAGGGCCTGAGCAATTGGGTCAACTACGGCATTCGCAACTACAGCCACCACCCCGAGCAGCAGCGCGATTTTTTCAGCCTGAGCAGTGCCGACAGCCGCGCCGTGCTGCAGCGCGAGCGCCACGGCACCTTGCTGATGGACCACACCCGCGCGCTGGACCTGTACCTGCGTGCGCTGTGGCAGGACGGCGATGTGCTGGTGCCTTACTCCACCACCTTTGACGTGCAGCGCCAGCCCATGCCCTACTTTGACGCGCTGGGCATGCGCCTGCCCGACGTGTACGACGAGCGCGCGGGCATCAGCGGGCTGGACCGTTACCGCGCGGCGCTGGCCCACATGGCGGCGCACCGGCGCTGGAGCACACCGATTTTTGCCGACAACTTCAGCCCGGCGCAGCGCCTGGCCATCGAGTGTTTTGAAGACGCACGCATGGATTGGCTGACGCTGCGCGAGTACCCCGGCATGCGGCGCATTTATTCGGCGCTCCACCCCAAGCCGGTCGATGGCGCGTGCAACCCGGCCACCCATTCCTGCCTGCGGCACCGGCTGGCGATGTTGTCACGCGCCTTGCTGGACCCACCCAAACGCTTTGAGAGCCCGCAACTCGCCGAGTGGGTGCAGCGCTTTCACGCGCTGCTGGCCCAAGGTGACGCCAGCACCACCGACATGGCCAGCTTGAGCCTGAGCTACCTGGCCAAAACCAGCCTTCAGAGTGACCGCTTGCCTGACACCTGGTTCCAAGACACCGAGGTCGATTACCGCGACGACAACCGCCACCTGTGGCGCTTTCACGAACTCAGTGACGACGAAGACAACTTCGACAACCCCGACCAGACCCCGTCCACGCAAGAGCTGCAAACCCTGCCGCCGCGCCACTACCCTGAGTGGGACTACAGCAGCCAAAGCCTGCGCCCGGACTGGGTCAGCCTGTACGAGCGCCTGCACCCCAGCGGCAACCCGGCCGACATCGACGCGCTGCTGGCCAAACACGCGGCGCTGGCCAAACGGCTCAAGCGCCTGCTGGACCTGCTCAAACCGCAGGACAAGGTGCGCGTGCGCTTCCAGGAGGACGGCAGCGAGCTGGACCTGGACGTGGCGATCCGCTCGCTGATCGATTTAAGGAGCGGCAGCCAGCCCGACCCGCGCATCAACATGAGCCACACCACCAATGGCCGCAGCATCGCGGTGACCTTGTTGCTGGACCTGTCGCAGTCGCTGGGCGACCAAGCGCGTGGCTCGGCGCAGACTGTGCTGCAGCTCAGCCAGGAAGCGGTTTCCTTGCTGGCCTGGTCAATTGAACAACTGGGCGACCCGCTGGCCATTGCCGGCTTTCACTCCAACACGCGGCACGATGTGCGTTATTACCACCTCAAAGGCTTTGGCGAACGCTGGGGCGATGAGGTCAAGGCCCGCCTGGCCGCCATTCAGGCGGGCTACAGCACCCGCATGGGCGCCGCGCTGCGTCATGCCGCCCGCACGCTCGGCACCCAAACGGCGGATAAAAAGCTGCTGCTGGTGCTGACCGACGGCCAGCCGTCAGACATTGATGTGAAAGACGAGCGCCTGCTGATCGAAGACGCCAAAGTGGCGGTACGCGAGCTGAGCAACCAAGGGATATTCACCTACTGCATCAACCTGGATGCCGCGGCAGACACCTATGTGAGCGACATCTTTGGCCAGCAGTACACGGTGATTGACAACATTACCCGCCTGCCCGAACAACTGCCCAAGCTGTTCATGGCGCTGACGCGCTGACGCCGGGTTCGCGTCCAGAAGGCGGCGCAACAGCGCGATGCCATGTGGCACCGTGCCAGTTGGATCACGCCATCACCTACCTCGGGTTCTCTGGCTGATTCAACCCGTTAGCTCATCTGCGCCCAATGCGCTCATACAAACGGTCCAGTTGATAGTGGCCCAGCGTTGCAGCCGCGCGGCTGCCCAGTTCGGCGCTCGCCTTGGTCTGCATCAACAGTCGCAGAATCAACAGGCCTCGCATCGTCGTGAAAGCCCGCGACTTGTTTTTTCCGCCAGACAAGTCGGTATTGGCGATGACGCTGTCCACCATCCCAGTCTGGCCGAGATCAATCTTGCAGGCCAATGACAGCCGGTATATCTGCAGATCAAGGTTGCCAAACTGTCGGGACCAGCGCTCAAATTGATAGTGGGATATTTCAGTCATGGCAATACGGATGGCGAACTGGGCCTGTGCGACATGCGCTGGCCAAGTTGGATGGCGCGTCTGCCCCGGCAGTGAGCGGCTCGTTCGCCAGAGCTGGCGAGCGGTCAAGCCCGGGCAGATACGGTGGTGAGGGTGTGTTGCCCGCCAGGTGCTTCACCTTGGCGGGCGCGGCACCGTTAAAGATCTTCGTCCCGAACAATGTGCGTGCCGGTGTCGCCACGCAGGGCAGGCACGGCGGTGTCCAGGCTGGTGACGATGACCCGTTTGCCACCCGCTTCCAGGAACAGCAACGCGGCTTCGATTTTTGGCCCCATGCTGCCGGCAGGAAAGTGACCCTGGGCTTGGTAGGCGCGCATCTCGGACAGCGACACCCGCTTCAATTCACGCTGATCGGGCTTGCCAAAATTGATGGCCACGCGCGGAACGGCGGTGAGAATCATCATGTCACGGATGCCCAGCACATTGGCCATCACGCCCGTGGTGAGGTCCTTGTCAATGACCGCGTCAACGCCATGGCGTCGGCCGTGCTCGTCACGAACCACGGGAATACCGCCACCGCCACCCGCGATGACCACGGTGCGGGTGCACATCAGAGATTCAACCAATGAGATGTCGCACACATGCTTGGGCATGGGGGATGGCACGACATAGCGCCACCCGCGCCCGGAATCTTCCTTGACCGTCACCCCCAGCTCGGCGGCCAGCGCTTGGCCTTCGGCTTCGCTAAAGAACGGGCCAACAGGCTTGGTCGGATTCTGGAATGCCGGATCATCACGATCAACTTCCACTTGCGTGACCAGGCCGACGACGTGGCGTGGGTTGCCCACTTCGCGCAAAGCGTTTTCAAAGGCCTGCGCCAGGATGTAAGCCATGGCGCCTTGCGTCTGCGCCACCAGGATGTCCAGCGACTGCGGCGCCACGCGTTCACGCGCAATGGCATTTGCCAACAGCAACTTGCCGACCTGTGGGCCGTTGCCGTGGACCAGCACGAGCTGGTTGTCCAACTCGAGCAGGGGCAGCATGGCCTTGGCGGTTGAGTAGGCGATGGCCTTCTGCTCCTCTGGTGTTCCCTTGCCTTCAGCGGGGTCCATGGCGTTGCCACCAATGGCAACAATGAGCCGACGCGGGATGTTGACTGAGCTTCTCATGGGTAATTTCCTTGACAGTGCGAAGAGATGATGAAGCGATTCAGTCTAGCTTTGGGCCCCACGCCCACTGTGGAAGATTCTTGAACAATGACGGCGCCAATGTCGAAATCGAATGGCCTGCCGCGCGCCACCCCCATCGATGCCAACCGCACTTCAGCGGTCGCCCAAAAAGCGCTTGAACGTGAATATCACGCCAAATCCGAACAATCGGTAGGGGTTTGTTGAAACGTTTGGAAGCGCGCTTGTGGACTTGAATTGGCGCACCTACTATCCGCCGCAGTGGCTCAAAGATGCCCATCCGTCGCGATCAACGATGGTCGGGAGGATCTGAGATCCACCCGAAGATGGCTTAGGCCATACATCAATGACTAACAGTTAATAGAGCTAAACATCATGACCAAAGATATTTTGTGGAGAAAAGGGGATTGGGCTGCCTTCTTCGGGCTGCTAACCAACAACCTCACCAACCTGCTGACAATGATCGGCCTGCTGATATTCGTTGTCGGCATCCCGCAGGACATGGTTTATGGAACCATCGCACCTGCGTTCGGCCTCGCCGTCATGTTGGCAAGCTTGTTTTACGGGTGGTTTGCCTGGCAACTGGCCAAGAGCACGGGTCGAACCGACGTCACCGCTTTGCCCTCCGGGCCGAGCGCTCCCTCGATCTTCACGGTCACGTTCCTGGTGATCATGCCCGTCTACAAGACCACAGGGAACGCTGAATTCGCCTTGCAGTTGGCCTTGGTGTGGTGCGTTCTTGAAGCGTCCATTCTTTTCTTTGGCGCCTTCTTCGGTGACACGTTGCGGCGCATGATTCCGCGCACCGTGCTGCTGTCGTGCCTGGCCGGCCTGGGCATCATGCTGTTGGCGATGAACCCGTTGTTGCAGTCCTTCGAGGCACCCGTGGTGGCCTTCGTTGTGCTGACGCTCATCTTCATCAACTGGTTCGGCAAGTCACCGCTGTTCCCGAAGATCCCCACCGGTCTGCTGCTGCTCGTCGTTGGCGCGGCGCTGGCCTGGGGCTTCGGACTGCAGAGCCCCGAGGCGATCACCAACGCGCTGAGCTTGGCTGGCTTCAACCCGCCCGGCTTGCATGTGGACAGCTTCCTGCAAGGCCTGCCGCATTCGCTGCCTTATCTGGCCTCAGCAGTTCCGCTCGGCCTGGCCAACTACGTTTTCGACCTGGAGAACATCGAAAGCGCCCACGCTGCTGGTGACTCCTACCCAACCCGCAAGGTGATGATGGTCAACGGCGCGGCATCCACCGTCGGCGCGATGCTCGGCAACCCCTACCCGGTGACGGTTTACGTCGGCCACGTGGGCTGGAAGTCTCTGGGTGCAGGCATCGGCTACACGGTGGCCAGCGGCGTGACGATGTTCCTGGTCACGCTCTTTGGGCTGGGCTCTTTCCTGCTCGCCCTCATCCCGATTGCGGCGATTGTGCCGATCCTGGTCTACATCGGCATCGTCACCGCCAATCAGGTGGTGCGCGAGTCACCCAAGAATGAAGTGCCGGTGATCGTCGTCGCCTTGTTCCCCTGGGTGGCCAACTGGGCTTTGACAATTGTGAACAACGTCATGGCAGCTGCAGGGACCTCGATTGCCACCTTGGGCACCAAGACACTGGCCGCCAAAGGGGTGTATTACGTCGGGCTGTCTCACCTTGGCAACGGCGCACCCATGTCCAGTTTGCTGTGGGGTTGCATCGCCATCTTCGCCATCCTCAACCAGCCGCTGCGCGGTGTCGCGGCAGCACTCGTGGCCGCTGCATTGACCTATGTGGGCTTTATCCACTCGCCGACAGTCGGCATCGTTGCCCCCGGCTCCACCGCCATGGGACTGGTTCAAGGCTACGTCATGATTGCCGGCGTCTTCGTCCTGAAGTATGTGCTGGATCGGCGTGAAGCGGCCAAGTTCGCCCCATCGACCACGGCGGCAGCGCGGTGAGCGATGTCCGTGAATTGAGCCTGAACCAACACCGTTCCAAAAAGGCATTGACATGAACGAAAACAATCTAGCGACAGAACTGTTCGCCAAGGTCGAACAAGAAGACCTGGCGGCAGTGGAGCAACTGCTGTCTGCGGGCGCAGCGGTGGACACCCGCGACGCGAGTGGCCGCACCGCCCTGATGGTGGCGACGCAAAAGAACAATTTGCCCTTGGTCAAGCGGCTGATTGCAGCGGGCAGTGATGTCAACGCCAGAGACGTGACCGAGCTGACGCCCTATCTTTGCGCTGGCGCCAATGGTTTCTCCGCGATTTTGCGGGTGATGATCGACGCAGGCGCTGACCGCAGCAGCGTGAACCGCTTTGGCGGAACCCCGTTGCTGCCATCAAGTGAAAAGGGTTACCTTCGCACGGTCCAGGTGGCCATCGATGCCGGCATTGCGGTCAATCACGCCAACAAACTCGGCTGGACCGCCTTGATGGAGGCCGTGATCCTGGGTGACGGCGGCAGGCTTTATGCCGACATCGTCTCCACACTCTTCGCCGCGGGCGCAGATGCCAACATGGCCGACCGTGATGGCGTCTCTTCCCTGGCACATGCCCGCAACAATGGCCAGACCCGTGTGATCCAGATCCTGGAGGGGGCGGCTGCCCCCAGCCAGGCCTCGGAGCTGCAGGAAGTGCGCTCAGCCATTCGCGCGTACGACGACGCACGCGCCCTTCTCCTGCTCGAAACCGCGGCGCACACAGGTTCCATCGATCCGTTGGACATTGCCTACTACAAAGGCTACGTCCTGGGTGAACTGGGGCGCCACGAAGAGGCCCTGCAGGCGTATCGCTCTGCGCTGGCGGCACAGCCGGATGCGCTGGAGTTCTATTTCTACACCGCCAACTGCCTGCGCGCCATGAAGCGGCCTGAGCAGGCGCTGAGCGAATACGACACCGCGATCGCCGCGGCGCCTACGCAAACTTACTTCCGCTACCACAAGTCCAACTACTTGCGCGAGCTGAACCGGCATGAGCAAGCGGTGGCAGAGATGCACCTGCTGCTTGAAGGACGCGCCCATCGTTATGACTATTGGTTTCATTTGGCCAACAGCCTGCGCTCGCTGGGACGCCATGAGCAAGCCGCGGCAGCGATCGAGAACGCCATTCAAGCGGACCCGACGAATCCGCTTTACCAGGCGCACAAGGCGCAATCGCTGACGCTGTTGGCAGCCAGCACGCAAGTGTGACCTGAGTGGCTGGATCACGAGATGAACGCTTTGAATCACCTGTTGAGCCCCGCACACGAGGCACCGTCTGCACGGCGTGTGACGCTCGTCGCGTCGGCACGCAGCGCCGATCAAGCGTTCATGTGTGATCTGGGCGCCAGCGCGCACTGGCGCGGGCGGGTGCACAGCGTTTTCCAACACGTCATCAACATCGAAGGCGCCAGTGGCGAGCTGTTCACATTGGCCAGTCGCGACATCGACAATGCACCCAACACGATGGTGGTGGACATGGTCGATTTCAGCAACACCGGTGTCGCGATGTGCCAGCAGGTGGTGGCCACCGCCGGGGTGATGCGTATCGACAGCGCCCTGGAAGTGCATTTCGACCACGCCAAGGGGTGGCATGGCACATTGCCTGTCTACAACATGGCGTCGGGGCGCTTGGGGTGCAACCTGGATGCGATGGCGCAGTTTCTGCAACGCGAAAACTCTCTTGCCGGCATGCTGCGATCGGCCCTGCTTGGCAACGACGATGGCCTTGCCGAGGGCACCGATTTTGACCATGCGGTGTCCAGGATGTTGTCAAGCACAACATCGCGTCTGCGCGATGCGATCCTGCGCCAGGATTCTTCTGATGCTTGTGCGCAGGCGCGCTTGTTGATGGGCCTGGGGCCCGGTCTGACGCCGTCGGGCGACGATTTCCTGGTCGGCCTGTTTGCTGTGCTGCATGTCAAGCAAAGCCCCCTGTTTGGGCTTGGCGCCCTGTGCCTGGAGATGGTGGCTGGGGCCGTGCACACGACCAACGCCATCAGCTACGCCGCACTGTCCAAGGCCGCTACCGGTCGCGTGCGCGCCTGCATGGCGGAATTGATTCAACAACTTCTTCATGGCGAGGCAGACGCATGGACGGCCCCGCTGCGGCGCGTGCTGGCCATCGGATCGACGTCCGGCAGCGACATCGTCGCCGGCATCGTCTGCGGTCTGCGCCTGCAGCTTGAATTCGAACGGTCTGGCAAACCCTGGCAGCCTGCACTGCCAACGGTCAGCAGCGCGCCATCACTCATGGCGCTGCCGACCCGCCTCGCACTACCGGGTCAGCCGCAATAGGGCGGTTGACCCATTCTTTCAAACCAGTTTTTTTGCACCTAGGAGGTTATTTGTCATGGCAGTGAGAGTCACCATAAAAACCAGTACCTATTTCGATTCGGTATCGCTGATGTCTTTGTCAACGAAAGCCAACCAGATCGAAGGCGTTGACCAGGCGGTCGTCGCCATGGGTACCGAGATGAACAAAGGCGTTTTGCGAAACGTCGGCCTGTTCGTACCGCAAATCGATGAAGCCGGCGCCGGCGACCTGATGATTGTGGTCAAGGCAGCCGACGACGAGGCGTGTGCGCTGGCCCTCGAGAAAATCGAGGCATTGATGAAGACCCGGCGCAAGTCTGGCGGCGCCAAGGAGATGAGCTTCGCCACCCTGTCCAGTGCGTGTGAGCATGTGCCTGAGGCCAATCTGGCCATCGTCGCCGTGCCGGGCGAGTACGCAGCACGTGAAGCGCGTCAAGCGCTCGAGCGCAACCTGCACGTGCTCATGTTCAGCGACAACGTGAGCATCGAGGACGAAGTGGCGCTCAAGCAGTTGGCCCACGACAAAGGTTTGCTGATGATGGGACCTGATTGCGGTACCGCGATCCTTGGCAACACGGGTCTGTGCTTCGCCAATGCGGTGCGCCGCGGCAACATCGGCATCGTCGGCGCGTCGGGCACGGGTAGCCAGGAAATCAGCGTGCGCATCCACGATTTTGGTGGTGGCATCTCGCAGCTGATCGGCACGGGCGGACGCGATCTGTCGGAGCGCGTGGGCGGCATCATGATGATTGACGGCATCCGCGCCTTGGCGGCTGACCCGGCAACCGCGGTCATCGTCCTGGTGTCCAAGCCTGCCCCCAAGAGCGTGGAGAAGAAGGTGCTGGCCGAAATCAAGGCTTGCGGCAAACCGGTCGTGGTCTGCATCCTCGGCGGCGCGGAAGACGCTGTGGTGGAAGCTGGCGGCCATTTCGCACGCGCCACCAAGGAAGCGGCCTTGAAGGCGGTGCTCCTCAGTGGTATCGCTGAATCGGGCATCAACAAGCGCGCCTTGAATCTGCCCCTGATCGCCGAAACACGTTTGAAACTCACGGCCGAGCAGAAGTACATCCGGGCCCTGATGTGCGGCGGCACGCTGTGTGACGAGTTGATGTTCCTGGCCAAGGAGAAGTTCGACAACGTCTACAGCAACATCGCCAAGGATCCCGCGCACCGGATGCGTGATCTCGACGTGAGCCAGGAGCATACGTTCATCGATTTCGGTGATGACGATTTCACCCGCGGTCGTCCGCACCCGATGATCGACCCCTCGCTGCGCATTGAGCGCTTCAAGCGCGAGGCCCAAGACCCGTCCGTCGGCGTCATCGTCATGGACTTCATCATCGGTTTTGGTGCCCACGCCGACCCGGTTGGCGTGACGCTGCCAAGCATCATGGAAGCCAAGGCGCTCGCAGCGCAACAGGGACGTCACCTTGAAATCCTGGCCTATGTGCTGGGCACCGAAATGGACACCCCGGCGCTGAACGAGCAGGTCAAGAAGCTAGAGTCCGCTGGTGTCACGATCGCCAGCAGTTGTACTAACGCCGGTCTGCTTGCGCGCGGCTTTGTTGAAAAGGATGTGAAGTAATGAAACCCATCGAATCTCTCTTTCAGGGTGTCAATGTCGTCAATATCGGCATTGAAATGTTCAAGGACGACATCGCCCGCCAAGGCGCCCCCGTTGTGCATCTGGACTGGCGTCCGCCGGGTGGCAGCAACCCTGCGGTGGTGGCGGCACTGGACAAACTGGCTGATCCCGCATTGGCCGAGCGCATCGAGCGGGCCAACGAGCAGGCGGTGCAGCGCATCATCAACTCGCACCCGGTGCTGGTGGGCTACGGACGGGCGATCGATGTCGTGCCGGGCATGACCAAAACGACCATTCTGCACGCTGGCCCCCCGATCGCCTGGGAGCGCATGAATGGCGCCATGCGGGGTGCTGTCACTGGCGCCCTGGTCTTTGAAGGTCTTGCCACTGACCTCGAAGATGCAGCGCGCGTTGCAGCGTCCGGCGCGATTACCTTCTCGCCCTGCCACGAGCACGCTTGCGTTGGCTCCATGGCCGGCGTGACCTCGGCGTCGATGTACATGCACATCGTGAAGAACAAGACCTATGGCAACGTCGCTTACACCAACTTGAGCGAACAGATGGCGAAGATTCTTCGCATGGGCGCCAACGACGCGAGCGTGATCGAACGCCTGAACTGGATGCGCGATGTCCTGGGCCCGATGCTGAAGGCGGCCCTGGAGCGCGCTGGCGAGATCGACCTGCGACTGATGTTGTCGCAAGCGCTGCATATGGGCGACGAGTGCCACAACCGCAACGTGGCGGGCACCACCTTGTTGATTCAGGCCCTGGCGCCGCACATCCTGGAGGCGGAAGGCTTCACCACAGCGCAAAAGCGTCAGGTGTTTGACTTTGTCGCCAGCAGCGACTACTTCTCGGGTCCGACCTGGATGGCACTGTGCAAGTGCGCGCTGGACGCCGCCCACGGCGTCCCGGACAGCACGATCGTGACGACCATGTGCCGCAACGGCGTCGAATTCGGCATCCGGATCAGCGGCATCCCGGGCAACACCTGGTTCACAGGGCCGGCGCAGCGCGTGGTCGGACCGATGTTTGCGGGCTACAAGCCGGAGGATTCGGGACTCGACATTGGCGACAGCGCCATCACCGAAACCTATGGCATTGGTGGCTTCGCCATGGCGACCGCGCCGGCCATCGTCGCACTGGTGGGCGGCACCATCGACGATGCGATCGGTTTCTCGGTTCGCATGAGCGAGATCACCACGGCAGAGAATCCGAACGTCACGATTCCGTTGCTCGATTTCAAAGGCATCTCCACCGGCATTGACATCCGCAAGGTGGTGCAGACCGGTATCTTGCCGGTCATCAACACCGCCATCGCGCACAAGGACGCCGGTGTCGGGATGATCGGCGCTGGCATCACCTACCCGCCAGCCGAGTGCTTCTATCAAGCACTGTTGGCCTTCTCGGCCAAGTTGTCGGGCGAACACTGATGCTCTAGCGGTAGTATGGCGGCGCGGCGGTAGCGCGGTGGGTGCAGAGCCCACCGCCGCCGCCGCGCCGCCGTACACTTTTTTGCATCACTGGAAGGCCGCGCCATGGACCTCGTTTTTCGCCAAGCACGCATCGCCGACGACACGCCTTTGATGGATGTTGCGATCGAGGGTGCACGCATCTGCGCGATCGCCCCCCAACTGCACGGCCACGGCGCCACTGAGATTGATGCCGCCGGTCGGGTGCTGATGCCTGGGCTGGTGGACTCTCATCTGCATCTGGAGAAAGCGTTCGTGTCAGAACGCCACCCCAACCGCTCCGGCACCCTGCAAGAAGCCATCCACATCACGGCGGCACTGAAGCCGACCTTTACCCACGACGACATCATGTTGCGCGCGCGCCGCTTGCTGCGGGAGCTGTCGCGCTTTGGCTGTACCCACGTGCGGGCCCATGCCGAGTTCGACCCGGCGCAGGGTTTCACCGGCTTCGACGCCGTCCTGGCGCTGCGCCGGGAGTTTGCCGACATCCTGACTATTCAGGTTGTCGCCTTCCCGCAAGAAGGCATTTTGAAGACCCCGGGCACCGACGCGATGATGGTTGAGGCCATGAAGAAGGGCGCGGACGTCGTCGGTGGCATTCCCTACAACGACATGGACGCGCATGCCCACATCGATTGGGTGTTCCGACTGGCACGCGATTTCGACAAAGACATCGATCTGCATCAGGATTTCAGCGATGACGCGCACGCCATGTCCGTCGAGTACCTGGCCCGCAAAACCATCGCTGAAGGCTATGAAGGCCGTGTCAGTGTCGGTCACCTCACCGCGCTGGATGCCTTGCCGCAAGAGCGGCGCAATACGGTGATCGCGCTCTTGCGAGATGCTGGCATGTCCGTCATGTGCCTGCCTGCGACCGACCTGCACTTGGGTGGCCGGCGCGACACAAGCCGGGTGCGCCGGGCGCTCACACCGGTTCGGGCGCTGCGCGCTGGCGGCGTGAACGTCTGCCTGGCCAGCAACAACGTGCGCAACGCCTTCACGCCGTTCGGCAATGGTGATTTGCTGCAGATCGCGGCTTTGGCCATTCCCGCCTGCCATCTTGGTGGCGCCGACGATCTACCGAGTGTCTTGCCGATGCTGACAACGAACCCGGCTCAAGCCATGCGCTTGCCCAACTACGGGCTGGCGGTCGGACGGGATGCCGATCTCGTCCTGCTTGACACCTTACGGGTGGCGGATGTCATGCTGGATTTACCGGTGCGCAACTTCGTCGTCAAACGCGGCCGCGTCGTGGTGAAAACGGCATGTTCGGTGACTCACCTGCATTCTGTTGGTCCCTGCGCTCAACCCGGCTCCTTCTTATAATCACTTTTTTCCCGGTTTGTCGGAGGATTGGCCAGCTGATGTAGATCACATCCGCGGAAGCTCTCCTGGCCGCTTCCGTGGTTCACCGTTTATCGCGGGTGCCACATGCGGCGCACTCGCAGGGGGTTTTACTTGCTCACTTCTCACATGGCCCGGTTTGATGCCGAGGCTTTGCACACCTTCTTCACCGTGGCGAAGCTGCGCAGCTTCTCTGAAGCGGCCGAGGTCTTGCACAAGACGACATCGACCGTCAGCTATCGCATCAAGACCCTTGAAACAAGTCTTGACACCCAGCTTTTCGTGCGGACAACCCGAACGGTGACTTTGACGCCGTCTGGCGCCGTGCTGTTTGCCAAAGCATCCCGCGTTTTCGAGTGGATGGAAACCTTACCGCAGGAAATTCAGCAGGCCAACGATGGCGTCGAAGCCCGCTTTGTGCTCGTCATCAACAACCTGCTTTACAACGCCGATGCCATCGCCTCACTGCTCGCACATCTGGCCAAGCGATTTCCCGGCGTCGAGTTGACGGTGCGGCAGGAGGTCTACATGGGGGTATGGGATGAACTGCGGCACCATGGCGGACAGATGGCGATCGGCGTGCCCGGCTTTGACACCATTGACGACAATTTTTCAACCGTGCCGTTGGGAATCATCAACTGGGTCTTCGTCGTGGCACCCGAGCATCCGCTGGCCACGGCGCCCAAGCCTTTGGGTAACGACAAACTTCGCCGTTTTCCAGCTGTCAATGTCGAAGATACCGCTTGGCAACTCACCAAGCGCACGGCGTGGCGGTTGTCCGGCCAGTCCGAAATCATCGTCCCGGATCTGGATGCCAAGATCGCCTGTCACGTCCGCGGCTTGGGCGGTGGCTTTCTGCCCAAAGCCATGGTGCGTCAACTGGTCCAACGGCATCAACTCATCCAATGCCCGGTGGTGGTGGGGCGTCAGCCCTCGCCGCTCGCGCTGGCCTGGCGGCGCGAAGGCGCCGGAAAGATCACGGCGTATCTGCGCGATCTTTGCCTGGCCCAAGACGATCTGGTCCAGCCGCTGTTTGCCGCCATGGACCCGGTACCGGCCACTTGAAGCCGTGTTGCGGGCTTGGTTGCTCGCAAGCGGCGGTCAAACCCAGGCCAGCGTCTGCAGACCATGATGAACAACAGCGCCTCTGGGCAATCCGGGGGGCAACGCCCGCCTGAATTAACCATCTTCCGAATTAGCCGACACGGCGTGCATGCTGAGCCACAACTCGGCCACCCAAGCCAACGAGCTGGGTGACACCATCTTGAAGGTGGTGACCGAAGCTTATCCCGCCAGGGAAGAAGCCTATGGCGCTGGCTTTGCGGTGCCGGTGTGCGCGGTGGTGAAACCCGTGACATGGTCAAGCTCTACAAACCCGAACCGAAAACCATGTTCCTAGACGCCAAGTTCACGTGGGCCAACGACGGCAGCTACACCTACAAGGCCAAGTATTCTGCGGACCCAACGACATTTTTTGCGGCGGCGAAACGCTCACATCCATTGGCGCTATCGGCCCCAAGAGAGGTTTTCGGGCTGCCAGACGCGGTAGATGCGGCCCTGCTTGCCAAGCTGCTCGATCGCCACCCCGCACCAGGCGACTGATCTCACGGCTCACGGCCTCCAGTTGTTGCCGCCCACTGCAGCCAGGCCACTCCACCAGCCTCGCCCGCGGGTTCAGGTGACGACACGCGTTGACTTGAATCATCCCTGTTGATTTATATCAATACTTGGTTTTATAAGAAACCCAAAATTCATTGGGAAAAATGCGTGTTTCATCACCATGTGAATGAGGGGCTTAACGTGAAGCCGAACTTGAAACCAGGTTACCAGCGCTTGATGCTTGCCGTCTTTTTGGCAGGATGCTTGGGCCTGGCCTCATTGGCAAGCAGCAACGCAACGCAAGCGCAAGAATCGGCCAAGCCGCTCAAGCTCACGACCTCCGCAGACCACGCCAAGTTCCAGGAACTCAAGCAGTTCTTCGCTTCGGGGCCGGAGTTGACCAAGGTGTGCATCAGCTGCCACACCGAGGCGGCGGGCCAGATCCACCGTACCAAACACTGGAAGTGGGAGTTTCTCAACCCCGACACCAACCAGGTGCTGGGCAAGAAAACGGTGGTCAACAATTTCTGCATTTCCATCGCCTCCAACCAGGCCTCCTGCACCGGCTGCCATGTGGGCTACGGCTGGAAAGACAACAATTTTGACTTCAAGTCCGAAGAAAACGTGGACTGCGTGGTGTGTCACGACACCACCGGCAACTACAAAAAACCCGCCGGATTGGCCGGCAACGTGGTCACCAAGGACATGGAGTTCCCCCCCGGCTCCGGCAAAATCCTCAAAGCCATTGACCTGAGCAACATCGCCCAAAAGGTCGGCAAGACCAGCCGCGACACCTGCGGCGGTTGCCACTTCAACGGTGGCGGTGGCGACGGCGTCAAACACGGCGACCTGGACACCTCCATGGCCGCGCCTGACTTTGAGCTGGACGTGCACATGGACGCCTCGGGCCTGGACTTCACCTGTGCCACCTGCCACAAGACCTCGGCCCATGACGTGGCCGGCAGCCGCTACACCGCCACCGGCAAAGACACCAAAGGCGCCCACCTGCGCGGCAATCCGGCCAACGGCAACCCGGCCACCTGTGTGTCGTGCCACGGCAATGGCCCGCACAAAACCAACGTGCGTCTGAACCAACACACCGCCAAACTGGCCTGCCAGACCTGCCATATCCCGGCCTTTGCCCGCGGTGGTGTGCCCACCAAAATGGTCTGGGACTGGTCAGCCGCTGGCAAACGCGACGCCAATGGCCAGCACATCGTGCTCAAGGACGAGAAAGGCCACATCACCTACGAGTCGCGCAAGGGCCAGTTTGTGCTGGCTGAAAACGTGAAACCCGAATACGCCTGGTTCAACGGCACGGTGAACTACACCTTGCTGTCGGACAAGATCGAAAAAAACGCCGAGCCCACCCACATCAACAAGCTCGACGGCAGCCCAACCGACGGCAAATCCATGATCTGGCCGATGAAGGTGATGCGCGGCACCCAGCCGTTTGATCCGATCAACAAAACGCTGATCACCCCGCACACAGCCGGCAACGACGACACCGGCTACTGGAAAAATCTGGACTGGGCCAAAGCCATTCCCGTGGGCATGGCCGATTCCGGCGCACCGTATTCCGGTCAATACGACTTCATCAACACCGAAATGGCCTGGCCGCTCAACCACATGGTGGCGCCCAAAGACAAGGCGCTGGCCTGTGTGGACTGCCATGCCAAGGATGGCCGCCTGGCCGGTCTGCCCGGCATCTACCTGCCCGGTACCCACAGCATGCCGCTGGTGGACAAACTCGGTTGGGGCCTGGCGCTGCTGACACTGCTGGGTGTCCTGGGCCATGGCGCGGTGCGGGTGATGTCCCGCCGCAAAGTTTGAGGAGAAGCCACATGACACAACGTGTTTATCTGTTCAAGGTGTTTGAGCGCCTGTGGCATTGGTCACAAGCCGCCCTGATCATCTTCATGCTGCTCACGGGCTTTGAAATCCATGGCACCTACACCGTGCTCGGCTTTGAGAAAGCGGTGGATTACCACGTGGTGGCCGCGTGGACGCTGGTGGGCGTGTGGGTGTTTGCCATCTTCTGGCACCTCACCACCGGCGAATGGCGTCAGTACATCCCCACTTTTGAGCGCATCGTGGTGATCTCCAACTACTACGCGTCGGGCATCTTCAAGGGCGAACCTCACCCCTTCAAACCCACGTCACAGCAAAAACACAACCCGCTGCAGCGCCTGACGTATCTGGCCATCCTCACGCTCTTGAGCCCGCTGATCTGGATCACCGGCTGGCTCTACCTGTTTTACGCCGACTGGGCCAGGTGGGGCATAAGCAGCCTGCAACTGGAGTGGGTCGCCGTGGGGCACACCATCGGAGCGTTTTTGATGCTGGCTTTTCTGATCTCGCACATCTATCTGATCACCACCGGTCACAAGATCACCTCCCAGGTCAAAGCCATGATCACCGGCTGGGAAGAACTCAGCTGACCCCCCCATTTTTTACAGGAGCATGGATATGACCCAC
Source organism: Rhodoferax sp. U2-2l (assembly GCF_020594515.1). GTDB lineage: Bacteria > Pseudomonadota > Gammaproteobacteria > Burkholderiales > Burkholderiaceae_C > Rhodoferax. The sequence goes on from NZ_JAJCTH010000007.1 coordinate 158,709, forward strand.
TTCAAAGCACTCACGGGCGCGGCGCTGATCGCCCTGCTGGGCGCCTCGTTCTCGGCACAGGCCTATGACGCTGACTGGAAACGTGGCCGCGTGTATTACCGCAGCGTTTGCACCTCGTGCCACACGGCAGCGCCCATCGGCTCCATCAATCCCAGCACCAAGACCAAGGCCGAATGGAGCGCCTACCTGCTGCTTGACAAACACGCCAAGGGCAAAGACAAGGTCAGCCAATACGTCAGCAAAGCCTACCGCGCCAGCATCCAGGCCACCAACAAGGCGGCCGCCAAGTTTGCCGACACCCCTGATGCCGAACTGATGGAAGACATCAAGGCCTTCTTGATCAAGGGTGCCAAAGACGGTGACGCACCGGCCACCTGCAGTTGATCAGCCCGGCATTTTTCATTGCTTACTTTGTAGGAGCCAACATGATTTCGCACAGACACCCCATCCTTTCGGCGGTCTTGATGGTCGCCGTGACTGCTGGCGCAGCTTGGGTCAGCACCCCGGCACAGGCCCAGGAGGCACCCGCGGCGCAAGTGGCCAAAGCGGGCTGGTACAGCAAGCTGGTCAACGCAGAATTTGTGAAGCAACAAGCCGCCGTGGTCCCCCAAATCGCCGGTGTGATGCTGATCGATTCCCGCCCCACCGTGCGCAAATACGACGTGGGTCATATCCAGACCGCAGTCAACATTCCGGACTCAATGTTCGACAAGCTGGCCCCTACCCTGCTGCCCGCAGACAAATCAACCCTGCTGGTGTTTTACTGCAACGGTCTGGAATGTATGCTGAGCCACAACTCGGCCTTCAAGGCTGAAAAACTGGGCTACACCAATGTGCGGGTCTACGCCGAAGGTTTTCCGGACTGGCTCAAGAATGGCAACCTGCACGCCGTGAGCGTAGCGCATCTCAAGAAGCTGATGGATGAAAAAGCACCCATCACGGTGATTGATGCCCGTCCCAAAGCCCGCAAGTACGACCTGGGCCACATTCCGGGCGCCATCAACCTGCCCGATTCGCAGTTTGACAAGCTGGCCCCCGAGCTGCTGCCCGCCGACAAGGCCACCGCGCTGTTCTTCTACTGCGACGGTCTGGCCTGCAAACTCAGCAATGACTCGGCCACCAAAGCCATCAAACTGGGTTACACCAACGTCAAGGTGATTCCCGAAGGTTACCCGGCCTGGGCCAAGGCCTATGGCGCAGGTCCCACCGCCGCGGATGCCGCCCCCACCGTGAAAGCGGCGCCGGTGATGGAAGCGGGCAAGGAGTCGGGCACCATCACGGTGGCCTCTTTCGAGCGCATCTTCAAAGAGGCGCCCGACAGCGTTTACCTGATTGATGCGCGCGAGCCGCAGGAATTTGCCGCCGGCACCTTCAAGGGCGCGATCAACATGCCCATCAACAGCCTGGAACAAAACATCGACAAGCTGCCCACCGACAAGCCCATCATCTTCTTCTGCGGTGCCGGTGGGCGCAGCGGTGAAGCCCATGACATGGTCAAGCTCTACAAGCCTGAGTTGAAAACCGTGTTTCTGGACGCCGAAATCAAGTGGGCCAAAGACGGCAGCTACACCATCAAGGGCAAGTAGGCCGCGGGCCCACCCGCGTCGATGGCTGTTGACATCAGTCCAGCAAGAGGCTGTCGGGCTGCAAGACGCGGTAAATGCGGCCCTGCTTGTCCAGCTGCTCCATGGCGCCTTCACGCACCAGGCGACTGATCTCGCGGCTCACCGTCTCGAGCTTCAGGTCGAGCATGGCGCCCATGTCTTCGCGGGAAAACAGCATCGATATCTCGCGGTTTTCCGCGCTGCGCATCTTCAGCACCAGGTTGCCCACGCGGCGCCTGGCCGTCCCAAAATTCATGTCAGCCAGCCAATCGTCTGCTTCCTTGAGGGCGTGCTGCCATTTTTTCATCAGCTGGGCATGAAGCCTGGGGCTGCTTGACGACAGCTTGAGAACCACATCCTGGGGAATTCGGCAGACCGATGCCGGTGTCAAGGTGATGGCGTCGCTGTCGTACTGCTGACTGGCCAGCGCCTCCAGGCCCACCACGTCGCCTGCGCGCAACACCCGCACAATCCGTGGGCGCCCGTCCAGGGTGCTGCGCACCAGTTTTACCGTGCCCTGACGCAAGGTGAACACCCCCTTGGCAGCGCTGCCCTCGGTGAACAGGCTGGCACCGGCCGCGTAGTCCAACTCGTCGATGGGCGCGTGAATCAGGCCAAAGTCGTGCTCGTTGAGGTCGGCAAACAGCACCAGTTGACGAACACCACACACCTTGCAGTCCGCCGTACCCCGCCACGCCGACTCTGTCTTGATGGGGATCATGTTCACCTTTCAGGCCTGCAAGCCAGAGCTGGCAGTAGCGAGCGACCCATCGCCCACTCAGGAAGTCGTTTGGCCAGCGATGTGATGGCACATCGCTTCACAAATGGAGACGACGCGCTGGTCCGCGATGCGGTAGAAAATCTGAACGCCTTCGCGGCGCTTGGCCAAAATGCCTGCTTGGTAGAGGGTGTTCAGGTGCTGCGACATGTTGGGCTGCGTGGTGTTGACACGGGTCAACAGGTAACTCACGTTCTTTTCCCCGTCACACAGACAGTTGATGATCCGCAGCCGCATCGGCGCCGACATCACCCGAAACAGATCGGCAGCAGCCTCGAAGGTGGCGTCTGTCTTGACGACTTCAGACTTGTCGCTGTCTTGTGTTGGGGTCGCCATGCGAATACACCTTCGTGATGCCGTGCGGGTTGAATGGGGGTCAAAAAAAGATTGTAGTCCTGCACCGGTTTCCACACCCCTACAAATCAGCCCCGTCTTAAGCATCCAACCGTGGCCAATCCCCATGACCGGGCTGCCACCGACTGCGCCGGATCACCCGGCCCGGTACACCACCCGGCCACCAATCACGGTGCAACGCACCCGGCCAGGCAGCTCGTAACCCGAGAACGGCGTGTGTTTGCCCTGGCTTACCAGTGCATCGGCTCTCACCGTCCAGGCGGCTTGTGGGTCAAACACGCACACATCACCCAAGCCACCCACAGCCAGATGGCCGGTGCGGCCCTGGCGTGTGCCGATGGCCTTGCCCAGCAGCGCGGCGGGGCTGTCGGTGACGACCGAGAGGGCCCGTTGCAAGGGTGCGCCGCTGTCCAGATGCCACTTAAAAGCCAGGCTCAGCAGCAACTCCAGCCCGGTGGCGCCGGGTTCACTCTCGGCAAACGGCAGCATCTTGGCGTCGTCATCGACCGGTGTGTGGTCCGACACCAGCGCGTCAATCGTGCCGTCGAGCAGACCGGCACGCAGCGCGTCGCGGTCACGCTGCTGGCGCAACGGCGGGGTCAGGCGGGCGCGGCTGTCAAAGTAGCCCATGTCGGTGTCGGTCAGGTGCAGCGAGTTGATGCTGACATCGCAGGTCAGCAGCAAACCCTGCGCCTTGGCCTGGCGCACCAGCTCGACGCCAGCGGCGCTGCTGATGCGGCACAGGTGTACGCGTGCGCCGGTGGCACGCATCAGCTCAAAAATGGTGTGCATCGCAATCGTTTCAGCCATCACCGGCACGCCGCTCAGGCCCATGCGTGTGGCGAGCGGGCCGCTGGCGGCCACACCCTGGCCCAGGAACGCGTCCTGCGGGCGCAGCCAGACGGCGTAACCAAAAGTGCTGGCGTACTGGAAAGCCCGCTGCAGCACCTGGGTGTTGGAGAGCGCCACCTCAGCCTGACTGAAGGCGACACAACCGGCGTCGGTGAGTTCGACCATCTCGGTCAGCACCGTGCCTTGCAGGTTGCGCGTCAGGGCACCCAGCGGGTAGACCCGGGCCTGTTGCAATTTTTCGGCGCGAAACCGCAGCATCTCGACCAGACCGGACTCGTCGAGCACCGGGTCGGTGTCGGGCTGGCAGACCAGGCTGGTGATGCCACCGGCCACCGCCGCCGACATCTCCGACTCCAGCATGCGGGCGTGCTCGTAACCGGGTTCACGCAGGCGCACCGCCAGGTCCACCAGGCCGGGTAACACCAGGCAGCCCGTGGCGTCGATGGTGAGTTCGGGTGAAAAATCAGGCGCTACATCGCCAATAGCAAGCACGGCATTGCCAGCCAGGGCCACATCGGCTTTTTGGTCGTAACCGCTGGCCGGATCGATGACCCGCCCGCCTCGGATCAGCACAGTCTTGGGTGTGTTCATAACAGTCGTCTCGGTGAATGGGGGAGGCTCAGGGCTCGTTGCCGGCCACGATGCTCATGACCGCCATGCGCACCGCAATACCAAAGGTGACCTGCGGCAGGATCACGCTGTGCGCGCCGTCGACCACCGCCGAGTCAATCTCGACGCCACGGTTGATCGGGCCGGGGTGCATCACGATGGCATCACTCTTGGCCAGTTGCAGCTTCTCGGGCGTCAGGCCAAAACTCTTGAAAAACTCCTGGCTGGAGGGCAGCAGCGCGCCGCTCATGCGCTCGTTTTGCAGGCGCAGCATGATGATCACGTCGCAGCCTTTGATGCCTTCTTCGAGCGTGTGGCAGACCCGCACACCCATCTGCGCCATGTCGCTCGGCACCAGGGTTTTGGGGCCGACCACCCGCACCTCGGCGCATCCCAGGGTGGTCAGGGCGTGGATATCGGAGCGCGCCACGCGTGAATGCAACACGTCGCCGACGATGGCCACGGTCAGGTTGGAAAAGTCTTTTTTGTAGTGCCGGATGGTGTACATGTCCAGCAGGCCCTGGGTCGGGTGCGCGTGGCGGCCGTCACCAGCGTTGACCACATGCACATGCGGCGCCACATGCTGGGCGATCAGGTAGGGTGCGCCCGACTCGCTGTGGCGCACCACAAAAATATCGGCGGCCATCGCGGAAAGGTTGGCAATGGTGTCGAGTAACGACTCCCCCTTGGACGCCGAGGACTTGGTGATGTCCAGATTGATCACGTCAGCACTCAAGCGTTTGGCGGCGATCTCGAAGGTGGTGCGGGTGCGCGTGGAGTTCTCAAAAAACAGGTTGAAGACACTTTTGCCACGCAGCATCGGCACCTTTTTCACCTCACGGTCACTCACCGAGACGAAATTCGTCGCGGTGTCGAGCACATGGGTCAGCACACTTTTGGGCAGGCCTTCGGTGGACAACAGGTGAATCAGCTCACCGTGTTTGTTGAGTTGCGGGTTGTTTTTATACAGCATGGTCAGCGCACTTTCACGTTAAAACTGAAACGGCCGGACTCGTCGCGCGCCAGGCTCAGCGACTGGTTGGCCGCCAGATGGATGCGCGCGGCGCACATGTCGGCCGCAATCGGCAGCTCGCGCCCGCCCCGGTCCACCAGCACCGCCAGCTTGATGCTGGCCGGGCGGCCAAAGTCAAACAGCTCGTTGATGACCGCACGGATGGTGCGGCCCGTGAACAGCACGTCGTCGAGCAGCAGGATGTGCGACCCCGTCACATCAAACGGAATCTGCGTCTGGGCGGCGGCAGCCATGCCGCGGCTGGCGTAGTCGTCACGGTGCATGGCGGACGAAATCACGCCGATCGGCTCGGTCAGCCCCAGGTCTTGCTGCAGGCGTTGCGCCAGCCAGACGCCGCCGGAGGTGATGCCCATCAGGCGCATGCCGGGTTTGAACACCATCTTCACACTGGCCAGCAAGTCGCCATACAGGGCTTCGGCATCGAGTTCGAGCATGCTCATGGGGGCAGATTCCTTAAAAATTGTTCCAGGATGATGCAGGCGGCCGCCGCATCGGCATCGCGGGCGCCGCCTGACAGGGCTTCGGTGGTGGTGTAGCGCTCGTCCACCTCAAACACCGGCAGCTTGAAGCGCCCATGCAACTGGCGGGCAAAACGCCGGGCGCGCGCGGTGTTTTCATGCGCGGCACCGTCCGGGTGAAACGGCACGCCAACCACCAGCGCGTCAGGCTGCCATTCTTTGAGCTGGGCGGCAATCTTGACAAAGCGCGCGTCGCCCTCGGCGGTGATCGTGCCTTGCGGCTGGGCGGTGCGCAGCAGGCGGTTGCCCACGGCAAAACCGGTGCGCTTGATGCCAAAGTCCAGCGCCAGAAAGGTTTGCAGCTTAGGTGCGACGGCGGCTGTGGCGACGAGCGCTTGATCCGTTGGGGCTAGAACCATAGGGGATGCTCACTGTGTCGAAGCGCTTGCCCTTCAGGGGGAAGGCCGGGAGGGGGGCTGGCGCCCACTGGCTTCACGTCAGGCATGACCCGCTTCGCCCGACAACATCCAGGCCTCCAGGCCCAGCAGTTGCAAAGCCTGGGTGTAGCGCTGGTCCACCGGGGTATCAAAAATCAGCCGGGCATCGGCCTCGACCGTGAGCCAGGCGTTGTCGATCAGTTCTGACTCCAGCTGCCCCTCACCCCAGGCTGAATATCCCAATGAAATCATCACCTTGCGCGGCCCTGAGCCGGTGGAGATGGCCTCCAGCACATCCCGCGAGGTGGTCATCTCCAGGCCGCCGGGGATGATCATGGTCGATGAGTACACCGGGTCGGTGGGTTTGTCAGCGTCTTTGAAGATGGCTTCGTGCAGCACAAAACCGCGTTCGGTCTGCACCGGGCCACCGTAAAACACCGGGTCGTCGCTGAGGTCGGGGCGCATCAAGGGCAGTTCGACCTTGTCAAACAGGCCTTTGAGCGAAATGTCGCAGGGTTTGTTGATGACCAGCCCAAGCGCGCCGCGCTCGTTGTGTTCACACAAATAAACGACGCTGCGCGAGAAAAGCGGATCCTGCAGCCCGGGCATGGCGATCAAAAAATGATTCGTCAGGTTGGTGGAGGCAGAATCTGAGCTCATCAAACCATTTTAGCGACGAACATCCCGCAACCCATGAGCTACGAATTTGACACCGGATTGATGTGGTTCCGCCGCGATTTGCGTACCAACGATAACGCCACGCTACACCAGGCGCTGAGCCGCTGCCGCTTGGTGCACTGCGTTTTTGTGTTCGACACGACGATTCTGGACGCCTTGCCGCGTGTGGACCGGCGGGTGGAATTCCTCCGCGAATCCTTATCCGAACTGGATGAGGCGCTGCGACTTTTGAGCGGCCATGCGACCGGCGGCCTGATCGTGCGCCATGCGGTGGCCAGCGACGCGTTGCCACGTCTGGCACGGCAACTGCAAGTGCAGGTCGTGTTTGCAGGGCGCGACGATGAGCCGGACGCCCTGGCGCGTGATACCGCAGTGGCCGACGCTTTGCAGGTTGACGGCATCACACTGGTGACCTGCAAAGACCATGTGATTTTTGAGCGCCGCGAAATCCTGACACAAGGCGGCACGGTGTATGGCGTGTTCACGCCGTACAAAAACAACTGGCTGTCGCGCCTGGCGCCCGAACATCTGGCCGACCACCCGATCAAGAACCTCGCGCACCGGCTGGCGCCGCGTCCGCCCGAATGCCGGGCGCCGGTGCCCAGCCTGGCCGACATCGGGTTTGCACCCAGCAACCTGGCCACCCTGAAAATCCCCACCGGCATGTCGGGCGGCGCCCAGTTGTTTGAAGACTTTTTTGAGCGCATGGACCGCTACGACAGCACGCGCGACTTCCCCGCTCTCAAGGGGCCGAGTTACCTGGGTGTGCACCTGCGTTTTGGCACGGTGTCGGTGCGCCAGCTGGTAGCCACCGCCTGGCAGCGGCAACTGGCGGGCAGCCGCGGCGCCGCAGTCTGGCTGAGCGAGCTGGTCTGGCGCGACTTTTATGTCTCTATCCTGGCGAACTTCCCGCATGTGGCCACACACGCCTTCAAGCCCGAATACGACGCCATCCAATGGGAAAGTGGCCCACACGCCGAGGCGCTGTTTGCCGCCTGGTGCGAGGGACGCACGGGTTACCCGCTGGTGGACGCCGCCATGGCGCAGATCAACGAGACCGGCTACATGCACAACCGCCTGCGCATGGTGGTGGGCAGTTTTCTGGTGAAAGACCTGGGGCTTGACTGGCGCTGGGGCGAGTCCTACTTTGCCACGCACCTGAACGACTTTGACTTGAGTGCCAACAACGGCGGCTGGCAGTGGGTGGCCTCCAGCGGCTGTGATGCGCAGCCTTACTTTCGCATCTTCAACCCCATCAGCCAGAGCGAAAAGTTTGACCCGCAAGGCAAGTTCATCCGGCGTTACCTGCCGCAGTTGGCCAAGCTATCCAATAAAAGCATCCACGCGCCGTGGCTCGCCAAACCGCTGGAGCTGCAGGCAGCAGGTGTCACGCTGGGTGGCAATTACCCACTTCCGGTGGTGCAGCACGATGAGGCCCGCGCCAAAACCCTGGCGCGTTACGCGGTGGTGAAAAAGGCCGCGGCCCAATAGGTCAGAAGCCTGATCAACCAGCGGACGCGGCTTGATCAGCGCTCAATCCTTGTGTGGCAGCGGGTAGGGTATTGGGGCCCACCTCAGACGCGCTTCGCTTTGCGACATCGGTGGTCCCCAATACCCCACCCGCTGCGGCAAGCGCCCGGGTTCGGCAACTTTCAAAGTTTGAGCGGCAATGCAGGGATTGGTGCAGAGGATGCAACCAAGTGACTCATTGACCCCTGTTACCCGTCTGTATGGTTCGCTTACGGGTGGCAGGTGATGGATTGGGGCGGCGTCCTCGTACTGTCAAAGGCCCAGAAATTGGCCGCTCCCCCTACCCATCTCCTGCATGCCGACGCTGTTGGAACTCCAACACGGGACTCAAAGTCAACCGATCGCAAGTGACGAGTCAGCAGCGGGAGCAGTCACAGATTTTTTGATCGTGAATGACTCTTGACGACCAGGAGCCGGTATTGGGGAGTGGCGCTTGAAAGCCGTCATTCGACACGCCGAATTCTCGATACCGGTCATCGCTCAGGGTGCCGCGGCACCTGTCTCACGTTCGGGATGACTGTGTTCTCCTCCTTGCCGAGTCCCTGGCTGGCGTCTGCGTCCTGCTGGACTGCGCCGGGCCGTTTGCCAACACCTCGGAGCCGCTGATGCGCGCCTGTATCGAGGCTGGCGCGCACTACCTCGACATCACCGCGGAGATCAACGTCTATCGGCTGGGCGAACGCCTCAGTTTGGAGTCCGCCCGCTCCTGTGTGATGCTGCTGCCTGGCGTGGGTTGGGACATGGTGCCGACCGACAGCCTGGCGCAGCAGTTCTCGCGGGTTGCACACCCCGTCTTGCCGCGAATTGCCCTGCAGGTTGCCACCGCCATGTCCCGTGGATCGGCCATCCGTGCCGGCGAGATTGTGGGCGCGTGGCTGATGGCGCGTGTGGACGGCGCATTGGTTTACACACCGCATGCCATGTCGGCACTGTTCAACTTCGGCGATGGGAATGTAACCTGTGCGCCGTTGACCACGATGCCATAACCGAACAACTATGGCCTCTTTGATGACGTCCAGTACGTGCGCCACCTAACAGACGCAGTCAGTCCTGGACAGCGTTAATTCGAACTATGCAACCAGACAAACTACCCGTGACACCTCAAGTTGGAACGACACCCCCGGCGCCACCGCCAGCCGTTTTGCCCGAGTGTGAGGAGCCGGATTTTGTCGAAGGCCATGAAGATCCGGCGCAGTCCGAAGAGTTGGAGCGACAACAAGATGCCTGATCAAACGCCTATTCGCATCCGAAAGGGGCAAGCGCCCAAACCCATCACCCGCGCCGAGTTCCATGCGCTATTCAATGTGCGTTTTTATGACCCTGCATTTGAGGTAGAGCGCGCAGCTATTGACCGACTCGAAGCCATCGCCTGGAAGGCGATTCAAGACGGGCGCAAAGCGCCGCTCACCCAGGCGGCTGGCCGTGGTTTTGCCGACCCGACCTACCAGATTTCGGTGCAGTGGCTGGACACCCGAAAACGGCTCAAGGCGGCCCAAAAACACTGGCAAGACCCGTCCACCCCAACCCGTGTCTTGCTCATCTGTGGCAGCGCCCGCAATGATGGGACCTGTCCGGGTGAAATCTCAAAGACCTGGCGCCTGACCGAGATGGCCCAACAGGTCGTGCAGAGTCTGGGGGCCGAGGCGGACGTGCTGGACCTCAGCCTGGTGACCTCAGAATATGGTCGGACCATCCAGCCGTGCAAAGGCTGTGTATCGAGCGCCATGCCCTTGTGCCATTGGCCCTGCACGTGTTACCCCAACCACGCACTCAACCAGGCCGACGACTGGATGGCCGAGATTTATGAGCGTTGGGTCGCCGCGCACGCGGTGATCGTCCTCACACCCACCTATTGGTACCAGTCACCCAGCCCATTGAAACTGATGATGGATCGCATGGTTTGTGCGGACGGTGGCAACCCCGACCCGACCACCACCCATGGCAAACGCGTGGCTGAGGCGAAGTTGATCGAGCAGCAAGGTTGGGACTACCCAAAACACCTGGCCGGGCGCGCCTTTGGTGTGGTCGTCCATGGCGACGTGGCGGGTGTCGAGTCGCACCGACGCAACCTGGTGGACTGGCTGGCGTGGATGGGTTTGATTGATGCGGGTGCCGCCGCCACACTGGACCGTTATGTCGGTTACTACGAACCCTACTTTGACAGCCACAACGCGCTGGACCGAGACAAAGCCGTTCAGGAAGAGGTGCGCAACGTGGCCCGCGCTGTGGTGGGTACAGCCAAGAAGCTGCGCGCGGCGCCGTTGGACCCCGCCGACCGCCCCCTCCGGTCCCCGCGCCCCAAGTGAAAGACGAGCCGCACGAGGTGACGTCTGATTGGCAATAACGCTGTTGCCGTCCTATTCAGCGTGAATGCGAGGGCGCCGAAAGACGCGCCCGCACATCGGCCTGCACCATCAGTTCTGAAAACCACAGCTGGTATCCGGCATCACTGGGGTGAAGCCCGTCGGTGGCGTTCAATTGGGGTTGCAAAACGAACGGGTCGTCTGCGCTTTCGTGAAAGAGATTGACATACAGCGCTGAGTGGGTGGCTGCAGCTTCCCGTACCAAGGCGTGCAATTTGCGCGAGCGCCAGGTCATCAGCCAGGACACCGGTGCCAAAAAAAACGGCGCATTGCCCACATTGCCGGCGGGCATCAGCACCACCAGCTCAGCCAGTTGGCGCGCCCGCTGCGTCACGCGTTCGACATCCCTGTGTAATGCCTCCATGCCACGCAGGCGAATGACGTCATTGCCCCCGGCCATCACCAGCACCATGTCAAAGTGGTCGTGACCGCTGAGTTGTGACAGCAGGTCCGCGAACGTCGCACCGTCCTGCGACCGGTTGTTGATCAGCAAGTTGGGGAAGCTCTGACCGAGCAAGCCCGCCACGCTGGCTTGTGCCCCGCTGGCACCGGTGCCCACGGCGGTGCTGTCGCCCACGATGAGCAGCCTCTTGGACGGTTGCTCGGGTGCGTGTTGCAGCGGTTCGCTTCGCCTTGTCAACTCAACCGATTCGCGCAACAGCCAGGCGGCTCTGGCGCCCATCAGCAGAACGATGGCCGCAGCGCTCCAAAGTAGAACCCGCACTGCCGAACCGTTTTCAAGCCGCAGCAAAGTCAAGTCCATGTTGTTGCAAGATAGGGACCGCTGCCATGGCAAGGCTGTTCGTGGGCACTGCGTCGGCGCGGCCCAAATCCTCCGGGTTCGCCGCAGCACCAGCGGCAGCACCGCCCAGTGCGCAGGCAACGGCGTGCTTGGCAAGCTTTTCGTCAGTACGTACGGTGGTGGATGGTGGCGGGGTCAACGGGTTCATGTGCTTCTCCGCAAGGAATGGACGATGGCACGAGCACGATGCCCGGACCGGAAACGGTAGGGTGACCTTAGTTCTGCGACTGTGGGCCCGTCTGTTTGACAGCGTACGGTGTGACACGGCCACATCGTCAACAGAAGTCCCTCCTGTCAGTCACCGCGCGGGTTGGTACGTTGAGCAACAGACCCGGTCGATCTTTACCCCGACGATGAACCGCTTCTTCAACCATTTCTGAAAGATTCCACCATGACTGAAAAAATCGCCAATGTGCATTGGGAAGGTCCGGGCAAGACGGGGCAGGGTCAGATCAGCACCGAGACCGGTGCGCTGGAGCGTTATCCCTACGGTTTTGCCAGCCGCTTCGAAGACGACCGCAAGGGCACCAACCCTGAAGAGTTGCTGGCCGCCGCGCATGCCGCTTGTTTCTCGATGGCGTTCTCATTTGCCTGCGACAAGGCAGGATTTGCCACCCGCAAGCTTGACACACAGGCCCGCGTGCGTTTGGCGCCTCAGGGCGAAGCCTTCGTGATCGACCGCATCAGCCTGACGCTGAACGCCAGCGTGCCCGGCCTGGACGAGGCTCGGTTCCAGGAAATCGCTGCGTCGGCCAAACGTGATTGCCCATTGTCCAAGGCGCTGGCCAGCGTGGCCGAGATCAGTTTGCAGGCCACGCTGGACCAGGGAGCCCCATGACCCCAGCCGCAGCGCTCACCACGTCACTGCCCAACGTCAACACCATCCAAGGATCTGTCATGCCACAAAAAGATTGGAGCGCCAAACGCGAACGTCAGTACGCCCACATCAAGGACAGCCTGCTGGAAGGTGGCAAGCCGGAGCCGCTGGCCGAAGAGATAGCGGCACGGGTCGTCAACAAGGAGCGGGCGCAGCACGGTGAATCGGTGACCGCCAGCGCTTCGTCGATCAACGACATGTCTGCAGGTCGCCGTGGTGGCTTGCGTTCCCACCAAGGCCCGGGTGGTCGCACCGTACTGCAGCTTCGCAACGAGGCCCGTCAGCGCGGCCTGAAGGGTCGTTCGGCCATGAACAAAGCGCAGCTTGAAGCTGCCCTTGCGCGATGACTGCGCCGACGGGTCTCCCGCCCGGCGCGATTGGCGACGAGAGTTCGCCGGTGGTGGCCGCAGAGGCCGGTGCGGTGGCGCCGTTGCTGGTCAGCAGCGTGGAAGCCGTGGCCCGTACGCGGCTGCTCACCGTGGCTGCGAATACGCGGCTGGTTGACGTGGCTGCACGGTTGTCGGGTGCGCAAATCAGCGTCGTGGTGGTGTGTGATGCGGTAGGTGTCGCGCTAGGCACCATCACCGAAACCGTGCTGGTCAGGCACCTGGGGCTGGGCCAGGCTGACTTCTTTTCCACCCGAGCCGGCGACGTGATGACGCAGGACTTCAGCACCTGCACACCCCAGGAGCCACTGTCCGACCTGCTGGCGATGATGCACACGCGCGGTCTGGCTCACGTGCTGCTGATCGGCGCCGATCAGCAGCTTTTAGGTGTGCTGAACGCGCGCGACGGGTTAAGGGCCTTGCTGGCGGCCGGCAACCACGAAGAGGCGCTGCTGCGCAACCACGTGATGGGCATCGGCGACCAATGACAGCGCAAGACCTGCGCGGCAAGCCCATCGTTCTGATCACCGGTGCCAGCGGCAACCTGGGCCGCTCGGTGGCCACGGCCTTGATGGGCTCGTACCAGATCGTCGGCCTGGACCGCCAGGCCAGCGATGATGGCGACTTTCCGGTCATCGCGGTGGACCTCAGCGCTGATGACTCGGTGGTATCGGCGTTGCAGGTGTTTCGTGAGACCTATGGGCCGCACATTGCCAGCGTTGTGCACTTGGCCGCCTATTTCGATTTCACGGGCGAAGACAACCCGCTGTACCAGTCGGTCAATGTGGAAGGGACGCGGCGTTTGTTGCGTGCCTTGCAAGACTTTGAGGTGGCCCAGTTTCTCTACCCCAGCACCATGCTCGTGCACGCGCCGTGTCGACCTGGCGAACTCATCGACGAGACACAGCCGATTGCCCCGGGCTGGGCTTACCCGGCATCCAAGGCCGCCGCCGAGGCCGTGGTGCGCGCGGAATGCGGGCACATCCCCAGTGTCATCCTGCGCCTGGCCGGTGTCTACGACGACCACACGATGGTGCCGACCCTGGCGCAGCAGATAGCCCGCATTTACGAGCGCGACCTGCAGAGCCACCTGTATTCCGGCAGTACGCTGGTCGGCCAGTCAGCGCTGCACCGGGACGACATGCTGGACGCGCTCAAACGCGCGGTGGACCGGCGCGCGCGGCTGCCCGCCGGCACCGAAATCTTGATTGGCGAGGCCCAGGCGGTCGGTTACGGCGTGCTGCAGGACCGCCTGGGCCAACTGATGCACGGCGCAGATGCCTGGCCGACGCTACAAGTGCCAAAACCGCTGGCAGCGGCGGGCGCCTGGGTACAGGGCCAGCTGGAACCGCTGGTGCCGGATGCCATCGACGGTGGCAAACCGCCCTTCATCCGCCCGTTCATGGTGGCCATGGCCGATGACCACTTCGCGCTCGACATCCGCCGCGCACGCTTGTTGCTGGATTGGGAACCCAGGCATCACCTGGCCGATGAGTTGCCACAGATGGTGAGCAACCTGAAGGCCGACCCAGTCGCCTGGTACAGCGCCAACGGCGTTGTGGCGCCAGGCTGGGTCACCAGCGCGGTCGAAGGCGAAGCGTCCAAACCTTCCGAAGCGTCGGCCGCGCCAGTGCCACCCCTCGCTCCCGTGGTTGAAAACCCGGACGTGCTGCGCACACGCCACGAGGCGCAACGCCAGGCTGAGCACGGTGCCTGGCGCTGGGCCCACTTTGTCAATCTCGGCCTGGGCAGCTGGCTGCTGACACAGCCCCTGCTGGTTGGCATTCAGGAGGCCGGACTGCGCCGCAGCGAAATGGCCCTGGGCCTGCTGTTGCTGGTCGCAGCGGGTCTGGCGCTGTCTTGGCGCGCGGTGTGGGCGCGCTGGCTGTGCGCCGGCATCGGTGCGGTTGTCATGGCGCTGCCATTTTTGTGGTCCACCGCCAACGCGGCGGCTTACCTCTCGGACACTTTGGTCGGCGCCCTGATCTTCGGCCTGGCGGTGTGCAGCAAGCCAGAGCCGGGCTCGTCGGCCATCGCCGCGCTGACCGGTCCCAGTGTCCCGCCGGGCTGGAGCTACAACCCGTCCGAATGGAGCCAGCGTGTGCCGATCATCGTGCTGGCGTTGCTGGGCCTGTATGTCTCGCGTTATTTGGCTGGCTACCAATTGGGGCACCTCCCGGCGTTGTGGGACCCGTTCTTCACCGGCTCACCCACCGACCCGCGCAATGGCACCGAAGAAATCGTCACCTCCTGGGTGTCCACAGCGTTGCCGGTGTCCGACGCCGCGCTGGGCGGCTACACCTACCTGCTGGAAATTCTCACCGGCTTGGTGGGGTCGCGTCGGCGCTGGCGCACGGCACCCTGGCTGGTGCTGCTGTTCGGCCTGATGATCGTACCCCTTGGGCTGACGACCATCCTGTTCATCGTCATCCAGCCGGTGGTGCTGGGCACCTGGAGCACGTTGGCGCTGGTGGGCGGTGCAGCGGTGTTGATCCAGATTCCCTACTCGCTGGACGAACTGCTGGCGACCTGCCAGTTCCTGCGCCGCCGTATCCTGGCCGGCAAGCCGTGGCTGCGGGTGCTGTTTCTGGGCGACACCGACGACCTGCCGCCCCCTGGCGCGGTGCCAGTTGATGACGCTGGCGATGAGTTCAACCAACCGCTGGGGGTGGTCTTGACGAGCATGCTGGGCGGCGGGGTCAGTTTGCCCTGGAACCTGGGCCTGGCGGGTTTGATCGGCCTGTCGCTGCTGTTCACCCGTGTCACCCTGGGTGCCGAAGGTGCCATGGCCGACGCCCACCACGTCATCGGTTGCCTGGTGCTGACGGTGTGCGCCATCGCAGCGGCCGAAATGGCCCGACCGGCACGGTTGCTGAATGGGGTGCTCGGCATCGGTCTGGTGCTCTCGCCACTCATGGTCGAAGCGGACAAATTGGCGGTTTCCGTCAGCATTGGCCTGGGGCTTGCCTTGATGCTGCTGAGCATCCGCCGCGGGCCGATCAAAGAACGCTACGGTTTGTGGAATCGCTGGCTGGTGTCGGACCAGTTTTCTCTTTGATTCGTTGCATCATGAATGGCTGAAATACCAGCCGTGATCAGTTGGCATTTCAGATGACCCCTGCTGAAAGGAATTGCTGATGCGGCAAACTGGCAGAGAAATTAGACTGCCGGACAGCGGTCGTTGGCGACTGACAGCAACGACTGCTCATCGGCCATGTGGGGTTAGGCTGGGGCCGATGTCGCCAAGCAAAGCGCGTCTGAGGCCACCCGCCCAACCCCACATGGCCCAAGCGTAGCGCCAAACTGTCACTGAATGACCCCGCCTTCGACTGTCACGCCGCCGAAGCTTGCACCTGGCAATACCCCCGCACCAGCGCGATCAGTTCGTCCTCCGGATAAGGTTTGCCTAGGTAATGATCCACGCCCAGCGCGCGTGCGTACTCGCGGTGTTTTTCGGCGATGCGTGAGGTGATCATGATCACCGGCAGGTCTTTGAGCTGGTCATCCGCGCGGATATTGCGCACCAGATCGAAGCCGTCCATGCGCGGCATCTCGATGTCAGCCAGCACCACCGCAGGTTTCTCAATTTGCAGTTGCTCCAGCGCCTGCAGGCCGTCGGCCGCCAGCGCCACGCGGTAACCCTCGCGCTTCAAGAGCCGCTGGGTGACGCGCCGTACCGTGATGGAGTCGTCCACCACCAGCACCAGCGGCACCTGGCTGGCCGCGCTGGCCAACACCTGTGCCAGATCGGTCTGACCTTCGCCGCCCTGACCCGGCACGGTGACACCCGCGTGTGCGGCGGTGTAAGCCAGCGCCTGCGCACCGTAGGCCGCCGCCAGCGCCACCGGGTTGTAAATCAACACCACCGCACCCGACGCCAGCGCCGACATACCCGCCAGTCCCGGCAGCCGGGCCAGCTGCGGCCCGAGGTTTTTCACCACCACTTCCTGGTTGCCCAGCACCTCGTCCACGTGCAGCGCCACCAACTGCCCGGCACTGCGGAATACCGCCACCGCAGCCGTCTTGACATGGGGCTCGCTGCTGACTGGCGAAATCTGCAACAAGGCACCGGCCCAGTAAAACGCCAGCGCCTGCCCGTTGTAATCAAAGCGGCCCGAGGTGTAGGCGTTTTGCAACAGCGCCACCGGGACCCGGCGCACCATCTCCACCTGGTTGGCGGGTACGCCCATCACCACGTCGCCCAGACGCAGCAACACCACCTGGTTCACCGCCGTGGTGAGCGGCAACACCAGCTTGAACTGGGTGCCCGTGCCGGCTTGGGTACTCAGTTCCACCCGGCCGCCCAGGGCGCTCACCTCGTTGCGCACCACATCCATGCCAATGCCACGCCCGGCCATTTCACTCACTTCAGACGCGGTGGACAGGCCGGAGGTGAAGATCAGGTTGGCCAATTGCTCGTCAGACAGGTCTTGATCGACCCCGATCACCCCGTTGGCCAAGGCCTTGGCGCGGATGCCCGCCAGGTCCAGGCCCGCACCGTCATCGGTGAACGTGACGGCCACATCGTTGCTTTGCTGCTCCACCTTCACGGTGATGACACCGGTGTCGGGCTTGCCGGCAGCCTGGCGCACGGCGGCGGGCTCGATACCGTGGCCCACTGCGTTGCGCAAGATGTGCTCAAACGCGGGCACGGCCCGGTCCAGCACACCGCGGTCCATTTCCAGCGCACCGCCCTCGATGTCGAGCTGGACCGGCTTGTCAAAGTCTTTGCCAGCCTGGCGCACCACACCGTACAGGCGCTCGGCAATGCTGTCGAACTCGACCATGCGGGTGCGCAGCAAATCGCGCTGCAAGTCACGCGTCTGGCGCGCCTGGGCGGCCAGATCGTCTTCAACACCTTCCACGGTTTGCTGCAGGTTGCGCTGCACGGTCGCCACATCGTGCACCGACTCGGCCATCATGCGGGTGAGTTCCTGCACGCGGGTGAAGCGGTCAAACTCGAGCGGGTCAAACCCCTGCTCGGCCACCTTGGTTTGCGCCATGCGCGACTGCATTTGCGACTCGGACTGCACCTCGATGTCGCGCAGTTGCGTGCGCAGGCGCGACAGGTTGTTGGTCAACTCGTCGAGTGAGCCGCGCAGCTGACCCAGCCTGGATTCAAGGCGCGTGCGCGAAATCATGACTTCACCGGCCTGGTCCACCATGCGGTCAATCAACTGGGACTTGACCCGCAGGGTCTGCTGGGAAGCCCGGCGCAAGGGTGCGGGTGTCAATTTGGACGCGGGCAGGGTCGGCGTCACGACTTCTGACCCTGCCTGCGAAGCAGCGGCTGAGTCGACAGGTTGCGCCTCCATGGGCGCCAAATCGGCCGGTTGGGTGTCGGCCACTTCCGGCAACACCAGCTCGGCCATCGGCGTGGCGCGCAGCTGGTCGAAACAGGCGGTGATGGCGTCCAGCCGGGCCAGCAGCGGTGTCACCTGGCTGGCGGTCGCGGTGTCGGCATTGATCTGCTCAACCGCCGACTCCATGTGATGCGCCATTTCGCCCAGACGCATGGCACCGGCCAAGCGGGCACTGCCCTTGAGGGTGTGCAAAATGCGCAGCGCTTCCTGGCGCGCGCTCAGGTTGTCCGGGCGCACACTCCATTGCCGCAGGGCGCCGCTGAGTTGCGGCAGCAGCTCCAGCGCTTCTTCCTCAAAAATCGGGAACAGGTCAACATCCAGCGCGTCGTGCGCTTCGATGGTTTCTGGCGCAGGGGGCGACACCGGGGCGGGCTCGGGGCTGGGGACTGGTGCAGGCGCTTGCACCGCCTGGGCCGCATCGTCAGTCTTGACGGCCTCTGGCTCTGGCTTTGGTTCTGGCTCAGTTGCAAGCACTGGCACAGGTTCAAGCAGATCAGGCGCCTGCAGGTCCGGTTCAGGCGGTGCCAGCAGATCGCAAAAGTCGAGGTCGAGATCCATGTCTGGCTCGTCGTCATCGGGCCAGGTTGCTTCAACCTCCACCTGCGCGGCCAGATCAGACGCCAGCATATCTTTCAGGGCGACCAGCAAGTCCGGATTCGGGCGCTTGAGGAAGCCCGCCGCAAACTGGTGCAGCAAACGGCGGATGTCTTCGGCCGCATCCATGAACAACTGCGCGTGCTCGGGCAGGCCACGCACGCCCAGGCGGGTGTGCTCCATCGCGTGCTCCAGCGCGCGGGACAGTTCCGACAGGTCCATGAACCCCACCGTGGCGGAACTGCCCGCCAGCGAATGCGCCAGCCCAATCGTCGAATCCGGCACCGGGTGCGACAGCTCCATCGACCACTCGCTCAGCTCGGTCAACAAGCAGCGCGACCACTCGTCAGCCTCGTTCAGGTAGACGTTGTAGAGCGGGATGCTGATGCGCAACGTGCCGATGACCTTGATCTGCTCCTCGGCGATCTCTTGCTCTGGCTCTTGCTCTTGCTCTGTCTCTGGCTCTGGCTCTAG
>NZ_JAJCTH010000008.1 GCF_020594515.1 Rhodoferax sp. U2-2l
TCCACTTGCTCCACCACCGACAGCTTAAAAGCCAACGTGTAGTCGCGCTGTGTGCGCTTCACTCCTGTATCCATCACACCTGCCCTTTCTTGACGGCAAATGTGTCAACTTCTGGCAGGACGGGTCACGCCCAACAAAAAAAGCACCGGCTGCTATGTGGCGTAAAAGTGCTACTAATTGCGCGTGAGTGAGTAAATTCAATAACTTATCAATAGTAAGCATACTAATAGTCGCTGAGAAATCAGTGGCTATTTTTCTTTGGTGCGCCCGGCAGGGCGCACCTACTGGGAGACGAAAGTCCTCTACTCGCCCGGCAAGGAAAAGAGTTAGCCGACGGCAAGGGTTTCGCGGGCGACTGCGAGTCTGAAGGAAGCCGGATGGCAAAGCGCTGGCCTGACGAACAGGCAGCGGAAACGAGGCATCGCATCGGGGTGAGGTGTCCGAAATCATCAAAGCCCGAAACTTGCACGGAACGATGCGGCGTATAACCGACAGGTACAAGCGTGAAGGTGACCCAACGTGTCGCGCATCAGACTCTGAATCCGAGTGTCAGTTTGGCAACTGGTACATTAGATTGCTGCAAGCCAGTTCTTCGACGGAGATGCTGCAGAACCTGCCGGGGTACTTTTTGCCGGACATGGTTTCGAAGATTTCGGTGGGTATCGACTGATCTTCGAACATCTCGTGGCCTTGCCATACAGCACGCAGTCGCTCCATTTGCCAATTGCGGCTACCGTTGACGTGATCAGGTGTAACGATTTGCACTGAAATAAGTTTTGTGTTGCTGGCCTGCCCTGATTGAAGAAGTGGCTCAATGCTTTTGAAGTCACTCACGAGGATGGTGCTAACACGTGTGAATTCATCTTCAACATCCTCTATGACCCCCAGATTCACGACGAACCAGATTTGCTGTAGCGCGAGTTCGGCTGCATCCCATATTTGCTCGCCGCTGCTGGCGAACATGGCTGAGACGGGAGACTGGTAGGTGCTTCTGGTGATAAACATAATGTTAAGAAATGAACACTATAGATTGTAGCCCTATAGTATTCATTATTAGTTAATTGGAGGCATGACCAATGCTTCCCACCCCATCCATAACTTCGCCAAAGCTATTCGTCTCGTTCGCAGATCAAAAGGACTTAGCCAGGAAGATTTCGGGGTGATGTCGAGTAGAACCTATGTCAGCACCCTGGAACGAGGCTTGAAGTCGCCAACTCTGAGCAAGATTGACACCCTTGCCCAAGTCATGGAAGTCCATCCCCTAACCTTACTGGTATTGTCGTATGTGGAGGTCCATGATCCTGAGGCGTTGGGCAGGATGCTTGAGCTTATTGCCAGCGAGATTTCAGCTATCGAATAAACAGCGCAGTGCGCAGTCCGATGTCTATGACTGTTGGCACCGATTGAATTTCGACGGTGCAGGGGTGCGGCGGTGGAATTCTTGAACTACTTAGAGGTAGTTCATGTGGTGAAGCCTGGGCCTTTCAGCGCCCTAGTGAGTCACCGCTGCGAATTCCGCATGTATGGCATGCTCTTCTGACTCAAGCTGATGAAAGAAATTCTTGAACTGTTGCGACTTCAAGCGACGGAAGGCTTCCGACATTGATGCTGTACTTTATACCTGTCACCCCAAGTGGGGGAATGTAATCATCGGGAAGCCTGGGAAACGTGCCGGTGACCTCAAAAACATGCACATCTCGGAATGTGAACCTCAGTAGCGCGCCGGTCTGTCGCAGGCCTTCATGCCATCCTAGTTGCGCCAAGCGTGAATCGAAGACATCGAGCGCATGTCCATCCGATTCGAGCTTCTCCCGAATTTCATCGACGCGGTCAGCCAGGGTTTCTTCACCGCCCAGGCTTTTCTCCAGCATAACGCTGACGAACAGGAGTCGTTTGTTGATGGGTGGCTTTAGCTGATCGATGCGGGAAATCTCATGTCTCGGCTCAGACCGGGTGGTGGTTTTTACCTCGACATGAACTCCCTGCCCGACGAAATCGTGGCGTTCGCTTTCCGGGCCACTCCATAGATGGCAGACCCGCGTGCCGAGGGTTGGGAACATCACATTCGACAGCACCCAGAGTTCACCGAACAGGCCGATCTGCTCCGTCGTGCCGAGGTCGGGTGCGAGTGGGCGCAGCGCTGCGCGCATGTCGTCGATGATCCGTTCTACCGAGACCGCAGGATCGCGACCTTCGATGCGAATGGCATGGAGGACCTTGTTGGCAACGAGCGTCAGTAGTTCTTCGTGGTGGCTTCGGGCGGAGACATCGATCCATATCTGTCCGCCATCCAGGATGCGTACCTGAAGGCTTTGCAGATCTGGCGGCAGGGTGTGCGGGGCGACATCGATGGCCAGCAGCAGGTGCAGTCGTCCGTCGTCTGAAACACCTATCAGTGCAGCTTCGAGATCTTCGATCGCCTGTTCGTAGATATCCTCGTATGGAAGCCGCTGCTCGCGCAGGAGTGTCCAGCGTTCCGGTGTGATCTCACCCATGGTGGACCCCCCGGTTTACGACAAACGGCTGGTCGCCATCCGTTGTCCGGGGGAGAGATAGCGCGAGGCCCAGCACGGCCTGGGTCGGAGCGCGCAGCGGCTCAGGATCGAGAGGGTAGAGCAGTAGCAGCCCTTGTTGAGCAGGGCGCTCTTCGCGCATTGCCCGGGCATTGAAGCCTGACGCGGCGCGGTAGTTGTCCGGTCCGCCATTCAGATCTACGCCTTCGTGGCGGGGATCGATCAGGATCCCGATCGATTCATTGGCCTGTAATGAACGTCGCACAAGGCCGAAAGGCCTTCCGCCCAGAAGGACCTGCCTCTCCCGCTGCGGGTTGGCCACAAACACCGTCCAGTTGGTCAGCTCTCCCGCTTCGGCTCGCTCCAGGATCCAGTCGGCAATCTCGGCGCCCAGAAACGCAATGCTGTTTGGGTGTCCTTCGTAGCGCCGTAGGAACAGTGCGATGTCTTCTGCCGGCACATCGTGCGCAATGGCACCACCATAAGCATCCTGTGTTGGCGGATGCTGTCTCAGCAGCGCCGATGCCAAGTCAATGTTCCGCTCCAGCAGTTCCCTATCCTTCATGGGAAACAGGATGGTCTGCGGGTTCTCGCCAGACCATGACCGCGCGTCATCCGTCTGCATCTTGCTCTTGTTCTTGCTGGTGAGCAGGAGCTTTGAATGAGCGCGCATTCGGATGGCCATCTGGTCAGGCCGGCGGCCGGCCTTGTTTAGCGCTGTGATCGAGTCACGCAGAGACTCTTCAACCAGCGCCAGCTCCACAAACCATTGCGCGATGCCTTCAGTTGTCCAGATACGGATCAGGTCCTCGTATCCTGCGCGGAAGCCGTACCAGCGGGCCATCTGTAGCAAGGCGTCAGCCAGCGTCGTCGTACGCAGGAAGTAGGCTATCGTCAGGCCCTCAAGCGTCAAGCCCCGTGAGAGTCGATTGCCGCCGACTGCGACAAGCTGCCGGTCCGGCTTGGCGTCATATTCCAGTTCATCGCCCGTCGTGCTGTTGAGCACGACGACAACCAGACGGGCCAAGTTCGTCACTGCCTCTTCGAGGAGAACCTCTTCGCTGCAGGGCATATCGACCGATCCCAGTCCTGCGAGTGTTGACCGGAACATCTTTCTGAGTACGCCGGGTTCAGCGCTTTCGTGATGAAACCAGCCGCGGATCTGTTCTTCGATCGCTTCGCCTATGCGAAGCTGGTCCTGCTGAAGTTGCGATACGTGCACCAGCATCGTGTTCGGCTTGCCCAACTGTCCGCGTAGCAACCTGATGGCGCCGGCCAATGCAAACGTCAGAAGGGCATCGGCGAGCGATTGGGGCAGGTCCAGCGGCCCCCGTGCAACGATCGCCTCGCTCTTTTTGCGCTGCTTCGACTTCAAAGCCTTCACATCTGCAGGGTCGACAGGACGCAGCACATCGCGTCCTTGCGCGCTGGTGCCGAACAGCTCCTCGGTCCCTGTGTATCCGTCCGGTCGAGGAAGCTGGACAACGAAGTCCTTTGGGAACAGGTCCTCGCCGACTTGGTTGTCGCTGGCGTCGGGGTCGATGAGGATGTTTGCGAATGGTGTTGCCGTGTAGGCGATATATGTGGCCCGCGGAATCTTCCTGAGAATGTCGCGGATAAGTGCGTTGGTCAGTGACGGGGCCGTGTCTTCGTCCGGTGCAGTGTCCGCGTCGATACTTGGATCACTTCGATTGCCGCGTGTATTAATGGATGCCTGATCCGCTTCGTCATCGATCAGAAGAACTGGTACATCAGCGAGCCGGCCTTCGAGTTTGCTGAACCATTGATTGAGCCGCTTCAGGATAGGCGTGATCTTCTTTGCAACGATCAGGACGGTACCGGACGATGCAAATCCGTCGGCAACCTCCGGCTCGCGAAAGTCGGTGGCCTCGTCGGTCAGCGTGATCCAGTCGACGCCTGTCCCGGCCAGCTCCAGGTCCAGGCGCTTCTGCGTCTGGTTCCGCAGTGAATCGTGAATGCCGGACAGAACGATGATCAGGCGGTAGCCGACATCGGCTGCGCGTGCCGCCACAGCCGTGAAGTTAGCTGTCTTGCCAGACTGAACATAACCGACGACTAGACCGCGGCACTGGAACTCCGGGCGACTTATGGGTGTGGTCTTTGAGATGATTCGCAGCGACTCCTCGGCGACTGAGGCAATCTGATGCGGCTTCCATTTGGGCTGGGAGCGGAGATACGCTTCGTGCCGGGACCAGTTGGCCCAAGCGGTTCCGTCTGTCCACAGGGCCAGCCTGGGCTTTAGAGTGAGGGGCAGCGGAAGTCGGACCTGCATTAGGCCTTGTCCGTCAGTTGGTCTGGAACACCGGCCGCCTCCAGCGCGCGAAGGAATTCAGAGAGGGCGGCTTTGGCATCGGCATCTTTGTCGATGAGCTGCACGAGCGTCACCAGCGTCGGCATCAACGGGGTGACTTCGACTTCCTCCCCCTTGAATCCGGTCTTGCGCTGCCATGGCTTGTCGCCACTGCTGACAAGGCGGATCGAGGCCTTTTCCTTCTTTACTGCGGGGGATGGAGCACGGGGCGCCACAGTAGTGCCTCCTGATGCTGTCGTTGGCGGCACAACGCCATTAGGCGCCGGCGTGCCTGTAGTCGAAACATTCTTGTCACCGCCTGTCGGCACCGGCGCAGGTTTTTCCTTCTTGTTGTACCGGAGGCGGGCTGCTGCGCGAGGGGCCTTGATCAAGCCTTCCAGGGGCTTGGTGATCGCAAACGGCAGGCGAACGAGTTGCTTGCTGATATCTACCTGTAGTTGCTCATCTGCGAGCCTGTCGAAGTCAATGGCAACACGAATCAGCTTGGTGTGCTCATCTTTGGTGAAGAGATCCTCCCAGCCGCCCCATTTAATTAGGCGATCAAGGCGGTAGAAGTACAGGCCCTGGGTATCATTGGCCCGGCCGTTCAAGGTGTGCCGATCCCGTTCGATACGCTGCTCACGCGGAGGTAGTGGCTTGATGTACTCATCGAACTCTGCCTCGTTTGGCGTGACATACGCGCGGACATAGAGGGCCGGCGTCTTGTCCGGCGTGGGGCTCGGAAGCTCGATGCGGTGCTGGTCGTACTCCTTGGTCAGCGGATGCCCCATGGGATTGTTTGCGCGCAGAGTGTCATCGTTCAGCCTGATGATGACCTTCTCACGCCCGCGTGCCTTGCCTTCGAGGTACCGATGGAACACAAGTTCGAGGTGCGACTTGATTGCAGCAAGCTCCTGCGCATAGGGGGAGTCTGCCTTCCCCCTCGCCGGTTCCATCGAGGGACGCATCTGCGTGAGCAGCACGGCTGTGCCAGAGTCTCCGATGTGAACTGCCGCAGCATGCTCTTGAGCCACCGGGTCGTTCAGCAGCGCCCAGCGGCGCGTTTTGGCGAGGTGGTCCTTGTCCCAAGTGAGGGTCGTGCTCTGGTTTCCGGCAGCCTTCGACACCACAGTTAGGCGATCGGCTTGGGACCAAGCTGCACCCTTCAGTCCATAGCCAAACTTGCCCAAGTCGCCGTCGTCGTATTCACGCTGGTGTCCGATCTTCATTGCGTCGCGCAGGCCCGATGGAGTCATGCCCGCTCCATCGTCGCGGATGCACATCCACCGGCCGCCCGCATTGGG
This sequence comes from Rhodoferax sp. U2-2l, assembly GCF_020594515.1. Lineage (GTDB taxonomy): Bacteria > Pseudomonadota > Gammaproteobacteria > Burkholderiales > Burkholderiaceae_C > Rhodoferax. The sequence continues at coordinate 6,129 of NZ_JAJCTH010000008.1, forward strand.
ATTCGGGAACGTGATGTCGATCTCCCGCGCACCATGCGACAGGCTGTTGTCCACGAGATCGGCCACAGCGCTGGGTAGACTGTGGCCGGCACGCGCCAGGATCTTGAAAAGGCCAAGCGGATCCGGTGCGGCGTCATCGTCGTTGCGGTTGTTGTCGTTTTCTTTTGGTGACGTCACGAACACTGTATCTTCCTCCTTGAATAGCTTCGGGAAGTGATCCGAGAGCACTGCTTGGCAGTGCTGGCCCTCATCACCGTATAACGCGATCATTGCTGACTTACCAAGCCGTGCGCTTTCCCCGTGGCCAAGGATCGAAGAGCGGGCGGGGTGCTCTGCGGGAATGACAACCCATGAGGCCTTTGCCGGAGTTGTCGAAGCGTCAACAACCATTGCAAACAGCACACCGGGATCGACGAAGCGGTAGAAGGGACTTGTCGGGCAGTCGCCCTCAAACCTCCAGTTTTTGTGCTGCCGCTTGAGCCATGATGAAACCTCGACCACGGTGTGCTCGTCTTCGAGACGCTGGCAGTTGATGGCGATGGTGTCCCGGTCTTCTGCAGAAGGGAAAACCGTGTCTACAACGTCCCAGTCGAAATTGATGGAGCGCTGCTTTGCGCGTTCCTTACCCTGACGGCGGTACTCATGAAACATGCCGAGTTCGGAATGAGTCAGCAGTCGGAGAATTGTGAACTTCACTTCGTTCCCTCTGTTGTTTTGATCTGTGATGGCTTCAGGTCGAACAGCGTTACGCGCATGTCCGGCGTTTCCGGTGCACCCAGGCACTCTCTGATCCCGCGCGCGATGGCATAGGCGAAAAGTGGCGGTACGGCGTTACCGATCTGCTTGAATGCCGGGTTCATTGAGCCCTTAAAGACGAAGCCGTCGGGGAAGGACTGGAGCCGCGCAGCCTCGCGGACGGTGATGGTGCGCGCCTGTTCCGAGTCGAAATGGATGTGGGAATAGGAGTCCTTGCCGAGGTGGGCCATCAGCGTACGGACCGGGGCATCGGAACGGAGCTTCCACCACTTGTTCGGGAACTTTCCCGGGTCATAAGGAATGCGCCAGGCCGTGATGTAGGAGCTGACGTCCGGATTTCGCGGGTCAGTCGACAGGCCGCGCTTCTTGCGGTTTGCAAGCCAAGTCGCAATCTTCTGCTCGACATAGGCATGGACTTGCGGGTACTCCCAACCGGGCTCGATCTCGGCAAAGATCTTGTAATCCCGGGGGAGGTATCGAAAGACATGGCCAGTGGTGGACTTGGTCGCAAATCCCTTCCATTCGCGCATGAGGCGTGAATAGGCGGTTGTAGGCTCCGCAGTGGTGTACTCAACAGCTTCTGATGGATCCTTTGCGCCGCGACGGATGGCGCCAGTACGTAGGAGATCCATTGCAAACCGCGGCGGGAGATCGGCAAGGGCATCGGAGGCCGAGGTGGCTGTGGGCGAGTCGGGCGCAGGATCCGGGACCCAGCGATGGTGCGCTGAGCCTTCCGCTTTCAAGACGCGGCGGGCGGCATTCTTGGAGCTGATGTAGCCGGACGGCAGGACGAGATGATGCGTTGGCACGGGAAACTGCGGCTTGACGCCCGCAGCCCGATGGACTCCGACAAGAATCATCCGCTCCCGCATCTGCGGTACTCCGTACCAGGCGGAGTTCAGCAGCGTGTAGGCAACGTCGTAGCCTTCGTCGGCAAGGCTCTTCGAGACGAGCTCAGCAACGTTGGTTCCACCATGGTTGAGGATGTCTGGCACGTTCTCCATCAAGAGTGCAACAGGCTTTGTCGCCCGGATGAACGCGACATACCGTTCCCACAGGCTCACACGCCCGTCTACGAGGAACGCTTGGTCTGCCGTTACCTCTTCACGCAGTCGCGCCTGTTCACGGAGCTTGGCCCGGCCGACACGGGCGAACGCCTGACAGGGCGGACCGCCGACGAGGACATCGATCTGGTGGTCTGTGGCGCCCAGCAAACCGAGATCGCAAAAAACTGAGTCTGCGGTTTCGGTCACCGCATCTCGCGGGGAGTGGTGTGCGTCCTTGTCACCTCCGACAGAGCGCGAGCCGAAGTTTGCTCCGTGTGACTTTGCAGCCCACGGGTCCATTTCAATGGATGCCACGGGTGTAAATCCGGCGGTCAGGAAGCCCAGCGAGATGCCGCCACAACCGGCGAACATGTCCATATAGCGGATCTCGCCACCTTTCTGGATTCGCTGCAGCTTGTCGCGAATCAGCGTGTCATCGGAGGTCGAAGCGCGGAAGGTCTTACCGGGTGAATTTGGCAGGTCGTTGGCCGTGGAGTCAAGTATTTTGGCGGTCTTGCTGGATTGCAACTTGCTTAGAACGGGTTGGATGGACATCCGGAATCTCTCATAGGGAACATGCGCCAGGACCAACTGAACGGTGCGAAGCAGGCAGGCGTATCAAATATAGTCTTACCACACGACGCAGCCCGCTTTGACGAATAGTCAACTCGGCGCCACATGCTGCTACGTGGCACAGTGTAGTGGACGCTTCGGCCTACCTAGATATGTACCTGACGGGTACGCTGATTTTGCCGTCAGTCGGCGCGTATCAATTCTGTAGGGGCGACTTTTTTCTATTTGACCTTCTTGACCGTGGCATCGCTCTCTGCGCGAAGCGCCTTGTGTGCCATGAGACCGAGGGCAACCTCCGCGCCTTACTTAGGCACGACCGTCTGTACTCCCTCGGCGCCGCCCAACTGCGCCACAGGCTTGGTTGTCTCCACGATCCCGAGAATTTTGCCGATGGCTGTCAGGTAACCAATTTTGTAGATCGCCCGCCCCTTGGCGTTGAGAACTCGCCCGTAATCGTCCTGAGTCCAACCTTCATCCTGCAAGAATGTCTCGCTCACCGCATGCTGGAGTGCTTCCTTCTCCGAATCGGTCAGACCAGTGAAGGCAGGAAGAATCTGAATCTGCTCCTTGGACGTGTTTACATTCATCTGCCTTTGATCAATCACCACCTCGGTGTTGGCCTTGAGCAGATTCACTTCACCCCTTAGCTTCTTGTTCTCTGCCAAAACTGCGCCCATAACCGCCCGAACCGCTGGGTCGGCAATCTTGTCGAGCACCGCATAGACGGGGTTCTCGCTGACTTTGCGCACCTTGCGGGTGACACCACCGGCATGGTCGGCCCAGGCCTTGATCAAGCCCTTGAAGTCGTCGCCCGTCTTGTTGTGGATGGTGGACTTGACCGGTCCACCTCGTTCCTGAGCAATTTTCGAGATCGTGGCCACCGAGAAGTCACGGCTACCCCTCTCATGCTGCTCCCGGCACACGGCATAAATGAGATCGAGATTCTTTTGCTTGCGTGGATTGGCATTGGCCTTAAGTTGTTCCAGCAGTTCGTCAGGATTCATCTTTGTCTCCTTGGGGTCCGGGTAAGCTGCGGTTCTTGCGGGCTGCCTCAATGATCTGGCGTACCGGGGTACCGGCTACGCTCTGAGCAATCGCATCCCAGGTTTCATCCACAATGCCCAGGTCACGAAGGCGCCGCAGGCCTTCCACATAGTCCAAGGCCCCCTTGAGTGAACCGGTGCGTGCTTGAATGAGATGCATCACCGCATTGCCTGCCGCCAATTGCTGTTTGGGTTTGAGCTGGAAGAACACGGGCTTCATCTTGTTGAACTCCAGCATGCAGTCCAGCAACTGGCTGCGCTGTAGCACCGGCTTGCGGGCATCGATCTCGGGGTAGATCACTGCGTTCTCACACAGCACTTCGATCTGGTGCAATTCGGAAGGCGTCTCGATGAACCCAGCTTGAATGTCAGTCATCGCCCCGACAGCCACCAACTGCACACCCTGTTTCTGCTCGTCCTTGAGGATTTCCAGTGAACGCCCGATCAGGTGATAGGTCGCCTGAAGGTCATTGACCAGCTTGCCCATCGCCTCGGCCTCGGCCTCGTAGCGTTGCGAGAGGCTTTCCAGTTCCCGGTGTTGTGTGAACAAGCGGCCATTGCGCTCACAGTCGGCACGACGGTTTTCCATGAGGGTGACATCTTCATGCAGGTTGTTATGGCGCTCGGCGCGTTCGTGCGCCTCGTAGCTCACCGCATTGAAGTGGGCTTGCAGACCGGGCAGGAAGGCCGGGCCACTCAGGAAGAAACGGCAGCGCACACAATTGCGCTCGTGAGGGTAGCCAAGGACAGGGCCGAAATGGTTGTGTGAGTCGGATCCAATCTGAGCCCCTCCCACATCACACATCGACCCACCCACCGGACAGATGCCCTTGTCTTCAAACACCAAGCCTGCCGCCGACCTCTGCCCGACGGCGGCGTGCATGGCATCCCCACTGACGCTGGCAAAGCGCTGGCTGACCTGCTCCATGGTCGCGTCCAGCAGGAAGCGCCGATGGTTGGCCTCATCCGCCGCCAAGGTCTTGCGCTCGGCAATTTCCAGCACTTCCTTCATGTAGGCATACCCGAACTTGGTGTAGTACAGGGTCATGATGATGCGGGCGTGACCGGCAATCAGTTTGGAGACCACTACTATCGGCAGTTGCTGGTCCAGCACCAAGTAGCTGATCAGCGAGACGCGCAGGGCGTGAAGGGGGTAGTGCGTGTTGACGCTTGTGCCCTGTTGGATAAACTGGATAGGAGTGCCGTCGTCCAGGGTCTGGTTGCTCTCTGCGCAGCGTTTCTCCAGGCGGGCCAGGAGCAGATACCAAGGGCGATGGAGTGCAGTGCTAACTAGCGGTTTCTGTCGATCAACCCCCTTGGCTGCCGCATCCCTGAACAGGAAACAGGCGGTGCCGCGTGCTGCCAGCACCTCGGGGTGCGGTGGAGTATCCCCAAAGTGCTTTAACTCCAACGCACTCCACTCCATGGGCATCTGGATGGGGTTGTAGCGCTCCTGCCAGCGGCGCAGCTTCTCCAGCCAGTACAGCACCGTCTCGTGGGCCCAGGGAACCACATATCCTTTGGAGTTTTCTGGCTTATTGATGTCGGCCGTCTTGTTGGTGTTGATGAAGAGTCCCGCACCCACCTCATTGGCACTGCGGTGGAACACGCCACGCTGGTAGGGTCGAGTGGCGCTGCCAGTAGCCAGCGGTGAGTCGTTCAATTCGAAGCTCCCACCCTTCGGTCCATGGAGGTAGCGCCAAGTATCGGCCTCGCCAGAGTCCAACATGCGGACTTGAAACGTGCGTAGCGGCAGTTCCAACTTGAGGTAGAGCGCCACAGCACGAACTGGCGACCAGAGTTCGGTGACACGACTTGGAAGTTGGAGATTTTTCACATCATACTTGGTCGACGCTCGCTCGCGCCATACGCAGTCGGGGTCATCAGGATTCACCAACTGCGGGTCCACCACGAACCATTCCCCGCCACTATTCCCCCCCTCCATGGACTGTTGCGCCCATTTCCAATCTCGAAAGGTTGGCCCCTCAGCCAGCATGCCGCGCAGATCCCTGATGTAGCGGATCGATAACGAAGACTTGGTGGTTTCGGTGAGTGATCCCATGCCAGATTTGGTCAATCTCGCCACCGGGTTGTGGAGTTCATGGGGCACCAGCTTGTGCCCATGATCGTCCTCGATCGCGAGCTTTTCGGCGAGTACCCAATCGAGGAAATCGGCGACGCAGTTGTTGAGTGGCACATCTGAGCGGCCCAACAACCCAATAGAACCTTTGCTTTTGCCCTTTACAATCATGTCGCAAAAGCTTGGTTTGGGCGTGCTTCGTTGGAGCCACACTGCCGGGTGGCGCGACTGATTGCAGCCAACGAGGTACTGCACCAGAAACTTGTCCAGAGCCTTGAGGCGGGGGGACAAGCCTAGCTTCTGGGTACCCAACCACTCGGCGGCGAGTGTTTGCCAATGCACCATGCGCGGATCGATGGCCAGCACATGCGATAGCGTGATGTCGGAGCCCTTGCAGGTAGTTTGGCTCCGCATCCGGGGAAACGGGTTTCGCAGGTCCGCGGGCACGACCAAGTGACCCTCGGCATCGGGTCGCGCAAGCGTGGTGCGCAGAACCCAGTCGAGGAAATTGCTGATGATGTCGTGTTGAACTCTTCCATGATTTGAAGCAAGTTTCCCCAACTCCAATGTTTTCCAGAGATCGGGGAGAGGCGTTCTGGCATCAAACAAGCTGTATGGGTTCTTATCCAGCGACTGCCCGTGCAGGTAATGCACGAAGAAGGCACTGAGAGCAGTGGCCTTGGGGGAGTAATTCTTCTGCGGTGAGTACCACTCAGCGGCCAATGCCCGCCAGTCCTCAAAGGCCGGATTGATGGCCAGCAGGAAACGGAATTCGGGGTCAAAATTCTGATCGGTTCCTTTGATTCTTGCTACCATCAGTTTCTCCTTACCAATTTCGGATTCGGGCCGCTCATCAGGCCCAGCGGGTCCACGTCCTTGAAGCCGAACGCCAAGAAGTCGGGTGGCGGCAGCACCGTGCCAGCCTTTTCACGGTCAGTGGCGGCCTCCAGTGCCCGTACCAGCTTGGCCCGGTCGGGCTCGGTGTAGACCACCTGCGATTCCAGTGACTTGTGGTGCAGCGCCTTCTTGCGGAAGATCGGGTCAATCTCGGCATCGGCCAGTGCTTGGCCGTAGGCATGCCGGTGCCCATGGGGCGTGGTCCCCAAGGCCTTTGCCGCCTGCAGTCCGATGCGCTCCACCGCGCGGCGGTGCTGGTTTTCAAAGGAGTCAATACCGTAGGGCTTTCCTTCCTGCGTTACAAAGGCGAAGGGATGGTTACAGTTCATTTGCGCCCTCTGGGCCATGCACAGCACCCAAAGCTTCCAGAACAATTCGCCGGCCCACTGCGGAAACCAGTTGATCCACATGAAGTGGCTTTGGGAGTCCAGCGCGTTGCCCTTCCAGCCCGCATGCCATTGGTCGCTGCTGGCGTATTCATTTCGTGGGCGCATGGCGTACTTGCCGTGCAGGTAGGTCAGGCGGTTGCACTTGATGGGTTGACCCTTGGCATCGAGCCAGTCCGGTGGTGCTGCACCCAAACTGGGGTGGTAGATCCGCACCAAGGCCCGATCTGAATGGATGGGATCGGGCACCACGTCATGGACATACAGATGAAAGGGTTCGGACATCCGCAAGCCCCCATAGTGCATCAGCATGGTTATAAGGATGTCGCGTAGGTTCAGTCGCTCTTCCAGGCGCGGACTCTTTTGATTGCCCGGCACGATGAATCCCTTGAACAGCAGATCGTGTATTCGGTCATCGGGAAACCGCTTCACTGGCTCGTGGTCAATGACAGGGGTGCGCTTGAGCAGGGTGTTGCGTGCACGGGTCATGCTCAGGGATGATGTTTCGCGGTCCCAGGTATGCGCCAGAAAGGCTCGATCCCGCCTCTGATGCCATGCCGCCCAGGCCAGCATTTCTTCGCCACGGGTGGCCTCGCGCCAGGGATTGAGGGGCTTGGTGCCGGACTCCTTGGCCATCCAGTCCGAGAAGGCCGAAATGGCGTTGACCAAGACCCGCACGACCGGGGGATTGCGTCCCTGCCAATACAGTCCACTGGGGTCGTGACCGTCATTACCCACCGTGCCGGTGTACAACCGCTGGGTGAAGGTCTCAAACAAGTCCTTGGGGTCGTCAAAGCAAGAGTGGTTGGCCGCCATGTAGTCCAGCAGCAGACCCACTGCCTGTGTCACCTTGACCATCCACGCATGGCTTCGTACCTGTACATGGGCCAGCAGGTAGTCCACCAGCGGCATCAAGGGGCCATGCTCGGTCACGATGATGGGTATTTCCGTGACCACGCCGGTGTTGTCGCGGTGCAACTTGCCGCGAACGGTGGTGTGCTGCATCAGTCTTCCCCTTTCATCGTCGCCAACCCTTCGCTCAGTTCTGCGTCCAGCATGGCGCCCAGAGCGACATGCCTGCGCTCCGAATGGCGCGGTGCCAACACGGCCGCCTTGGCGGCGTGTACATCGCCCACCAGAATCACCTGTTGTTCTGCCCGCGTCACGGCGGTGTAGAGCAGAGTGCGGTCCAGAAGCTTGCTGTGGCGCACCGGGATGATGACCCGACCAAAGCCACTGCCCTGGGCCTTGTGAATGGTGATGGCATAAGCCAGCTCCAGATGGGCCAACAGATCGATCGTCAGGTCCCGCGTGCGCCCGTCGTCCCAGAGAACGCTTCCGATGCGGCTGCCTGGAGCCTTGTCGGGCGCGGCAATCTCGGCGGACAGCAGGACGCCCAATGAGCCATTCTGCAGGTCGATCTCCCAATCATTGCGCAGGCAGATGACGGGGTCACCCACCCGCAGTCCGGTACCCTGTGGCTGGTCGAACTCCAGGTTCCAGATCATTAGCGGCTCACCATGGTCGTTGATGCGCTTCTGGCAGAGCGCGTTGATGGCATTCATGCCACCGAAGGCCGCACTGCGCGTGGCGCACAGGATCTGACTGCCGCTGCGGTCCTGGTCGTACAGGCCCAGCACGATTTCGTTGATTTGATCCAGCGCACAGGGAACAAAAGCAATGTCGGCATTTGCATCATCGGCAAGTGAGGGCCACTCACCGCTGCGAATTAAGGCAGCAGCTTCGGCGATGGCACCACCGTAACGCTTGATCTGAGTGAGTTCCACCACCGGTAATCGGGGGTGATGTGCCAGTTCATGCAACAGCAGACCCGGACCCACCGGGGGCAATTGGTTGGGGTCACCCACCAGCACCACCCGATAGTGCTCTGGCAGCTGCCGCAGCACCCGGTACGCGGAGGGCAGATCCACCATCGAGGCTTCGTCGATCACCACCACCGCGTTTCGTGCGGCGTTGGCGTCGAAGTGTTTGAGAAAGCCGGCAATGGTCTGCGCGCTGTGTCCGGTCGCTTCACCGATCCGCTTGGCCGCCCGACCTGACAGCGCCATGGGGTACACGGTGTAGCCCGCCCGTTCGTAAAGCTGGAACATGCCTCGCAATACCGTGGTCTTGCCCGTGCCAGCACCTCCGGTGATGACACAAAACGGATGAGCATTGGCCAAGGCCAGTGCTTCGATCTGCTTGTGGTGCAGGGAAATGCCACCCTGGCCCTGGTAATCAGCGATGTGTGCGGCCAGTGAGCGCTCGTCCAGCAGGGGGAGCGCCTTGGATGCCCGAATGGCGATGGCTTGGGCCACGCCGCGCTCCATGACATAGGGACCCGGTGCGTGCAGCCGGTCACCTTGGCGAATGAATCGCACCAGGGATTCGGCTTGGAGGACTGCCGACTTGGCGAGATCACTGGATTGCAACAGCGAGCGTAGTCGTTGCAGGAGTTCCGCCTCGGGGATACAGGTGTGTCCGGCATCGAACGAAGCGTATAGGGCTTCTTCGACCGCACCAGCGAGTCGGCGGGGATCGGTGGCGACCAGGCCAAAGGTGTTTTGTGCGAGGGTGTCTACAACGGCCCAGTTAGCGGCAAAGCTCAGAAGCCGATAAGGATCGTCTTCAATACGCTTGGCCGCGTCTTTGCCATAGAAATCCAGTATCTTGCGACCCAGCGATACGGCAAAGCCCTTGGACTGCAGCCATTGCAAGGTAAAAGTGTTGCCCCATTGCAGCCAGGCTTCGGCCAAGCGTTGCGCCATGGCCCGTGGCATTACCGCTTCGAGTTGGTCCACGTCCGACTGGTCCAGCACGGCGAACAGAGTGTCCCCAAAATGCTCCCACAAGCGCCGCGCCTTGACTTCGCCGATCCCCTCAAAGGCATCACCCTGCGCGAGCAGGGTGATGATGTGCTCGCCCGAGGGGCGCAGCATTTCCATGGCGTCCGGTGTGATGGTGGATTCAGTCAGCCGGTAGCCATTGATAACGATGGTGTTGGGCTTAGATGGCCCGGTCACCCGCCACAGTTGGCCAGCTTCAACCGGGGCCAGCAGCAGTTGACTGGAGGCTTTGACTACATAGTGGGTCTTGGCGTCCACGCGCCAACCTCGATCATCCACTTCCACACCGGTAAAGATAGCACCGCCTCGCCCATACGGGTTCTGGCTGCGTACCGCACTGACCCGCAAGGTCATTACCGGTGGATTCATCGTGGCAGTCGTCCGGTGCTGCACAGCACATCGTCCATCAAACGAAAGCGCTCCAGATCACCGCGCACCAGAGAGAGCTCGGCACGCAGTGCGGCGTTTTCTGATTCCAGGCGCTTCATTAGCGCCTTGTCTGCTGATGCGCGTGGGTTGGGTGTTGTGGGTTCGGGAGCTTCGGCTGGACTTGTCTCGACCAAAGGGGGCAAGACTTTGCGCAAGCGAAGTTGTTCTTCTAGGTCACGCAGGGCGTCCTTGATGCGCGGGTTCTGCAGCAGCACCGACTTGGCAAATCCGCACTCGCGGGCAATCTCCTGGCGGGACAACTGGCCGCGCATGACCATCTCCCGGAAATCGGGGTCGGTCTTGCCGGCCACCCAGGAGACGAAAGCAGCAAGGTTTTGTTCGGAACGTTGTTGGCCGTTCATAGAAATAGTAAGCGTCTTACAATTGGTATTAATAATATACCATAGCTAGTTTATTTTCAGGTAAAAAAAAGCCACGCTTGAGCCCAAGAGTGGCAATTTAGTCGGTTAATAGTAACGTATAGCTACGCCATATAACCGAAGGTGCTTTTTTTGAGGACGCTGCAAGAAGCAGCGTGGTCAGAAGGCTTTAGGCCTGCTTGCTAACCGCAGCGGCAGCGCTGAGCGCTTGCTCGGTCACGGCAGAGACATTGCTCTCAGCCAGGGCCAGCGCCTTCTTGGCGGTGTTTTGAGCCGACTCGATGGCGCTTTGGCTGGAAGCCAGGGCGCTCTTGAGCACAGCCACAGCCGACTCGGTGCCAGCCGGTGCGTTCTTCACCAGGCTGTCAAAGGCTTGGGTGAAAGCCTTCTGGTTTTCAGCCGCCTTGCCTTCGAGGGCCTTGGTGAACTCGGCGCTGGTTTCCACCGCGATGCCATACACATGGCGGCCGTAAGCGGCGGTCTTTTCAGCCATGGGGGCGACCAGGCCGGTTTGCAGGGCCATCACTTGCTGCACGTCTTTGGCGGCCAGCAGGGCCTGGGCGTGGTCGAACGACTCGGTCATGATCGCTTTGGCGGCGGCCATGTTCAACTCAACCAGCTTCTCGAACCCGGCGAAGGACTGGTTGGACAGGCCGATGACGGCGTCCAGGTTGGATTTGCTGGTGGCGGTCATTTGGTCAATGGTCATGTTCATGGTGGTTTCCTTCAAGGTGGGTTACGGGGGCGGGGCACTTGCTTCACTCGTTTATGCTGCAGTGCAACATGAGCGAATTATAGGCAGGCAAATCGCCTTGGCAAGTTAAATTTGTTGCAGTGCAGCAAATTTCCTAGACCCACACCTCTAAATCGTGCATCAGCGCCACAGGATCAGGCCGGTGCCCGCCACCGTCATCACCGCGCCCAGCCATGCCCCCGGCGCAGGCGCGCGTTTGAGCTGGAACCACAACAGTGGCAGCACCATGATGGGCGACACCGACGACAGGATGGCCACCATGCCCACATCGCCCTTCTCCAGCGCCAGCAGCACCAGCGTCATGCCCACGCCCATGGCCACAAAGCCGTTCAGTGCGGTCTGCCCCAGCACCCGCAGCGTGGGCGCGGTGGTGGCCCGCGCCGCCTGAAAGCCGGTGAGCAGCAAGGCGCCGTGAGCTGCCGTGGCCACCGTGACCCGCACCGCCGAGGCCATCACCGGGTCCACCTGCAGCGCCATCACCGGCTTGGCAATGAGCGAGCCCAGCGCCTGGCACAGCGCCGCCAGCAGCGCCAGCGCCACCCCGGCACCCACATGGCCGTGATCGGCCTCCCAGGCATGGGTTTCGCCCTTGTGGCGCCCCAGCACGATGGCGATCATCACGCCGGCCAGGGTCAACACCGCGCCCAGAAAGGCCTGCAGGTTCATGCGTTCGTCCAGCAGCGCAAAACCCAGCGCGGCGCTGAAAGCGGCATGGGTGGCAAACAACACACCGGCGCGGCGCGGCCCCAGGCGGTTCATGGCGGCAAACAGCGCGGTGTCACCGACAAAGATGCCAATCAGGCCGCTGAGCGCCATCGCGCCCCAATAGCCCGTCTCAAACGTGCGCCAGCCGCCGGTGAGAGCGACCACCGTCCACAGCATCACCGCCACCATCGCCATGCGCCAGCGGGTGAAGGCAAACGCCCCCAGATGCCGCGACGGCGTGACCGACATGACACTGCCCAGCGCCCAGCAGGCCGCCGCGCCCAGCGCAAACAGATCGTAGGCAACCATGGGGAGAAATTAGCGCAGCGTGGGCTGCTGAATCAGCGTGTCGGGCGGCAGTTGGTCCATCTCACCCAGCAGCTGCGCCAAGGCGCGACCGGCAGCGTCCAGCAGGGCGTGGCCCTTGTCGGCGGTGGCGGCAGCGGCGTTGCCCACGGCACCCGCCGGGTTGTAGTCCTGCATCTGCCAGCCCAGCTTGGCGCTTTTGCCGTTGCCCAAAATCGAAAACTGCTGGGCGCGCGTTTGTGCGGCAGAGGCAAAGTGTTGCGCCTGGGTCATGTCCACACGTTCGGGCGCCAGCGCCAGCAGCATCGAGGTCTCGATGTCGCCCGCGTGGATGCCAAAACGGTGCTCCTCCAAGCTGAACAAGGCATTCACGTCCTGGCCCTGGGCATCGGTCAAAGGCAAATTGAACCAGCTCACGCTGTACACCAGCATGTCGAAGCGCGCGCGCAAATCCCGCGCCACGAGGTCCATCAGGCTCACGTTGCCGCCGTGGGTGTTGAAGATCAGCAGCTTGCTGATGCCCGCCGCGGCCACCGACTCGCCGATGTCGGTCCAGAGCCGCAGGATGGTCTCGGTTTTGAGCGTCAGCGTGCCGGGAAAACGCGCGTGCTCCGGGCTCAAGCCGACCGCCTGGGTAGGCAGCACCAGCACGTTCAAGTCGGTCGCCAGGCGTGGCAAGGCCGCTTGCAGGATTCCGTCCACCAGCACCGTGTCCACACTCAGCGGCAAATGCGGGCCGTGTTGCTCGGTGGCGGCCACGGGCAGCACAGCGATGGTGCGCGCCGCCTCGCCGCTGGTTTGCATCTGGGCAAATTCCAGCGCGGTCAAATCAGCCCAATAACGTGAGGTGGTGGTCATGGTGTCTGCGGCTCAGGCTTTTTTCATGAATTCGGCCTTGAGCATGAAGGCGCCCTGATCGGTTTTGCAGTCCACCTCATGGTCGCCCGCACCTTCGGGCAGGCGGATGCCTTTGATTTTGGTGCCTTTTTTCAGCACGATCGATGAGCCCTTGACCTTCAGGTCCTTGATCAGGATGACCGTGTCACCGCTGGCCAGCGGGTTGCCATTGGCATCCAGCACCGGGCCGTCCGCCGCGTCGCCTTCAGCAGCGGCAGCCGCCTGTGGCCACTCGAAACCGCAATCGGGACAGACAAAATTGTCGCCATCGGGGTAGGTGTTTTCAAGAGTGCATTGGGGGCAGGCAGGCAGGTTGGACATGGCAATTCACACAATTTGGAGAAGGCGGCAAGTGTACGAGGCCGCCTGGCCACGCAGGCGCAAGACACCGCCGTCGCGACAGCAACAGGCAGGGCTTCAGTATGATGGTCACATGACCCAAGACCTCTTTCGCCAGGACGCCTATCTGTTCGAGACCACCGCCACCGTGACCGCCATCACGCCCCAAGGCATCGTGCTGGACCGCACGGTGTTCTACCCGCTGGGCGGCGGGCAAGCGGGTGACAGCGGGGTGCTGGTACTGGCCGATGGTGCGCAGATGGACATTGTGGACACCCGCAAAGGCAAGGCCGAGGACGGTAGCTTCACCGCCGCCATTGCCCACCAGCCCGCGCCCGAGGTGCTGGCGAAGTTGCTCAGCCCTGACTTTGGCGCCCCCGTCGCACTGAAGGTGGGCGACACGGTAACAGCACGTATTGACGGGCCGCGCCGCCATCGGATGATGCGGTTTCACACCGCCAGCCACCTGCTGTGTCACATCGTGCCCAAACTGGTGAACGGCTGCTCGATCACGCCGGATTACGCGCGCATTGACTTCAACATGACCGAGGCGCTGGACAAGGAGGCCTTGAGCGCGGCCATCGCCGAGCTGGTGGCCGCCGCGTACCCGGTGACCGTCGGCGCCATCACCGACGCCGAACTGGACGCCAACCCCGCGCTGGTCAAAAGCATGTCGGTGCAGCCGCCACGCGGCAGCGGGCAGATTCGCACCATCCGCATAGGCGCCGAAACCCTGATCGACCTGCAACCCTGCGGCGGCACGCATGTCGCCAACACGGCCGAGATTGGCGCGGTGATCGTGACCAAGATCGAGAAAAAATCCGCCATGACCCGCCGGGTGGTGCTCGGCTTTGCCGCACCATGAGCCGTGGCCAGGTCAAAAACATCACCGGCGACAACTTCTTCGCCTGGGACGGCGACGTGCTGGTGGTCAACATCCTGGGCAAACCCAGCGCCAGCAAAGATGCCATCGGCAAACCGCACGGCACGCAGCTCAAGGTCAGCGTCACCGCCAAGCCCTTGGGTGGCCACGCCACCGACCACATGGTGCGTTTTCTGGCGCCACTGTTTGGCGTGAGCGTGAGCGCCATCGAGGTGGTGTTTGGCCAGGAAAACGTCAACAAACAGCTGCGCATCACCGCGCCCACCAAGTTGCCCGCCGTGTTCACCGGGCCCGCCTGAGCCCCGGCCCGCCTCGCGCTGCGCCCACCCACAACGAGTACGCCATGCCCCTGCAGACCCTGAAGCCCGGCGACCTGCGCCGCACCATCAACCCAGCCGCGTTTGACTTTGCCAGCACCGCCGAGCTGGTGCACCTGAGCCTGCCCTGGATTGGCCAGGAGCGCGCCGAAGCCGCCGCGCGTTTTGGGCTGACGATGGCGCAGCGTGACTACAACCTGTTTGTGCTGGGCGAGGTGGGCAGCGGCCGCAGCACCCTGCTGCGCCAGATGATGCAGGACGAAGCCCGGCGCCGCCCGGTGCCGCCCGACCTGTGTTACCTGCACAACTTTGATGCACCGGAGCACCCGCGCGCCCTGCGCCTGCCCAGCGGCGAGGGCAAATTGCTGCGCCAGCTGATGGGACAACTGGCCAAAACCCTGCAGTCCGACATCCCCAAGCGGCTGGCTGACCCGGGCTTCAGGGCCCAAAGTGATCGCCTTGAAAAAGCATCACAGCTTGAGGAGGACCGCGCCTATGCCGACCTGAGCGCCTTTGGCGCCGCGCGCAACTTTGCCCTGATGCGCGAGCAGGGCAACATGGTGTTCACCCTGAAAGACGCACAGGGTGAGCCCGTCACCTCGGGCAAGGCGCTGGCGCTCACCCCCGAGCAGCGCATGCACATCGATGCCGACGAAGAAGCCTTGCGCGTGGAAATCGGCCGCTATCTGACCCACACCAACGCCCTCAAACGCCAGTTGGCCGACGCGCTGGCCAGCTTGCGCAGGCGCACGGTCAAGCCCTGGCTGGAAGAACAGATCCAGCCCATTCGTGGCGCGCTGCGCAAGCAGATCAAGGACTCGGTGAAGCTCGGGCAATACCTGGATCAGGTGCAACACGATGTGCTGGAGAACCTGGAACTGTTTGCGCCCTGCGAGGACGAAGACGTGCGCCTGGAGGCGCTGGTGTCGCTGCTGTCGCGCTTTCGGGTGAATGTGGTGGTGGACAACCACGCGCTGCAGGGCGCGCCGGTGATGTTTGAGGACAACCCGCAGATCCGCAGCCTGTTTGGCAGCATCGAGTACGAGGCCGAAGACAGTACCTTGACCACCGACTTTTCCCGCATCCGCGCGGGCAGCCTGGTGCGGGCGCACGGTGGTTTTCTGATGCTGCACCTGCGCGACCTGCTCAGCGACGAGCCGGTGTGGGACAAGCTGCACCGCTTTTTGCGCAGTGGCCGGGTGCAGATTGAAGAGCCTGGCGTGATGTATGCGCCGATGGCTGCCGTGGCGCTGGAACCCGAACCGGTGGAGGTGGATGTCAAGATCATCCTGATCGCCTCAGTCGATGAGTATTACGCGGTGCAAGAAGGCGACCCCGAGTTTGCCCGGCGCTTTCGCTGCAAGGTAGACGTGGTTGAGAGTTTTCGCGCCAGCGCCGAATCGATGCAGGCCACCGCCATCTTTGCCGCCCACACCTGCCAGCGCCTGGGACTGACGCACCTGAACCCCGCCGCCGTAGCGGCACTGGTGGAAGAAACCCACCGCGCGGCGGAAGATCAGACGCGCCAGAGCGCCATCTTTGCCCAGGCCGAGGCGCTGGTGATGGAAGCCGCCAGCCTGGCGCGTGCCCGTGGCGCACCGCTGGTGGATGCACAGGACATGCAGACCGCCCGACAAGCCCGCATCCACCGCCACAACTACCCCGAGCAGCGCCTGCAAGAAACCATTCTGGACGGTGAGCGCCTGCTGGACGTGACCGGCGCCAAGGTGGCGCAAGTCAACGGGCTGACGGTGATTGACCTGGGCGACTACGAGTTTGGTTTTCCGGTACGGGTCACGGCCCACACCCATGCAGGCGAAGAAGGCCTGCTCAACATCGAGCGCGAGGTGGAGCTCTCAGGCCCGATCCACGACAAGGGTGTGCTGATCCTGCACAGCTACCTCTCCAGCCTGTTTGCCCACATCGCCCCACTGGCGATGAATGCGGCGGTGGTGTTTGAGCAGGAGTACAGCGGTGTGGAAGGCGACTCAGCCTCGTGCGCCGAGTTTTACGCGCTGCTCTCCAGCCTGTCGGGCCTGCCAGTCAAGCAGTCGGTTGCCGTCACCGGCGCGCTCAACCAGCACGGTGAGATGCTGCCGGTGGGCGGCATCAACGAAAAGATCGAGGGGTGGTTCAAAGGCTGCGAACTGCTCGGCCTCGATGGTGCGCACGGGGTGCTGATTCCCGCCCGCAACCAGCACCACCTGATGCTGGAGCCGCGCGTGGTCGAGGCCGTGGCGCAAGGGCGCTTTCACATCTACACCGCCCACAGCGCGAGCGAAGGCATGGAGCTATTGACAGGTGTGCGCTTTGGCAGCCGCGAGGCGGGGGCTTACCCGCCTGACAGCGTGCTCGGGCTGGCGCAGAAAACACTGCAAAAGTACCGCCAGGCGTGCGAGGGGCTGGAATCCCACCCGCCCGAACGCCGCCCACGCAAGCTCAACGCAGGTCGTACACCACGGTTTTAGCCACGGCTTATTTCAGCTTGCCCAGCGACTGGCGAATGGCTTCCAGCCGCGCCTCGTAATCAGTGGCGTCGCCATAGTCGAGAAACCGGTTGTAGCGGGCGTGGGTGCCCATGACCTTTTTGGCGTGTTTGATGGGACAGAAATAGGCCTCGGTGCGCGCCAGAATCTCGCGCATGTAGCCCATCAAGCCGTTGCCGTATTCGCAGTAGGTGCAGTGAAATTTCTCGATGAAGTTCAGGTAATGCAGCTGGCCGCGGTCAAACACCAGGTAATCTGAGCGGCGCACCTTGGTGATGCCATAGATCGGAAAACAGCTCCACTGGTAAAAGCTGACACACAGGTCCAGCAACAGCAGCGGAAAAATCATGCCGTAAATGATCGGCCCGGTGATCAGATTTTGCGGACGGAAACTGACCAGCCAGCGGAAAAAATTCATCTTCAGCTGGCGGTGCGCGGCCTTGACCGAGCTCTCGAACTCCACCCGTTTGCCCTTGATCTCGAAAAACATCCGGCTCTGCTGCTCATGGATGGCGGCGACCAGCTCCGCCTCCAGGGCGGCCATTTGCGCCAACAGCTGGCTGATCCGATCGTTCATAAAACTCCCTGTATGGTCGGGTGACATGGTGGAAAACGGCATAGGCAATATACAGGCACGCACCATGGCGTGCGTCCCGCGGGGTGCGATTCAATGTGATGTTGACCTCAGATGCGTCTATTGAGAGCAGGCTGATACCACGATGGTGGTTGAATCAGCCGGGTGATGCGCTTTGCTACGTGTCCCCCGCCCGCTACGCGGTCTCCTCCTTTACCTACGCAAAGCGCATCACCCGACTGATTCTGCGAGCGTTTTTGGTACGCTGGCAGGGGAAAGTCAAATCTTGCCTGTGGTGTTCCTGGCGCGAGTTGATGTGATTTGTTGATAGCCGAAATTCGGACCCAGACAGCGCCAAGCACGGTGATTGGGTGATGCGACCGGGCTTCGGGGTGAAAGGCGCGCGCCCACAGTAGCGGGCGTACTGTGCCCTCAGTCTCGCGCGTGATTTCACCCCGAAACCGCATGCGCATCACCCAGTCGCCGGGCTGGGTTTGACATGAGGCATCTTGAACACAAGAGATACCACGCAATTTGAATCACACCCAGCCCCCAAGGCCGCGTCAAGCGCCCATGGGACAATCCGGCGCATGTACTTATTATTTGAAGAAACCGGCAAATTCCTGGCCGGCCGGGCGCTCTCGGAGACCGACGCCTCCGCGCAGGTGGAGCTCGACAGCGGCAAACGTGTCAAGGTCAAGGCGACCAACATTCTGCTGAGGTTTGACAAACCCGAACCGGCCCAGCTGATGGCAGCCGCCCACACGGTAGCCAGTGGCATCGAGCTGGACATGGCCTGGGAGTTCGCCCCCGAGGACGACTTTGGTTTTGCCGAGCTGGCCCGCGACTATTTCTCGGAGCAGGCCTCCTTGAGTGAACAGGCGGGCATGCTGCTGGCGCTGTTTGAGGCACCGCACTACTTCCGCCGCGCGGGCAAAGGGCGTTTTCGCAAGGCCTCGCAAGACATCCTGGCGCAGGCGCTGGCCGCCATCGAGAAGAAAAAACAGATCGCCCTGCAGATTGAGGCCTGGGTCAAAGACTTGAGCGCAGGCACCTGCCCGCAGCCGATCCGCGACCAGTTGTACAAAATTTTGTTCAAGCCCGACAAAAACGCGCCTGAATACAAGGCAGTGGTGGAGGCCTCCCGCGCCACCCACCTGGGCCCGCTGGAGCTATTGATCAAGGCCGGCGCCATCGACTCGCCCTACCAGTTCCACTGGCGGCGGTTTTTGCTGGAAAACTTCCCCAAGGGCACTGGTTTCCCGAAGCTCGACGCGCCGCAGATCACCGAGGACCTGCCGCTCTCCAGCGCGCAGGCGTTTTCCATCGACGACTCGGCCACCACCGAGATCGACGACGCGCTCTCGGTGCAAGGCCTGGGCACCGGCACCGTGCTGCTGGGCATCCACATTGCCGCGCCGGGGCTGGCCATTTCACCGGGCAGCGCCATCGACCAGCTGGGCCGCGCCCGCCTGTCCACCATGTACATGCCGGGCTACAAGATCACCATGTTGCCCGACGAGGTGGTGCAGGCCTACACCCTGATGGAGGGGCAGGCCTGCCCGGCGGTGTCGCTGTATGTCACGCTGGATGAAGCCACGCTGGCCATCAAGAGCAGCGAAACCCGGCTGGAGCGGGTGCACATTGGCGCCAACCTGCGGCATGACCAGCTCGATGCGGTGGTCACCACCGAGTGGCTGCAAAACCCCGGCTTTGACCATGGCATTGACCCGCCGCCGCTGGCCCACCAGCGCGACAGCTTGGCCTTTTTGTACCGCCTGGCACTGGACCTGAAAGCCAAACGCGAAGTCGTGCGCGGCAAACCCGAGAACTTCAGCCGGCCCGATTACAACTACCGGCTGGTCGGTAACGACGGTGCCGAGCCCCAGGGCGATGAGCAGGTCGAGATCAGCGTGCGCCAGCGCGGCGCGCCGCTGGATTTGATCGTCTCCGAGGCGATGATCCTGGCCAACAGCAGCTGGGGCAGCTGGCTGGCCGAGCTGGGTGTACCCGGCATTTACCGCAGCCAGGCCAGCATGGCGCCGGGCGTGAAAGTGCGCATGGGCACCAAAGCCCTGCCGCACGCCGGCCTGGGTGTCAAAAGTTACGCCTGGAGCAGCTCGCCGTTACGCCGTTACACCGACCTGGTCAACCAGTGGCAGATCATCGCCTGCGCCCGCCACGGCAAAACCGCCGCGCTGGCGGCGCCGTTCAAACCCAAGGACGTGGACCTGTTTGCCATCATCTCCAGCTTTGACGCGACCTACGCGGCCTACCACGGCTTCCAGAACGCCATGGAGCGTTTCTGGATTCTGAAATACGTGCAGCAGCAAGGCATCACCGAAGTAGAGGCGACCCTGTTCAAGGACAACCTGGTGCGCGCCGACCACCTGCCGCTGGTGCTGCCGGTGGCTGGTGCCCAGAGCTTGCCGCGCGGTGCGCGGGTGCTGGTGCGCCTGGGCGACATTGACGAGGTGTCGCTGGACATCCATGGCACGGTCACCCAGCGGCTCGACGGTGGCGAGGACGACAAGGGCGGCGCCGCCCAGCAAGCGCTGGACGACGAGTCGGACGACGACACGCTGGCCGGCCCCATCGCCATTGCGGTGGACCTCAGCGAGGGCGATGCGGCACCCGGCACCACCGCCCCCGGCGATAATCCCGCGCCGTGAACCTGCGGTCTTTCAGCACCCTTCAAATCGCCCTGGGCGTGTCCGTGGCCGTGCATGCGGCCTTGCTGACGGTGCGTTTTGTCGACCCCGAGGTCTTCAACCGGGTGTTTGAAGACACCCCGCTGGAAGTGATTCTGGTCAACGCCAAAACCGACGAAAAACCCACCAAGGCGCGCGCCATCGCCCAGGCCAACATGGCCGGCGGCGGTAACCTCGACAAGGGCCGCGCCACCAGCCCGCTGCCCCATGCGATGGTGTCGATGCAAGGTGAGGTGAGCGAACAAGAACGCGAGCGCCAGGTGCGCGAGATGCAGGAGCAGCAAAAGGTGATGCTCTCCAAGGTCAAGTCCGCACTGGCCGCCATGCCGCCGACCGATCCGCTGCAAAAAAAGCTCAATCCCGATGAGGTCCAACGCGAAGAAAAGCGCCGCCAGCTCATTGAGCTGCTGGCTGAGATTGAGCGGCGCATCCAGATGGAAAACGAGCGCCCGAAAAAGCGCTACATCAGCCCGGCCACACGCGAGGCCGTCTACGCCATCTATTACGACCGCCTGCGCCGCGCCATCGAAGACAAGGGCACCGACAATTTCCCCGAAGCCAACGGCCACAAGCTGTATGGCGAACTCACCATGATCGTCACCGTCAACCATGACGGCCGGGTGATCGCCACCGAAGTGGTGCAAAGCTCGGGCAATGCGCTGCTGGACCGCCGCGCCCAGGCGATTGCCAAAGGCGCCGGGCCGTTTGGCGCGTTCAACCGCGAGATGCGCCGCCAGGCTGACCAGATTGCCGTGGTATCGCGTTTCAAATTCACCCGTGACGACACGCTGCAAACCCGGCTCAATGCACCCTGAGCGTGTTGGGCCAGCCAAGAAAGACACTTGTTTATGAGCACCGACCTCTACTGCGTCATGGGCCACCCGGTGGCCCACAGCCAGTCACCCTGGATCCACACCCGTTTTGCCGAACTCACCGGGCAAGACATTTTGTACACCAAGCGCGAGATACCGCTGGACCACTTTGCGGCCAGCGTGCAAGCCTTCTTTGATGAGGGTGGCCACGGCTGCAACATCACCGTGCCGTTCAAGTTTGAGGCCGCCGAGCTGGCCACCCACACCAGCGAGCGCGGCTTGTTGGCGCAGGCCTGCAACATCCTGACGTTCTCGGGCGGCAAGATCACCGCCGACAACACCGATGGCCTGGGCCTGGTGGACGACATCGAGCAAAACGCCGGGGTACCGCTCAAGGGCCAACGCGTGCTGTTGATGGGCGCCGGGGGTGCCGCCGCCGGTGTGCTGGGCCCGCTGATCAACGCCCAGCCCGCCCACATCAGCGTGGCCAACCGCACGCTGCACCGGGCCGAGCTGCTGACCGCGCGCCACCAGAGCCTGGCGGCCTTGCAAAACGTCGAGCTGCAAGCCCATGACCTCAAACACCTGGACGGCGCCTTCGACATCGTCATCAACGGCACCGCCAGCAGCCTGGGCGGCCATGGCGTGCCGGTGACTGCCCGGGTGCTCAAACCCGGTGCCCTGGCCTACGACATGATGTACGGCCCCGGGGCCCGGCCCTTCATGGACTGGGCGCGCGCCCACGGTGCGGTGCCGCGGGACGGGCTGGGCATGCTGGTGGGCCAGGCCGCCGAGGCGTTTTACATCTGGCGTGGCGTCATGCCACCGGCCGGTCAGGTGCTGGGTGAATTGCGGGCCAAACTGGCGGGCTGAGCCACCATGAGAACCGTCTGGCGCTGGGTTGTGCTGGTGATGGCAGCGGGCGTGCTGCTGCAGCTGTATTTTGTCGCGCGCATCGCAGCCATGGTGGTGATCGACCCGCAAAGCACCGCGTTCCAGCGCTCCGAGGCCTGGCGGCTGGTGGTGGACACCGGCAGCCTGCCCTGGCGCCAGCAATGGGTGCCCTACGAACAGTTGTCCAGCAACCTCAAACGTGCGGTGATTGCCAGCGAGGACGACGGCTTTGCCAACCACGACGGCGTGGACTGGGACGCGCTGGAAAAAGCCTGGGAGAAAAACGCCAAGGCCGAGGAACGCGCCGCCCAGGCCCTGGCGCTGGCCGAGCGCGCCCAAGCCAAAGCGGCGGCCAAAAACCCGGCCAAGGCCGCCGCCTCGCAGCCCAAGCCCGTGAAGGCGCCCAAGGTGATCGGTGGCTCCACCATCACCCAGCAGCTGGCCAAAAACCTGTTCCTGTCCGGCGAGCGCACGCTGATGCGCAAGGGCCAGGAGTTTGTGCTGACCCTGCTGCTGGAGGCGCTGCTGGACAAACAGCGCATTCTGGAGATTTACCTCAACAACGTGGAGTGGGGTGAAGGCGTGTTTGGCGCCGAAGCGGCGGCGCAGCGTTACTTCCGCAAACCGGCCAGCAAACTCAGCACCTATGAAGCGGCGCGGCTGGCCGTGATGCTGCCGCGGCCCAAGTATTTCGAAAAACTGCCCAACTCCAGCTATGTGGCCGCTCGCGCGTCGGTCATCGCGCGACGGTTGGAAAGCGCCGAGCTGCCATGACGCACGGCCACACCACCTGGGCACGGAGTCAGCCATGAAGCCCTTGTTGCTCGACTGGGCAGCCGCCGTGGTGAGTTATTTCCTGCTCGGGTTGATCCGCATCCTGACCGGTTCGCAGGCGCGCTGGTGGGGCTGCCCGCCCAAGGCCTTGCAGCGCATCTACTTTGCCAACCACCAAAGCCACGCCGACCTGGTGATGATCTGGGCCGCCCTGCCCAAAGAGTTGCGCCGCCGCACCCGCGCCGTGGCCGCGCGGGACTACTGGGGCAAGACGCCGTTTCGGTTGTGGCTGACCACCGCGGTGTTCAACGTGATCTATGTCTCGCGCACCCGCCAAGCCGACGAAGACCCGCTGGGGCCTCTGGTGGACGCGCTGCGCGGGGGCGATTCGCTGATCCTGTTCCCGGAAGGCACGCGCGGTTTTGCCGATGAACCCCAGGCCTTCAAGGCGGGCTTGTACAACCTGGCGCGCCAGTTCCCCGACGTGGAGCTGGTGCCGACCTGGATCAACAACGTGCAGCGCGTCATGCCCAAGGGCGAGGTGGTGCCGGTGCCGGTGCTGTGCTCGGTCACCTTTGGCGCGCCGATGCAGGTGCTGGACGGCGAAGACTGCCACGCGTTTTTGCAGCGCGCCCGCGCCGCCGTGATCGCCTTGCGCCACGTTTGAGGGGCAGCCCCATGTACCAAGCCCTGCGAAACATGCCTTCCACCCAGCAGATCGGGGCCTTGTTTGTCATCCTGTTTGGCATGTTGCTGCTGGCCGGGCTGGTGATTTTTCTGCGCTCGATGCGCGAACATGACGACCCGGATCGGCAAGCGCGCCACCTCGACGAGATGGACAACCTGACGCAGCTGCTGAAAACCAGTTCGCTGCTGTTTTTGGTGTTCTGGGTGGCCTGGATGGCGGGCGACACCTCCCGCCTGGTGCTGTTTGGCGTGGGCTCGTTTTTTGCGCTGCGCGAGTTCTTGACGCTGTCACCCACCCGCCACGGCGACCACCGCAGCCTGGTGCTGGCGTTTTTTGTCATTTTGCCGATGCAGTACTGGCTGGTGGGCACGGCGCAGTTCAACCTGTTTGTGGTGTTCATCCCGGTGTATGTGTTTCTGGCGCTGCCGGTGGCCAGCGCTCTGGCCAACGACCCGCAGCAGTTTCTGGAGCGCAATGCCAAGCTGCAATGGGGCATCATGGTCTGCATCTACGGCATGAGCCATGTGCCGGCCCTGCTGCTGCTCAAGTTCCCCGGCTACGACTCGAAAGACGCGTTTCTGGTGCTGTTCCTGGTGCTGGTGGTGCAAACTTGCATGCTGGTCCAGCATCTGGTGTCGCGCCGCCTGATCGAGCTGGGCAAACGCCCCTCGGTGCCCCTGATCAGCCAGAGCTTCACCTGGCGCGCCTGGTGGTCAGGCATGGTCTCGGGCAGTGTGCTGGGGGCGCTGCTGACCGGCATCACCCCGTTTGCGGCAGGGCAGGCGTTTTCGCTGGCCTTCATTGCCTGCGCCGCCGGGACCATGGGGCATCTGGTGATGAAGGCGCTCAAACGCGACCGGGGCATCCCGATGTGGCAAGGGCGGGACAAAAGTGTCACCGGCGCGGGCGGCATGCTCGACCGCATTGACGCCCTGTGTTTTGCGGCGCCGGTGTTCTTTTATTCCGTGCGATGGTATTTTGGGCTTTAACGACATGATGCCGACCTGCCTGCCATGAGAATCCTCGGCATTGACCCCGGCCTGCGCACCACCGGTTTTGGCGTGGTGGATGTGGACGGTGCCAACCTGACCTATGTGGCCAGCGGCACCATCAGCACCATCCACATCGAAAAAGACCAGTTGCCCGCGCGCCTGAAGGTGTTGTTTGACGGTATCCGCGAGGTGGTGGCGCGGTATGAGCCCGATGCCGCCTCGGTCGAGATCGTGTTTGTCAACGTCAACCCGCAGTCCACCCTGCTGCTGGGCCAGGCGCGCGGTGCGGTGATCACGGCGCTGGTGTCGGCAGATTTGCCGGTGGCCGAATACACCGCGCTGCAGATGAAACAGGCGGTGGTGGGCTACGGCCGGGCCGACAAAACGCAAATTCAGGAGATGGTGCGGCGTCTGCTGGTGCTGCCGGGCCTGCCCGGGCCGGACGCCGCCGACGCGCTGGGCCTGGCCATCACCCACGCCCACGCGGCCACGTCGATTGCCCGGCTGGCGCAGGCCAAAGGCGTGGGTGGCGCGCAGAACCAGACGCAAAAGGCGGCTTACAAAGGCGGGCGCAGCCGCTGACTGTCTGGCCCAAGCCGCACGATGTGGCTGCTTGTGGTGCGTGGCGCAGCCCAGTCAGCTTAGGCCAGCCGCTCCAGAATCAGCACCGCAAAAAAAGTCAGCGCGGCCAGCACCGTCCACTTGATGATTTTCAGACCCCATTGCTTGTACCGCGCCTGCCCAGTGCCGATGTAAAACACAAAACAGGCCACCGCGCCCAGCAGCAGCATGAGGATGATCCATCGAGCCAGCAACATGGCAGGGGGCGCCAGTCCTACCAGGCGCGCGCCAGTTGCGCAAAACCCTGCGGCGCCAGCTTGTCGTTGTCGAAGGTGACCACATCCCAGGCGTCGGGGTGGTTGAGCAGCTCGCGCAGCAGCAGGTTGTTCATCGCGTGGCCGGAGCGAAACGCGCTGTAGGCGGCCAGCAGCGGTTTGCCCAGCAGGTACAGGTCGCCCATGGCGTCGAGAATTTTGTGTTTGACGAATTCGTCGTCATACCGCAGGCCACCGGCGTTGAGCACCTTGTAGTCGTCCATGACGATGGCGTTGTCCATACCACCGCCCAGCGCCAGACCGTTGGCGCGCATCATCTCCACGTCTTTGGTGAAGCCAAAGGTGCGGGCGCGGGCAATGTCCTTGGTGTAGGAGCCGGTGCTCATGTCAAACACCACGCGCTGGCCGGTCGAGTCCACCGCCGGGTGGCTGAACTCGATCTCGAAACTGAGCTGGTAGCCGTGGTAGGGCGCCAGCCGGGCCCACTTGACGTTGGCACCTTCGCCCTGGCGCACCTCCACCGGCTTGAGCAAGCGGACAAAACGCCGGGGGGCGTTTTGCATCTCGATGCCCGCGCTTTGCAGCAAAAACACGAACGACGACGCCGAGCCGTCCAGAATCGGCACCTCTTCGGCGGTGATGTCCACATACAGGTTGTCCACGCCCAAACCCGCGCAGGCCGACATCAGGTGCTCCACCGTGTGCACCTTGGCCTGGCCGTGCGAGATGGTGGAGGCCATGCGGGTGTCGGTCACCGCCAGGGCGGAGACCGGAATGTCCACCGGCTGTGGCAAATCCACCCGGCGAAAGACGATGCCGGTGTCAGGCTGCGCCGGGCGCAGGGTGATTTCCACCCGCTGGCCGCTGTGCAGGCCCACGCCCACGGCGCGGGTCAGGGTTTTGAGGGTTCGTTGTTTGAGCACGCGGCGATTTTACTTTTTCCATGGTCACCGCGAGATCGCCCGTGCGGTGTGTGGACTCAGACCACCCGACGGGCCGGGCAAGCGCCTTCAGCCCCCGCAAACCGGCGCGGCTCAGGCGCCTGCGGGCGGCGTGAACATCAAAAACAGCGCCTCATCCTCTGCCGCCACATGCTTGGCCAACTCGGCCAAAAAGGCTTGCCAGCCCGCTTTCACAGCGGCCAGCGTGGTTTGCTGGGCCGGTGGCACGACCAGGGCGTTCAAGCGGGCGGTCATGCCAGCGGTGTCCAGGCTATGGCGGGCATGCTCTTGCATCATGTCGTCGATGAGCAGCCCGATCAACGTGTTGCCGCCCTGCGCCATCATGGGGAACAGGCGCATTTCTTCCTTGAACATGTGCGCCTCCAGCTCCACCATCAGGGCCTGCAGCTCGTCGGCAAAGCGGGTGCCCTCCGGGCCGGCAGGCAACTGTTGGGCCAGCGCGATCAACGCGGGCAGGTCCTGCCGGTGCTTCTCATGGAATTCACTCAGGATGTAATCCATCAGGTCTGGGGCAGTGGTGGGGAGTGTCTGGGTCATGGCGTGAAGTCCATCAAAGAAAAAAACAGGGGATGCCGTCGCAGCGGTGCTAACCCAGGCCAAGCCAGTAGGCCAGCAGGATCAGGCTGGTCACCGTGATCAGCCAACCCAGCATCAGGCGGCGCCACCCTACCGGGGCGTGGCGAAGTTCCATGAAGTCGTTCATCACCCAGACACCCTTGAACACAGCCAGGGCAAAGATGGCCAGCACCGGCAGCATGCCACCTCGGCCTACCTGCCCTGACTCGCCCAGCCACCAGGTGATGGCGGTGGCCACAAGCAGCATCGCCCAGATTCGATTCACCGAAAAAAAACGCAGGGTCACGGGCCAGTCCTTCCCTACCGCATCACATAAATCAGCGGAAACAGCACGATCCACAGCAGATCCACCATGTGCCAGAAGGCAGCGCCGGTTTCCAGCGCGTGCACGTCGCCCGGCCCGTAGCGGCCGCGCAGGGTTTGCACGGTCAGGATGGCGAGAAACACCATCGCCGCCAGCACATGAAAAAAGTGAAAGCCGGTCAGCAAAAAGTAAAACATGTAGAAGGTGTTGGTGGACAAATCCACGCCTGCCGCCCATTTGGCAGCGTATTCCATCAGCTTGATGGCCACAAACCCGCCGCCGCCCGCCAGCGCGGCCAACAACCAGGCGGCGCCGCGTGGCACAGCGCCGCGCTTGACCGACTGAATGGCCCGCACCACGCACCAGCTGGCCGTGATCAGCAGGGCGGTATTGAGGCCGCCATAGGTCAGGTCCAACGTGCTTTGTGAGGCATTGAACAGCGGCACATCTTGCAAGCGTGCAAAAGCGTAAGACACAAAAAAGATGCCAAACGTCAGCAGTTCGGCCAGGATGATCAACCACACAGCCAAGTCACCCACCAACCGGGGCGCGGTGGCGCCTTGCGTGGCGCGTGGGGTGCTCGCGGTCGGGGCTGTGACAAAACTCATGGGGCACGATTGTCCCGGCCCGCGCCGTCACTGTCCTTGTTTTGGTTCAAGTTTGGCGCACCGCCCTGGGCAGCCTGACCTGACAACGCTGCCGTTGGATGCCGCGCCGCGCAGCGCGTGCACGTTGTTGGAGATTGGCTTTTTATTGAACCGGTTCAAGGTCAACGCGGGCGCCAAGGCCTACGCTCCCGGCGTGCCCAGATCACGATTCGCGCTTGGTCTGGCGGCACGACATGACGGAGCACTCAGGATGTCACCCCCGAAAAAATGCGTTTGTTTCACCCCCGCCGCCCAGGCGATGGCGCTGATGCTGATGGCCAGCGCCCCACTGCAGGCCCAGCCCCTGCCGCCAGAGGCGGTCGGGCAGCTCAAAGAAGTGGTGGTGAGCGCCAGCCGCAGTGTGCAGGCCATCGCTGACCTGACCGTGTCGATGGCGGTGGTCGGCCCGGACACGCTGGAGGCCCAGCAGATCAACGACATCCGCGATGTGGCCAAAACGCTGCCCAACATCAGCGTCAAGCGGGCCCCGGCGCGCTTTACCGTCACCGGGCGCGGCAACCCCACCGGGGCGGACGGCAATGCGGGCTTCAGCATCCGCGGGCTGGGCGGCAACCGGGTGCTGATGCTGGTGGACGGCGTGCGCGTGCCGCGCAGCTACATCAACGGCAGCAACGCTTTTGGCCGCGACACGGTGGCCCTGGGGCTGGTCAAGCAGGTGGAACTGATCCGCGGCCCAAGCTCGGCGCTGTACGGCTCGGACGGGCTGGCCGGGCTGGTCAACTTCATCACCCTGGCCCCGGCAGACTATCTGGTCACCGCCGACGGCCAGGCAAAAGACAGCGGCGGCAAAGCCTGGGCCAGCTACGGTGGCGACGACGAAGGCCTCACGCTGGGTGCCACGCTGGCGCGCCGCGCGGGTGACCGGGCCGAATGGTCCCTGACCGCCGTCACCGAACGCGCCCATGCGCTCGACAACTGGGGCAGCGTGGACGCACCCGACACCCGCCGCACCACCCCCAACCCACAGACCAGCACCGGCCAAAGCCTGCTGGCCAAGCTGGTGCTGCGCCCGGTGGCGGGCCAAACGCACACCTTCAGCGCCGAGCATGTGCGCAAAAGCAGTGATGTGGAGTTGCTGTCCAGCCGGGCGCAGACACCCACACCGCTACCCTTGAACTACAAAAGCCAATCTACAACCGACAAGGCGACCGCCCTGGCTGCCTCCATCGTGGGTGAGTCATCGGACTACACGCTGGCGCGCAGCCGGTTGACCTGGGACGCCAGCTACCGCCTGAATACCGCCGTGGCTGACCGGCTGACCACCGTGCTGAGTTGGCAAGACAGCGCCGCGCTGTCCGATGGTCAAACCCGACTGCAGACCCTGTGGCCCAACGACGGACGGCGGTTGCGCCGCACCTCGTACGACGAGCGCAGCTTGCAAGCCAATGTGCAGGCTGAAAAAGTGTGGCATCTCTCCGCCGATTGGGGCCACAAGCTGACCTACGGCCTGGACGTCGCGCAAACCGATGTGTCGAGCTATGCCGATGGCAGCGACCCGTCGCCGCTGCCAGTTTTCACACCCAAAAAGTATTTCCCGGACACCCGCGACACAGCGCAGGCCATCTACCTGCAAAGCGAATGGCTCAGCGAGCGCTGGAGCATCACGCCGGGCGTGCGGTTTGACCGGTTTTCGATTGACGTGCGAAGCCAGGACGGCTACTTCCCGCCCGCCGCAGCACCTGGCAGTTCGCTGTCAGGCTCAGCGGTGTCGCCCAAACTGGGGGTGTTGTGGCGTGCCACACCGCAATGGTCGCTGTACGGCAATTACGCCACCGGCTTTCGGGCACCCGAGGGCCAACAAGTCAACAGCACGCTGGAAGCATCAACCGCCAAGCTGCTGGCCAACCCCGATCTGAAACCTGAAAAAAGCCGCACACTGGAATTTGGTGTGAAGGGACGTTGGGATCGGTTGGCGTTGGACATGGCCCTTTTCACCAGCCGCTTTGACGACCTGATCCAGGAGAAAAAGAACCTGGGCACCGCCAACGGCTTGACCGCCAGCAGCGCCAACCCGACGCTGTTCCAAACCGTCAACATCGACCAGGCCAGCATCAGCGGCTTTGAAATTCAAGGCCAGTACCACTGGGGCCAGGTGGCTGGCGGGCAACTCTGCACACCGTTCAGCTATGGCCGCGCGCGTGGCACCAACGATGTGACCGGTTTGCCGCTCAACAGCATCGACCCCGCCACCCTGAGCCTGGGCCTGAGCTACCGCCAGCCCGCATGGGACGTGCAACTGACCCTCAACCACAGCGAAGGCAAACACGTGGACGACCTGGACAGCCCTTACGTTGCTGCCAACACCACACCCCGCCCGCCCAACCCGCAATTCCTGCCCGCGGCCACCACCACACTGGACCTGCACACCCAGTGGCGACCACGCCGGGGCGTGCGCCTGAATTTCGCGGTGATCAACCTCACCGACCGCCGCTACTGGGCCTGGTCTGACGTGCAAGGTGTGGCCAGCAACGCCACGCCCTTGCTGGTGGACGCCTACACCCAGCCGGGGCGGCATGTGAACCTCTCCTTGGTGATGGACTTTTGAGACGCTCAAGTGGCTGATTTCCATGACGACTTTCGAGCAACTTCTCAGCCCTTGGCAAGGGCCAGCAGGGGTACTTTGGCATGAAGTTGCACATCGGCATGACCAGCAGACGTGGTCTGAGCCACCACGCGGTGGTGACTGCGGCCAACGTGCATGACAAACTCCCGCTGCCTGAGTTGTTGCATGGCAAAGAGCAACGCGTCTATGGCGACAGCGCCTACGCCAGCCAAAATCCAGAAGTCGTTCACACGTGTGGCACATGTGTTTGCTGTGGTCAAGCGCCTGTGGGGTTTTGGCAAGGTGCGTTCACGTGGGTGCCATTTCGGCAATTTTGTTCCACCTGGACCACAGGGCGCTGCTTCAACAGCACTTGATCAACCTTGCCTAAAAGCTATTGGGTTGTCGCATCTCAGGGCACGGCGTCATCTGCCAGGCCGTCATCGACACACATACCGGCATGACCGGTGGGGTCACGTCTAAGGCTGGCAGCAGCAGGACCCGCCCCGCCGCTGACCCCACCACCTGCGCCGCCGACAGCCGGTAACCGGGCGGCACGCCCAGGCGGGCACGTGCGCGGCGAATGTCCAGGTTGATCACCTGAACCTGGCCGCCTGCTTCACCCCGGGCCCAGCGGGCGCGGCCCAGCACATGCGGGCTGGCACGGTCCATCCAGAAGTCGTCCAGCGGCTGATCGAGCCGGGTGGCGCGAACGCCTAAAAAGCCGGGGCGCGGCAGCCCTTCTTTCAAGCGGTAGTCGTGCACCAGGCCGTCATAAATCACGTCCGCTTGCGGGTTGTAGGAAATCTCCCACAGCACCTCGGCACCGCCAAACGCCACCACAAAGCTGCGTCGCAGCGGGTGGTCTTGCAAGCGCACCGGGGTCAACACCTCGTTGGCGGGGATGGCAGCGCTGACCTCCGGCCAGGGGTAACGGCGCACCGGCCTGCCCAGCGCGTCTTGCAGCAGCAGCGTGCGGGTGAACGGCTCGGCCGTCAAACGCCACAAGCCGTCCTGAGAGACGGCTTGTGTTTCAACAGGCAGCGCCCAAACGCTGCCACATACGCCCAACGCGGCGAGCACCGCCACAAAAAGCGTGCGCTGCCGCATCTTGCGTCGGGCCCGGACTACAGTTTGAGAATGTAGTCCACCACGGTGGCCAGATCAGCGTCACTGATCTTGTCGGGGCCGTTGGGAATCATCGGGATCGGCCCGTAAACACCCTTGCCGCCCAGGCGCACTTTTTCGGTCAGCAGCGCCTTGGCGTCTTGCCCTTTGTATTTGGCAGCCACCACTTTGTAAGCGGGCCCGACCGATTTTTTCTCAAGCTGGTGGCAAGCCAGACAGCCGCTCTTGGTCAAAATTTCGTCCGGGGTGGCTGCCTGGGCGCTCAGCGATAGCGCCATGGTGGTGACCATGGCGGTCAATAACAATATGGTTTTCATGGGGGTCACCCGTCTTTGAATGTGGCGATGAAAGCCATGGCGGTCAGAGCCGCCATGGTGGTTTGGAGGCGTGATCAATACACGTCGTGCTGGGTGTTGTGCACGTTGAAGTGGCCGGTGGGCGTGATCAGGCGCGGGTCTTTGATGACGGCCTTGAGGGTGAGTGTTTTGTCATCCACCACCACCATGGCGCTTTGCTTGTCCTTGGCTGACCAGACCGAGATCCACACCTCGTCACCCGCTTTGTTGAAGTCGGGCTGCAGTGCGCGCATGGCACCCCCGTCGGTGATGCCCGCCCACTTGGCAATCGGCAACACGGTGAAGCCCTTGTCCAGGTTCTTGATGTCAAACACCGCGATCGACTGCGACACCGCCGGGTCCGGGTTCAGCGCCGTGTCCACATACAGATGCTGGGACTTGGGATGGCTCTTGATAAAGAGCGAGCCGCCGCCCTGGCCGGCCAGGTCGGCCACCTTCTTGAAGGCAAACTGTTTGTGTTTGACCGGGTCGGTGCCAATCAGCGAGATCGACTCGTCACCCAGGTGGCTGGTGGCCCAGACCGGGCCAAAGGTCGGGTGGACGAAGTTGGCGCCCCGGCCCGGGTGCGGGGTTTTGCCCACATCCACAATCGCGGCGAGTTTGTTCAGCTTGGCGTCAATCACCGTGATCTTGTTGCTGTTGTTGGCAGCCACCATGAAATAGCGCTTGCTGGCGTCCCAACCGCCGTCGTGCAGGTAACGCGCCGAGCCGATTTCGGTGGTTTTCAGCGCGTTGATGTCGGAATAATCCACCAGCATGGTTTTGCCGGTTTCCTTGACATTGACCAAAAACTCCGGCTTGTACTCGGACGAGACGATGGACGCCACGCGCGGCTCGGGATGGTATTCCTGGGTGTCGACCGTCATGCCGCGGGTGCTGACGATTTTGAGCGGCTCCAGCGTGTCGCCTTTCATGATCACGTACTGCGGCGGCCAGTAATCACCGGCAATGACAAATTTGTCTTCATAGCCCTTGAACTTGGAGCTCTCCACCGAGCGCGCCTCCAGGCCCACGCGAATTTCGGCCACGGTATCCGGTTTTTCCATCCACAGGTCGATCATGTTGACCTTGGCGTCCCGCCCGATGACAAACAGGTAGCGCCCGGACGCCGAAATACGCGAGATGTGCACCGCGTAGCCGGTTTTCAGGATGCTGATGATCTGCTTGGAGTCGCCATCAATCAGCGCCACCTCGCCCGCGTCGCGCAGGGTGGTGGAGAAAATGTTGCTGATGTTCAGCGAGTTCATCTTTTTCTTGGGCCGGTCCTCCGGCTTGATCAGCACCTTCCAGGTGCTTTTCATATCGGCCATGCCCCACTCGGGTGGCTGGGGTGGGTCTTGCTGGACATAGCGCGCCATCAGGTCCACCTGCGCTTCGGTCAGGTCACCGGAGGTGCCCCAGTTGGGCATCCCAGCGGGCGAGCCGTAGTTGATGAAGGTTTTCAGGTACTCGGAGCCCTTGGCAATGGTGATGTCTGGCGTCAGCGGTTTGCCGGTGGCGCCTTTGCGCAACACGCCGTGGCAACCGGCGCAACGCTGAAAGTAAATGTCGCGGGCCTCGTCAAACTCGGCACGGGTCATTTTGGGGGCGTTGGGGTGGGTGCTTTGCACCATGGGCACGTTGGCCAAGGGTGACGGCGCGGCCTGGTAATTGGCCTCACCTGGGGTGACGCCCTTTTTCTCCTGGGCAAAAGCCACCAGGGACAGGGTGGTCAGCACCACTGCAGCGACCTGCGTCAAGCGTCGGTTCTTCATGTTGTTATCTCCAGAATAGGCACAGCCAAATGCAAGGAGGGTGACCTCTTGACTCGCCGAAGGCTGCAGCTACTAGAGGCGAGTAGCGGCATTGTTGATCTGGGGTTGGGGCGCGTCCTTGAAGCAGATTAAGAGAACGCGAGCGCGATGGCCCGCATGGGGGTCCGCGCCAACCCGGCACGACGCCAGCATGGGCAGGCCCCATCTACAGGGCTGGCGGTGGTCGCTGTGGCGCGACAGCCCCGTGGGGCGATTCAGGGTGGGGCGACTGGTGGACCGCGCTAGCTACCAGCCAATTTGGGCGATATCGCCCGCAAAAAGCGCGAGGGCGCCAGCCACCCGGGTGGCTGGCGCCCTCGCATTGACGACATCAATCCGCCTGTTTGCGCAAGAACGCCGGGATCTCGAAGTCATCCATGCCGCCGCTGGACAGCGCATCGACCTTGGCCGCTGCGGTGGTGCGGTCGCGGGTGCGCCAGACGCTGGGGGTGGCCATGGCGCCGTAGTCGGGCTGACTGCGGCCCAGCGGGGCGCTGGTCATCAAACCGGTGACCTGGCCGGCATGGGCCTGGGTGTCCAGCGTGGGCATGTTGAACGGCACGTCATGGGTGCCGGTGCGCAGCTGCACCTGCGGCTGCGGCGGGGCCACCACCAGCTTGGGGCGCGCACCCTGGCGGCTCAGGCCGGTGGCCACCACGGTGACGCGAATCTGGTCGCCCAGGTTGTCGTCATACGCGGTGCCGTAGATCACATGCGCGTCAGGTGACGCATAAGCGCGGATGGTGTTCATGGCCAGCTTGGACTCGGACAGCTTCAGTGAGCCCTTGGCGGCTGAAATCAGCACCAGCACACCCTTGGCGCCCGAGAGGTCAATGCCTTCGAGCAGCGGGCAAGCCACGGCGTGTTCGGCGGCGATGCGGGCGCGGTCCGGGCCGGCAGCCAGCGCGGTGCCCATCATGGCTTTGCCGGGCTCGCCCATCACGGTGCGCACGTCTTCAAAGTCGACGTTCACATGGCCGGGCACGTTGATGATCTCGGCAATGCCGCCCACGGCGTTTTTCAGCACGTCATTGGCGTGGGCAAAAGCTTCGTCCTGGGTGGCGTCTTCACCCACCACTTCGAGCAGCTTCTCGTTGAGCACCACGATCAGCGAATCGACATTGGCTTCGAGCTCGGCCATGCCGTTGTCGGCGTTGGCCATGCGGCGCGGGCCTTCAAACTCGAACGGCTTGGTGACCACCCCCACGGTGAGGATGCCCATTTCGCGCGCCACGCGGGCAATCACTGGCGCGGCGCCGGTGCCGGTGCCGCCGCCCATGCCGGCGGTGATGAACAGCATGTTGGCGCCGTCGATGGCTTCGCGGATGTGTTCGATGGCCGACTCAGCCGCATCACGCGCCTTGTCGGGCTTGCTGCCTGCGCCCAGGCCGGTGGTGCCGAGCTGGATGACGCGGTGCGCGTCGCTGGTGGACAGGGCTTGCGCGTC
The DNA here is from genome assembly GCF_020594515.1 of Rhodoferax sp. U2-2l. Taxonomy (GTDB): domain Bacteria; phylum Pseudomonadota; class Gammaproteobacteria; order Burkholderiales; family Burkholderiaceae_C; genus Rhodoferax. The sequence continues at coordinate 41,309 of NZ_JAJCTH010000008.1, forward strand.
GGTGTTGGCGCAGATGAATTCCACGCCTTGCACGGCGCTGGCAATCATGTGGGCCACGGCGTTGCCGCCGCCGCCGCCGACACCAATCACTTTGATCTGGGTGCCCTGGTTGAAGGCTTCTTCGTCGATGAGTTCAATGGTCATGGTGTGCTCCTTGGGGGTTCAATGGGTAAAAAATCAGGGTTAAAAAAGATTCGGGACAAAGGGGGCGCCGGTGGCGGGTCAAAACATCGCCATCGGCCCGGTGGACTTGCGGATTTGGCCCCCACGCTTGCCGCTTCGCGTGCTGCGCTGCCCCCCGAGGGGGCCTTCGCGCCTTGGGGCGGCCCGGCGGCGCTCATGTCGATGCTCTGTTGGTTCATGTCAGAAGTTCCCCACAAACCAGTCCTTGATGCCGCTGAAGGCGGTTTTCATGGAGCCGTTTTTCTGCGCCACCTTGAAGCCGCGCATGCGGGCCAACCTGGCTTCTTCGAGCAGGCCCATCACGGTGGCAGCACGCGGCTGGGCCACCATGTCGGACAGGGCGCCGGTGTATTTGGGAATACCGCGGCGCACCGGTTTCAAAAAGATGTCTTCGCCCAGCTCGACCATGCCGGGCATGACACAGCTGCCGCCGGTGAGCACGATGCCGCTGGACAACATTTCTTCAAAGCCGGACTCTCGCATCACTTGGTGCACCAGGCTGAAAATTTCTTCGACACGTGGCTCGATCACCCCGGCCAGCGCTTGGCGGCTGAGCATGCGCGGGCCGCGGTCACCCAGGCCGGGCACTTCCACCTGCGCCTCGGGGTCGGCCAGCAGCTGCTTGGCCCAACCGTTTTCGACCTTGATTTCTTCCGCGTCTTTGGTGGGCGTGCGCAGCGCCATGGCGATGTCGCTGGTGATCAAATCTCCGGCAATCGGGATCACCGCGGTGTGGCGGATGGCGCCACCGGTGAAGATGGCCAGATCGGTCGTGCCCGCGCCAATGTCGACCAGCGCCACGCCGAGTTCGCGCTCGTCCTCGGTCAGCACCGACTGGCTGCTGGCCAACGGGTTGAGCATGAGCTGCTCCACCTCCAGGCCACAGCGGCGCACACATTTGATGATGTTTTCTGCCGCACTCTGCGCGCCGGTGACGATGTGCACCTTGGCCTCCAGGCGGATGCCACTCATGCCGATCGGCTCTTTCACGTCTTGCCCGTCGATGATGAACTCTTGCGGCTCCACCAGCAGCAGGCGCTGGTCGGTACTGATGTTGATGGCCTTGGCGGTTTCCACCACGCGGGCCACATCGGCGGCGCTCACCTCGCGGTCCTTGATGGCGACCATGCCGTGCGAATTGATGCCGCGGATGTGGCTGCCGGTGATGCCGGTGTAGACCCGCGTGATCTTGCAGTCGGCCATCAGCTCGGCCTCTTTCAGCGCCTGCTGGATGCTTTGCACGGTGGCGTCGATGTTGACCACCACGCCGCGCTTCAAACCGTTGCTGGGCGCCACGCCCAGGCCGGCCAGCTTGAGCTCGCCGCCGGGCATGACCTCGGCCACCACCACCATCACCTTGGCGGTGCCGATGTCCAGACCGACAATCAAATCTTTGTACTCTTTTGCCATGATGTCACCTGTTGTCCTGCATTACTGTTTCTTGATGTCTGGGGTGTCGAGCGTGGTCACACCGTCGAGCCGAATCGCATAACCGTCGCGGTGCCGCAAGTCCACCGAGGCCAGTTGCTCTGGCGTGCGCTGGTAACGCGCGGTGACCTGGGTGGCGGTCTGAACGAATCGATCCAGCCGCGCCAGCAACTCTGGCGCGCCGCCACTGCCCAGCGCGACCTTTGTTCCGGTGTTGAGTTGCGCCTGCCAGCCGCCGCGCGGCGACAGTTCCAGGGCCTCCACACTCAGGTCCAGCGGGTCCAGGGTGGGTTGCAGCGTCTGGTACATGGCCAGCACCGTGGCCGACTGGCCGACCGGGCCACTCAGGCGTGGCAGGTTGTCTTGGTCCAGCTCACCCGCGTTGGCCTCGAACACTTCGCCAAAACTGTTGACCATGCTGGAGCTGCCGTCTTCACCCCAGAACGCCACCGCCTGATGCTCCTGCAAGTGCACCTTCAGCCGGTTGGGAAACTCGCGCCGCACCACGGCCTGGCGCACCCACGGCATGGTCTCGAACACCTCGCGCGCCGCCGTCACATCGAGCGTGAAAAACGTGCCTTGCAGACGCGGCATCACATTGGCGCGCAGCGTGATGGCGTTGTAGTGTTTGACATCACCGGTCACGCTCACCCCCTGGATGGCAAACGCCGGCGAGCGCGCGCCCCAGCCCAGCCCGGCGCCCAGCAGCAACAGACCCGCCGCGACAAACAGCAGCGTGGCCAGCCCATTCATCAGGCGGACATCCAGCGGCAGGGGCGCGGCAGGTTTCATGCGGCGGCGTAATCCAGGGTGGCGGATTGCAGGATCTGCAGGCACAACTCGGCGTAACCGATGCCTGCGGCCTTGGCCGACATGGGCACCAGCGAGTGGCTGGTCATGCCCGGGCTGGTGTTGATCTCCAGCAGATACGGCTGGCGGGTGACGGCGTCGATCATCACGTCGGCCCGCGCCCAGCCGCGGCATTGCAGGCTGCGGAACGCTTTGAGCACCAGTGCCTGGATCGCGGCTTCTTCGCCCTCGGGCAGGCCGCAGGGCACCAGGTACTGGGTGGTGTCGGTGAAGTATTTGTTCTGGTAGTCGTAGTTGCCATCAGGCGCCACGATGCGGATCACCGGCAGCGCGCGGGCCTGCGCGCCGCTGCCCAGCACGGGAATAGTGACCTCGTCACCTTGGATGAATTGTTCGCACAACACTTCATCGTCCAGGCCCGCAGCCAGCGCGTAGGCTGCCGCGCATTGGTCGGCGCTGGTGACTTTGGTCAGGCCCAGCGTGGAGCCTTCGCGAGCGGGTTTGACGATCATCGGCTGACCGGGTCGGGCCAGCTCGGCATAGGCTGCGAGCGTCTCCTGGGCGCTGGTGACGTTGCGCCAGGCGGGTGTGGGCAAGCCATCAGCCCGCCACAGACGTTTGGTCATGATCTTGTCGATGGCGATGCTCGAGGCCATCACGCCGGGGCCGGTGTACGGGATGCCGAGCAATTCGAGTGTCCCCTGCACCGTGCCGTCTTCACCAAAGCGGCCATGCAGGGCGATGAAGCAGCGGGTGAAGCCGTCTTGCTTCAGCTCGCTCAGCTCACGCTGGCTGGGGTCAAAGGCGTGCGCGTTGACGCCCAGCGACTGCAGCGCCTGCAACACGCCGTTGCCCGACATCAGCGACACCTCGCGCTCGCCCGACTGGCCGCCCAGCAGCACGGCCACCTTCTCGGAATGGATATCCAATGGATGCATAACCTCTATTCCCCTTGCGCTTGTAGCTCTTTTTTGGAGAGCAGTTCAACCACCTTGGCGCTGACCGCGCCAATCGAGCCTGCGCCCATGCACAGCACCACATCGCCACCGCGCGCGTTGTCCGCAATGGTTTGCGGCAGGTCGGCCACGGCATCCACAAACACCGGCTCGATCTTGCCGGCCACGCGCAGCGCACGCGCCAGGCTGCGGCCATCTGCCGCCACGATGGGCGCCTCACCGGCGGCGTAGACCTCGGTCAGCAGCACGGCATCGGCCTGGGCGATGACCTTCACAAAGTCGTCAAAACAGTCGCGGGTGCGGCTGTAGCGGTGCGGCTGGAAGGCCAGCAGCAGGCGCCGCCCGGGAAAGGCGCCGCGCGCTGCTGCCAGCGTGGCCGCCATCTCGATGGGGTGATGACCGTAGTCGTCCACCAGGGTGAAGCTGCCGCCGTCTGCGGTGGGCATCTCGCCATAACGCTGGAAGCGTCGGCCCACGCCCTTGAAGTTGGCCAGCGCACGCAGCACCGCGTCGTCGGGCAGGCTCAGCTCCACCGCCACGGCAATGGCTGACAAGGCGTTGAGCACGTTGTGCCGACCCGGCAGGTTCAGCACCACGTCCAGATCGGGCATCACCAGGCCGTTGCGCCGCTGCACGGTGAACAACATCTGCCCGTCCACCGCACGCACATCCACCGCACGCACCTCGGCACCTTCTTCAAAGCCGTAGCTGGTGACCGGGCAGGTCACTTGTGACACGATGGAACGCACCGCCGCGTCGTCGGTGCACAAAATGGCGGCGCCATAAAACGGCATGCGGTGCAGGAAGTCGACAAAGGCCTTTTTCAAGTTCTCAAAGTTGTGACCATAGGTTTCCATGTGGTCAGCGTCGATGTTGGTCACCACCGCCATCACCGGCAGCAGGTTCAAGAACGACGCATCTGACTCGTCGGCTTCCACCACGATGTGGTCGCCCTGCCCCAGCCGCGCATTGGCGCCAGCGCTGTTCAAGCGCCCGCCAATCACAAAGGTCGGGTCCAGCCCGGCCTCGGCCAGCACACTGGCGACCAGGCTGGTGGTGGTGGTTTTGCCGTGGGTGCCGGCAATGGCAATGCCTTTTTTCAGCCGCATCAGCTCGGCCAGCATCAGCGCACGTGGCACCACCGGGATGCGGCTGTGCCGGGCCGCTTGCACCTCGGGGTTGTCGGCCTGCACGGCGGTGGACGTGACCACCGCATCGGCACCATCGACATGGCTGGCGGCATGGCCGACAAACGTCTGGATGCCCAGGCTGGCCAGGCGCTGCAGCGTGGCGCTGTCGGACTGGTCGGAGCCGGAGATGGTGTATCCCAGGTTGAACAAAATCTCGGCAATGCCGGACATGCCAACGCCGCCGATACCGACAAAGTGAATGTGTTGAATAGCGTGTTTCATCGGGCGAGTTCCTCACACGTGGCCACCATCTGGGGGGTGGCATCGAGTTTTTGCATTTTTTTGGCGGCCAGCGCTGTGTTCATCAGGGTCGGGCGGGTCATGTTGGACAGCCTGTCGGCCAGGCTTTGGGCGCTCAAGTCGCGCTGCTGCACCAGCCAGCCCGCGCCCTGGTCGACCAGAAAACGCGCGTTGTGCGTCTGGTGGTCGTCCACGGCCGCGGGGAACGGCACAAACAGCGCGGCGGCACCGACAGCGGCGATTTCGGTCACCGTGCTGGCGCCAGCGCGGCAGATGATCAGGTCGGCATCGGCAAAGGCTTGGGCGGTGTTGTCGATGAACGGCGTCAGCTCGGCGGCCACACCGGCTTGCGCGTAGTTGGCGCGCAAGGCATCAATCTGCTTGGCGCCGCTTTGATGCACGACGTTGGGGCGCTGCCCGGCGGGCATCAACGCCAGCGCCTGCGGCACGATCTCGTTGAGCGCTTTGGCCCCCAGACTGCCGCCCACCACCAGCAGCTTGAGCGGCCCGCTGCGCGTGGCAAAGCGCTCGGCCGGTGTAGGCAGGTTCAGAAACGCCGCGCGCAGCGGGTTGCCGACCCATTGGCCGCCTTTGACCACGTTCGGAAAGGCCGTGAAGACCCGGACCGCCACCTTGGCCAGCACCTTGTTGGCCAGGCCTGCCACCGAGTTTTGTTCATGCAGCACCAGCGGCTTACCCAGCAGCACCGCCATCAGCCCGGCCGGGAAGGTGATGTAGCCGCCCAGGCCCACCACCACATCGGGCTTGACACGACGCAGCACCTGGAGGCTTTGCCAGAAGGCTTTGAGCAGACGCAGCGGCAACAGCGCGAGGGTGCGCAGGCCCTTGCCACGCAAGCCACCAAAGTCAATCGACTCAAAAGCAAAACCTTGCGGCGGCACCAACTGGCTTTCCATGCTGGGCGCGCCCGGCTGGCCACGGCCCCCGAGCCAGTGCACGCGCCAACCTTGTTCGCGCAGCGCCTGCGCCACCGCCAACCCCGGGAAGATGTGCCCGCCCGTGCCGCCAGCCATGATCAGGGCGCACTTGCTCATACACGGCCTCCGTGCATCAGCCAGGCCGCTGCCGCGCCCTGCGGTGCTACGCACCGGGTTCCATTTTGGTGAAACAGAACCCTCATACACGGCCTCCGTGCATGAGGGTTCTGTTTTCCTGATCAATCCGCAGCACCACCGCGATGGCAGCCAGGTTGATCAGGATGGCCGAGCCGCCATAACTCATCAGCGGCAAGGTCAGGCCCTTGGTAGGCAAGGCGCCGAGATTCACGCCCATGTTGATGAAGGCCTGAAAGCCGACCCACACCGCCACCCCCTGCGCCACCAGCCCGGCAAACACGCGCTCCAGCGCAATCGCCTGGCGGCCGATGTACATCATGCGGCGCACCATCCACAAAAACAGGCCGATCACCAGGATCACCCCGACCAGACCAAACTCCTCACCCAGCACCGCCAGCAAGAAGTCGGTATGCGCCTCGGGCAGCCAGTTGAGTTTTTCCACGCTGCCACCCAGGCCGACACCAAAAATCTCACCCCGCCCGATGGCAATCAGCGAGTGGGTGAGCTGGTAACCCTTGGCCAGCGCATTGGTCTCGCTCCACGGGTCCAGGTAGGCAAAAATGCGCTCGCGGCGGAACTCGCTGGTGGCAATCATGGTGCCAAAGGCCACCAGCAGCACCGCCACGATCAGGAAGAACATGCGGGCATTCACGCCGCCCAGGAACAAAATGCCCATGGCAATGATCGCAATCACCATGAAGGCGCCCATGTCGGGCTCGGCCAGCAGCAGCACCCCCACCACCGCCACCGCCACGCCCATCGGCAGCACCGCGCGCAAGAAGCGCTCTTTCACGTCCATCTTGCGCACCATGTAATTGGCGGCGTAGAGCAACACGGTGAACTTGACCAATTCAGAGGGCTGAAAACTCACCGGCCCAACGCTGATCCAGCGCCGCGCGCCATACACCTTTTTGCCAATACCGGGCACCAGCACCAGCACCAGCAGCACCAACGACGCCACAAACAACCACGGCGCGACCTTTTCCCAGGTGGACAGCGGCACCTGGTAGGCCAACAAGGCTCCGACGCTGGCGATGCCCAGCCACATCGTGTGCCGCACCAGAAAATAAGTCGGCGTGTACTGGGCAAAACGCGGGTTTTCCGGCAAGGCGATGGAGGCCGAATAAACCATCACCAGCCCCCACAACAGCAGCGTCACGGTGACCCAGAACAGCGGCTGGTCAAACCCCTGCGCGCGCAGCGGTGAGGCGCCCGTCGAAGCCAGGTGGGTCGCGCCCAGGCGCACCGGCAGCACGTCCCCCCCCGGCGCGGCCAACAGGCCACCACCGGCCCACTGCCGTAGGCGTTGCAGGAACGGGAGGCGTTCGCCGCTCACGCCTGCCCCTCCAGCACCACACCGGCGTCCAGCGCCAGGTCAGTCACGGCCTGCACAAACATTTTTGCGCGGTGCTCGTAGTTGTCAAACATGTCAAAACTGGCGCAGGCCGGGGACATCAGCACCGCGTCGCCCGCTTGCGCCTGGGCGGTCGCTTGTGTCACGGCGTCAAGCATCGAGGTGGCATCAAACAAGGGCACGCCAGTCTCAGCCAGCGCGGCGCGGATCAGCGGCGCGTCACGGCCGATCAGCACCACGGCGCGCACATACCGGCACACCGGCTCAGCCAACGGGGAGAAGTCCTGACCCTTGCCCTCGCCACCCAAAATCACCACCACCTTGCGGTCCGCACCCAGGCCCGTCAGGGCGGCCACGGTGGCGCCCACATTGGTGCCTTTGCTGTCGTCGAAATACTCCACCGCGTTCAGCGTGCCGATCGGCTGCACCCGGTGCGGCTCACCGGTGTATTCGCGCAAACCGTACAACATCGGGGCCAGGGCGCAACCCGCGGCACTGGCCAGCGCCAAGCTTGAGAGGGCGTTGATGGCGTTGTGGCGACCCCGAATGCGCAACGCGTCGGCGGGCATCAGGCGCTGGACGTGTAGCTCTTCAGCCACCTCGTTGCGCTTGCGTTTGGTCTCATCGGCGTCCAGCGCGCGCACCAGCCAGGTCATGCCGTTGACGGTCTCGATGCCAAAGTCGCCCGGGCGCTGCGGCATGTCGCCACCAAACAGGATGCAATGGCGTGGCTGCGGCTTTTGGCCTTTGACTTTGGTCACTGGCGGCAACATCCGCATGACTTCGGCATCTTCGCGGTTGAGCACCATCAGGCCACTCTGGCCAAAGACGTGGCGCTTGGCCAACACGTAGGCTGCCATGGAGCCGTGCCAGTCCAGGTGATCCTGGCTGATGTTGAGCACGGCACCTGCCGTGGGCTCGAAACTGGTTTCACCGTCGAGCTGGAAGCTCGACAACTCCAGCACCCAGACATCGGGCAGGTCGTTGGCATCCAGGTGTTGGGCCAGGGTGTCGAGCAAGGTGGGGCCGATGTTGCCCGCCACCGCCACCGTTTTGCCCGCGCGCGCCACCAGTTGCCCGGTGAGCGAGGTCACGGTGGTTTTGCCGTTGGTACCGGTGATGGCCAGCACGGCGGGGGCGTAGCCACGCTGGGCTTTCAGGTGCGCCAGCGCTTGCGCATACAAACCCAATTCGCCGGCGGCCCACAGCCCCATGGCTTGCGCCGCTTCAAACACGGGCGCCACGTCCGCCGGACTCAGCCCTGGGCTCTTGAACACCGCGCGCACATCACTACCCACGACCAACGCCGCGTCGAACGCACCACCCACAAAACGTGCGCCAGGCACCTCTGTCTGCAATTTGCCCAGTTGCGGTGGCGCGCTGCGCGTATCGGCCACCGTGACCCGGGCACCACAACGCACGCACCAACGCGCCATCGCCAGGCCGGAGGCGCCCAGACCCAGGATCAGCACGTGTTGGTCTTGCAGGTAGTTCATGCCGTCGCCGGACTGCGCCAAAACGACGTCACCCCCCTCGGGCGGCGGCGTGGTCGATGGCACGGGAAACGTGGGGGTCGTCATTTTTTCAACGCAGCTTCAGGGTGGTCAGGCCCACCAGGCACAGCAGCATGGTGATGATCCAGAAGCGCACCACCACTTGCGTTTCTTTCCAGCCGGATTTCTCAAAATGGTGGTGCAGCGGCGCCATCTTCAGCAGGCGCTTGCCGCTACCAAAACGTTTCTTGGTGTATTTGAAGTAGGTCACTTGCATCATCACCGAGATGGCTTCGGCCACAAAAATGCCGCCCATGATGGCCAGCACAATCTCTTGGCGCACGATGACCGCAATGGTGCCCAGCGCACCGCCGAGCGCCAGCGCCCCCACGTCGCCCATGAACACCTGCGCCGGGTGGGTGTTGAACCACAAAAACGCCAGCCCGGCGCCGCTCATGGCCGCGCAAAAAATCATCAACTCACCCGCGCCTGGGATGTGCTGCAAAAACAGGTAGCGGGCAAATACCGCGTTGCCGGTCACGTAGGCAAAAATGCCCAGGCAGGCCCCCACCATCACCACCGGCATGATGGCCAGGCCGTCCAGCCCGTCGGTCAGGTTTACCGCGTTGCTGGACCCCACAATCACCAGATAGGTCAAGATGACAAAGCCCAGCACACCCAGCGGGTAGCTGATTTCCTTGAAAAACGGCACCATCAGCCCGGCCTTGGGCGGCAAATTCAAATCGAAGCCGGACTGCACCCAGCTGAAAAACAGTTCCAGCACCCGGGCGTTGGAGTTTTCGGAAATCGAGAACACCAGGTACAGCGCCGCCACCAGGCCAATCAGCGATTGCCACAGGTATTTTTCCTTGGACGGCATGCCTTCGGGGTCTTTGTTGACCACCTTGCGCCAGTCATCCGCCCAGCCAATGGCACCAAAACCCAGCGTCACCAGCAGCACGATCCACACGAACCGGTTGCTCCAGTCAAACCACAGCAGGGTCGAGAGGGCAATGCTCAGCAAAATCAGCACCCCACCCATGGTCGGCGTGCCGCTTTTGACGTGGTGCGACTCCATGCCGTAACCACGGATCGGCTGGCCGATCTTGAGCGCGGTCAGACGGCGGATCACCCACGGACCCGCGGCGATGCCCATCAGCAGCGCGGTCATGGCGGCCATCACCGCACGGAAGGTCTGGTACTGGAACACGCGCAAAAAGCCCAGATCGGGCGAGAGCGTTTGCAGCCATTGAGCCAGCCAGATCAGCATGACGCCTCCTGCCTGGCTTGCGCGGCGGCAACAACGGCGTCCACCACCCGCTCCATTTTCATGAAACGCGAGCCCTTGACCAGCAGACTGGCCACAACGGGCAATTCAGCCAGCACGGCCTGTTGTAAATCAGCCATCTCGGCACATACCTTCACATTGTCAAATTTCATCGCTGCCCGCGCGGATTCCACGCCAGTCACAAACACGTGTTCGATCCGTTGCGCTTGCGCCTGGGCCAGCGCCTCGGCATGGAACTGCGGCCCCTGGTCGCCCACCTCGCCCATGTCGCCCAGCACCAGCAGGCGCGGCCCCGGCAGCGCCGCCAGCACATCGATGGCGGCACGCACCGAGTCGGGGTTGGCGTTGTAGGTGTCGTCCACCACGGTGAGGCTGCGACCCGCCAGCGTGACCTGCAGCGCCCGGCTGCGGCCCTTGACTGGCTCAAAGCCGCTCAAACCTGCGGTAATCGCCGCGGGAGCCACACCGGCCGCCAGCGCACAGGCCACAGCCGCCAGCGAGTTTTTGACGTTGTGTGCGCCCGCAATGTGCAGGCGGTAGCGCAACTCGCCAGCAGGCGTGGCGGCGCACACCTGCCAGGCCGCGTCTTGCCAATCGGCCTGTAAGGCGTACACCTCGGCATCCGCCCGAGCCGTCTCGGCAAAACGCAGCACCCGGCGCGGGCCTGCCAGCTCAGTCCAGACCGCGCTGTACGCATCGTCTGCCGGGAACACCGCCACACCATCAGTCGGCAAGGCGCTGATCACGGCACCGTTTTCCTCGGCCACCGCCTGCACGGTCTGCATGAATTCGAGGTGCTCGCGCTGTGCGTTGTTGACCAGCGCCACGGTGGGCTGGGCGACAGCGGCCAACGTGGCAATTTCACCGGGATGGTTCATGCCCAGTTCCACCACCGCGAGGCGGTGCTCAGGCGCCAGGCGCAGCACCGTCAGTGGCACACCAATGTCGTTGTTCAGGTTGCCTTGCGTGGCCAGCGCCGCATCACCCTGCGCGGCACGCAGGATGGCCGCGATCATCTGCGTCACCGTGGTTTTGCCGTTACTGCCGGTCACGGCGATCAGCGGCAGGGTGAACTGCGCGCGGTAATGGGTGGCCAGCTGCGCCAGCGCCAGCCGGGCATCGGGCACCACCAGACCGGGCAAACCGGCTTGCGCCAGCTGCGCGGCCGCGTTGTCGCCCTGGCCAATGGCTGCCACGGCGCCTTTGGCTTTGGCTTCAGCCAGGAAGGCATTGGCGTCAAAACGCTCACCGCGCAGCGCCACAAACAGGTCGCCTGGCTGCAGCGTGCGGGTGTCGGTGTGCACACGGTCGATCGCCAGTTCGGGCAGATCATCCAGCCCGACCGGTTGCGCGGGGGCCAGCCAGTGGGCAACTTGCTGGAGGGTCATGCGGGGACTCATGCCGTCGCTCCGCTGGCGGTGCGCCGGGCCAGCGCCTGCCTGACTTGCGCCATGTCCGAAAACGGCAAACGTTGACCAGCGATCTCCTGGTAATCCTCATGGCCCTTGCCTGCCACCAGCACCACATCGGCCGCAGCGGCTTGCGCCACCACCTGCGCGATGGCCGCGGCACGATCGGACTCCACCATCACCGTCGGCACGCCGGTCATGCCCAGCAGGATCTGGCTGATGATGGCGTCCGGTGCCTCGCTGCGCGGGTTGTCGCTGGTCACCATCTGGCGCTGGGCGTGCCCGGTGGCCATGGCGCCCATCAGCGGGCGCTTGCTGGTGTCGCGGTCGCCGCCGCAGCCAAACACACACCAGAGCTGGCCGCCGCGCTGAGCAGCCACTGGCTGGAGTGCGTCCAGCGCCTTGGCCAAAGCATCCGGGGTGTGGGCGTAATCCACCGCCACCAGCGGCTGGCCCGGCACATGGACACACTCCATGCGCCCCGGCACCGGCGTCAGGGCTGAACACGCATCCGCAGCGTCCTGCAGCGGCACGCCCAGTGTGCGCATCGCGGCGATCACCCCCAGCAGATTGGACACGTTGTAGTCACCCAGCAGCTGGGTGGTCAGTTGTACGGACTGGGCGCCCTCCACCACCTGGAAACAGGCACCGCCACGGCTGTAATCGACCGACTGCGCCTGCAGCCGCGCCCGGTTGCCGGCGCCCGCTTGCATCGACACCGTCCAGACATCCGGCGCCTCTTGCTGGGCACGCCCCGTCAGACTTTGCGCCAGCTCCAGACCATACGGGTCGTCCACGTTGATCACCGCAGCGCGCAACCCCGGCCAGGCAAACAGCCGGGTCTTGGCTTGCCAATAGGCTTCCATACTGCCGTGGTAATCCAGATGGTCTTGCGTCAGGTTGGTCAAGACGGCGGTGTGGATCTGCGTGCCGTCGATCCGGTGTTCCTCGATACCGATGGACGAGGCCTCCATCGCACAGGCGTGGACACCTCGCGCCACAAATCCGGCCAACCCGGCCTGCAAGGCCACCGGGTCGGGCGTGGTCAGGCCGGTGCTCACCACCTCGGGCGGGATGCCAATGCCCAAGGTGCCCACCACCCCGCACGGCATGGGCGCCGGGTGCTTCAGGTTGGACAGCGCCTGCGCCAGCCACCATGCGGTGGAGGTTTTACCGTTGGTGCCGGTCACGGCCAGCAGGCGCAGCGCCTGGCTGGGCTGGCCAAAGTAGTGACTCGCCACCGGCCCGCTGGCGGCTTTCAAACCCGCATAAGTGGCCACACGCGGGTCGTCAAAACCAAACGCTTCCACACCGTCCTGCTCCACCAGGCAGGCGGCGGCACCGGCGGCCAGGGCCGCCGCCACGTGGGCACGGGCATCCACCGCGGCCCCCGGCCCGGCCAGAAAACCGTCACCCGGCTGCAGCTTGCGGCTGTCGGTGCACAGGGTGCCGGTGACCTGGGTCTGCAGCCAGTGGGCGGCTTCCAACGGGGTAGGCAATTGCAGCATCAGAACGACTCCTCGACCAACTCGGTCACCACCTGGGGCACCACCGTCATGTCCGGGGCAATGCCCAGCACCCGCAGCGTTTGCTGCACGGTTTGGCTGAAAACGGGGGCCGCCGTCACGCCACCAAAATACTTGCCATTGCTGGGCTCGTCGATCATCACCGCCACCGCAATGCGCGGCGCGTCGATGGGTGCCAACCCGGCAAAAACGCCGCGGTACTTTTTGGAGGCATAACCTTTGCCTTCCTGCTTGTGGGCGGTGCCGGTTTTGCCACCCACCGAATACCCCATGGTCTGCGCCATGGTCGCGGTGCCGCCAGGGAGGGTGACCAGGTGCAGCATGTGGCGCACATCGCGGGCCACTTTGGCCTTGAAGACGGGTTGGCCGACGGGCGGCTCGGTGACTTTGAGCATGGACAGCGGCACCAGATCGCCGTCGCGGCCAAACACGGTATAGGCATGGGCCAGCTGCATCAGGCTCACCGACAGGCCGTAGCCGTAGCTCATGGTGGCCTGCTCGATCGGCCGCCAGGCCTTGTAGGGCCGCAGCCGCCCACTCACCGCGCCGGGGAAAGGCACCTGCGGCTTCTGGCCAAAACCGACACTGCTGTACATCTCCCACATGGCGCGCGCGGGCATCTGCATGGCGACCTTCACCGTGCCCACGTTGCTGGACTTCTGGATCACCTCGGTCACGCTGAGCGTGCTGTAGGCGTGCGAGTCTGAAATGGTCGAGTTGCCGATGCTGATGCGCCCCGGTGCGGTTTGAATGGGGGTCTGTGGTGTGACCCGCCCGCTGTCCATGGCCAGCCCGATGATGAAGGGCTTCATGGTGGAGCCGGGCTCAAAACTGTCGGTCAAGGCCCGGTTGCGCAGCTGCTCACCACTGAGGTTTTGCCGTTTGTCGGGCACATAGCTGGGGTAGTTGGCCAGCGCCAGCACCTCGCCAGTGACCACGTCGAGCACCACCACGCTGCCAGCCTTGGCCTTGTGTTGCAACACCGCCTCTTTGACGGTCTGGTAGGCGAAAAACTGCACCTTGCTGTCGATGCTGAGCTGCAGATCGCGACCGTCCACCGGCGCAATCTCATCCCCCACGGCTTCCACCACCCGGCCCATGCGGTCCTTGATGACGCGGCGCGAGCCGTTGCGCCCGCCCAGATCGGTGTTGAAGGTCAGCTCCATCCCCTCCTGACCCTTGTCCTCCACATTGGTGAAGCCCACCACGTGGGCCACCGCCTCACCCTCGGGGTACTGGCGCTTGTATTCCTTGCGCTGGTAGACGCCTTTGATCTTCAGCGCCTCAATCTGCTTGCCGACCGACTCGTCCACCTGGCGTTTGAGCCAGACAAAGGTCTTGTCCTCGTCCTGCAACTTCTTGTTTAACTCGGGCAGCGACATGCCCAGCAGCTTGGCCAGTTTTTGGAGTTGCTCCGGGTCACGGTCCACATCTTCGGGGATGGCCCAGATGCTGGGCACCGGGATGCTGGACGCCAAAATCACACCGTTGCGGTCCAGAATGCGCCCGCGGTTGGCCGGCAGTGCCAGCGTGCGGGCAAAACGCACCTCACCCTGGCGCTGGAAAAAATCGTTGCCAATGACCTGGATGTACACCGCGCGAGCGGCCAAGCCCACAAAGGCCAACGCAATGGCGGCCACGATGAACTTGCTGCGCCACACCGGCGTCGGGCTGGCCAGCAGTGGACTGGAGTGGTAGGCAATGCTGCGGCTCATTTCACCCGCCCCATGCTCACGGGGTTGGCCGCGGCCACGGCGTCCGCAGGACCGGTCGCACCTGGCGTGTAGGCCACATAAGCGGTGATGGCCGGGTTGGCCGGGCGCATCTGCAGGCGCGATTTGGCCAGGCCCTCAATCCGCGCCGAGGTTGCCTGGGCCCGCTTTTCCACCTGCAGGCGTTCGTGGTCCACTTCCAGCTTGTGGGCTTGCGCCCGCGCCCGGTCCAACTCAGAAAACAGGCGGCGCGACTCGTACTGCACATTCACCAGGTACAGCGCGCTGAGCACCACCCCCAACAGCAACACCAGGTTCATGCGCATCATGGCGACGGCTCCCCCGTTGACGCGGTGCGCTCGGCCACCCGCATGATGGCGCTGCGGGCACGCGGGTTGGCCGCCACCTCGGCTGCACCCGGACGCACACGCCCCAGCGCCTTGAGTTGCATCACCTTCGGGGCCGCAAACGGCGCGCGCCGGTCATACACCTCTTTGGCGTGCTGGGTGATGAACTGCTTGACGATGCGGTCTTCCAGCGAGTGAAAGCTGATCACCACCAGCCGCCCGCCGGGTTGCAAGACCTTAAGTGCGCCTGCTAGCGCCTGTTGCAGCTCCTCAAGCTCGGCGTTGATGAAAATCCGAAAAGCCTGAAATGTGCGCGTTGCAGGGTTCTGGCCCGGCTCGCGGGTTTTGACCGTGTCAGCCACGAGCTGGGCCAGTTCAGTGGTGGTGTCAAGGGGGCCCCGAGCCTGTCGGCGCGCAACAATCGCCTTTGCAATGGCGCCAGCAAACCGTTCTTCACCATAGTCACGAATCACCTCCGTTATTTGATCGACTTCCGCCTGGGCCAGCCATTGCGCCACCGAGGTGCCGCGGGTGGTGTCCATGCGCATATCCAGAGGCCCTTCGAACCTGAAACTGAAACCCCGCGCCGGGTTGTCCACCTGTGGCGAGCTGATGCCCAAGTCCAGCAACACACCCGCCACACTGGCGGGCGGCAATTCGCCCAGATGCTTGAAGCCTTGATGCCGAATGGAAAACCGCTCGTCGGTGATGCGGGCGGCTTCAGCCAGTGCATCGGGGTCTTTGTCAAACGCGATCAGGCGAGAGTCTGCGGCCAATCGCGACAGGATCAGGCGGCTGTGACCACCCCGGCCGAAGGTGGCATCCACGTACACCGGCGCCGCATGAGGTGCTGCGCTCGCGTCAGGTGTGCCAAGCAAAGCGTCGACCGCCTCGCCCAACAACACGGTGGTGTGTGTCCATGCGTTGTCCACCGCCAGCCTTCAGAACGCAAAGTCTTTGAAAACATCGGGCATACCGCCCTGCATGGCCTCGGCCTCTTTGGCATCGTAGGTCGCTTTGTCCCAGAGCTCAAAGTAGCTGCCCATACCCAACAACACCGCCTCCTTGGTGATACCGGCGGCCGCGCGCAGTTCGGGCGATACCAGCACACGACCGGTGGCATCGATCTCCACATCCATGGCATTGCCCAAAAAGATGCGTTTCCACCACTGCGCCGACATCGGCAGCGAGCCAATGCGTTCGCGAAACTTCTCCCACTCGGGCCGCGCAAACACCATCAAGCACCCGTCCGGGTGCTTGGTGATGGTGAGCTGGCCGCTGGCGGTGGCACTCAACACGTCACGATGCCGGGTCGGCACAGATAGCCGACCCTTTGCGTCCAGACTGAGTGAGGAAGCCCCTTGAAACACTTGAAAAACCTTTGTTGGATAAACCGGCCTGAAAATCGGCAGCAAAAAGCACTTTTCACCACTAAATTGCACTTTTTTGCACTGTATCAGCAAATGAATAGCCTGCAAACACGGTTACAACAAATTCTTACAATGAAATCAAAGACTTAGAAGCGATTTTGAAGGCTGGCGCGCGACAAAATCGTTCTATATGAAGCACTTAGCGCACGCACTGAAAGTGATGCCTAAGGATGCCAAACACCCCATCAGGCGGGATGCAAAGTGACCGGTTGACGACCGGTCGTTGTTACACCGTTACAGGATGTAACGGCTCAAATCTTCGTTCTTGCTGAGCTCGGCCAGACGCGACTCGACGTAGGGCGCATCCACCAAAACCGTCTCGCCCGCGAGGTTGCTGGCGTTGAAGCTCACCTCATCAAGCAGGCGCTCCATCACGGTGGATAACCTGCGCGCGCCGATGTTTTCGGTGCGCTCGTTCACATCAAAAGCAATCTGCGCCAGGCGCGTGATGCCCTCGTCGGCAAACACCACGTTGACCCGCTCGGTCGCCAGCAGGGCCTGGTACTGCTTGACCAGCGAGGCATGGGTTTGCGTCAGGATGGCCACAAAATCCTCCACCGACAGCGAGGTCAGCTCGACCCGGATCGGGAAGCGCCCCTGTAATTCCGGAATCAGGTCGCTGGGTTTGCTCAGGTGAAACGCCCCGGAGGCGATGAACAGGATGTGGTCGGTTTTCACCGTGCCGTATTTGGTGGAGACCGTCGTGCCCTCCACCAAGGGCAGCAAATCACGCTGCACGCCTTGGCGCGACACCTCGGCACTGCCGCTCTCGGCGCGTGAGGTCACCTTGTCAATCTCATCAATGAACACAATGCCGTTTTGCTCCAGCACCTGCAGCGCCTGGGTCTTGATGTCGTCGTCGTTGACCAGTTTGGCGGCTTCCTCGTCGGCCAGCAGTTTCAGCGCCTCATTGATCTTGAGCTTGCGGGTCTGCTTTTTGGTCTGGTTGAGCTGACCGAACATGCCACGTAATTGTTCGGTCATTTCTTCCATGCCCGCCGGGCCCATGATCTCCATGCGGGCCGGTGCCTGGGCCACGTCAATTTCAATCTCGCGGTCATTGAGCTGCCCTTCGCGCAGTTTTTTACGGAAGGTCTGACGTGCGGCGCTCTCGGGCTCGTTGGCCTCCATCACGCCAAACTCTTTGCGTGGCATCGGGATCAGGATGTCCAGCACGCGGTCTTCGGCCACATCTTCGGCGCGCGCGCGCACCTTGAGCATCTCGCTCTGGCGGGTTTGTTTGACGGCCACATCGGCCAGGTCGCGGATGATCGAGTCCACATCCTTGCCCACATAACCCACTTCGGTGAATTTGGTCGCCTCGACTTTGATGAACGGCGCATCGGCCAGACGCGCCAGGCGGCGGGCGATTTCGGTCTTGCCGACACCCGTGGGGCCAATCATCAGGATGTTTTTCGGGGTGATTTCGCTGCGCAGGTCGGTGTCGACCTGCTGGCGGCGCCAGCGGTTACGCAAGGCGATGGCCACAGCGCGCTTGGCCTGGTGCTGGCCAACAATGTGTTTGTCGAGTTCGGCGACGATTTCCTGGGGGGTCAGAGATGACATGGTGCTGATCAGTTCAAGGGGATAGACATCCGACGGTGTATTGGCAAAAGGGAAAATTTGCTCCGCAAATCTTGGTCTGTCCAACAAGGTGGACAGCCAACATCCGACGAAGTGTTGGGGACAGAGCAAGGTTCACTGCGTGTAACTCTTGGTCTGTCCCACAAGGTTTCACAACGTCTCCACGGTGTGGTTCATGTTGGTGTAGATACAAATCTCACCGGCAATTTCCAGCGATTTTTTGACCATCTCGGTGGCCGACAGGTCGGTGTGGTTGAGCAAAGCAATCGCCGCAGCCTGGGCGTAGGCACCGCCTGAACCAATGGCCACGATGCCGTTTTCGGGTTCCAGCACATCACCGTTGCCGGTGATGATCAGCGAGGCCTCTTTGTCAGCCACTGCCAGCATGGCTTCCAGGCGGCGCAGCACCCGGTCGGTGCGCCAGTCTTTGGTGAGCTCGATGGCGGCACGCACCAGGTGGCCCTGGTGTTTTTCCAGCTTGGCTTCAAAACGCTCGAACAGCGTGAAGGCATCGGCGGTGGCGCCGGCAAAACCCGCCAGCACCTTGCCGTGGTAGAGCTTGCGCACCTTGCGTGCGGTGCCCTTGACCACAATGGTGCCCAGCGTCACCTGCCCGTCACCGCCAATGGCCACCTGCACACCCTCGGGCGTCTGGCGGCGCACGCTGATGATAGTGGTTCCGTGAAATTGTTCCATACCGTTACAGCTGTCCTAGTTGGTGCGGGTCGTGACCCGCGCGTGTTCATTGATACCTATCAAGTTGAAAAAGGCCGCCACCAGATGGGGCAATCGGCAAAATTCGATCTTTTTCCCAGCCGCCTGCGCACTGGCAACCCAGTTCAAGATGCTGCCTGCCGCTGAAAAATCAACCCGCACCAGGCTGTCGGCAACGACCAGCACATCACCCGGGCCCTGCAAGGCAGCCTGCAAGGGGCTCAAGCCGACGGCCGTCGCGCCTAAAACCTCACCTGCGAGTTCCACCCGGCTGGCGTTGTCATCCAACCATGGACTCAGCTCGGCCAGCGGCATCCGGGTGGTGTGGTCCGGTCCGGCAGCGCTGTCCGACGCCTTGGCCCTGGCGGCTGCGCGCGGACCCGGCGCGCCATGACAGCGGGGACTTTGCCAGGTGGGCGGTGACACGTCATAGGTGACACAGTAATCCATCGAGACCAACTCGAACTCGTCCTGCGACCCCA
Source organism: Rhodoferax sp. U2-2l (assembly GCF_020594515.1). Lineage (GTDB taxonomy): Bacteria > Pseudomonadota > Gammaproteobacteria > Burkholderiales > Burkholderiaceae_C > Rhodoferax. The sequence continues at coordinate 60,531 of NZ_JAJCTH010000008.1, forward strand.
GCACCCGCAAGATGTTCAAACGCAGCAGCCACCAGAACCGGGCCACCTGCCGGTCACCGACCGGGGTCTGGGCACGCAGCAGGGCATCCAGAACGTCCAGATGGTCCCATTGCAAGGTCAGCGGCTGCTCGCACCACTGCGCCATCATCCCGGTCAAGGCCACTGCGGCCTGGGGGGTGATGGTTGTCAAAGCGCGCCAATCCAGACAGGCATGGTTGTGCCCGGTCGCCACGCAAGCCTGCAGCCGGGCCAGCGCTGCGCTGTCAAGAACGGCTGGCGACTGCCAAACGGTGACATTCGTCGCGCCCATGTCAGGCAACGCCGCCCCTGCCGTTGGCGTCACAGGCCAAGACGGTTGGCGGGATGCCTCGGGGCGTCTCCCCACCGGGTCGGTACGCTGGACGAAATCCAGGGCCAGACGCTCGTAACTGGCCAACTGGCCGGTGGATCGGTACATGTCCAGCAGGGCCAGGGTCCAGGTGTCTTTGGACGCCGGCGTGGCCCCGTTGCCGTTGATCGCCACCAGCAACACCGCTTCGGCACCCGCGTCATCGCTGTTGGCAAAGCGGATGGCGGCATCTTCCAGCACGGGGTCCGACAGCGTCTGATCCATGTCGATCGACACGATCTTGGAACTGGAAAACTCACTGTAGCCAGTGTTGTCGCTGTAGCGGGTGGGCGCAAACGCGACCTGGGAGGACTTTGGTGCGACCGGTTCACCCAAATTCGTGGGCAGGGTCGGCGCAAAGGTGTTGCAGGTGACCACCTCTGACTCTGAAGCCGGGGCGCCTGTACCCGGTGTTGACCGTGCGGGCGCAGGCGCGGCCGCTGTGGCATTGTCGGCGCTGACGCCCTGGTGACCTTTCCACCACTGTTTGGACATCTGGGCTTCGATCTCGTCGATTTTCTTCAGCGTGGTGGCACGCTCCTCCGACACCGGGAAACTCGAACTGTCCAAGTAGAAGGAGGCACGCGCGGCCATCTCTGACAACGCCGCAGGCGACGCCGCGCGCAGCTTGCGCAGCTGACTGAACTCGCGATGACGCACCGCGTCGTTGTGGGCCCGGCGTTCGATCATGCGCTTGATGGCCTGCTTACCGCTGTCGCCATCTTCCTGGCCTTCAGCCAACTCACGGGCAGGCGCGTCAGCCGGGCTGCGCACAAAATTGGCGACACGTGCCAACAGGCCGGGCTGAGTGTCCTTGGTCGCCATCACCACACCTGATACGAAGCAGCCCCCGCGCTGGGTGGCGTCAATCGCCAAACATCTTTTGCTTGAGTTCGCGGCGCTGCTGCGCCTCCAGCGACAGCGTGGCGGTGGGCCGCGCCAACAGCCGCCCCACGCCAATGGGCTCGCCGGTTTCGTCGCAGTAGCCATAGTCACCGGCGTCAATGCGGTTGATCGACTGCTCGATCTTCTTGAGCAGCTTGCGTTCGCGGTCCCGGGTGCGCAGCTCCAGGGCGTGCTCTTCCTCGATCGTGGCGCGGTCGGCTGGGTCGGGCACCACCACGGTGTCTTCGCGCAGGTGTTCGGTGGTTTCACCGGCGTTGCTGAGGATGTCGTTCTTGAGCGCCACCAGCTTCAGGCGGAAAAACGCCATTTGCGTATCGTTCATGTAGTCATCGTCCGACATGGCGATGACTTCCTCGTCGGTCAACTCGGCCACCGGCTTTTTCTTCCAGTTGTTGGCCAGCTTGGGGTCTTTTTTGATGGCCGAGGCCAGCGGCGACACGATGGGTTGCACCGCCGTCATCTGGGTAAAACTGGCTTTGGCCGCAGTGGAGGCCACCGACTGCGCCATGGAAGGCACAGTCAGCTGCGCCAGCCGTGAGGAAGGACGGCCCGAGCGCACCGGCACACCCAGCGGTGTGAGTTGCGCCACAGCGGCTGGTTTGACCGCAGCCGCGGACTCTGTGGGTTTCGGGGCTCTGGTGAATTTGGGAGTGGAAGTCACGTTTTCAGTTTGATCGAGAGTGGTCACGGATAGAGGCTTCTTTGGGGAACGGGATGGAATGGGTTGCGGCACCGCAGTTGCTTTGGCAGGCTCCGCCTTTTTGACCGCTTCCACTTTTTTGGCAACCGCTGTTTTGGCAACGGCGGGTTTCGCCGCTGGCTTCACATGGGCAACAGGTTTATCTGCTGGTTTGGCAACCGGTTGGCCGACTGATTTGACAGGGGTTGCTGGAGACGCGACCTCACCCTTTTTGATTGGAGCCGCTTGAATGGCTTTGGCAGCAGGTGCTGGCTTGGCGGCAATAACCGCTTTGGCGGGTACAGCTTTCTGTTTCACGACTGGCGCTTTCACAGGTGGTCTCCTGGCGGGTTTTTTATGAGCTTTTGAAGAAGAAGTGGGCGCTGGCGCCGCTGCTTGCAACCTGGTTGCGCCGGTTGGCGCTTTCTCATCGGCGCGCGAGTGTACTGGCGCAGCCTTCGAAAAACCCATCAGTTGCAAAAGCGAGACAAACATCACTCTTCCTGGGTGCGGTTAAAAGACAGGCTCACACAAGGCTTTGCTCCATACCTTGCAGAAAAATGTCTTGTGGCAGGTCGATACCGATAAACACCATTTTGCTACAACGTTTTTCGTCCGGACCCCAGGCCGGGCCCAGGTCGCTGCCCATCAACTGGTGGACACCTTGAAAAATCACCTTGCGGTCGGTGCCCTTCATATAAAGAACACCTTTGTAACGCAACATGCGCGGGCCGTAGATGTTGACCACCGCGCCCAGAAAGTCTTCGAGTTTGGCCGGGTCAAACGCACGGTCCGAGCGAAAGACAAAACTTTTCACATCGTCGTCATGCACGTGGTGATGGCCGTGCTGGTGCGACGGGTGGTTACAGGCCTCGCCCGGCGCATGGTCGTGACCGGCGTGGTCATGGCTGTGGTCGTCTTCTTTCAGGAAGTCCGGGTCGATGTCGAGCTTGGTATTGAGGTTGAAACCGCGCAGGTCAAACACCTCGCTCAAAGCCACCTCGCCAAAATGCACCGCCTTTTGTGGCGCGCGCGGGTTCATGTGGCTCAGCCGGTGCTGCAGTTCAGCCACGTCCTCGGCGGGCACCAGATCGGTCTTGCTGATGAAAATCTGGTCGGCAAAACCCACCTGGCGGCGCGCTTCCTGGCGGTCGTCCAGCTGCTGGTTGGCGTGTTTGGCGTCCACCAGCGTCAGGATCGAGTCCAGCAAATAACTCTCGGCGATCTCGTCGTCCATAAAAAACGTCTGCGCCACCGGACCGGGGTCGGCCACGCCGGTGGTCTCAATCACCACCCGGTCAAAGTCAATCAGGCCCTGGCGCTTTTTGGCGGCCAGCAGTTGCAGCGCCTGGCGCAAGTCCTCGCGGATGGTGCAGCAGATGCAGCCGTTGCTCATCTGGATGATCTGCTCCTTGGCGTCGGTCACCAGGATGTCGTTGTCGATGTTTTCTTCACCAAACTCGTTTTCGATCACGGCAATTTTCTGGCCGTGGGCCTCGGCCAACACACGTTTCAAGAGCGTGGTTTTGCCGGAACCGAGAAAACCGGTGAGGATGGTGGCAGGAATCAGTGACATGGTGCGCAGGCGGGTTGGAAGGCAGCGAGTGTAACGACCCAGCCCAGCGCGCCTACTTACGCATGACCACCAACCCTTTGAGGTACTCACCCTCGGGAAAATGGATCGTCATCGGGTGATCCGGCGCACCACCCATGCGCTCGTGGATGTAGCCATCGACCCCGGCATCACACCCTGCCGAGGCGACAATTTTGTGGAACAGATCCGCACTGATGCCGCCCGAACAACTGTAGGTGAACAACACGCCACCCGGCTCCAGCAGCTTGAAAGCCAGCCGGTTGATGTCTTTGTAAGCCCGCGCGGCGCGCTCGGCATGCGCTACGGTGGGGGCAAACTTGGGCGGGTCGAGCACGATGGCGTCAAACGTGCGGCCCTGTTCGACGAATTGACGCAGCGAGGCATTCACATCGGCGTCCATGAAACTGGCGCGCTCGGGCGCCAGGCCGTTGAGCGCCACATTGGCCGCTGCCTTGGCCAGCGCCGGGCCGCTGGAGTCGATCGAGGTGACATGGGCCGCGCCGCCTTGCAGAGCGGCCACGGTGAAACCGCCGGTGTAGCAATAACAGTTGAGAACGCGCTCAACTTTCAGCCGTTGGCAGTAGTTAAAAAAGCGTTTGCGGCTGTCGCGCTGGTCCAGGTAAAAGCCGGTCTTGTGGCCTTCAGCGATGTTCACCGCGAGCTGCCAGCTGTGTTCCTGCAGCAGCAGGTCAACCGGTCCGGTGCCGCGCAGCCAGCCCGTGGCTTCGGGCAGACCTTCCAGGGCACGGCTGCTGGCGTCGCTGCGCTCATACAGCTTGGTCAGGCCCGTGGTGGCCAGCAGCGCGTCCGCGATCACGTCTTTCCAGCGCTCGACCCCGGCGCTGGTGAACTGCGCCACCAGCGTGTCGCCGTAGCGGTCCACAATCAGCCCGGGCAGCCCATCAGATTCACCGTGGATCAGGCGCACGCCGTTGCTTTGGATGTCAAACCGCGCTCTGGCCTGGACCGCCTTGGCACAAGCCGCTGCAAAAAACGAGGCATCGATACGTTGGGCCTCATCAAAACTCCAGATCCGGGCGCGAATCTTCGAGCTGGGGCTGAACGCTGCCCAGCCCAGAAACTGCCCCTCGGCAGATTCCACACGCACGGTTTCGCCCGCATCCCCACCGCCTTTGGCGATGGCTGATTCAAATATCCAGGGGTGCCGACGCAGAAGCGAACGCTCCTTGCCAGCGCGCAAACGGATCGATTTCAAGGTAGGCAATCAGTTGGGGACAGAGCAAAGTTCGCTTCGCGTAACGCTTGGTCGGTCCCGCATTTCGAAATCGGTTGGGGACAGAGCAAGCTCACTTCGTGTAGCCTTGGTCTGTCCCAAAAAAAATCAGTAGGTGATCGCCATGGACGGCACGTCCACGCGGATCATCGGTTTGCCCAAAGCGGCACTGACCGCGGCCACATAACCGGCGACCCATTGGGCGTCATTGAACAGGGTGGTACCAGCGGCCTGCGTCACCACCAGCACCTTGTCGGCGGTGAGCACCTTGCCGCTGGCGCGCAGCGGCTCGCACTCCAGCTCGATGAATTGTTTGTCGAGCCAGGCCCGGGCGACATCGTGGGCCAGCGGCACGCCCTCGGGCACATGAAAGGCAAATTCGACCCCCTTGTCCAACACCACGCTGATTTGCTTTTGCATAAGGTTCCTGTAGATGTAATTGACGAACAGACCGCTATTTTGAACCACCCGGCTTGAGGCGCGCGCGCGGGTGCGCGGCGTCATAGGCTTGGGTCAGGTGGCCAAAGTCCAGCCGGGTATATATCTGGGTGGTGCGAATGTTGGCGTGGCCGAGCAATTCCTGCACACCGCGCAGGTCACTGCTGGACTGCAGCACATGGCTGGCGAACGAGTGGCGCAGCATGTGCGGGTGCACCGGCGCCGCCAGCCCGGCTTGCAAACTGCGCGCACGCAAGCGTTTCCAGACCGACTGCGCCGACAAGCGCGTGCCGTTGCGACCGATAAACAGCGCCGGTTGCGGCGCCACTACGGGCCCAGCAACGCTGTGGCCGGACGGGTTGGTCACCGTTGGCAGGCCCTGCCCACGCACCACCAGCCAGCGCTGCACCGCCAGCACCGCCTGCGTGCCCACCGGCACGATGCGCCGCTTGTTGCCCTTGCCCAGCACGTGCGCCTCACCGGCCTGCAGGTCCAGCCAGCCACGCGCACTGGCGCTGGCCGCCACGTCCAGCCCGGTGACCTCGGCCAACCGCAGGCCGCCGCCGTACAGCAACTCGACCAGCGCCGCGTCACGCGCTTCCAGCCAGGGGTTGGCGCGCTCGTCCTCGAAATTGGCGAATTGCACCGCCTGCGCCACCGCCAGCGCTTTGGGCAGCGGTTTCGATGCTTTGGGGGCCCGCACATCCAGCACCGGGTTGCTGGTAACCAAGCCCTCACGCCCCAGCCAGGTGTAAAAACCGCGCCAGCCCGACAGAATCAGCGCGATGCCCCGGCCACTGCGACCGCCACTGTGCATCTGCGCCACCCAACGGCGGATGTGGCTACTCTGCACCTGCTGCAACGCCACCCCGGCCAACGCAGCGTTGTGGGCCAGCTTGTCGAGATCCAGCGTGTACAGCGCCACGGTGCGTTCGGCTAGCCGCTTCTCAAAGCGCACATGGTCCAGGTAACGCTGCACCAGCGGGTCGGTCATGGGACGGCCAGACTTGTTTAGCGCAGGCGTGACAACGCGGCGCTGGCCAGTTCGGCAATCCGTGCCAGAAACTCGGTGCCCATGGTGCTGTTGAAGCGCTGCGCATCCGGCGAGGCCAGCACCAGCAGACCAAACGCCGGGGCCAGCCCGCCGTGTGCCCCGGTCGCTTCCGGCACACCACGCAGCGGCAAAATCGCCAGTGACACCGCTGCCTGCGGCTCGGGCAGCCAGTTGATGGCTTCCAGCCCGGTGTTGACGCCACAGAACGGCTCGGTCAGCGAGGTGGCAAACGATTTGGCGTCGTCACTCACGCCCCCAGCAAACGCGTAGCCCTGGTAAGGCGGCGCCACGCCCCAGACCTTGATACCGACTTGCGGCACCGAAAACTGGTCGGCCAACTCATCGGCGATCAGTTGCGGCAGCGCCTGCGGGTCGGTGTTGAGAAACAGCGTGCGCGCCCATTGCAGCAGCTTGTCGGACAACACCATGTTTTCATTGACGTTGCGGATCATGTCCATGATGCGCTGTTCCAGCATACGAATTTTCTCGCGCAGCAGCGTGGCCTGGCGCTCCTGCAGGCTCACCGCGCGCTGGCTGTGCGGGCTGGACAGTTGCACCGCGGCCAGCAATTCGGCATGGCGCTCAAAAAAGTCGGGCGTGTTGGCCAGGTAGTTGGCAATGTCGTCTTCGGTGATGGGGCTGCCGATGGCGCTGGGGAATTGGGTGAAAGTGGTCATGCTTGTCTTCAGTTGGGGAGTTCAATATCGCCGTCAAACACCACGGTGGCCGGGCCGGTCAACATCACCGGGGCGTGGCCGCCCTGCCAGGAAATCGTCAAGGTGCCGCCGTGGGTGACCACATCCACCGTGGCATCGAGCAGCCCCAGGCGGATACCCGCCACCACCGCGGCGCAGGCGCCGGTGCCGCAAGCCAGGGTTTCACCCGCGCCGCGCTCGTAAACACGCAGGCGGATAAGGCTGCGGTCCAGCACCTGCATGAAGCCGACATTGACACTACGCGGGAACGCGGGCAGCTGCTGGATCAACGGGCCGTGGGTGAGCACCGGCGCGGTGTCCACATCGTCCACCAGCGTCACCGCGTGCGGGTTGCCCATGGACACCAGCGCCACTTTCACAATAACAGCCTGCCCTTGCAAATCAACAGCCAACGGCCACTGAGACCAGGCGCCAGAGGGTTCTGCCTGCCAACCGCTGGCTTCAAACGGCAGGTGGGCCAGTTCAAAGTCCGGCGCTTCCATGTCGACCGTGACACGACCGTCAGGCTGCATCTGGAGTTGCAACACGCGGTTCATGGTCTGCACGGTGACCAGGTCTTGGGTGCTCAAGCCCTGGCGGCGCACAAAGGCCAGGAAACAACGGGCGCCGTTGCCGCAGTGCTCCACCTCGCCGCCGTCGGCGTTGTGGATGACGTAGGAAAAATCGATGCCCGGGGTGGTGGAAGCGCGCACGGTCAGGATCTGGTCGGCACCGACACCAAAGTGGCGGTCGGCCAGAAAACGGTAGTGTTCGGGCGTGAGGCCGTAGCGGGTTTGTGTTTCGTCCAGCACCACAAAATCGTTGCCGGCGCCTTGCATTTTGGTAAAGGGGATGCGCATGGCGGCATTATCTATGGTGCGTTGGGGCTGGGTGGCCACTTGCGGGGGTGTCGTATCCAGCCGATCCGTTTGAAACGCACGCTTTTAACACCTGGCATTTCGGCTTTGACCCGGGACGCGGGCCGGGCAGATGCCGGGGGCTCATGACGCTTCGCTTTTTGAAATCGCCCCCGACCTCCGCCCAACCCACGTCCCTGGCGCTTCGGGTGTGCGGCTCGCCCACGCCATGCCGTATTGCGTTTCTTCATGGATGGTTGCCACGCATTCCTGCAGGTCGACTGCGCCGCCACCTCAGTTCTTCGCTGTTGTCCCGTCACAGCGTCTCGCTATCATTTGCCCATGCCCCGTCCCGCCCAACAACTTCACCCCGCCCGCGAGCCCGCCCCAGCGCGCCTGGCCGCCACTGTTTTGCTGTTGCGCGACACACCCGATGGACTGGAGTTGCTGATGACGCGGCGCTCGGCCACGGCCAGTTTCGTGCCCGGTGCTTATGTGTTTCCTGGCGGCGGGGTGGACGCTGCCGATGCCCAGCACCATCACCTGGCCACGCGGCGCCCCGGCCAGAGCGACAGTCATCTGACCGAGGCCATCGCCGCCATCCGCGAAAGCCTCGAAGAGCTGGGTGTGCTGCTGGCGCGCCATACCGATGGCCGCTGGGTCGACCAGACCGACATTGACGCGATGGACCGCCAACGCGACTTTTTCACCCAATGCGCCACACGCGGCCTCAGCTTGGCGGCGGACGAGGTGTTTGTCTTGGCCCGCTGGATCACCGACCGCGACCTGGCCAAACGCTTTGATGTGCCGTTTCTGGTGGCGCGCATGCCCGAGGGCCAACACCCGGTAGCCGATGAGTCCGAGCAGTTCGAGCCGGTCTGGCTGCGCCCGGCAGATGCCCTGGCGCGGCATGCGGCGGGCAATTTCTTCATGATTTTCCCGACCATCCGCACATTGGAGCGCCTGCTGGCCTTTGACAACGTGGCGGCTGTGTTGCAGGCCTGCGCCGAGAGTGAAGAGCCGCTATGGACCAGTTGCCCGCGTGCCGGGCTGATGGGTGGACGCGAGGTGCGCTACATGGAACACGAGATGCCCTTTGGCGAACTGGCGCTGGTGTGCCCGCACGGCCAGATCGTGCACCCGCTGGACTGGCAAAGTGAGCGCGCCGTGCCGCTATTGAAAAACGTGCAGCGCCTGACCGCACCCAACCCCGGCGCCATGACCGGCCCGGGCACCAACAGTTATCTGGTGGGCGACCCGGCCACTGGTTACATCGCGATTGACCCCGGCCCGGCCGATGCCGAGCACTTGGAGAAACTCTGGCGCGCAGCGGGTGGCGACATCCGCATGATCGTCTGCACCCACTCGCACCCGGACCACGCGCCCGGCGCACGGCCCTTGCAGGCGATGTGCCTGGTCAGCGCCCAGGCAGCGGGTCGCAGTGCACCCCCGATACTGGGGCTGGCCAGCGCCCCGACCGCACGCGCCGCCAGCGCCTTCACCCCGGACCGCGAACTGGCCCAGCACGAAACCTTGCACCTGACAGCGCCCGGGCTGGACGACATGGACGCCGCGGCCACCGGGCACACGCTGCAAGTCATCCACACCCCGGGTCACGCCGCCAACCACTTGTGTCTGGTGCTGCTGGAAGACGGTTTGCTGTTCAGCGGTGACCACATCCTCAACGGCAGCACCACGGTGGTCGACCCGCCCGATGGCGACATGAACGACTACCTGGACTCGCTGGATCTGCTGAGCCGCCATTGTGTCGAGCTCGGCGTGAAGTTCATCCTGCCCGCCCACGGCTATGTGATCGGCGGGCCGGATGACGAAGCGCTGGCAGCCATCGCCCGCCTCAAAAGACACCGCCTGCAGCGCGAGGCCCAAGTGATGGCGGCCATGCAGGCGCTGCCCGATGGCACGCCCGACGACTGGCTGGCGCTCGCCTACGCCGATGTGCCCGAGCGCATGTGGCCGGTGGCCAAACGCTCGCTGCTGGCGCACTTGGCACGCATCGCCTCCCCGGCTCGCTACTGACCGCGGTCTGCCCGCACCGGCATGTCACGCGGGTTAACATGCCCGCATGACCCAGCCCCGCCCTCCGCGCACCCCACCCGCAGCCCCCGCACGCCCGACACTGCGGGTCCCGACCCGCGCGCCTTCAAGCACCCAAGCGCCCCCAAACCAATCAGCCAACGCCCCCGCTCGCGCGTCGGCACCCACGCCCACGCGCAGCGAGCCACCCCGGCGTGGGCAACCGCCTGGCCCAAGCACCGCATCGGCACCGGCCCGCGCCACACCCAAAGTGCGGGCACGGCCCAGTCCCAATCAGCGGATGGGGCCGCGCCCTGTCGCGCCTGTCACGAAGCCCGTGCCGGTTGGCGAACGCCTGGCCAAACGGGTCGCCGCACTGGTCAACTGCTCGCGCCGCGAGGCCGAGCAAATCATCGAAGGCGGCTGGGTGCAGGTCAACGGCCAGGTGGTGGAAGAACCCATGGTGCGGGTGCTGGACCAAACCGTGCGGGTCGACCCGCAAGCCAACCCGATGGCGCTGGCTGAGGTCACCCTGCTGCTGCACAAACCACCCGGCTGGGAAGCGATGGCGCCACCGGGCGCCGCCAACCAACGCGTCAAACCCGCGCAGACCTTGCTGCAAGCCGCGACCCACTGGGCGCAAGACGAGTCCGGTGAGCGGGTGCTCAAACGCCACTTTGCCAAACTGAGCGCGGGCGTGCCGCTGGAAACCGCCGCCAGCGGGCTGGTGGTGTTCACACAGGATTGGCGCGTGCTGCGCAAGCTGACCGAAGACGCTGCCGTCATCGAGCACGAATTTATGGTGGAGGTGCAGGGCGAGGTGTCGGCTGAACAGTTGCACCGTCTGAACACGCCGGTAGCCAGCGCGCGGGACACGCTGCCGCCGGTCAAGATCAGCGTCAACAGCACCAGCGAGACATCGACCCGGCTGCGTTATGCGGTGAAAGGCGCGCACCCCGGGCTGGCGGCTTATGTGTGTGAACGCGCCGGGCTGCAGATTGTGAGCATGAAACGCCTGCGCATCGGCCGCGTCACGCTGGCGCATCTGCCGGAGGGGCAGTGGCGCTACCTGCAGACCCACGAGCGCTTTTAGCCGCTATTTGAGCAGCGCCTCACCCTCCACCTCGTCACTGAGCGGCGGAAAACGGCAGGGGTCGGGCAGGTTGTAGTGCCACCACTCATGCGGGTGGTGCACCCAGCCCGCAGCGGTCATCACGTCCAGCAGCAGGCGACGGTTGTGTTGCGCCAGCAAAGGGATGTCGGTGCAGCCGTGGCGGGATTGTTCGGTCATCTCGTCAAACGCGGTGCCCATGTCCAGCGGCGTGCCGTCGGCGTGGTTCAGCGTCAGATCGACCGCCACGCCACGCGTGTGCATCGAACCGATGCGCGGGTCGGCCACAAACCTCGGGTTGGGCAGCGCCCCCCACAAGCGCCACTGCGCGGCCGACGGTCGGTAGGCATCCAACACCCGCAGCCGCAAGCCTTGCGCCACCGCCAAGTCGGCGGCGCACACCAGCGCGGCCAGGGCGTCCTTGTGCAAAAAGGCGATGGCATGGTGGTAAATGACCTGCCCGGTAAGGTTGTCGGGCGTGGCATACCGCAGGTCGATATCGATCGCTGCGTGCTTTATTTTTTCTAGCGGCATACGTTTGCTCTGTATTTTCTGGGGGTCGATTAAACACTGAAGAGTTGACCACGTGCCGCATCGGTGATGGCCAGCACACAGGGGTGGGTGATGCGGCGCTCCACCGACACCGCATAAAACTCCTCCACCAGCTCGTCGGTGCGCCCCATGCACACCACGCCAAATTGCGCACAGGTCTCGTCGTCCAACACGCTGGGCGTCATGAACACACCCTGGCCTTCACGGCCAAAAGCCTTCATCAGCGCCGCGTCGTCAAACTCGCCCACCACCACCGGCGCCAGTCGATGCCGCGCAAACCAGCCCTCCAATTGCCGCCGCACGGACGAGGATGCCCCAGGCACCAGCATCGGCATGCCATCCAGACAGGCCGGAAAGTGGCCATGGATGCGCGACTTGAGGCCCGGCGCGCAGAAAAAACTCATCGCACTGCGACCCAACGAATGGTTGAACGCTTTGACACTGACCCGCCGCGGCATCGGTTCATCGGCAATCACCAGATCCAGCCGGTGCAGTGCCAGCGCAGCCAGCAACTCATCAAACGTGCCCTCGCTGGCCAGCAGCTTGATCGGCTGGCCAATGGCAAACGCGGGCTCCAGCAGCCGGTAAGCGATGGATTTGGACAACGAGTCGGCCACGCCCACCCGGAAGTCCAGCCGCTTCTGGGTGCTGCGTGTCTGGCGCAGCGCAGTCTCCAGGTCTTGCCCAAGACTGAAGATCTGGTCCGCATAGCCGAGCGCCAGGCGGCCATGTTCGGTGAGCTCCAGCTGGCGCCCGTTTTTGCGAAACAGCGCCCGCCCCAGCCAGTCTTCCAGCAGCTTGATCTGGCCTGAGAGCGTCTGCGGCGTGGTGTGCAGCTGCTCGCCCGCGCGCATGATGCCACCGGCACGGGCTGTCACCCAGAAATAGTAAAGATGCTTGAAGTTCATGGAACAGACCTCATGTGCGACGCTGATTGTTCGTATTAATCGAAGTTTAAATGTCTTAAATACGAATTTACGCGAAGTGAGTTGAACTTTATAGTTCGAACCGTGTCACTTTGACAGACACTGACAGGAGTAATAAAGATGCGTTTAAGTACCAAAGGTCGTTTTGCCGTCACCGCCATGATTGATGTCGCCCTGCGCGAAAAACTCGGGCCCGTGCCGTTGTCCGACATTTCGGCACGCCAGCAGATTTCTCTGTCTTACCTGGAACAAATGTTCAGCAAGCTGCGCCAGCAAGGTCTGGTGCACAGCACCCGCGGCCCCGGCGGTGGGTACACGCTGGGCCACCGCACCGACGCCATCACCGTGGCCGACATCATCAGTGCCGTGGAAGACCCGGCGCCCAAACTGCAGGGCGAGGAAGCTGCAGCCAAAGACATGGCGCAGGATTTGTGGGACTCGATGAACGCCAAGGTGGCCGAATTCATGCAGTCCGTCACGCTGCGCAGCCTGGTGCTGGAGCAATTGGCCAAAGGCGTGAAGATCGAGCAAAAGCCGGCGCCCAACCGCGGTGTGTTCAAAAAACCCAGCCTGCAAACCGTGCGCACCAACGCGCCGAACTCGGTGTTTGCACTGGGCCAGTCGCTGCTCGCACGCGGCTGATCGGGCTACCGCCCCATAGCGCCCGGGCCAGGCGCTACGAAAATAAAAGTGTGAAGCCCACCGATAAGCCGGATTCTGTGCGTCCGGGTTGCCCCGGACGTGACTGCCATTAATCTGGGCCACTGATCACTCAGTGGCTCGGTGCTACCTACCCGCCAACTCCGGGGGCCCCGTCAACGTTGGCCTACTTGGTATTGCTGCGCGTAGAGATTGCCCGTTTCACCCGCAACAGGTTGCCCCGTTGCGACTCGTCTCTGTTGCTCTGATCCTCACCTTATAACCTTGCGGTCTTTCAGTGGACAGCCGTTAGCTGCTACGCTGCCCTATGCAGTCCGGACGTTCCTCCAGTGCTCTGTTTCCAGAATTGCACCAGCGACAGTCTGGCGGGCTTCACGATGGGATTATCGGGGCAATCGGGCCCAAGCCGTGTCCACCTGACGGCATAAGCATATAACCCGATGGACAGAACAACTGGTTCAAAATAGCTGTATCCACCCCCACCGCGTGACTTTTCAAGGAGCCCTGATGAAAACCGACAACGTCCTGCAAACCATTGGCAACACGCCCCACATCCGCATCAACCGCCTGTTTGGCAACAGCCACAAGGTGTATGTGAAGTCCGAACGCGGCAACCCGGGGGGCTCCATCAAAGACCGGATCGCCCTGGCCATGGTGGAAGCGGCCGAGAAATCGGGTGACTTGAAACCTGGGGCCACCATCATCGAGCCTACGTCGGGCAACACCGGTGTCGGGCTGGCGCTGGTGGCGGCTGTCAAGGGCTACAAGCTGATTCTGGTGATGCCCGACAGCATGAGCATCGAGCGGCGCCGCCTGATGCTGGCTTATGGCGCCAGTTTCGATCTGACCCCACGTGAAAAAGGCATGAAAGGCGCCATTGCCCGCGCCCAGGAGTTGGCCGCGGCCACCCCCAACAGCTGGATTCCGCAACAGTTTGAAAACCCGGCCAACATCGAGGTGCACGCCCGCACCACAGCGCAGGAGATTCTGGCCGACTTCCCCGAAGGCATTGACGTGATCATCACCGGCGTGGGCACCGGCGGCCACATCAGCGGGGTGGCGCAAGTGCTCAAAGCGAAATGGCCACAACTCAAGGTGTACGCGGTAGAGCCCTCGGCCTCACCGGTCATCTCGGGCGGTGCGCCGTCGCCGCACCCGATCCAGGGCATCGGCGCTGGCTTCATCCCCAAAAACCTGAAAACCGAGCTGCTGGATGGCGTGATTCAGGTGGACGCCGAACCGGCGCGCGAATACGCCCGCCGCAGTGCGACTGAAGAAGGGCTGCTGGTCGGCATCTCCAGCGGCGCCACCTTGGCGGCCATTGCACAGAAACTGCCCGAGATTGCCGCAGGCGCCACCGTTCTGGGGTTCAACTACGACACTGGCGAGCGCTACTTGTCCGTCGAGGGCTTTTTACCAGGCTGACCAACGCAGCACACTGACACGGGCGCCTTGGCGCCCCACTTTGGTTCTTTCTTTGCGTCATTTTTTCGTCATGCACCGAGAAAGAATTTTTAAGCACCAAAAATAGTAACGCCTCGGTGTGAACAGTGGGGTTTTTTATAATGACATGCACTTTTATGGAGCATGATTTATGAAATACCCCTCATCACACGCCTTTTTGACACAGCTTGAACGGCGCAGCCCGGGCCAGCCCGAATTCTTGCAAGCGGTCACGGAAGTGATGGACAGTCTTTGGCCCTTTATCTCGACCCACCCGAAATATGCCGACCAAGGCCTGCTTGATCGTCTGGTCGAACCCGAGCGCACCATCATTTTCCGGGTGTCCTGGATCGACGACCATGGCACGGTGCAAGTCAACCGGGGTTACCGCATCCAGCAAAGCATGGCGATTGGTCCGTACAAAGGCGGCCTGCGTTTTCACCCCTCGGTGAACCTGTCGATCCTGAAGTTTCTGGCCTTCGAGCAAACCTTCAAGAACGCGCTGACCACGCTGCCCATGGGTGGTGCCAAGGGCGGTGCCAACTTTGACCCCAAAGGCAAGAGCCCGACGGAAATCATGCGGTTCTGCCAAGCCTTTGCGACCGAGTTGTTCCGTCATGTCGGGTCTGACACCGACGTGCCGGCGGGTGACATTGGCGTGGGTGGGCGTGAAGTGGGCTTTATGGCCGGCATGGTCAAAAAACTCAGCAACCGTGCCGACTGTGTGTACACCGGCAAAGGTTTGTCGTTTGGCGGCTCACTGATCCGCCCGGAGGCCACGGGCTACGGCACGGTTTACTTCGCCGAAGAAATGCTCAAGCTCAAAGGCATGAATTTTGACGGGCTGCGCGTCAGCGTGTCGGGCGCCGGTAACGTGGCCCAGTACGCCATTGAAAAAGCCATGTCCCTGGGCGCCAAGGTGGTCACGGTGTCGGACTCCAGTGGCACTGTCATTGATGAGGATGGCTTCACCCCGGCCAAGCTGGCTGAACTCATGGAAGTCAAAAACGAGCTGTATGGCCGGGTGTCAGACTACGCCGACCGCATCAAGGCCCGTTTCGAGCCGGGTCGTCGCCCCTGGGGCGTGCCGGTGGATGTGGCGCTGCCCTGCGCCACGCAAAACGAGATCAACGGTGACGACGCCCAGACGCTGGTGAAAAACGGTGTCAAGTGTGTGGCCGAAGGTGCCAACATGCCTTCCACGCTGGAAGCTGTCAAGGTGTTTGAAGCAGCCGGGGTGATGTACGCCCCCGGCAAGGCCAGCAACGCCGGCGGTGTCGCCACCTCGGGCCTGGAGATGAGCCAGAACGCCATGCGCCTGAACTGGCCGCGTGAAGAAGTGGACGCCCGCCTGCACAGCATCATGAAAAACATCCACGAGGCCTGCCTGCAACACGGTCGCCGCGCGGACGGCAGCGTGAGTTATGTGGACGGCGCCAACATCGCCGGGTTCGTCAAGGTGGCCGACGCCATGCTGGCGCAAGGCGTGATCTAAGCACCACCGTATCGCCGCCGCTAGCGCGGCGGCGCTTTATCATCGGCGGCTTGCTTGATGAACACGAGCCCGCCATGATCAGACTCTCCGAACTCAAACTCCCCCTGTCCGCCTTGCCGGTGGTGACCCGCCGCGCCGCCGATGCCCCGGCAGAAACCGACGCCGACCGCGCACCCATCATCCACCCGTTTGAGGCCCTGACGCGAATGAGCGCCCAGGCGCTGGGTGTGGACCAGGCCGCCATCACCCATTTACACGTCTTCAAACGCAGTTTTGATGCGCGCAAGGCCGAGCTGCTGGCGGTGTTCATCGTCGACGTCACACTGAACGATCCGGCGCTGGAGGCCCGGTTGCTGGCCCAGTTCCAGGGCAACTCACACATCCAACCCACACCCGACATGGCTTACAAGCTGGTGGCCACCGTGCCCGCCAATCTGCCGCTGCGCCCGGTGGTGGTGGGTTTTGGCCCGTGTGGCATGTTTGCCGCGTTGGTGCTGGCGCAGATGGGCTTCAAACCGATCGTGCTGGAACGCGGCCGCAAGGTGCGTGAACGCACCAAGGACACCTGGGGCCTGTGGCGCAAACACGTGCTCAACCCCGAGAGCAATGTGCAGTTTGGTGAAGGCGGCGCTGGCACGTTTTCGGACGGCAAGTTGTGGAGCCAGATCAAGGACCCGCGCCACCTGGGCCGCCAGGTGATGACCGAGTTTGTCAACTTTGGCGCGCCGCCCGAGATTCTGGTGGAGGCGCACCCACACATCGGCACATTCAAACTGGTCAAGGTGGTGGAGAACCTGCGTGAACGCATCATCACGCTCGGTGGCGAGATTCGTTTTGAGCAACGTGTCATGGATGTGGAAGTCGACACGTCCAACGGCCAGCGCCAACTGCGTGGACTCACCGTGCTGGACCAGCCCAGCGGCCAAACTTACGACTTGCGCGCCGACCAGGTGATCCTGGCGCTGGGCCACAGCGCACGCGACACCTTTGCCATGTTGCATGGGCGCGGTGTGGCCACCCAGGCCAAACCGTTTTCGGTCGGCTTTCGGATTGAACACCCCCAAAGCCTGATCGACCGCGCCCTGTGGGGCCGCCACGCGGGCAACCCGGTGCTGGGCGCCGCCGCCTACAAGCTGGTGCACCACGCGCAAAATGGCCGCGCCGTCTATAGCTTTTGCATGTGCCCAGGCGGCACCGTGGTAGCAGCCACCAGCGAACCAGGCCGCGTGGTGACCAACGGCATGAGCCAATACTCACGCGCCGAGCGCAACGCCAACGCCGGGCTGGTGGTCGGCATCGAACCCGTCGACTACCCACAGGACAGTGCCGCGTTTATTGAGGCTTTTGGGCCTGTGACCGGCGGACAATATGCGCAGGAAGCTCTTGAATTGAGAGCATTTGATCCGAAAGCCGTGCACCCGCTGGCAGGCATCAACCTGCAGCGCCAGCTCGAAGCCAATGCCTATGTGCTGGGCGGCAGTAACTACGAAGCGCCCGGCCAGTTGGTGGGTGACTTCATCCGGGGTGAAACATCGAGCCAGTTTGGCAGCGTGTTGCCCTCGTACAAACCGGGCGTCAAGCTCGGTGATTTGCACCCCGCCCTGCCCGACTACGCGATTGCCGCGCTGCGTGAGGCGCTGCCAGTGTTTGGCAAAAAGATCAAGGGCTTTGACCTGCCCGACGCGGTATTGACCGGGGTTGAGACCCGCACCTCGTCCCCCTTGCGCATGCCGCGTGGGGATGATTTCCAGAGCATCAACACCACCGGTCTGTATCCGGGTGGTGAGGGTGCCGGTTACGCCGGGGGCATCCTGTCGGCGGCGGTGGATGGCATCAAGCTGGCTGAGGCTTTGGCGCGGCGGGTGGTTGGGTAGTTATTGGTCGAATTGGCCTGTAGCCCTTATTCTTCGAGGGCTTGTAGCTATCGTTTTTTGGGATTGCTTGGTGCGCGTGGCGCCAGGCGAGCAGCGGGGTAACCGTTCTCCGGCCCCCTCGCGGGAGACGGCTTCAGTTAGCCACTGGCCTGGGTGTCACGTCTGATGGTGATGCACCAACAGTCTCATCACGCGAATGGGTTCTGCGCCCGGTTACCCCACCACTCGCCTTCAATGGTTTGGGATGCGCTGTTGGGGTCAGATATTTGGGCTCTCGGTTCGCGCTTTGACACAGCTTTTTTTGTGGAAAAAATCTATGCATTTGGCTAGATTTTTTGCAAATTCAGCCGCATACATCAACAATCTATGCATTTGGATATATTTCTCACTAACAACAGCGGGGCAACTTAGAATCTACTCGCTTGCATATATTTCAGGAGGGCCGCCATGCTGTTACCCGTGACGACAGTTGCTGAGCTTGGCATGCTCTTGCGCGCCACGCGCAAGTCCCAGGGTGTGCGTCTGGACGATGCGGCGGGCGCCGCTGGTGTTGGCCCGGTGTTTGCCGGTGAGTTCGAACGTGGCAAAGAAAGTGTGCAGTTCGATTTGGCGCTCAAACTTTTGCAGGAGCTGGGTTTGCGGCTCCAAGTGGATGTGCCGGACTCGGCCCTGCCCCTGTTCAAGCAGCTGCAGGAAACTGGCCTGAGGCCGCTGCCCAAAAGAACCTCCCGTAAACCAGCCAAGGATGCCGCATCATGACCAGCACGGCAGCGCGGATGCTGAATGTCTTCGTGAATGAGCGCCTGGTCGGGCAGCTTCGCGCGGCAGATGACATCTGGTCCTTTGAATACGCGACCAGCTGGCAACAAGACCCGGAGGCGTTCAGCCTGGCGCCCGGTTTGCCCAAGGAAACCACCCTGCACACCGACGGCTCATCGATGCGGCGCGTGCAATGGTATTTTGACAACCTGCTGCCGGAAGAACTCTTGCGAGATGTGCTGGCCAAGGAGGCCAACATCGACACCTCCGACGCATTCGGCCTGCTCCAGCACTTTGGTGCAGAGTCTGCGGGCTCGCTGGTGCTGCTGGCGCCGGGGGCCGAGTCTACCGAAAAGGGTCGCAAGCCACTGACCCGTGCCGAGCTACAAAAACGTATAGCCAACCTACCGCATGCCAGCTTAAGCAGCGATGCCCCCAAGCGCATGTCGCTGGCCGGTGCCCAGCACAAAATGGTGGTGATCAAGGCGGGCAACGAGCTGTACGAGCCTTTGGCGGGCACGCCGTCCACCCACATCCTCAAGCCAAACGCGCTGTCGCCAGACTACCCCTCGTCGGTGATCAACGAGTTTTTTACCATGCGCTTGGCCCGTGCCGTGGGGCTGGAGGTACCTGATGTTGACCGCTTCTACACACCGGCGCCGGTGTACCTGGTGGCGCGGTTTGACCGCACAAGCAGCCCGAACGTGCAGCGGCTCCACATCATTGACAGCTGCCAGTTGCTCGACAAATCCCGCGCCTTCAAGTACCAGCAAGCCAACCTGCAAACCCTGGGTGAAACCATCCGGCAATGCCGCGCCAAGACCGTCGCCCGGGTGCAGCTGTATCGCTGGCTGCTGTTTAACGTGATCGTTGGCAACGGTGACAACCACCTCAAGAACATCTCGTTCAGAGTGAGCAGCGCAGGCAGCGAACTCGCCCCTTTTTACGACCTGCTCAGCACCGCAGTCTACGCCACGCCAACCTATGCCCACCAAAACGCCACCTGGCCCCGGGTGGAGATGGCGGTGTCCATTGAAGGCGCTCACCATTTCAACGACATCACCCGCGACAAGTTGCTCCAGGCCGGAGAGGCTTTGGGACTGGCGCCAGCCACAGCCGCCCGCGAACTCAGCACCATGGAACGCGACCTGCCCAAAAAGGCTGACCTGCTTTTTGACGAGATCACCCAAACCTTTGAATCACTCATTCAAGAGAGCCCATCACCAGACGCCGTGCGGCAAGTTCAAGGTGGAGAGTTGATGCTGCTGCGGGCGATCCGAAAAATCGTCATGCATGACATGCTGGAGCGCATTCAAAAGCGTTGAACTCGCCAACCTTGCCTGACCAGTTGCTTCTTCACGATGAGAACTGGCGTGGCGCTGATATGGCAATTGGTCGGATGGTTTTTGGTCAAATTAGCCTGAAGCCCTTGTTTATCAAAGGCTTGTAGCTATCAACTATGTAGTTCTTGATGGACTTGGTTCGCGTGGCGCCAGGCGAGCGGCGGGGTAACCGTTCTCCGGCCCCCTCGCGGGAAACGGCTTGGGCTAACCGCTTGCCTGGGTGTTGCGTCTGAAGGTGGTGCGCTACCTGTCTCATCACGCGAATGGGTTCTGCGCCCGGTTACCCCACCACTCGCCTTCAACGGTTTGGATACGCTGTCAAGGAAAGCAGGTCCGATTGAACCCCAGAGCTGCCAGTCAAATCTCCTGGCAACCGGGATCCAATCTGCTGGATTTGGATATAACGGTTAGCCATGCCTTTTTACCTGCATGTAATGAGCGGCTGCGCGAACAGCCAAAAGTAAAAACGCCGGAGCAGTACAGTGAAACAGAACTATCCACCCATAACTGAATAGTGCATTGGCGAACAGGTAGGGATTCTGGTGAATTGGGTTTAATGCGTATACGGCAATAGCGAACAGCGGAGCGATGAATACAGAAGCGGCGACGCTTTGAACCGTACGTTGGACTGATGTTGAAGCCAAGGCTGCGGGAATCAGGCAAAGCAGCGTCAGATATGCGGGAACATTAATGGGGCTCGGTAGGAGATTCGCCCACTCCGGAAGACGAACGGTCTTAGAAAAATTGAAGATCTCAGCCCATATGACCATAACTGTCGACAGGAGAGCCAAACTTGTCAGCATGGATATGCGATCACGGTTCACGATGGGATAAATTGAATGGCTAACGTTGGAGGCCACTGGCGCACAACACATGTCGAGAGGCGGCATCTTGATGTTGTGTGACCGCGTCCATCACTTCCGACGTTGCGTTGGTCTTGTTTGGTTCGCTGGGCAATGGTTTCATTGCTGATAGATTGAGCCTCTGGATGCGAACTCCAACAAAACTACTTGCTGATCTGCTAGAACAGGTTCATACACAAGTCGGTATTCTCCGATGCGATATCGCCACAGGCCTTTGAATTCGCCCGTGAGTGGCTTCTTTGTGTCTCCTTGTGCAGTGAGAGGATCCTGTGATAGGTTGGATATAACTTCCAGAATGCGTCCTTGAAGCTTCTTGTCGATGTCCGCAACAGACTTTCGAAAGTCTGAAGTGAAGGCGATCGACCATGCCATAGGTCGAGGTCGTGCTCTAGAAAATCGAATTCCAGAATCAAACTCATCATCAGACTCCTCAAGCGTGCTTTCTGGCTGAGGTTCATGACGAGACCATAGTTCACGCAACTCAGCAAGGTACTCGTACTCATATGCGAATACCTCAAGGGCAACTGTTTGGTCTCGAAATAGCCGCATGATTGTGCGTCCTATGCTCATATGAAATGGCCTAACGTTCCGCTGCCGAACTTCTATCTTGGTTGCCCCAAACCAAACGACGACATAAGTGGGAGCTGCTGGGGTCCAAGCACTATAGCCAGCGCATCACCGGGACAGACCCGCGTCGGGCGAAGTTTTTCTTTCGGTGGCGCGGGCGCAACGGTTCTAAGTGGTGGAGTGATGCATCGGCGCGGGTCCATGCCCATCTCACCCCTCGACGCATTGACACAAAAATGCCTCTAGCCCTCATGAATCAAGGGGAAAAAGCTATCAATACCATATCAACCTAGTCACACTTGCGGGATGGCGTGTTGGCTTTGGGTCAGGCCGTTTCCCCTGCCTCCAGCCACAGCAGCAACTCGTTCGCGTCCACAAACTGGTCCTCGCTAAAGACCCTGATACCAGCGCTTTCCAGCAAGGCTACCAACACACCTTGCTCGGCCACCCGCACGCCTGCGAACGTGCCGTCGTAGATGTAGCCCGAGCCGCAGGATGGGCTGCCTTCCTTGAGCACGGCCACGCGGATGTCTTGGCTTTGGGCTTGCAGCAGCACGTGCTGGGCGCCGGAGATGAACGCATCCGACACGTCCTGGCCCTGTCGGTCAAACACCCTGGCTTGCCCCAACAACACTCTGGCGCCACCGGCACCTGCAGTGATCTCTGCGGGTGGGCGTGGCACGGGCAGGCCGCCCGAAACCTCGGGGCAGACTGGGATCACGCGGCCTTGCGCGAGCCATTGCGCCAGCACCTCACTCTCGCAGCGTTTGTGGATGGCGTTGTAACGCACGGGCTGGCCAAGCAGGCAGGCGCTGACCAGCACAAGCGGCATCGGTGCCGGCCAGACGCTGGGGTGCGAGGCGGCGCTGCTCATCGCTGCATCAGTGCAAACACGCCCCAGCCCAGATAGTCACGTGTGTTGGTGGCGTAACGCGTGGGCTCGGCGTTCAGCTGGGCGCGCACCTCGGGCGCGAATTCGTCGCCCGGGTTGGCCTCCAGCCAGCGGCGCATGGTGAGCCATTTGGCGGCCTCGTAGCGGTCCCAGCCGTCCTGGTCGGCCAGCACCATTTCCACCACGTCGTAACCCAGCTGGCCAAAAGATGCCACCAGTGCTGGCAGCGTGAGGAAGTCGCTGATGGCGTGGGCCAGGCAGCCTTTGGCCACCTCTTCTGTCGGCGGCAACTGGCGCCAGAACGGCTCACCAATCAGGATGATCCCGCCGGGGCGCAGGCTCTGCGTCAGCAGCGCGATGGTGCCGGCAACGCCGCCAGCGATCCAGGTGGCACCCACACAGGCGGCCACATCCACCTTCTGCTCAGAGACAAAACCCGCTGCATCGCCGTGGATGAACTTGACCTGGTGGGCCACGCCGAGTTCTTCGGCGCGATGTTGGGCTTGCTCGGTGAACAGCTGGCTCATGTCGACGCCGGTGCCGGTGACACCGTGGTCGCGCGCCCAGGTGCACAACATCTCGCCCGAGCCGCTGCCCAGGTCCAGCACACTGGCCCCGGGGGCCAGCCGCAATGCCGCGCCCAGGCTGGCAAGTTTGTCGGCGGTGATCGGGTTGTGGATGCGGTGTGCGCTCTCAGTGATGGTGAAGATCCGAGGGATGTCCATGGTGGAGAGATTCCTGAGGGGTGTGAGGCGATGTGGCGACGGCCTGTGTGATGTTGCCGTTTACATAACGATGTACACCCTCGTTGCAGCCCACGCTCGATTGACTAAAACCTCTATAAGAAGCTCAATTATCGACCGGCGGCAACAGCCCCCACGGCAATGGCGCGCACGGCATCTCCGCCTGAACTGCAAAGTCCGAAGTCAGGCAGCGTTGCCAGCACTTCGGACCGCTCTCCAGTCACGCGATGGCGATGATCAGATGTTCCAGACCGATGCTTTTCCGCGGCGCAATACCGCGTCCACCGGGTTGCGACGGGCGACCAACTCGGCTGAGCACGATGCTGCGACGAATGTCAGGTCAGCGTTATCGCCCACCTTTGGCCAGACCACTTTGCCCTGGTCGTCCAGCGGCGCCACGCCGCGTGTGATGTACTTCAGCGCGCGGTTCAGGCTGTACTCGTCGTCCCAGCCATTGATCTCGCCCAGGCGGCTGGCACGTTCGATCATGCTGCCGCTGCCGTAAGCCGACCAGTGGTCATTGATGCAATCGGTGGCCAGGTGCAGCATGATGCCCTTGCTGGCGAGTTCTTTGACGGGCGGGGCCGGCGTATCGATGGGCGCGGTCGAAATGACTTGCATTTTCACAGCCGCCATGCGACTGAGCACCTCATCGAGGATCGGGTTGCCCTTCAGTTGCCCCAGGCAATAGGCATGGCTGACGGTGACCCGACCTTGCCAGCCGGCGTCTTCGGTCAGTTTGGCCAGGCGCGAGATCACAGAGGCGCCTTGGGCACCCGGTTCATGCAGGTGCATGTCGATCGGGGCGTTGTGTTTGACCGCCAGTTCCATGGTCGTGTTCAGCGAGCGCTCGACATCGCCGTCGATGGAGGTGGGATCGAGGCCACCGACGATGTTGAAGCCATTGCGCATGGCCTCGTCCATCAATTTGACGTGCTTGAGCAATCCATGCTGCGGGAAAGCCACCATGTCAAAGTCAATCTTGTCTCGATACGCGGTCAGCGCCTCCAGGACCTTGTCCTTGTTGCGCAAACCCTGCACCGGGTCGACGTTGCACTGGACACGCATGTGGGTGGTACCAAAACTGGTACTGAGGTCAATCAGCGCCTTGGCCTTCTTGGGGGTGTCGGCCAGAAATGGCACCAGAAAACCCTCCTCCTCCTTGATGCGTTGTGCGACGCTGACAAACGGCACGGCGGCCTTCCATGGCCCGCCGTAATGGCCTTTGTCCAGATGGATGTGCATGTCGGCAAATGAGGGAAGTGCCAGACTCTGCTTCATGTCGTACTGGGGCAAGCCGTCAGCGGGTCGTGATTCAGCGATGGACATGATCTTGCCGTTTTCAATCAGCAAATGGGCCTTTCGTGTCTTGGTTGACAACACCTGGTTCTCGGCGCCCCGCTCAAAGCCATCTTCCAGTGTCACGTTGGTCAGCCAGAAGCGCGCTTCCTTGGGCTTGGCGCTGCCGCTGGCAGGCTGACGGGCTGGGTTCTGGCCCGCCTGTGCAGTCGCCGAAGCGAGGGTTAGCGCGCCCACGGCGGCGCTTGCTCCGGCCTGCATGATGCGGCGGCGGTTGACGTTCATTTCAATGCTGTTGAAGTGTTGCATTTAGCGTTTCCTTTTGGTTTGAACCAGTGTGCTGTTCGAAAGACCCATGGATGCCACAAACGTCGTCCCTGCCGTTTCGACACCATCAGCGGCCCGGCTAGTTGGGCACCGATCATGAAAAAACGTCATCGATTCCGTTTGTGCAGAAATTCTCCAACCGAGGTACCGAAAGAAACTGCGTCAAGATCAAGCCATCACACCTTCTCAACAATGCCGCTGTGATTGTTCGAATAGGTGTCGCAATCCCGGGTTTTCCAAAGGCCACGCAGATCTTGTTGGCAACAACGTCCGCCAAAGCGGACGTTTTAATTCAGCACTTGGCGATTGAAAGAGGGTGACGTGAAGAAACCAAAACCCCGTGGGCAGCGCGCGACGGGGTGGATACTGGATGGGTGGCGATGGACGACCCGGCGAGCTGACGAGCCTGAGGCGTGCAAGCGGCAGGGCCCATGCGTGCACGGCTGCGCCACGCCACGCCCGTCAAGGCGCTACCTGCCAGCTACTCACCTTGTCTAAGCATGGATGCCGTGGCGGTGACAGGCTTGACAAACAAACTGCCCACAAAAAAGAAGATGGCGGAAGAAACAATGCCACAGGCAACAACTGAGAGTTCAGGGGCATAAAAATTGACCACCAGGGCAACGGTCGATGCCAAGCCCCAGGCACCAAAGGCCAGCGGCCGCCAGGTCACGGCACCCTGCGCATGGTTGGCTAACTTCTTGTGCAGAACCAGCCGATCCATGATGATGATGGTGGCTATGGGCGGAACAATCAAGCCCAGCAGATTGAGCCAGTCCTGAAAAGCGTTCCAAATGCCAGTCATGGCAACCAGGACACCAATAGAACCCAAAATCAGGGTGAGCGACCGCATTTTTCCACCCGTCATGTGGGACCAGCCCACTGCGCCGTTGTACAGGCAGTGGGTGCAGCCCACGCCCAGATTGATAAAAACAAAAATCACAGCCAGGATGGAAAGCAGCGTGCCTTGTCCCGACAGGATCGAAATGAAGTCACCACCATTGAGTTCAGGAGACAGCACAACGCCGGTTGCGACAATCACGGCACCAATCATTTCCGCCATGAATTTGGCGAACGGAAAAGCGGTGAACGCTGCCAAAAAGCCTTCACGACCATTGCGCGCCCAGCGCGTAAAGTCTCCGGTCATCGTGCCAGAGTCGGAAAAGGTGGCAAACACCAAAGTCACCGCCGCGCCAAACGACATGGCCCCCGCCGTTGCAATAGGCTGGTAATTGAAGATGTCGGCATTGCCGGTCTTCAGTGCGATCACGACCGACACACCGCCCAAAATAACGTACAAAGGTGCGGCGATCCAGCCCAAAATAGCCAGTGCCTTGATGCCGATGAAGGTGGCGCCGATGTAGAGGACGCCGCCCAGCAGCGTCATCAACAGCAGGTTGGCACCAAACGCACGAAACATCGTGTCGCCGGTGAGACCCACCATGAGGGCAAACCAGCCGATGACCACCGTGGAAAGCAAGCCCGAAACAACGTAATAGCCAAATCGCCCAAAGGTCTTTTGGGCGGTAATGGCAAAGTTTTCTCCAGTCTTGCCCGCCAGGTAGCTCAAGGCGCCGACGATGACGCAAAGCATCATGTTGCCCGTCAGGATGGCTGCCGCGCCCACTTTGAATCCAAGCAAGGCGGTCACGATGCCGCCGATGACCGCGCTGGTCAGAACCATGGGAAAGCTGTACCAGACAGCCGCCACCGAAGCAAATGGTTTTCGATGCGCCAGTGGCACCGGGGTGTGCTCGAATTCCGGATCCAGCAACGAGCTCTCTACGTTTTGACCTGACATATCTGACCTTCCTTTTAAAAAATGCTTGTTCCCATGACCGCGCCTGTGGCCCTACCTGCCGTCTCGAAAAAAATCAGCGGGCCGGCTGTTTGTGCGCTGAACATTCGAAATGTGTCGTCGCTTCAATTGGTGCAGAAATTGTCCAAGCGTGGTCAAAAAGGCAAGAGCGCAGGCGTCAAGCGCAAGTCACTTCTCATCAATGCGGTCTTGATTGTTGAAAAATGCATCACCCACTCTGGCTGGCACCATGGCGCGAAACCATCAGAAAAAGCCAACCGTGGACGAGCCACTTCGTGGCCTGCAGATGCGATGGTCGGTGAAGAGATTTGCCCCGCTTTTGAGAGCGCAGCGCTGGGTGAGGAGACGGCGTTGACCCGATCGGCCACGCTGTAAACCATGAACTTTGGCGGCGCCAAAATCGTCGATCTGGCTGGCTTTGTGCGCGAACCGGCCGTCGTTTTGGGATGAATCTGGGTCCAGATTCACACCAGCATGTCGGGGACAATCGCGCCTCACGTCTTAAATGGCCCGCGCTAACGTGCCTGAAGGGGTGAGCAGGACAACGCGCATACCGCCACAACATGCGCCCGCTCGATCTTCGTTCCCGTCCATTCTTTTGCCATTTCGCCGATGCAACTCAACCGAAAACAACTCGTACTCCTGGCTTTGCTGACCCTGGTTTGGGGATTCAACTGGCCAGTGATGAAGTTGGGCGTGACGGACTTCCCGCCACTGACCTTTCGCAGTCTTTGTCTGTGGCTGGGGCTGCCGGTGGTGGTGGCGGTGATGGTGACGCGCAAGTTGCCATTCAAGGTGTCACGGCAAGACTACCGCGAGGTGTTCTGGCTCGCCATGACCAATCTGGTGATCTGGAACGTGCTCATTATTTTGGCTATCAAGTACCTCAGCAGCGGGCGCTCGGCCATTTTGGGGTACACCATGCCGATCTTCTCGGCGCTGCTGGGCGCCTGGTTTTTCGGCACACGGCTGCGGCTGCGCAATTGGATCGGCGTGGCGGCGGCAGCGCTGGGCGTCGGGCTGCTGCTGTGGAACGAAATGGCCAACCTGTCGGGCCAGCCGCTGGCGGTGTTGGGCGCGCTGGCGGCGGCGGCCACCTGGGCTTACGGCACGCAGCTCATGCGCAATACCCGATTGGTCGTGCCGACCCTCACGCTGGCGTTTTGGATGATGTTGATCACGGCGCTGACGATGACGGTGCTTTGTGTGGCGCTGGAATATCCGCAGTGGCAGATGCCGTCGGGGCGGACTTGGTTTGCCATTGCTTACAACGCGGTGCTGGTGTTTGGCTTTGCGCAGGCGGTCTGGCTGACGCTGGCGCGCACGCTACCGCCGATTGCCTCGACGCTGAGTGTGATGATGATTCCCATCCTGGGTGTTTTCTCGGGCGCACTGGGGCTGGGCGAACAACTGCACTGGCAAGACTGGACGGCCGTCGGGTTGATGGTGGTGTCCATGGTCTCAGTGCTGGCGCCCAGCCGTGCGATGGCCAAAGCCTGATGGCATTTTGATGTCATGGCGAGCACGGCATGACGATCTAGCGACCCTGCCGTCGACAAGTGGCGTGCTTGAGCCTTGGTCAGCAGGGCATGGTGTGGTGTAGCCGGGGCGTTTTTATGAGGGGCCACCAATCGCGCCACCGTCGAAGGCTAGCGGGAGCGGCTGGCGCAGTACCTGCCGTGTTGGTCCACAGCGAGGATACGACGCCAGGCCACCCAAGGCCGTGGCGACACTTACTTGCCCGCGCGAATCTTCTTCAACTCAGCCTGGGTTTCGTTCCACAGGTCCATGCCGATGTCGGCGCCGATGCTGGCGTACACCTTGGTCAGCTTGTCGCGCATGCGGGCGGATTCGGCGGGAGACAGCTCATTGATCTCCATGCCCTTGGCTTTGAGGTCGCCCATGGCTTTGGCGGCTTCGGCGCGGGTGTCTTTGCGCTCAAAGTCGCGGCTGGTCGTGGCAGCGTCCATCAGCACCTTTTGCTCGTCTTTGGAGAGTTGGTCCCACCATTTTTTGCTGACCGTCACGATCCACGGGCTGTAGACGTGGTTGGTCACCGTCATGTACTTCTGCACTTCGTAGAACTTGCTCGACAGGATGGTGTTGAACGGATTTTCCTGGCCGTCCACGGTTTTGGTTTCCAGCGCGGTGAACAACTCTGAGAACGCCAGCGGGATCGCGTTGGCACCCAGCGTCTGGAAGCTGTTCAAAAACACGTTGTTCTGCATCACACGCAGCTTGATGCCCTGCATGTCTTCCATCTTGGTGATGGCGCGTTTGCTGTTGGTCAGGTTACGGAAGCCGTTTTCCCAATAGACCAGACCCACCAGGCCTTTTTCCTGCAGTTTGTTGCGCACCTTGTCGCCAATCGGGCCGTCGAGCAGGGTGTCGGCTTCTTTCACGTTGCTGATCAAGAACGGCGTGTCCCACAGCGCCATTTCCTTGGTGATGCCCACCAGGGTGGCAGTCGACCCGACCATCATCTCTTGCGCGCCACCAATCAGCGCCTGTTGCATCTGGTTGTCAGGCCCCAAGGCGGCGGCGCCAATGGCGCGCACCTTCATCTTGCCACCCGAGAGTTTGGCCACCTCGTCGGCAAACACCTTGGCGGCGCGGCCCTGGTTGCTTTGTTCGTTGAGGCCGTAACCAAAACGGATCAGGCGCGGTTTGATGTCTTGCGCTGCAGCCGCAAACGAGGCACTGAGCAAGGCCACGCTGGCGGCGGCGATGAGGGTTCTGCGAAGAAATGTCATGAAAATCTCCTGGGGTTGTGGGAAGTTGACGGGCGAAAAAACTCAGCGCATCCACGCCACGGGCGCGGTGACGATCTGCGGAAACAAGACAAAAGCGAAGAGGATCAGGGCGTAGGTGAGCAGGAACGGGTTCACCCCCTTGATCACCTGATGCATGGACAAGCGCCCGACACCGGCCACGACATTGAGCACGGTCCCAACCGGCGGGGTGATCAGGCCAATGGCCCCGTTGAGCACAAACATCAACCCGAAATAGACCGGGTCAATGCCCGCCTTGACGGCAATCGGCAGCATCACCGGGGCAAAGATCAGGATGGTGGGCGTCAGGTCCAGGGCGGTGCCAATCAGCACCAGCACAATCATCATCACAAACATCAGCGTTCGGGGGCTGTCCACCAGCGGCCCCAGCCAGCCGGTCAACACCGTGGGCAGGTCAGCCAGGGTGATCATGTAACTGGCCACCTGCGCGCCGGCGCACAAGAACATCACGATGGCGGTGGTTTTGGCGGCCCGCACCAACACACCATGCACCTGCCCAATTTTCATTTCCCGGTGGACGAACAGCGAGACCACCAGCGCGTAAAACGCCGCTACCACCGCCGCCTCGGTCGGTGTGAAGATGCCGGATTTCAGGCCGCCAATGATGATGATCGGCATCAACAGCGCCCAAAAAGCCTTGAACGTCGCCTTGATGCGCGCTGACATGGGCAGCGGCGTGCCTTGTGGCAAGTCCATATCACGCAGCACCAGCTTCCAGGCAATGATCAAACCCGCGCCCATGATCAGGCCCGGCACGATGCCTGAGAGGAACAGCAGCGAAATCGAGGTGTTGGTGGTGACCCCGTAAATGATGAACGGCATGCTGGGCGGGATGATCGGGGCGATGATGCCGCCCGAGGCAATCAGGCCCGCCGAGGTCTGCATCGGGTAGCCCTGCTGGCGCATCATGGGCAACAAAATGGTGGCCAGCGCGGCGGTATCGGCCAGCGCCGAGCCACTCATGCTGGCCATCAACACGGCCGCACCAATCGCCACAAAACCGAGTCCGCCGCGGATGTGGCCAACCCAGGCCTGGGCCATGATGATGATGCGCTGGCTGATGCCACCGGCATTCATCAACTCGCCCGCCAGAATGAAAAACGGCACCGCCAGCAGCGGAAAGCTGTCCACCCCGGCCACCAGGTTTTGCGCCAGCAGCTGCGTGTCCCAAAAATCCAGCACCCAGGCCATGCCGGCACCTGTGAGCACCAGCGCCAGCGCCATGTTCAAGCCGATGCCCATCAGGCCCAGCATGCCAAACACAAAAACCAGAAACGCCAAACCTTCGTTGCTCATCATGTCACTCCACGTCAAAGCCGTGACCGAGGTCCAGCGGGCTGCGTTTGATCAATTCGACCAAGGCCATCCCCCCAATGGCCACGGCACACAGCAGGGCCGGCAAGGGCAACAGCGCCGTCGGGTAGTGCAGCACGACCGATTGGCTGTCCAGCCCCACCACCACCTGCTGCCAGGCACCTCGCCCCACCAGAACACAGGCCAGCAACACCAGCAGGCGCACCAGCACAGCGATGGCCGCCATGATCTTCGGGCGCTTCCTGTAGATGCCCACCAGACTGGTGAACGCCATGTGTTCGCCCGCCGGGTAGGCGGCCGTGGCACCAATGAACACCATCCAGACAAACAACAGACGCGACAGTTCCTCGCTGGCGGCGATACCGCTGCCAAAGCCGTAGCGCAGGACGACGTTAATGAACACCGACACGGCCATCACCCCAAGGCAGATCGCCATCAGGGTGCTGCTCACCCGCCGAAAGAGGCTCTCTGGCCGGGCTTGGTTGGCATCGGCACTCATGTCAACGCCTTGTCCATCATCCAGGCGGCAACCTCGGCCTGGAGTTGTTGCAACGGTTGGGTGGCGTCCAGCGTCAACACGCCCGCCTCACCTCTGGGGTCCTGCAGGGTCGCGAACTGGCTGTCCACCAGGGTGGTCGAGAAAAAATGCGCATCGCGCGAACCCACACGTGCCTGAGCCTCGTCGCGGCTGATCTGCAAAAAGCCAAAACGCAGCCCCGGTGCGGCTTGACGCAGGCGATCCCGATAGGCTTTTTTCAGCGCCGAGCAGGTCAGCACCATGCCGCCTGGGTGCAGGCGCAACTGGTCGGACAAACGATCCAGCCAGCCTGCACGGTCATCGTCGGTCAAGGCGATGCCTTGGCTCATTTTTTGACGGCTCTCAGGGCTGTGAAAGTCATCCCCCTCCACCAGCGGCAGCTGCAACGCCTGGGCCACCGCTTGCCCCAGACTGGATTTGCCGCAACCGGCCACACCCATGATCACGATCGAGAGGTTCATATTGGTTTGGATAGCGCTATCCCATTGACATCAATAAAAAGTCATGTCAAGCACCGCAGGCCATGGGAACCGCTACAGCAGCCGGTCACAATGACGGTTTGAACTTGACGATGACACTTGGATAGCGCTATCCTACACCCATCAAACTGACCGCGTATAGGTACAAACCCTTTGTCTCAGCCCGCTAAATCATCCCGCTCACGCGCCACGGGGCGCGTCACTCTGGCCGATGTGGCGCGTGCCGCCGAGGTCAGCCCCATCACCGTGTCACGTGCACTGCGCGGTGAACGCGCGGTGGACGCACAGCTGGTCGAGCGTGTGCAGGCTGCGGCCAAAGCGCTGGGTTATGTGCCCGACCCGGCGGCCCGCGCCCTGGCCTCGCGCCACAGCGCGCAGGTGGTGGTGCTGGTGCCGCTGCTGTCCAACGCCTTGTTTGTGGATGTGCTGGAAGCCGTGCAGCGCACCCTGCGCCCGGCGGGCTACCAGATGCTGATGGGGGTGACCCATTACGACCCCAACGAAGAGGAATATTTGCTGCGCGAGTTGCTGCAGCACCGCCCGGCGGGCCTGTTGGTCACCGGCTTTGAGCGCAACGACGCCACCCGCACCCTGATGGCGCAAAGCGGTGTGCCCTGTGTGCACCTGATGGAAGCCTCTGCCGCCGAGGGCGTTTACAGCGTGGGGTTTTCGCAGACCGATGCAGGTGCCGACATGACCCGGCACCTGCTGGCACGTGGCAAACGGCGCATTGCCTTTGCCGGTGCCCAACTCGACCCGCGCACCCTGCAGCGCCTGGCAGGCTGGCGCCAGACACTCACCCAAGCCGGGCTGTATGACCCCAAGCTGGAATGGCTGAACCCCGCGCCATCGTCCATGGCGCTGGGTGGCGAGATGCTGGCGCAAATCCTGCAGGCGCAGCCCGAGGTGGACGCGGTTTTTTTCTGTAACGACGACTTGGCGCAGGGTGCCTTGCTGGCGGCGCTGCGTCTCGGGCTGACCGTGCCAGAGCGGGTGGCGATTGCCGGTTTCAACGACCTGACAGGCAGCGACCAGATGCTGCCCACACTCACCACCGTGCACACGCCGCGCAGCGAAATCGGCAGTGCGGCGGCCGCCATGCTGCTGGCACTGATGAACCGCGAGCCGGTGGCCTCCCCGTGTGTGGACCTGGGTTACCGGCTGGTGGTGCGGGACAGCACCTGAGCCAGGCATTTAAATAAGCCGCTGAACGTGACAGACCACGGGCGAATCGCCATGTCAGCCACGGCAACCTGAAGGCGGACAACGCCCTTAGGCAGCGCGCTTGAACAGCGCCAGCAGCGACCCAGCCACCACAAACAAGCTGCCAAACACCCGGTTCATGGCGCGAATGTGCGACGGCTGCTTGAGCGCCCCAAGCACCCGCGAAGCGAGTGCGGTGTAGCCCGCCATCACCACCATGTCGGTGAACGCCAGCGTGGCACCAATGATCAGGTATTGCGGCAACAGCGGCTGTGCGGTGCTGATGAACTGCGGCACCACCGCCAGCAAAAACACCGTGCCTTTGGGGTTGACCACGTTGATCATCCAGGCTTTCAGGATCAGCGACCGCTGTGTCACCACCTCGCCGCTGTCAGACGCTGCCACCATCGGCCGCGCCGGTGCCCGCCATTGCTGGATGCCCAGCCACACCAGATAGCCCACGCCCAACCACTTGACCACCACAAACGCGGTGTTGGAGGTGGCCATCAGCGCCCCCAGCCCGACGCCGACGATGGCCAGCTGCGTCCAGATGCCCAGCACCAGGCCAAAGATGGTGACGTAACCGTATTTGAAACCGTGGTTGAGCCCCGCGCTCATCGACGCGATGGCGCCCGGGCCGGGTGAAATGCTGATGGCCCAGGAGGCCGCGAAGAAGGTGAGCCAGGTTGAAAGTTCCATTGGGCAAGTCTAGCGGTTATGCGGGAACCAATCCCTTGCCATTGGGTACTCGCCGAGGACACTGGGGTAAATGGTTACGCGAATGTCCCCCGACCTGCGGTCTCCTCCTTGATTTCGCTACACCATTCACCCCAGTGTCCTCGGTGGCCAACAGCGTGCGAATTGCGGATTGAAGACAGGGATCTCCACATCGAATGCCAACCACGGTGCGGACTCGGGACGGCGTGGTACTCAGCGCAGCGGCATCAAGGAGGAGGCCCGCAGGGCCGGGGGACAGCCGCGGAGCTGAGTGCCGCGTCGTCCCGAGTCTTGTGAGGACGTCACCAGATGCAGGAAGGCCAGCCCATAAAAAAACCCCAGCGTGGACCAACCACGTCTGGGGCTGAAATACCCGAGAAACTCAAAATACGGCGTGCTTTAACCCTGTGCGTTTTGCAAGGCGGCAATGCGCTCTTCCAACGGCGGGTGGGTCGAAAACAACTGACCGATGCCGCCAGCGATGCCAAACGCCGCCACGCTCTTGGGCAACTCACCTGGCTGCATGCCACCCAAGCGGGCCAAGGCATTGATCATCGGCTGCTTGCGCCCCATCAACTGCGCGGCACCGGCATCGGCGCGGAACTCGCGGTGGCGGCTGAACCAGGCCACCACAATGGCCGCGGCAAAACCCAGCACGATGTCCAGCACGATGGTCGTCACCATGTACCCGATG
This sequence comes from Rhodoferax sp. U2-2l, assembly GCF_020594515.1. Taxonomy (GTDB): domain Bacteria; phylum Pseudomonadota; class Gammaproteobacteria; order Burkholderiales; family Burkholderiaceae_C; genus Rhodoferax. Next base: position 94,820 of record NZ_JAJCTH010000008.1, read on the forward strand.
CCCGGGCCGGTGTTTTCCTGGTCACCCTTGCGCAGAAAACTGTCCACTGCGTAACCGATGACGCGGCTCAGGAACACCACAAAGGTGTTCATCACGCCCTGGATCAACGTCATCGTGACCATGTCGCCATTGGCAATGTGCGCCACTTCGTGACCCAGCACCGCCTCGATTTCGTCGTGTTTCATGCCCTGCAGCAAACCAGTGCTCACCGCCACCAGCGCCGAATTCTTGAACGCACCGGTGGCAAACGCGTTGGGCGCGCCTTCAAAAATACCCACTTCAGGCATGCCGATACCGGCCTTCTCCGACAGCTTGCGCACGGTTTCGACAATCCATGCCTCGTCGGCGTTGGACGGCTGGTCGATCACCCGCACCCCTGAACTCCACTTGGCCACCGGCTTACTGATCAGCAAGGAGATGATGGCGCCACCAAAACCCATCACCAGGGCAAAGCCCAGCAGGGCGCCCAGATTCAGGCCATTGGCGGCCAGGTAACGGTTGACCCCCAGCAAACTGGCCACGATGCCCAGCACCACGACCACAAGGACATTGGTGAGAACAAAAAGAGCGATGCGTTTCATGATTTCCCTCTAAAAAAGAGCGGCGCACCAACGGGTGGACCGCCACGAGCTGCGAATGGTAAGGGTGCGCATCGCAATTTCAAGCCAATTCGGTGTCAATTCCCCACGCGGTCTGGCGATTTGGCAGCCGCCAACGCCGTCGTCCGAGCGGCCCTGAAAACAGTCGGATCGTCATAAAACCCCGGCACGTCGTTGTCTGGCCACCAGTGCGGCACGCCCAGCACCGGCAAATGGGCAAACGGTTTGGTCGCCAGCTTGTCCGCTGTCAGGTCGTTTGCCAGCCAGGTATCCAGGTCTGCCAGCGTGTCTGCCGCTGGAAACACCCGGTACACATGGGCGGTGATCGATTTTCTTGGGAACACCAATTTTTCCAGCAAGGCATGGCCAAACAGCACCAGGCTGGCCTGCTGCCACAACGGACGCAGTTCGCCAAACACCTGCTGCCAGTCTTTGGCTACCAACGCGTCCCACAAGGCGTCCGGGGCGCGCAACAGGGCGGCGTTTTCGTCAAACACGGTGAGGGCGTCACGCGCCGGGCCACGCACCGGGGCAATGCCGCTGTGCGCGATCTGGGCCATGTGCAAGTGGTTCAGGCGGCGCTTGGTCTGCGGAAACACCAGCCAGGCCAAGCCGTTGAAAAAGTCGTGCAAACCCTCACGCGTGGGGCACTGTTGGCCGTCAAAAATAAACTGCTCGTAAGCGGTGCCTGGCGGTAACTCGGACTGCGGCACAAAGCGCACCGGGGCGGGTTCGGCCACTGGCCAATGGATCAAGCAAGCGGCGTTCAGAGCTTGCGGCTGCGGTACACCCGCCAGCACCTGCCGGGCTGCGGGCTCGCCTGCCGCACACCACGGCGCCAACCAGGCTGCGCGCCAGTCGATGGCGCCCAGGTCAGCGGCGAGCTGCGGGCTCACGATGCGCCGGGCAAGCGGTAGCGCACCAGGTTCGGTTTGCCAGCGGGCAGCAGCTCAAAGGCGTCCGGAAATTTGCCCAGCAGCTTGGGCGAGGCGGCGTTCGGGCCGAGCATTTTTTGATCCCGCAAGGCTTTGGCCACCACATTGATGGGCAACTGCTGCCCGTTTTGCAAGGCTGGCACAGCCGCCAGAATGGCAGCCACGTCCAGCACGGGGGCGGGATTCACCCTCGCAGTGGTCGGCTTGGTGGCCTCGGTCACCTCGGGCGTGGTGGTGGTCGGCTTGGCTGGCGCCGGGGGACTGGCGTCTGCAGCTTGGTCGGCTGGCTGGCGGCTGGCACTGGCTTTGGGGCGCGGGGCCGTTTTTTTGGCTGCTTTTTTGGCCGGTGCCGCGACGGCAGGCGCGGCTTGCGGCGCCGGGTTGTCCACTGGCACCGCGCGGGTCGTGGCTTTTTTGGCGACGGTTTTACGTGCTGTCTTGCGCGCCGGGGCGGTGCGGCCATCTGGCGCTGCGCTGTCCTGCGGCACATGTTCTGGCCCGACCAGAATCACCCGATCGTAAGCAGGCACGGCTTCGCGGCCCATTTTGCTGCGCTCGGATACACACACCACGCGGATACCGCGCTCGCGCAGGCGCACCACCAGCGGGGTGAAATCGGCATCGCCCGATCCGATGATGATGCGTTGCGGCGCGGGCACCTGGCACGCCAGTTCCATCGCGTCCACGGCGAGCGCCATGTCAGTGGTGTTTTTGGTGAGCGCCAGATTCACAAATGGGCGCACCGCCCAGGCACGCAAGGTGTCGGCCAGGGCCTTGAGGTTCTCCGCGCTGCCGTAGGCACGGCGCACCGGCAAGGGGCCCTCCGTTTCCGCCAGCACCCGAAAGGCTTCATCCACCCAGGCGCCTGAATTCAGGTTGTCCGCGTCGATCAGAAAAATGTTCATGGGGTTTCCTTGTGTTGCACGCGGGCCTGACGTGAAGCGGCGAGATCAGGCCACCAGCCGCCAGGCCAGGGCTTCACCGCCAGCGAGCGGTTTGAGTTCGGCCTGACCAAAGGGGTAACTGGCAGGCGGCGTCCAGCTGTCACGCTGCAAGGTGATTTGGTCGATGTTGCGCGGTAGGCCGTAAAAGTCGGCACCAAAAAAGCTGGCAAAACCTTCCAGCTTGTCCAGCGCGTTCACCGAATCAAAGGCCTGCGCATACAGCTCCATGGCCGCGTGGGCGGTGTAACAACCGGCGCAGCCTGTGGCGTGTTCCTTCAGGTGCACCGCGTGGGGTGCGCTGTCGGTGCCCAGGAAAAACTTGGGGTCGCCGCTGGTGGCGGCGGCCAGCAGCGCCAGGCGGTGGGTTTCACGTTTCAGGACCGGCAGGCAGTAGTAATGCGGGCGGATGCCACCCGTGAAGATGGCGTTGCGGTTGTAAAGCAGATGGTGCGCAGTGAGCGTGGCCGCCTGAAAGCGTGCGTCTGCCGCCTGCACGTACTGCACCGCCTCGGCGGTGGTAATGTGCTCCATCACGATCTTCAACTCAGGGAAATCGCGGCGCAGCGGGATGAGTTGCGTGTCGATGAACACTGCCTCGCGGTCAAACAGGTCGATGTCGGGCGAGGTCACCTCGCCATGCACCAGCAGTGGCAGGCCCGCGCGCTGCATGGCTTCCAGGGTTTGGTAGGTTTTGCGGATGTCGGTCACGCCCGCGTCGCTGTTGGTGGTGGCACCGGCGGGGTAGAGTTTGAGCGCGACCACACCGGCGGCTTGGGCGCGGGCAATTTCATCAGCGGGCAGGTTGTCGGTGAGATACAGCGTCATCAGCGGCTCAAACGCCATGCCCTGCGGCACGGCCGCCAGGATGCGCGCACGGTAGGCCTGCGCCTGCGCGGCGGTGGTCACCGGCGGGCGCAGATTGGGCATGATGATGGCGCGGGCAAACTGGGCGGCGGTGTGCGGCACCACGGTGGCCAGCGCGTCGCCGTCGCGCACATGCAGGTGCCAGTCGTCCGGGCGGGTCAGGGTGAGGGTTTGCAGGGGGGTGGGCGTGGAGGTCATGGCGCCTATTGTCCCCAAAAGGCGGGTCAAGCTGGCGGGGCCTGGCGCTGCAGCGCCACACGAATGCGGGCAATGGTGTCTTCCACCGGGGCTTTGGCGGCCACATCCAGGCCCAATCGGCGTGCAATCTCGTTCACCCGGGCCGCGTTGAGCGGGATGCCGCCGGCGTCGATGGCGGCAATCAGCGCCTGGGCGCGCTGGTAATCGGTGGGCGGCGTTTTGGCGCCCAGCAGCGCCGTCTTCAAGCGGCCCAACAGACCCGGCGCGGGCATTCAGACCCCGACCAGAGCGCCGTACGCCTTGCGCGTTTGCGGTGCCACCGAAGCCAGCACCTGGGCATAGGGGCTTTTGTGCCGCGCCATCAGCCGGGCCGAGGCCACCATCTTGGAGCGGCAAAACCAGTGGCAGGTGTGTTGCATCAAAAACAGCTCGGCCATCATGGTGAAGGCCTTCTGTTTGGGCGAGGTGGCCTCCCCCGCGCTGGCCGCCTGGGCAATGGCGTGGGCATGGATGCTGAGCGCCTTGCGTGCATCAAAGGTGTAGCCCGGCAGCCACTTGGCGGTGTGCGGCAGGGCAAACGGCAGCTTGCTGATGCGCGCCTGCGGCTCGGTCACTTTGGCAAACGCCAGCGCAAACGCGTTGAACTGCACCACCAGCTCGGTCTCGGCGGTTTTCAGCATGCTCCAGATGGCGTCCTGGCGCTCTTTGTCGGTTTCGCCCAAGGCGCGCAAATAACCCTGGATCAGGTTTTCCATCAGCTTTTCGATCTGGTAGCGGGCCAGAAAGGTGCCCAGCAGGGCAATGCGCACCTGCTGATCGCGCTGGGTGAACGAGTGCAAACCCCAGCCGATGATGAAAACCGAAATAAATATATCCATAGACGACTTCCAGCCCTTGTTCCGTATGTGCTTGTTGCTATTTAATCAATAGTTTCTGACAGGCCTTGTTCAGCCGCAGGGACGCATGCCAAAATAAACCATGACCGAGCCCGCAGCCTCTGCTGACACCGCCGCCTCGCTGGACAGCTCGCCAGCGATGGCGATGCCCACCTTGCATCGCGCGGTGATTGGCCCCATTGGTAATGATTATTATCTGCCCATCTTCCACCGGTTTGAAGCCGCCGGAGAAGCCACTTTGTCGTGGAACTGGTCGGCCTGCGTTTACAACCTCCACTGGATGATCTTTCGCGGCCTATGGGGCGCAGCGCTGGTGTTTGCGGGCAGCCTGCTCGGCCTCGCGCTGCTGCTGGTGGCGCTGGGTCAAGTGGTGTTTGACTGGCCCCCCGAGGGGGTGTACGGCCTGCTGGCCACAGGCTTGGCCCTGGGTTGTCTGGTGTCGGGGGCCTGGGGCAACGCCCTGTTCTTCAACCACAGCCGCCAGGCGATGATGGACGCCATCCAGGCCAACCCGACACTGGCGCTGGCCTGCGCCCAGCTGGAGCGACAAGCCAGCTCACGCCAACGTTTCATCACACTTTTGACGGTGAACGCGCTGCTGCTGGCGCTGAGCGCAAGTGCCTATCTGCTGTTGGCGGAGGCTGACGCCGCGCCCGAGACACTGCCACCCATGTCGCCCCCCACTGCGGCGGCTGTGACGTCAGCACCCGAGCCTGCACTTGTCAGCGTGTCCAGCCCGGCCAGCGCCCCGGAGCCAATGGCCTTGACCGCTGACCCAGCCGCCTCAGCTGGGGAGCCTGCCGCCCAAGACCTGCCCGCAACGCCGGTGCAGGCCGGTGCGTCCGAGGTGTCCACGCCGCTGACCAGCGTTGCACAGCCAGTGGCCGCGCTGGCTTCAGCCTCTGCGCCCGTTTCTACCGCCTTGGCGACAACCCCGGCACCCGGTTCCGAGATGGCGCCAACCGCAGCGCCCGCACCAACGCAGGCTTACTACATCAACGCCGGGTTGTTTGCCAACCCGGACAACGCCAACAACACGCTGGCCAAATTGAAAGCCGCCGGTCTGCCCGCCTTCAGCCAGACGCTGGCCACCGCGCAGGGGCCGCGCACCCGGGTGCGGGTGGGCCCCTTGACCCGACGTGCACAGGCCGAGGCCACCGTGCAAAAGATCAAAGCCCTCAAACTGGATGCCGCGCTTGCCAAAGCCGGTACTTGAGGGTAGATTCAATCTCTGTCGCCCCTCTGCCAAGAAGCACCCCATGGTTTCACTCTCCTCCATCGCCCTGTCGGGCATGCATGCCGCCCAGACCCAGTTGCGGGCGTCGGCCCACAACGTGGCCAACCTCAACACCGAAGGCTTCACGCGGCAGCAGGTGACCCTGCGGGCGCAAGCCGGGGGCGGTGTATCGGCTGGTTTGACCTCTGCCGTGCAGCCAGGCCCCGCGCTGGAAAGTGATGTGGTGGCTCAACTGCAGGCCAAAAACGCCTTTCTGGCCAACCTGGCGGTGTTCAAGACCCAGGACAAAATGGCAGGCGCCCTGCTGAATCTGACCGCTTGAACCCGGCGCACCCACCGCTTGGGCATCGCCTGAGCACAGCCCGCCCGACAGCAACTTGGCTGCCTTGATGGACGCGGGCTTCAGCCAAGAAGAGTCCTGCGAAATCATCGCCGTGATTGATCTGGCGACCCTGTTCAAGGTCTACACCCGCGCCCTGCGGCTGGATCTGGCCGCCCAGTGCGGCGCCATCCTCTGACCCAAGCCGGTGCGGGCACGCCTGCCTGACACACCGCCATGCTGTCCGACACAGCTCGATGACACCACCACCCGGCAGCGGCTGCAACAGCAGGCCACGCATGACGCGCTGACGCCGTTGCTCAACCGTGACACCATCATCCAGGAACTGGCCACCCAACTGGCGCTGGCCAAACGCACCGGGCAACCGCTGGGCGTGTTTATGCTGGACCTGGATTTTTTCAAGCACATCAACGACCCATACGGACACCCGGCGGGCGACGCCGTGCTGGGTGAGGTGGCCGCCCGAAAGGCTGGCAACTACTCCGAACTCTGCTGCAGCGCCCACATCTGCGCATAACGCCCGTTGGCGGCCAGCAGCGCTGCGTGGGTGCCGCGCTCCAGGATGTGGCCAGCTTCCATCACCAGTATTTCATGGGCATCGACCACGGTGGACAGGCGGTGGGCAATGACCAGGGTGGTCTTGTTCTGCGCCACGCTTTGCAACTCGGCCTGGATGGCGCGTTCGTTGGCGCTATCGAGCGCGCTGGTGGCTTCGTCAAAGATCAGGATTGGCGGGTTTTTGAGCAGCGTGCGGGCAATCGCCACGCGCTGTTTTTCGCCGCCAGAGAGTTTGAGCCCACGCTCACCCACCATGGTCTCGTACCCCTTGGGTGTGGCGGCGATGAAGCTGTGGATGTGTGCGGCGCGGGCGGCAGCTTCCACCTCGGATCGGCTGGCGCCGGGGCGGCCGTAGGCGATGTTGTATTCCACCGTGTCGTTGAACAGCACCGTGTCTTGCGGCACGATGCCAATGGCCGCACGCACGCTGGCTTGGGTGACCTGTTTGATGTCTTGCCCGGCAATTTGAATCTGGCCTTGCTGCACGTCGTAAAAGCGGAACAGCAGTCGCGCCAGCGTGGATTTACCCGAACCCGACGGCCCGACCACCGCCACGGTTTTGCCCGCCGGTATGTCAAAGCTGATGTCGTGCAGGATCGGGCGCGCCGGGTCGTAGGCAAAACGCACGTTCTGGAAACGCACACTGGCATTGCTGGTGGTCAGCGCCAGCGGCGGTGCGCCCGGCACATCGGCAATCTCACGCTCGCGCTCCATCAGGCCGAACATTTTTTCCAGATCGGTCAGGCCCTGCTTGATCTCGCGGTACAACACGCCCAGAAACCCCAGCGGAATGTAGAGCTGGATCATGAAGGCGTTGACCATCACCAGGTCACCCAGCGTCATCCGGCCATCCACCACACCCTGCGTGGCCCGCCACAACATGGCCACCAACCCGGCGGCAATGATCAGTTGCTGGCCGGTGTTCAGAAAGCTCAGCGTGCTCTGGCTTTTGAGCGCGGCCTTGCGGTAGCGCTCCAGGTTGTCGTCGTAGCGTTTGGCTTCAAAGTCTTCGTTGTTGAAATACTTGACCGTCTCAAAATTCAGCAGCGAGTCGATGGCGCGACTGTGGGCGGTGGAATCCAGCTCGTTCATCTGTTTTCTGAACTGCGTGCGCCACTCGGTGACCACAATGGTGAAGGTGATGTAGAACACCAGCGCGATGATGGTGATGCCGGCAAACCAGACATCAAACTTGACCGCCAGGTAACCCAGCACCAAAGCCACTTCGATCAGCGTCGGGAAAATGCTATACAAAGAGTAGCTGATGAGCGAATGCACGGCGCGGGTGCCGCGCTCGATGTCACGCGTCATGCCACCGGTCTGGCGCTCCAGGTGAAACCGCAGGCTTAACGCATGCAGGTGGCGAAACACCTGCAAACTGATGCTGCGCGAGGCGCCTTCGGTGGCTTTGGCAAAGATCAGCTCGCGCAACTCGGCAAACAGCGTGGTCGACAGCCGCAGCAACCCGTACGCCAGCAGCAGGCCAAGTGGCACCACCAAGAGCGCGCTGGCATCCATGCCGCCCTTGGTGTTGGGGTTCATGGTGTCGATCAATTCCTTGAGCAGCACCGGCACACCCACATTGGCCACCTTGGCCCCCACCATGAAGGCCAGCGCGGCGATCACCCGCCACTTGTATTGCCACAGGTAGGGAAACAGACGCTGCAGCGTCGACCAGTCAGACCGCGCGGCCTCTGGGTGGGTGGCATTCGGGGGCAGCGTGCCGCTGGACAGGGCAGAAGAGTGGCGGCGCATAAGGGAAATCTCGGGGGACAATCCGGGTCAATACATCAACCCAGGATTGTGCCCATGTCTGACCACCCCAGCACCCACGCGCCCGCAAAACCACTGCCGGAAACAACGGCGCCCAAGGTGCAACTGCCCCTGGATGAAAAACTGGTGCTCAAAGTGATCCCGATGCCGCGCGACGTGAATGCCAATGGCGACATTTTTGGCGGCTGGGTCATGGCCCAGGTTGACCTGGCCGGTGCAGTGATTGCCGCCCCTTATGCCAACGGGCGCATGGCCACGGTGGCGGTGAACGAGTTCATCTTCAAACAACCGGTGCGCGTGGGCGACATCCTGAGCTTTTACGGCAAGCTGGTGCGCATTGGCCGCACCTCGATCACCGTCAAGGTCGAGGTCTATGCCGAGCACTTCCGCGCCCAGGGCAGCTACACCAAGGTGACCGAGGCCTCACTGACCTACGTGGCGCTGGACGAGCACGGCAAGCCGCGTGAAGTGCCCAAGCCAACGGCCAGTTAAAGCGACTTGTCTGGTCAAGCGCTGTGACGCCCCTCGGGCATGACCCAGGCGTCGCGCACCTGCAGGCGCAGCACATCACCCCGGCGGGGTTGGGCCTCCAACGGCAGCACCAGGCTCAAAGGCTCGGCCACCACGCCTTGCAGCACGGCGTCAACCGCGTACGCGTTGCCCTGAAAAAACACATGCTCCACCCGCGCGGACAAACCAGGTAGACCCGGCTCAACCCGGGCCATGGCGGTGGGCGCCAGACACAGGCGTACCTGCGCCTGGCTGCCCAGGCTGGCATCGCGCGCTTCGAAGCTGTAGTCACCCACCGCCACCGGCGCCAGCCCATCACGCGCAGCCCCCACGCGCCGACCCGACAGCAGGTTGCCTGAGCCAACAAACCGGGCCACCCGCTCGGTCTGCGGTTCGCGGCACAAGCGCACCGGGGTGTCGATCTGTTCAATGTGGCCGTCAAATAACACCACCACCCGATCCGCCAGCGCCAGCGCTTCTTCCTGGTTGTGCGTGACATACATCATGCTGCTGTCTGGGCGGCGCAGCTGGTCGATGTGGCGCATCATGTCGCGGCGTAATTCCACGTCCAGGCTGGCCAACGGCTCGTCAAACAGGACCACCCGCGGGTTGGCCACCATAGCCCGGGCCAGCGCCACCCGCTGTTTTTGCCCGCCCGACAACTCGCCAGGGGTGCGCTGTGCCAGGTTTTGCAACTCCACCTGCGCCAGCGCTTCCATCACCCGCGGGCGCGCCTGCGCTTCGTTCAGGCCGGACTCGCGCAGCGGAAACAACACGTTCTCAAACACCGTCATGTGCGGCCACAGCGCGTGGCTCTGGAACACCACCCCCACGTTGCGCCGCTCGGGCAACACATGGCGCCCGGGTGCGGCCACCAGATCGTCGCCAATCTGGATCTGGCCGCTGTTGATCGTCTCCAGCCCGGCCACGGCGCGTAGCAGCGTGGTTTTGCCCGAGCCCGACGGCCCCAGCAGCGCCACAAACTCACCCGAGGGCATCTCCAGCGAAACACCGCGCAGGGCATGAAATGCCGCTGCACCCTGACCGTAGTGCTTGTGAACATCTTGGAGTTTTATGCGCGCCACGGCAACACACCTTCAGGTAAACGCCGCCCCAGCCGCGAGGCCAGCAGCATGCAAATCAAAGTCAGCAGGATTGAGATCACGCCCACCGCCGAAGCCGCAGCCGACTCGCCGCCCTGCTCCAGCCCGAACACCAGCACCCCCAGCGTCTCGGTGCCGCTGGCCCACAGCAGGGCCGACACGGTGAGTTCGTTGAGCGACAGCAGCATCACCAGCAAGGCCCCGGCGGTGACCGAGGGCAACATCAACGGCACGATGATGCGCCGCATACGGCTCAGCAGCGAGCCGCCAAACACCTCGGCGGCTTCCAGCATGTCGCGCGGCATTTGCATGAAACCGCTGAGCACCGGGCGCAGCTGGATCGTCAAAAACCGCGCCAGGTAGGCAAAAAAGATGATCCACAAGGTGTTGTAGAACGACCAGCCCAGGATCGGCAACGGCTTGAGGTATAGCAGGATCATGGCAATGGCCAGCACCACGCCCGGAATCACATACGGCACCTCGATCCACGGCAGCAGCCGACGCAGCAGCACACTGCGCCGGTACTCCATCTGGTACGCCAGAAACAGGGACGCCCCTGCCAGCACCACGGCACTACCGACCGACAAGCTGACGCTGTTGACGAAGGCGCGCAGCGTGGCGTCGTTGTGCAGCAGCACATAGCTGTAGTGGTCAAGCGACAGGTTGCTCAGGGTGAGCGGAATGCCCAGCCCAGGCGACACCGACTTGGCCAGCAGCGCCAGCAAGGGTGCCAACAGCAGCAGACTGACCCACACCGTCAGCACCAGCGCCACCGGCTGTTGGGCATGGCCCAGATGAAACGGCGCCACTTTGAGCCGCGCAGCGATCACGTCAAAACGCCCGCGTTTTAAGAACACCCGCTGTAACACCATGCCCAGCGCCGCCAGCAGCGCCACCACGGCGGACAGCACCAGCGCATTGGGGATGGCGGCCGGGCCGAACCCCGACAGCTCCCGGTAGATCAGCGTCGGCAACACCAGGTAGTCGCCCGGGATGCCCAGAAACGCGGGAATACCGAAATTGCCGATACACGACACAAACGCCAGCGCACCACCGGCCACGGTGGAGGGCAGCACCAGCGGCAAAATCACCCGCCGCAAAATGGTGCGCGGTGAGGCGCCGCAGACCCGCGCCGCCTCAATCACCTCGGGCGACAGGTTCAGCAGCCCGGCGCGCACGGTCAAAAAAACCAGCGGCGCGTAGTGGATGCCCAGCAGCAAGATGATGCCTTCGCGCGACTGCAGCGGGTTGCTGATGGCCTGCCAGCTGTCCCAGCCCTGGGCAATCATCATGTTTTTGAGCGGCAGCCAGAGCTGCGTCCAGGCCAAGGCCACCACTTGCGGCGGCAGCAGCGCCTGAATCACAAACGCAAACACCAGCCACTGGCGCGGCCGCGCCGGGGTGAGCGTGACAAACAGCGCCAACACCAGGCCGTACAGCAGCGCCAGCAGCGTGCCGCCCAGCCCGACTTCCAGCGTGTGGCGACTGGCACGCCAAGCGTCAGCGGAGGTCAGCGTGGCCCACACCGCCTCGCGCGTGGGCCCAAGCAGCGCCAGCCCGGTTTGCACCGCCAGGTACACCGCCGGCAACAACGTGAATAAGCCTAAAAACAGCAGCGCCAGCCCCAGCAGAGCGCGCTCCTGCGCGCCCGACCCCGACACCACTGACCTGCGACCCGCCAGAAGACTCAAACGATCAACCGCCAAAAATGTCCGAGAAACGTTTGCGATCGGCCTCGGCGCCCTTCAGCAAGGCGTCGGCATCAAACGGCAGGAAGCGCAGGCTTTCCACCTTGGGGTAACCCGCAGGCGCGGCGGTGTTGCCCTGCAGCGGGAAATAACCCAGCGTGGTGGAGAACTTCTGCCCCTCGGGCGACACCAAAAAGCTCACAAACGCCTGCGCTGCGGGCAAATTGCTGGCGGTGTTCAGAATGGCGGCGGGCTCCGTCACGTAGGTCAGCCCTTCTTTGGGCGTGATGAATTCGACCGGCGAGCCCTTGGCCTTGGCGTTCAACGCCATGAAATCGACCAGCACACCGACCATCTTCTCGCCAGTGGCCACTTGCTGCAGCACCGCGCCATTGCCCTTGACGGCGATCATCTTGTTGGCTTTCAGGCCTTCAATGAACGGCCAGCCCAGCTCGGGCGCGCGGCTCCAGGCACCGATGGTGAGCGCCGCCGCGCCCGAATACAGCGGGCTGGGCATGATCAACTGGCCCTTGAGCGCCGGGTTCAGCAGCTCTTTCCACGACTTGGGTTTGAACGCCGCCTTGCTGTTGACGACGATGCCGGTGCTGATCAGCTTGGTGCCGATGTAGGTGCGCTCGGCGTCAAAGTAGCGCGCGGGAATCTGCTGGGTGTTGAGGTGCGTCATGCGCAGCAGGCGGCCTTCGGCCTTGAGCGACTCCATCGAGATGGCGTCGGCAATCAACAACACGTCGGCCCGCGGGCTGCCCGCGGCAATCTCGGTGCGCAGGCGGTTCATCACCTCGGTGGTGCCGGAGCGAAACACGTTGACCTTGACGTTGGGGTACAACGTATTGAACGCTTCAATGGTGCCACGCGCATCCCGCTCGGGCTGCGAGGTGTAGAGCGACAGGTTGCCCGACACAGCGCCCTGCGCGTGCAACAGCCCCTGCGGCAGCAGGCTGCCACCGAGCGCCGTCAAACCCACAGCGGGGGCCATGCCAAGAACCCGGCGACGGGAGAGGTGAGGTAGAGACATGCAAAAACTCCAGACAGATGAAAAGCCAACGACCCGCCACTATGCACCGCTTGTCGTGTCATCTTGATGACATAAAGCAGACATCTTTCAGGATGCCGCACCGGCCTTTTCAGGAGACGATATACGCCGCCGCTGCGGTGGACAGCAGCTTGCCGTCGCCGCCCAAAAATTCCATGCGGGTGGAGGCCACGCGCGAGCCCAGGCGCATCACCTCGGCGCGCAACTCAAACCACTCACCAATGCCCGGGCGCAAATAGTCCACACGCAGGTCAATGGTGCCCAATTTGGAGAAGCGCTGCAGCCGCTGCGGCACCGATTCATCCATGTGCCGCGCGCCAATGGCCACCATCACCGCCAGCCCGCCCATGGCGTCCAGCCCGGCGCTGATGACGCCGCCGTGGATGCGGTTGTAGGCGTAGTGGCCGATAAGCTCATTGCGCATGTCGATGCGGGCGGTGACGCGCTCGGGCAGCACGCTGGTGATCTTGAGACCCAGCAGCTGGTTGAAGACGATCATTTCTTCAAACACTTTTTTCACCCCGGTGATGAACTCTTCCTCGAAGACGATGGGGGCAACGGGTTTGATGGTGTGGGGCATGAGTGTGACGGTGTGGGTACGGCCAGGTTCAGCGCTTGAGCAGCGACGACCTGGCCGGGGTGAGTCGGAAGGTTTTTGAAATGAGTTGGAGCGATGCCGGGCTGTCCCATTCGCGCGCGCCCACCACTTTGTGCAGCACGCGGCCCTGGGCATCCACCAGCACGGTAAGCGGCAGCCGGTCGGCGCCCAGCATGTTTTCCAGCACCAGGCGCTGGTCGATAAAGTGGTTCAGGGTGGCCTGGCTTTTGCGCAGGAAACCTTTGGCGGCCTCTGGGTAGTCGTCGGTGGAGATGCCAATCACCAAAAATTGCTGCCCGGCATCACTCCAGGCCAGGCGCTCCAGCGAACCCATCTCGGCAATACATGGCGGGCACCAGCTGGCCCAGACGTTGATGATGAGCGGCCTGCCGCGAAAGTCAGACAGCTTGCGGTCCGGCCCATTGAGCCCGCGCAGGGTGGCTTCACGCAGCACACTACCCACCGGCACCTCGCCGGGTGTGGCGGCGTGGACCGGCGTGGCGGCCAGGCTCACCCACGCCAAGAGGACCAGCAGAGCCAGCTTCAGTCGCGTCAAAAACATACCGGGACTTCTCACAAACACCACCTTGATTCCCATGCTGGCCAAATCAGCCACGCATCGTGAAAGACAACTGTTTTGTTGCTCTCACTGCGGGCCCCATGGGCGTTGTGGATTCCGGGTCCAGCCCGGGATGACGCCCCATGGCACAGGGGGACAGCCGAGACATGCCGCGTTACAGCTTGGAGAAATCCGGCTTGCGTTTGCCCAGAAAAGCGCTGAACGCTTCTTTGCTGGCGGGCTCACCCAGCATGCGGCCAAAAATCACGGCCTCTTCGGTCATGCGCTGCTCGACAGCGCTGGCCTGGCTGAGCTTCATCAGGCGCTTGGTTTCCAGCACCGCGGTGCGCGGCTTGGCCACCAGCCGCTGCGCCTGGCGCTGCGCCAGCGCGTTGGCTTCAGTAGGCGGCACGATGCGGCTGACCAGGCCCATCTCCAGCGCGGCCTCGGCGGTGAACGGGTCGCCCAGCAGCAGCGCCTCGGCCGCACGGCCATATCCCATGCGCTGCGGTGCCAGCAGGCTGGACGCGGCCTCGGGGCACACACCCAGGTTGACAAACGGCATCGAAAACGCGGCGTTGTCGCCAGCGTAAACCAGGTCGCAATGGAACAGCAGCGTGGTGCCAATGCCCACCGCCGGGCCACAGACCGCCGCGATCACCGGCTTGGTGAAGGCACTGACGTTGCGCAGAAAGCGAAACACCGGCGCATCCAGCGCGGTGGGCGGCGCCTGCAAGAAGTCGGCAATATCGTTGCCGGCGCTGAACACGGTTTCATGGCCCTGGAACACCACCACGCGGATGTTGTCGTCCAACTGCGCATTGGCCAGCGCGTCGGCCATGTCAGCGTACATGGCCGTGGTGAACGAGTTTTTTTTGTCCACGCGGTTGAAGGTGATGGTCATCACCTGGTCAGTGGTGTCAATCAAAAGGTCAGTCATGCGGTGTCCTGATTAAAGAGGTTGGGATTCTGGCATAGACGTCTTTGTCATAGCCATCGTACTTTTTGTTGCGGCCGCATCTTTTTGCGCGGCCGCTTGGGCGGGTTCTCTGGACTTGGTTCTTACCCGCAAGACAGGCCCTTGGGGCGACTTCCTCATACTGGGGTACCAGAAATCGTCAGCCACCCCAAGGGCCTGTCTTGCTGGCGATGGTGACCAAGAAGACAAGGTGGCGGCGACAAGCAAGACCGCCTCCCCCGGTCTTCAAACCCCGCATCACCGTCCAGAACATCAGCGCGGTAGCCGCTTGGGGTGGCCCCCGATTTCTGGTACCGCAGTATGAGGGGGACGCCCCAACCGGCTGCCGCGCAGCGACGTGCCAACCACATCGCGCCGATCACGCACACCCTGCGGGAAAGGCCACTGTGAGGCAACGCGCCAACGGCATCACACCGACCCCGTCAGCAGCAAGAAGCGTCAAACCCGCTCAAAAATTCCCGCCGCACCCTGCCCCATGCCGATGCACATGCTGACCATGCCGTACTTGAGCTGTTTGCGTTGCAAGGCATGGATCACCGTGGCGGCGCGGATGGCGCCGGTGGCACCCAGCGGGTGGCCCAGGGCGATGGCGCCGCCCATGGGGTTCACCTTGGCCGGGTCCAGCCCCAAGGTGTTGCTGACCGCCAGCGCCTGGGCGGCAAAGGCTTCGTTGAGTTCGATCCAGTCGATGTCCGAGAGCGTCAGCCCCGCGTTGCGCAAGGCCACCGGAATCGCCTCGATCGGGCCAATACCCATGAACTGCGGCGGCACACCCTTGGCGGCAAAGCTCACAAAACGCGCCAGCGGTGTCAGGCCGTATTGCTTGAGCGCCTTCTCGCTGACCAGAATCAGCGCGCCCGCGCCGTCTGAAGTCTGGGAACTGTTGCCCGCCGTGACCGAGCCACGCGCGGCAAACACCGTTTTGAGCTTCGCCAAGCCTTCCATGGACGTATCGGCACGTGCACCTTCGTCCAGGCTGACCACACGTTTTTTCTCGATGACTTCACCGGTGGCCAGATTGGGCGCGCGGTCAATCACCTCAATCGGTGTGATCTCAGCGGCGAAGTCACCTGCAGCTTGCGCGGCCAGGGCGCGGCGGTGTGACTCCACCGCAAACGCGTCTTGTGCCTCGCGGCTGACCTTCCACTGGTTCGCCACCTTCTCGGCAGTCAGGCCCATGCCGTAGGCGATGCCAATGTTCTCGTCGTTGCCAAACATGGCCGGTGACATG
Source organism: Rhodoferax sp. U2-2l (assembly GCF_020594515.1). Taxonomy (GTDB): domain Bacteria; phylum Pseudomonadota; class Gammaproteobacteria; order Burkholderiales; family Burkholderiaceae_C; genus Rhodoferax. The sequence goes on from NZ_JAJCTH010000008.1 coordinate 110,886, forward strand.
GACGGGGCGTTACCCATCATCGGCACCATGCTCATGCTTTCGACCCCGGCGGCGATCATCACATCGGCCTCACCCACACGAATGCGGTCGGCTGCCATCTGGATCGCACTCAGGCCCGAGGCACAAAAGCGGTTGACGGTGACCCCGCCCACGGTGACCGGCAGCCCGGCCAGCACCGCGCCGATACGCGCGATGTTCAAGCCCTGCTGACCTTCGGGAATGGCACAGCCGCAGACCACGTCCTCAATGGCCTTGGGGTCCAGCCCCGGCACTTGGGTCAGGGCCGACTGCAGCACCTTGACCAGCAGGTCATCGGGCCGCGTGTTGCGGAAAAACCCGCGATGCGACTTGCCAATGGGCGAGCGCGTGGCGGCAACGATGTAGGCTTCTTGAACTTGTTTCATGTTGATCCTCAAATGATCAGAAAAATAGGTTGCTCGTGCTGAGGCAGTTGTGCGCGGTTGATGCAGTCGAGCATCTGTTCGTGGTTGAGCAAGCGTAGCGAGGAGTCGTCAGGCTAGGCGCGGGTGCCCGAAAACAACCGGAACGTACTTCCTGTACGTGAGGATTGTTTTGGGGCTGCAACGACGCATGGCGGCTCCGCAGTAGCTTGATCAATCACGAACTCAATTACGAACCGGCTTGCCGGTTGACATCATGCCCATCACCCGCTCCTGGGTCTTGGGATGGTTCAGCAGCGAGCAGAAGGCTTGCCGCTCCAGCATCATCAAATACTCTTCGGTCACCAGGCTGCCTGCGTCGACATCACCGCCGCAGACCACGTTGGCGATCAGGCTGGCGATGTGGAAGTCGTGCTGGCTGATGAATCCGCCGTCGCGCATGTTGACCAGCGAGCCCTTGATGGTGGCCACACCACTGCGACCCAGCACCGCAAACGTGCGTTTGTGGGGCGGGCGGTAACCGGCATTGGCCATGGCCTTGGCCTCGCTCAACGCCACGTAGAGCAGCTCGTCCTTGTGCGGCACGATCACGTCGCCATCCAGCAAATAGCCGAGTTTGCGCGACTCGATGGCGCTGGTGCCGACCTTGGCCATGGCGGCGGCTGTGAAGCCTTCGGTCAGGAATGGCAGCAGATCCTTGCCAGTGGAAGTTGCTGCGTTTTCTGCAGCGCGCCGGGCAATGTAGGTGAGGCCCCCAGCGCCGGGCACCAGGCCCACGCCAACTTCCACCAGGCCGATGTAACTCTCCATCGCGGCGACGCGTTTGGCACTGTAGACGGCCAGTTCACAGCCACCACCCAGCGCCAGGCCACGCACGGCGGACACCACCGGCACGCTGGCGTAACGGATCTTGAGCATGGCGCGCTGCATTTCGGCCTCGGCGCCGTCAATGGCTTTGGCGCCGCCCATCATGAACGCTGGCAGCATGGCCTGCAGGTCAGCCCCGGCGGAGAACATCTCGTCGTTGGACCAGATCACCACTCCCTTGTAGCTGGCTTCGGCCAGGTCCACGGCTTGCACCAGACCTTCGACCACATCGGGGCTGATGGCGTGCATCTTGGTCTTGATGCTGGCAATGACAATTTCGTCGTCCAGCGTCCACAGGCGGATCGCATCGTCTTCGAACAGCGTCTTGCCAGCGGTGGCGGCGGACGGTGCCTGGGCGCCCAGCACACTCTCGGGGAAGTGTTGACGTGCATACACCGGCAGCGAGCGCACTGGCACAAACTGGCCAGTGGTGGGATTCCAGGAGCCTTGGGGGGTGTGCACACCACCCGCCTCGGCCACCGGGCCGCTGAACACCCAGTCGGGCAGCGGTGCGTTGCACAGGGCTTTGCCCGCGTCAATGTCTTCCTTGACCATGTTGGCCACGGTGAGCCAACCGGCTTCCTGCCAGAGCTCAAACGGGCCTTGTTTCATGCCAAAGCCCCAGCGCATGCAAAAGTCCACATCACGCGCGTTGTCGGCCACCTCGGCCAGATGCACTGCGGCGTAGTGGAAGGCGTTGCGCAAAATGGCCCACAGGAACTGGCCCTGCGCACCTTCGCTGTTGCGCAGCAGCTGCAGGCGCTCGGCGGCGGGTTTCTTGAGCATGCGGGCGTAGACCTCGTCGGCCTTCTCGCCACCTGGCACATAGGTTTTGCTGGCCAGATCAAACCGCAGGATGTCTCGCCCGACCTTCTTGAAAAAACCGGCCTTGGTCTTCTGGCCCAGGTTGCCCATCTCGAGCAGGGTTTTGAGCACCTCGGGGGTGGCAAAGCTGGCGTAGAACGGGTCAAACTTGCCAGGCCCTGCGGCAGCGTCCCCGCTCAGCGTATCCTGCAGCGTCTTGATGACGTGGGTCATGGTGTCCAGACCAACCACGTCAGCGGTGCGGAAGGTGCCGGAGCTGGCGCGGCCGAGCTTCTTGCCGGTCAGGTCGTCCACCACGTCGTAAGAGAGGCCAAAGTTCTCGACCTCTTTCATGGTGGCCAGCATGCCGGCCACACCGACGCGGTTGGCGATGAAGTTGGGGGTGTCTTTGGCACGCACCACACCCTTGCCGAGGTTGCTGGTGACAAAGGCTTCGAGGTCGTCGAGGATTTGCGGCTGGGTGGTGGGTGTGTTGATCAATTCCACCAGCAGCATGTAGCGCGGCGGGTTGAAGAAGTGGATGCCACAAAAGCGCGGCTTGATTTCTTCGGGCAGCACTTCGCTCAGTTGGGTGATCGACAGGCCCGAGGTGTTGGAGGCGACGATGGCGTGTGGCGCAATGAACGGGGCGATCTTTTTGTACAGATCGAGCTTCCAGTCCATGCGCTCGGCAATCGCCTCGATGATCAGGTCGCAGTCACGCAGCTGCTCCAGGTGCTCTTCGTAATTGGCCTGGCCAATCAGCGCGGCATCTTCGGCCACGCCCAAGGGCGACGGTTTGAGTTTTTTGAGGCCATCGACCGCGCGGCTGACGATGCCGTTTTTGGACGGGGATTTGTTATCGGGCAGGTCAAACAGGATGACCGGCACCTTGACATTGACCAGATGCGCAGCAATCTGCGCACCCATGACCCCTGCGCCGAGTACGGCGACTTTTTTCACATTGAATCTTGACATGTTGTTTCCCTGAAATTACTGAACACGTTGCCAGGTCTGGGTGCGACCAATGAACAACACCGAACCGCGCACTTCGAGCTTTTTACCCTCTTCAATGGGCGTGAGCTTGAGCGTGTACTCCTTGCCGTTTTCGGGGTCAAGGATCTTGCCGCCTTCCCACACGTCTTTGCCCTCGACCTTTTTGGCCCCGCGGATGATTTCCATGCCCAGCACGGGTTTGTCTTTGCGGTCGTCGGTGCATTCGGTGCAGAGTTTTTTGGGGTCGGCATTTTTGCGCAGCAGTTGTTCGATACGACCGCTCAATGCGCCGCCACTCTCCGTGATGACGATCAAACTTTTGAGTTCGCCCGTTTTTTCATCAAAGCTGTGCCAACTGCCTACAGGGCTCATCTGGGCGTGGGCCAGACTGGCGCCCAGCAAAATCGCCGCGCCCAGCAATTGACGGGCGAATGTTCTGATATGTGCCATCTGTTGTCTCCTCATCAGTTGATGTTGTTGTGAAAAATCAAGGCATAACGCCATGGTTCAGGGTGCGGGGTGGCTGGGCCATGACCGCTGGGCACTTTCACGCCAACGCCGCATCGGTATCCATCAGCACCTTGCTACCAGTGCGCGCAGTGCGCATCAATGTCGCGGTTTCGGGGAACAGTTTGGCGAAGTAAAACCGTGCTGTTTGCAACTTGGCTGTGTAAAACGGGTCGGTGCTACCAGCGGCAATTTGCCTCAACGCCACTTGCGCCATGCGCGCCCAGAAGTAGCCAAACACCAGGTGCCCGGCCACACGCAGGTAGTCCACCGCGGCAGCGCCCACTTCGTCGGGGTTCTGGAAACCCTTGAAACCGATCTCGGTGGTGAACTTGGTCATCTGATCACCCAGGATGGCGATGGGCGTGATGAATTCGGCCATCTTTTCGTTGACACCTTCTTCAGCCACCAGCGCGCCGATAAGTTTGCCGAACTTCTTCAGCGTGGCGCCCTGGTTGCCCAGCACCTTGCGGCCCAGCAGGTCCAGGCTCTGGATGGTGTTGGTGCCCTCATAGATCATGTTGATGCGGTTGTCGCGCACAAACTGCTCCATGCCGTTGTCGCGAATAAAACCGTGCCCGCCAAACACCTGCATGCAGGCGTTGGTGGCGATGTGGCCGTTGTCGGTGATAAAGGCTTTGACGATGGGGGTGAGCAGCGCCAGCAATTCGCCAGACTCCTTGCGGACCTTTTCATCGGGGTGGTTATGCTCTTTTTCAAGGAGCATGGAGCTGAAGCACATCAAGGCACGTCCACCTTCGGCATAGGCTCGTGCCGTGAGCAGCATCTTGCGCACATCGGGGTGCACGATGATCGGGTCGGCGGCCTGGTCTTTGGCTTTGACGCCGCTCAGGCTGCGCATCTGGATGCGCTCCTTGGCGTAGATGAGCGCATTCTGGAAGGCCACCTCGGTCAGGCCCAGGCTCTGGTTACCCACCCCCAGGCGGGCGGCGTTCATCATCACAAACATGGCTTGCATGCCCTTGTTGGGCTGGCCAACCAGGGTGCCCACGGCGCCTTCCAACTCGATCTGCGCGGTGGCGCTGGCCTTGATGCCCATCTTGTGCTCCAGCCGGGAAGCAAAAACGCTGTTGCGCGCGCCCAGGCTGCCGTCTGCGTTCACCAGGAATTTGGGCACGATGAACAAGCTCACGCCTTTGATGCCGGGGGGCGCATCGGGCAGGCGCGCCAGCACCAGGTGGACGATGTTGTCGCTCAGGTCGTGTTCGCCGGCGCTGATGAAAATTTTGGTGCCGGTGATCTTGTAGCTGCCATCGGCCTGCGGCTCGGCCTTGCTGCGCATCAGGCCCAAGTCGGTGCCGCAATGGGGTTCGGTCAGGCACATGGTGCCGGTCCACTCGCCGCTGGTCATTTTGGGCAAATACGTGGCTTGCTGCTCGGGCGTGCCGTGGGCGTGTAACGCGGCGTAGGCACCATGCGTCAGGCCGGGGTACATGGCCCAAGCCTGGTTGGTGGAGTTCATCATCTCGTAGAAGCACTGGTTGACGATCAACGGCAGGCCCTGGCCGCCAAACTCGGCGTCACAGGCCAGCGCGGCCCAGCCAGCGGCCACATACTGCTGGTAAGCGGCCTTGAAACCAGTGGGGGTGGTGACCTCATGGGTGCTGGTGTTGAGCACGCAGTGCTCCTCATCGCCGCTGCGGTTGATGGGTAGCAGCACCTCAGCGGCGAACTTGCCACCTTCTTCCAGCACGGCGTTGATGGTGTCAGCGTCCATGTCGGCGTGTTTCGGGATCTGCTGCAGATCGGCGGTGACGTTGAGCACTTCGTGCATGACAAACTGCATGTCACGCAGGGGTGGGGTGTAGATGGTCATGAGGGGTCTCCTGGAAAAATTAGCGTGATGGGGTGGCCGACTGGCCGTAGCGCAACAAAATGTTCTCGAACCCGGTATGGGCGCGCTCGATGGCACCAGGGTTTTTCAAAAAACGGGCTTCGTAGTGCAACGACAGGATCAGGCCGTGGATTTCAAAGCACATCTGCGCCGCATCGGCATCAGCGGCCAGGTGGCCGCCATCACGCGCCTGCAGCACAGCGCGTTGCAGCGCGTTGAGCCAGGTTTGCACCGAGTTGGCCAGCGCATCACGCACCGGGCCGGGGCGGTCATCAAAAGCCACCGCGCCGCTGATGAAGATGCAGCCCGACTGCAGCTCGATGGCCACGCGCTGCATCCAGTTATCAAACAAGGCCCGCAGGCGCGGCAGGCCGCGCGGCGCGTTCATGGCCGGGGAAAACACTTCATCTGTAAAGCGGCGGTGGTATTCGCGCACCACCGAGATCTGCAGCTCCTCGCGCGAGCCAAAGTGGGCAAACACGCCCGACTTGCTCATGCGGGTGATCTCGGCCAGCACGCCAATGCTCAAGCCTTCTAACCCGATCTGCTGCGCCAGCCCGAGCGCGGCGTCGATGATCAGTTGCTTGGTCTGCTGCCCCTTCTGCAGGGCACGCTCACCCCGCGTTTTGCCTGCGGCGGCTACCGACAAGGGTTTGACAGGGGAAAGTGAAGGCATGGTGCTGCGTAAAAAGAACGATCGTTCTATTTTGCAGCATTTCGATGAACCGTGTGCCAAGCCCTTGGCGCCAGAGACTTTTCTAGGGGCTAGTTTCTAAGTTACGCGCGGGTTAACCCGATGCGGATGGGGCGGTATTACCCCCTCTCCCTCAGGGAGAGGGGATAAGTCCATGCCTCCCCGAATTCATGAATCCCGGGTCAAGCCCGGGATGACAGGCACCTTCTCAGTGCGATCGGATCATGGTCCCAAAAGCCTGATCCGTGAGGATTTCGAGCAGCAGCACATGCGGCACCCGGCCGTCCACGATGTGCACCGCGTTGACACCGCTCTTGGCAGCATCCAGCGCGCCCGCAATCTTGGGCAACATGCCGCCGGAAATGGTGCCGTCGGCAAATAACTCGTCGATGCGCCGCATGGTCAGGTCGGTGAGCAAGGTACCGGCCTTGTCGAGCACGCCGCTGATGTTGGTGAGCATCAGCAGCTTTTCAGCTTTCAGCACCGTGGCCAGCTTGGCAGCGACCACGTCGGCGTTGATGTTGTAGCTCTCGTTGGCTTCGCCAAAACCGATCGGGCTGATGACCGGGATGAACGCGTCGTCTTGCAGCGCCTTGACCACGCTGGGGTCGATGCTGACGATGTCGCCCACCTGGCCCACGTCGTGCTCCTTGCTGGGGTCGGCGTTGTCGAGCATCTTGAGCTTTTGCGCGCGGATCATGGCGCCGTCGCGCCCGGTCAGGCCCACGGCCTTGCCACCGGCCTGGTTGATCAGGCCGACGATGTCCTGCTGCACCTCCCCCCCCAGCACCCACTCGACCACTTCCATGGTCTCAGCATCCGTCACGCGCATACCCTGGATGAATTCGCCTTTTTTACCCAGACGCTTGAGCAGGCCTTCAATCTGCGGGCCGCCGCCGTGCACCACCACCGGGTTGATGCCCACCAGCTTCAACAGCACCACGTCTTCGGCAAAGGCTTTTTGCAAAGCCGGGTCGGTCATGGCGTTGCCACCATATTTGATGACCATGGTTTTGCCGTGGTACTTGCGGATGTAAGGTAGGGCCTGCGCCAGGATCTGCGCCTGCGCGGGAGGGGTGACGGGTGAGGTTTCGGTCATGGATGGCTCGGTAGGAAGAAGTTGGAGAGCGTTGACCAACAAATTGTGCCGCATGTCGGCATAGGTTCAGTGCGTCACCCCTGATGGTGTGGTGTAGCCATGCACGCAGGTCTGAAGCACCGCCTTGATGGCAGGCACATCACCCGCTTCGGCGGCCTGTTGCAAGGTTTGCAGGTACGGCGCCAGCGTGGGCCAATCCAGGTAGTCTTCATGCGCTTTCATGATGCGCGGGTGGTCGGTGGGGGCGGGGTTGTCGCCAATCAACAATTCTTCATAGAGCTTTTCACCCGGGCGCAGGCCGGTGATGACGATCTCGATGTCCCCATCGGGATGCGTGGCATCACGCACGCGCAGGCCGGAGAGCTCCACCATGCGCCGCGCCAGGTCCACAATTTTGACCGGCTGACCCATGTCCAGCAAAAACACGTCGCCGCCCTGCCCCATGGCCCCGGCTTGCAACACCAACTGCGCCGCCTCGGGGATGGTCATGAAATAACGGGTGACCTCGGCGTGGGTGACCGTCAGCGGGCCACCAGCGGCCAACTGCCGGCGAAACAGCGGCACCACGCTGCCGCTGGAGCCCAGCACGTTGCCAAAACGCACCATGCAAAAGGTGGTGGCCGGGTTTTGCGCGGCCAGTGCCTGCAACACCAGTTCGGCCATGCGTTTGGTGGCGCCCATGATGTTGGTGGGGCGCACCGCCTTGTCGGTGCTGATCAACACAAAACGCCGTGCACCACTGCTAGCGGCAGCCTGCGCTGCGGTGAGCGTGCCCAGCACGTTGTTGCGCACGCCCTCGCCCGGGTTGTCTTCCACCATCGGCACATGTTTGTAGGCGGCCGCGTGGTACACCGTGGCGGGGCGATAGCTCTCACACACCGCCTGCAGGCGCTGCGCGTTGGTCACACTGCCCAGCAGCGGCACCAGCTCCACCGGCAGGCTGGCGGCGCAGCAAATGGCTTGCAGCTCCTGGTGGATGGTGTACAGGCCAAACTCGTTGTGGTCCAGCAGCAGCAGCTGGCGCGGGCGCTGTAAAACAATTTGCCGCGTCAACTCGCTGCCAATGCTGCCGCCCGCGCCTGTCACCAGCACCACCTGGCCTGCCAGGTCACGCGCCAACAAATTTTGGTCGGGGGGTACAGGCTCGCGGCCAAGTAGGTCTTCAATGTCGAGCTCGCGAAAGTCTTGCACGCTGATGCGGCCACTGGCTAGGTCAGACAAGCCGGGTAGCGTGCGCACATGCACCGGTAGATTGCGCAGGCTTTCCAGAATGCCGTTACGCCGGTCGCGGGAAACACTGGGGAGGGCCAGCAGAATGTCAGTGACACCGCGCGCCGAGACCACTTGCGGCACCTCGGCCGAGGCGTAAACGGGTATGCCATTGATACTACGGCCAGCTTTGGCAGCGTCATCGTCCACAAACCCGATCAACGCGTATTGTTGTGACAGCCGCAAAGCCTCTGCCGTCTGCACCCCAGACGTACCTGCTCCATAAATCAACAAATGGCCTTCTATCCTGGCTTGGGCGCTGCGCAAATCAGCCAGCCAAAACCGCGCCACAGCACGGCTTGACCCCACAAGAAAGAGAAACACCAAGGGCTGCAAAACACCCATGCTGCGCGGCACGCCAGGCCAGCGCATCCAAAGCAAAATGGCGGTCAAAAGGCAAGCGTAAATCAAAACGGCCATGCCTGTAGCGTGCAAGGCCGCCTGCCCGGAATACCTGAAAATAGCCCGGTACAACCCAAACCTGATGAAGATGGGAACAGCCAGCACGGGCGCCAAAATGAACACCGTCCACTGTGCCCCTACAGGCCAATAGAAGCTATCCAACCGCAAGGCAAACGCCGCCCAGGTGGCCAGCAGCGCTAGCACAACATCCAGCGCCACCACCACCAGCCGCTTCACGGCCAGCGGCCACCCCAAAACCCGGCTTTGCATCACACCCCCTTATTCCACTTGGCGTGTTGAACAGCGCGGTTTTGAGCTGGTTTAAACAGCAAACGACTCCTTTGCCTGGCCCTCCGCCACCTTGGCGGCGAGCCAACGCGGCATCAGGCCACGGCCCGTCCAGGTTTCGCCATTGGGGCCACGGTATTTGATGGGCGCCGGGTTGCCTGATTTGGCAGCTGCAGCAGGCTTGCGAGAACGACCCTTGGCACGGTCCAGGTCATCTACTGTGATACCAAAGGCTTCCATCTTGGCCAGAATATCGGCAATGGTGGCAGCCAATTCGGCAGATTTGATTTCTTCAGCCTGCTTTTGCAGCAGGGCAATCTGGTTCTGGATTTCAATCAATGAAGACATGGTAAACACCTATTAAATAAAAAATTGACACCCCTGAACACACGTTGACCGTGTTTTTAGTGGGTGACATTATCCCTTGCCAACACCTTCCACGCTGTCAGGAAAATAATTTTTATATCAAAAATAAGCGATTGGCGGTGCATGTATTCAATATCCAGCGCCACTTTTTGGGGAATGGGCAACTCATCACGCCCATTGATCTGTGCCCAACCCGTCAGGCCTGGTGTCAAGCGGTGTACCCCCGCGCGTGTGCGCAAGTCCATCAAGTCATTCTGGTTGAACAAAGCTGGCCGCGGGCCGACAAAACTCATATCGCCTTTGAGAATGCTCCATAACTGGGGCAATTCATCCAGGCTGGACTTGCGCAGAAAGCTACCCACCGGCGTCAACCAGGCATCCGGGTTGCTGAGCAAATGCGTGGCCACGGCCGGTGTGCCCACCTGCATACTGCGAAACTTGGGCATCTTGAATATCTGGTTATTGCGGCCCACACGGTCTGACCAATACAGGATGGGACCTTTGGAAGTGAAGCGAACCAACGCAGCAGTCAGCATGACTGGAATCAACAATATAACGGCAGCTAAAACCGCCACCACCAAATCAAATATCCGCTTCATGGTTGAGCACTCCCCAGCATGACCCGCCGCAACCCCTCTTGTACAGATACTTTAGGCTCCCAGCCAAGAAGATCCCTGGCCTTGCTGCTATCAATCTGCAGGTTTCCACACAAACGCTGAATGGCGTCTCCCTTGCCCACCAATCGTCCTGCCCATTCCAACACCCACACGGGTACTGGCAGCAATCGCGCAGGCACCTCGGCTGCTTGCGCCATACGACGCACCAACTCAGTGGTGGACAGGTCTTGCCCGTCGCTGATCAGAAAGGTCTGATTGGCTGCTTTAGGGTGGGTGACGCAGGTGATGATGAAATCGACCAGGTTGTCTAAAGCGATTAGGCTGCGCTGGTTGTGAATAGCACCAAGAGGCAAAGGCCAGCCGCGCTGCACCGCGCGCATGAGTGCGGCAAAGTTGGCCTTGACGCCCGGGCCATAGACCAAGGGCGGGCGGATGATGACCACCTCCATGCCGGTTTGCGCGGCCAACTCGCGCAGGCCCTGCTCAGCCTCCATCTTGGACACGCCGTAGGCATCCATCGGTGCCGGGGCATCGTCTGGCTTGAAAGCGGTGCCCGGTTGCGTTGCTTCGCCGTTGACTTTGACAGAGCTGATGAATACAAAGCGACGCACGCCGGAAGCAGCGGCCTGCCGCGCCAAGTTCAGGGTGCCTTGGACATTGACTCGGCGAAAATCGGTCAGCGGGTCGGCAGTGGTTTCTTGCATCACATGTACGCGAGCGGCGAGGTGGACAACCACGCTACAGCCAGTCAGTGCAGTGCACCAATCTGTCCTGCCGTCAATGCTGGAAACGACAACGCCCTCAACTCCTTTTGGCAGATCACAGGGTGTGCGGGTAGCACCTTGAACAGCAAATCTGGGCAAGATAGCTTCGACACTCAAAGCGCGTCCGACAAAACCATTGGCACCGGTCACCAGCATTTGAAGCTGCCTCATCGACGACTGCGCCACGTCACACTCAACACCAAAGACGACAAACCGAAGATAAATTTGTCTCTACTACGTCGTCGGCATTGCCCGGCTTGCAGGGCCAGATACAGCAGTCCCAACCGCCTACCGCCAGCCCAACGCGATACAAAGGGATCGTCGTTTAACCCCACTAAGCGCGCAATCAATGCCGACTGCGCCAACCCCCACCCGCTCAAAACCTTATCGGCCCGATGCATAAAAGCACGCCACCCAGCATTTACACCCACCTGGTTGCTTTCATGTTGGCGATACAGCATGCTAGAAACATCATCAATAAACCATTTGCAACCATTGGCACGGGCGAATGCATAAATAAACCAGTCATGCAAGCCAACATCTTGCATCTCATCCCAACGACTTCTCACTACATCCTGAACAGCACAAGCTAACTCCTTGCGCATCACATAGGTGCAACCAGGCCCGGCAGCTTCAAACAAGAAATCCCATTGAACTTGCTGATGAGACTTTTCAATTAGCGCCATACGCCCATCCAGCCAAAAGGCTGTGACGTTACTTGAATAGGCATCTGCACCGGTGCTTGACAACATCTCATGCGCTCGCAATAACTTGTGTGGCAACCAAATATCGTCTTGGTCCGCAAAGCTAACGTAATCATATTCAGAGAAATCTACTTCTCGCACAATTCGAAAGAAATTTCGAGAGGCTCCGCCGAACCGTTCTCCGTGTGGAAGCAAGACAATACGACTATCGGAATGGGCACGCTTGTCACACCACAGTTCTGTTCCATCAGTTGAACGATCAACGCTAACAAACACGGTAACGTTCACTCCCATTTGCTTCAAAATAGAATTCATTTGCTCCGGCAACCAGACAACACCGTTGTAAGCTGCGAGACAAATAGCTATGTTGGGTTGCCTTTGCAATTCATGATTCATTAAACTATCCTGCAACGACTGACTGTGCTTGCAAGTAGACGACAGTTTCGCGATAAGCGGTCACCATCGAAACTGGCGGAGTATATGTAACGGCTTCTACTTTTCCAGCCGTCTGAATTTCTACCATTTTTTTGATCAAGGTGTTGACATCCGGGAAAAACTGGGCTGCCCCCTCAAAGAACTCACGAAAGACAGGCCGCTCTATCAGGAGGCACGGCACTCCCGCAGAGAGGGCTGCCGCAATCGGTCTACCAAATCCTTCGTGGTCAGCAACCGAAGCTATTAAATCGATTTGACTGAAAAAAGTATCCAGGGAACAGTGGTCGCTCTCAACTAATCGTTCATTAATATCTGGAAACTGGTGAACTAGGTCATGGTAGTACTGAGTATGGTGACCGTACAAAAGAAAGTCGATAGAACCATTATTATTCGTCGCTAGCGTCGCGGCAAAAAGCGTGGGGTAGTTCTTCTTTATAGAATCAGTACCCATCAAACCGACCGTTATACGGGACATTTGATCAAGCCTATTTTCAGGAATGGACCGGTGGGCTACTGGGAATTTGTTTGGGGCAAATATCTGTCGGGATGCTGTTACACCCAGACTTTGGATAAAAGGTTGCGCGTCGCATTTATTAATATAACCGACCTTGCATTGTGACGTAAAGAGGGACATGCGCAATAAAAACCTTTTCAATCGTCCAAGACGGCCAAGAAACGGAAAAACATCGTGAACGACCACCATCTGTTTTGACAGGAAAGGCATTGGATGTGAGGAAGGCGCATACACGAAATCGTCCTGCAATGCAGCCTGCACCACCTCAAGGGCAAGACGCCACGGGTTACATACCACCACCTCTACAGCAGGGAAAAGCTGTTCCACAGCGGTCCTCAAACTCGAACGCACAAGTACTTTACGAATATTCTTTTGGCTATCAATAAGATAATCAACTCCGTAATAGAAAAGACCATTTGTATTTTTCAAATGATAAAAGTTGGCAACAATCATTTTCGACTCTCAAGTTGAACGCGACCACACCGGCTTCGACACAGTCCATCGGATCCGTGACATGTTCCTTGCAAGTGTATGAAATAAATAAAAAATAATTAATGAATGAATGAATAACACAAATGAACCCAGCCAACCAGGCACAAGATAAAGTAAACAGGCAAACCAAAGCATATCAAAGGCACAAACGCCTCCTCCCATGCGTTTGACAAGCCAAATTACAACAAAAATTTGTACAAATGTATACGCCAAATAAATTGGCGAGAGTAACGGTTGTAAAAAAAACCAGCTAGCATACCCAGGGTTTGCGTTCCAATTCACATCGCTTTGAAACGGGTCAATAAGGTTCGCCAAGCTAACCCCAATATTTTGCATAGGCTGCAACTGAAAAATTCTCTCATACGCAATACCATGAATCCCCTCCATCCAAAAGGGAGTAATCACATCCGCAGATAAACCTGCAGCAAGTTCAGTAGAATTTTGGTAAACAACGATTTGACTAGATACGAGTTGCAAACGCTCAAATATTTGCAAGAAAGAAATCCATAGTAAATCCAGATAGCCCCGATATCCAAAATCAGAAATATTGAAAAATATTAGATCAAAAAAAACGGGCTCCGCACCAGAACCAGAGAATGAACTCCGCACTTGCAACTTAATGATATAAATTAATGGGTACAAAATAACAATAAAAAATAAACCTATCCCGATTTTCAAAAAAGATATCCGTTTGGCACGAACCAACCGAGCAGACTCCATCAATATTATTAACATAAAAATTCCAGACCATCCTCTCAACATATTCGAAACAATTGCGACCCCAAGATTAATGAGAAAAAATCTGCTTTCACGAAAAAACCCATAATAGATAAAGAATAATGTATCAACATTAATCAAAACCCAGAAGATCGACCAAATGCTTTCTGAGCGCGAAAGTGAACCAGCAACAAATAACCCCGTAGATGTGAAAAAATAGATGAAAACTAGTTGGAGAAACAGCAAGGCTAGCCCAAAATTATCATGACCGATCCGAATAAGCAATGGCACAGGCCGCACCTTAATCCGACAAAACAAGGGGAAGACAAATCCCAGAATCATAATATAAGATGAGATGACGACGATCGTCATCGGAACAACCATATCGAACGCTTCCAATGCAACACCAGCGGTGTCACCTAAGAGTCGCCTATCGACTAATATAACAATCATACAGATCAGATTGATCAGTATAAAAATTGATGCCCAGACGATTCGCGGATTGAAAGATTTTTTGGATACTTGCACGTGATCCATAGTTCTCGCTCGGTTACCCATGTATTCTGTAAACCAAAGCCTCGATAGAACTAAAACGTGATGCTTGTGTTGATTTGTCAGAGCAGAAAGACGGACAATGACCACGCGTCAATTTAAGTGTTTTCAGGATTTCCTGCAGACCGTTGACAGAATCAAATCTTTGTTGTCGATGTGTGACACCCCGCACACCAATAATATCGCGCGCAATAACCCTTATTCCGCGTAGATTTGATTCTCTTATTACGAGTGGTTCACCTTCCAAAAGACTATTCAAGATAAGCACATCGTTCCCATCAATGACGCGATCTTGCTCTTTCGCAGCCAACCATCCCAAGAAAGTCACTTTTACATGCTTCATAGTTGCGGCCACTTCCTCAATAATCGCCCGTTGTGGCCCGTCACCAATGACGATAATTTCTTTAAAGGGGTTGCTGGGGAAATCTATCCATCGCAACAGCTCATCGACCCGTTTTTGGCTATCCAGTCTGCCAATAAAAAGTAATTTCCCGTTACGCAGAACTGGTGCAACTGGCACAGGTCGTATGACATTTGGAATAATGACAGTCTTAACTCCTGTCATATTCTTTATTACCTTCGCCTGTATTCTATTAATCGTGATTATCTGATCGTACAGTCGGCAGAAACGTGCAAGAACCGCATTATATAAGTGGCCAACTTTTCCCCAGATTAGAATACGGTCGAAGAAAAATGGCAAGTACATACTGAGATGAGCTGTACCACGAAGTGCTATAGACACAGCAATCCCGGCCTCAACAGCGCCGGCACAAACCACTATTTGGTTGTAGCCACGGATGATTTTCCGGAGCTCATGTCTCTTGCGCAACCCATTCCACACGTAGCTGGGTAGTTTCCCGGGTTGCAACAATTGCTGCGGCAACGAAATGACCTTGGCACCTAATTCGAGGAAGATGGGTTGATGCTCGTCTCTATTTACGTAGACGGTGACATCCGCGAATTGCATTAAGTCACGAACCAGTTCGCCTGATTGATACTCATGGCCGCCAATAACATTGCTGCAAATGAGCACAGCGATTTTTGACTGTTCCATATTTATCAAGTCTTGGAGCTGTTAAGCCATCTCGCCCTAAGACTGGAGAGTTCGTGGTAAATGCCGAGGAATCGAGAGATCCGGGTCAGTAATCCACCGTTATAGAAGTCCGTAGCCTCCTTGCGGTATCGTTGCGCTTGGGCCGACTCGGTGTTAAAGTTAAAAATCCTTTTTTTAGAATTATCCAAAACCACATCGTATTTATCGGTCGTCAAGCCACTGCTTTGTCCAGATCCATCCTGCCCAATATTTCGAATTTTCGAAACAACCGGGACCACGGTCCTCATTCCGGCTAAAAACATTTCGGTGCAAAGAACGGCATCAGGAAAATATTTTTGCATGTCGTGGTCTCGCTTTAAGCTATCAGACACATAGAGCCCCCCCGCTCTATTTTGTGCACGAATCTTACCCGACTTGCGCAAAATGGGGTAGTTATTGACAAGTGGGTGAAACTTATCGTACTTAGCTTTCCACACCGCGTAACCCCATGACATGTTCCACGGGTAGAACCATATATCCGAATCATCACAAATTAAAGAATCCTGAATGGGTGGACAATACCCAGAAATTGAATAAATTGTCGAATCACCCTCAAAATACTGGAGTCCGCCATTCATAAAATCAAGATAATTTCTTGATGATATATTGTCATCTTCCATGTTTATTATTTTCCCATGGTCACCTATAATAGCCTTCTCAGCCATCGGCAGGCTTAACTTCAAACCAAGGTTCTTATTACGATATATTCGGACAATTTCCCTGAACCCAGTGAGATCATCGACATAATCGCGGATACGCTGTACGTCGATCTTATGCGCATCTACTTTAGGTGCATCGGAAACCACATAAAGAACGGAATTCGGAGCCAGAAAATTGTTCTTCAACGAATCCAGCGTTTGAACCAGATGGTCGTATCTGGTATGCGTGTAAACCGCAACTGGCGCTAGACGGTTTAAATCAAGGGTTAATTCATTAATTTTCATTGCAAAAGTCAAGAATATATAACCAATTTTTAATCCCCTGCTTTGTCAAAGGGGGAAAAAATTTTTATTTATTTTCACCGTTGGTGATTTCACTTTATGACAACAGTCATAAGTGTCAAGTTTTTTAAACTACAGTCATGGCTCAAGTGGGTCATTACGAACACAGTCGCATTTCGATCCAAGACCGCTGTTATCTTTCCAGAAGATCAGATGTTTTACCCCTAAATCGCATGCGCCATCTGTCACTTATTTTCGCCCTTATAGCTGCAGAGCCTGTTGCAGCTATCGTCAGAAGCGATAAACCAATTATCGCAATCTGAATTGCTACAAGTACCCGTTCCTGTGGCCAGTTCGCTAAATAATGTACCAGTGCCGCGCTAATGACCGACAAAATCGCTGGCATGCCCACATCACGCAGCAGCCACTGAACATGCAATCCTTTCATAAAGCGGCGATGCACTTTGGGTACCCAAACCAAAAAATACACTACATTCGCGCTTAGCCAAGCCCAGCCTGCGCCAATGAAACCGTATTGCATAGTGGCCCAAATCAGCCCCGGAATCAGTAGCACTACAAACATCGCATTGCCGATCAAATGCAGTCTCAAATCGCCTTTTGCATATTGCAGGTAATAAGGAAAGGCACCGAAGGCGAGGATGCCATTGCCCAATGCGTAGAGCGTTAGCACCGGGGCTGCAGCGCGGGTGATTTCCGCGTCGCCAGTCCACGCCCACAACACTTGCTCTGCAAAGCAGGCCAGCATTATGGCAACGGGTATGGCTATCACGCCCACCAGTTGTGTCGCGCTACGGTATAGGCGGATTACGCCAGCCTCATCGCCCTCTGCTGAGAGTTTGGTCAAACGTGGCAGTATTGCGCCGCTAATCGGACCGCTGACGATCATCACGCCACTCGCTAGGATTACAGCCAAGGTGAAGTACGCATAATCGGCCAGCGGCAGCAGTTTAGACAACACCAACTTATCAGTTTGAGTGACCAGTACCCATACCGAACTGGTAAAAGCAATGCTTAGCGAGAACTTGAGCACCCCACGCAGCGGCGCCCATTGCCATGGCGTGCGTTGACTGGCTTTTACCTTGGGTAATAGGCGGTAGGTTTGCACAGCCAACACCGCCAGCTCAATGACCGCCACCACCATTTGATAGCCAAAAAATTCAGTCGGACTGGTGCCCACGTATATAAAGAGCGGAATAACCAGCACAAAGCGCGCTGTCGCTATGGCGATGTTGAAACCACTAAGCCACACCAGTCGCTCAAAGCCATTGATGGCACCGCGATACAGACCACATACCCAGCGTAACGCAATGATCACGGCCATCAGCATGATGGCGTGTTGTACTTCGACCAACGGCAACTGCTGCACCTTGAGCCAACTGCTGGCGATAGCGCCAGAACCGGCCATCATGGCCGCGCCGCCCAGCAAGGCGATGCCAACAAAGATGCCTTCCAGCGCCCTCAACAGGCGACGCAGACTGAGCGCATCACTTGCACCGCCATTGAAGCGCGCTGTCTCCCGCGCCATGGTGGGTGTGAGCCCCATGTCCAGCAACTGGAACCAAGCTTGCAGCATGGCAAAGAAACCAACCAAGCCATAGGCTTCGACTCCCATGTATTTGACGTACAGGGGCACCATCACGATGCCGATCAACGCCACATAGATTTGGCTAACGTAGCTGGCGAGAATGTTTCGCTTGAGTGACATGCAGCCTTGCCTATTTGGAATTAGCCGCAATGAGGCGCTGCTCAAGTTCCAGCAAATCGCGTTGACGCTCCTTGACGCGACGCGCGGGGTTGCCCGCATAGATGCCAAATGCCTTGCAGTCACGATTAACGAGGCTAAGTGCGCCAACGGCTGCCCCCTCCTGCAACGTTACGCCTGGCAAGATGACGCTGCCACTGCCCACAATAACGTGCTTACCAAGGAAGACATCCGCATGCACAACACCGGTGTATTCGTGAGGAACTGTGGGATTGGTCATGGTCGCACCAGAGTAATCGTCGCTGCTGGAGTAAACCGATACACGCGATGACAGTCCGCTGAAATCGGACAACGTTATTCTTCCACCTCCAATTAGCGTTGAGCACACAGCGATATGGACGTAGTCACCAATCTCAATTCCACCAACCCCCGCAGCCAATACGCAAAAATCATCTACTCGCACGTTGTTGCCAATCGAGATTGCGGCGCAGTTATAAAACGAGGCGCGGTTCGAGATCAAGACGTTTTGCCCTACAGCGGCAAAACCCATACCTTCTATGGCTTCACGGCTCAGTTGAGCCATGGTCAGTGCTCCGCAATGCGGTCGATTACACGCTGCTGGTCAGCTTGCGTGAGTGCCGGGTAAATTGGCAGGCATATGACTTTTTGCGCGGCAACGGTCGCCACAGGAAGGTTGTCCCGGTGCGCCGATGGCAGGCCACGGTACATGGGAAAGTCAGTAATCAACGGATAAAAGTATCGGCGGGCAAAAATACCGTGGTCCTTGAGCTTTTGATATAGGTCGTCTCGGCTAAGCGGGTAATCAGCCTCTACCAGAATTGGAAAGTACGAATAGTTGGCGACTTTTTCACCAGCGTCTTTCAGACAGCGAATGCCTTTGATGCCTTGTAACTGTTCGCGGTAAGTAGCGTCAATTTCTTTGCGGCGCGCCAGTGCGGCGTCGATGTGTTTTAGCTGGAGCATGCCAAAGGCGGCATTGATTTCGCTCATCTTGCCGTTGATGCCTGGGGCCACCACGGTGGTTTCATCCACGAAGCCAAAGTTTTTGAGTTGGTCAATGCGCAGTTTGGTTTTAGCGTCGGGGCAGATGATGGCTCCGCCTTCAAAGGTATTGAACACCTTGGTCGCATGAAAGCTCAACACCGACAAATCACCATGGTTCAACACACTGCCGCAGTGGCACTGCACGCCAAAAGCGTGTGCTGCGTCGTAAATAACTCGCAGGTTGTAGTTGTCGGCTATTTTCTGGATGGCGTCCACGTCGCAGGGGTGGCCATAGCAGTGCACCGGCATGATGGCCGTGGTCTGCGGGGTAATGGCAGTTTCAATCTTTGCCGGGTCAAGGTTCAGGGTGTTGGGGTCTACGTCCACAAACACGGGTTTAATGCCGTTCCATAGCAGAGAATGGGCCGTGGCCACAAATGAATAGGGCGTGGTGATGACTTCGCCGGTGATACGCAAGGCTTGCAGCGCGGTGACCAACGCGATGGTGCCATTGGTGAACAGGCAGATGTGCTTGACACCGAGGTAATCGCACAGCGCTTGTTCAAGTTGCTGGTGAAACGGGCCGCCGTTGGTCAGTATTTTGTTGGCCCAGATTTCTTCCAAGTAGGGCATGAATTCTTCCAGCGGTGGAAGATAGGGTTGGGTGACGTAAATAGGGTTTTTCATGAATAGAACTCACTATCTCTTTGATAGCATTTTGCGCTTACTAGGTATTGGCTAGAGGCTAATTTTATTGAATGATGACGTTGTAGCCGTGCTGCTTCAGCAGGGCATGTTGCTTGGCCTGCGCCAGATCGGTTGCCACCATTTCAGCGCACATTTGCTGTGCAGTGATCTCAGGCACCCAGCCCAGTTTTTGTTTGGCCTTGGTGGGGTCGCCCAGCAAGGTTTCAACTTCGGTGGGGCGGAAGTAGCGGGGGTCGATGCGGACTACCGGGACGGGGTCATGCATTGCCGCGTCGCCTTTGGCTCCTCGCAATGACGAGTCAGGGGGCATGGATTGCCGCGCTTCGCTCGAAATGACACCCGAACGGCGCGCCGTGACGTCTGGAACGTCATTGCGAGGAGCGCCAGCGACGTGGCAATCCATGGCTTGCAGCGCACGCACGATGGCGGAGCCGACCATGCCGCGGTGGCCGGCTACATAGATTTTGGGTGCTGTAGTGCTCATGCTGAATGACAATAACTAGTGGATCTTCAAGCCCAAAGCGCGCCTGAGCTGGTTTTGCTTCAATGCAGCTTCAGGATCTGCAGCCGCATTTTTCCAAGCTTGGCGCATGAACACAAACAGCAACAGCGCAAAACCGGAGCCCAGCGCCGCCAACACAGCCATCAGGCTCTTTTTAGGTGCGACGGGCTCAGTGGGCAGGGTTGGAGGTTGTTTGACCACGTCGCGCGACAGGCCTTGCAGGGCGCGCGGGATGGCAATCACTTCTGACAGATAACGCGCTTGCAACTCACCCACGGCCACCAAACTGGTGCCAGCTTCACCCCGCGTGAGCGGTTGCGCCAAGCTGACGACACCGTCAACCGACAGGCGCTCAATCAGCGACGTGACTGATTTCAGGCCGTTTTGGGCGAATTCGAGACGTTTTTCAAGGTCTTGACGTTCTTGCACCCCCGGGACTGTGCTTTTGAGCCAGCCATCGATCACAGCGTTAGCCAGCACTTGAGCCTGGACGGCCGACGTGTCGGTCACGTCCAGCCGCAGCAACCCGTCTTTACCCACGGTGGCTTTGACTTGTTTGGCTAGCGCTTCGCGGGCGGCCTGGATGGGTTTGCCGTCGCTCAGCTGGTGGGTTTCGATGATGGGGTCCAGCACCAAAGGCGAGACCATCATGGCGGCAGCCTGCTGTGGCGTTGGGGTAGCTGTGGGCCAGGCCAAAATAGCTTGGCTGACAAAGCTTTGCGGCAGCGTGAAGCCGATGCCCAGCGCCACCAAACCAACCAGCAGTGGCCCCAAAATCAACAATTTGATGTTTTCAGCCACCACCAGCAGCAAATCCATCAGGCTGATTTCCGACTCCTGCGGTTCTCGTTCAATGTCCAAGCTTAACCCCCCGTTTAAGCTGCGATTGTAGGCGGGTCGGTTTGTCACGTCAGTGCTTTGACCTTGGTCGCTTGTGCAGCACTGTTCAACCTGGTGTTTGGCCGGTGGTACGCTGTCGGGCTAAAAATGAATCCCCCGCATCATCTCCTGCAACGCCACCGCCTCTGCAGACAACTTGGGTTTGCCCGACTTGTCCCCCACCTTCGCCCCCTTGGCGGCTGACGAGTCCGGGAACATCCGAAACGTGGTGTTCATCACAATTTGCGCCACGCGCGGCACCAGGGCGTGCAGCACCTGGCCGAAGATACCCAGCCGGGTGGCGATGCGCACCGGTTTGAAGATGCAGGCCTGGGCGATCATGTCGGCGGCCTCTTCGGGGGCCAGCGTCGGCACGTTGTTGTAGATGCCGGTGGGCGCAATCATGGGGGTGCGCACCAGCGGCATGTTGATGGTGGTAAAGGTCACGCCCTGGTCGGCGAATTCGCTGCTGGCGCAGCGTGTCCAGGCATCCAGCGCGGCCTTGCTGGCCACATAGGCGGAAAACCGTGGCGCATTGGTCAACACGCCGATGCTGCTGATGTTGACCACATGGCCCTTGTGTTTGGCCACCATGCCCGGCAAAAAGCCGGTGGTGACACGCAAGGACCCAAAGTAGTTGAGCTGCATGGTGCGCTCGTAATCGTGAAAACGGTCGTAACTGGACTCGATGGCGCGGCGGATGGAGCGCCCGGCGTTGTTGATCAAAAAATCCACGCCGCCATGCTCGGCCATCACCTGCTGCACAAAGGCCTCGCAGGCGGCCTGCTCGGCAATGTCTACCGCGTAGGCAACAAATTGGTAACCATTGTCAACGGCCTCGGCGCAGGCGGCATCCAATTTGTCCTGATCGCGCCCACAGATCAATGTGATTGCACCCGCCTCTGCAAACTTGTGCGCGGCAGCCAGCCCAATGCCTGACGAGCCGCCAGTGACCAGCACCACTTTGCCACCCACGGTGCCGCGCAGGCTGCGGTCAATGTGCAGGTCGGGGTCCAGATGGCGCTCCCAGTAGTCCCACAGCCGCCAGGCGTAGTCTTTCAGGTTCGGGCAGGCCACGCCACTGCCTTTGAGCGCGGCTTGTGTCTCGCGGCAGTCAAAACGTGTGGGGTAGTTGACAAAGGTCAGCATGTCCTCGGGCAGGCCCAGGTCGGTCATGATGGCATTGCGAACGCGGCGCACCGGGGCCAGCGCCATCAGGCCCTTGGTGACGCTGCGCGGAATGAAGCCCAGCAGCGCAGCATTAACAAACAGGTTCATCTTGGGCGCGTGCGCGGCCTTGCTGAAGATGTCGAGCACGTCGCCCACGCGGTAACCCACCGGGTCCACCAGGTGGTAACACTTGCCAGCCGTGTCTTTCTGGTGGCTGATGGTGGCCAGCGCGTCCACCACAAAGTCCACCGGCACGATGTTGATGCGCCCGCCCTCCAGGCCCACCGACGGCATCCACGGCGGCAGCAACTGGCGCATGCGCTGGATGAGTTTGAAAAAATAATACGGGCCGTCAATCTTGTCCATCTCACCCGTCTGGCTGTCGCCCACCACCATGGCTGGGCGGTAGACGGACCAGGGCACCCTGCACTCGGTTCGCACGATCTTTTCAGACTCGTGTTTGGTCATGAAATACGGGTGTTCGTAGTTTTCGGCCTCCTCAAACATGTCTTCGCGGAACACGCCTTCGTACAGGCCGGCGGCAGCAATCGACGATACGTGATGAAAGTGCGCGGCCTCAACAGCTTGGGCCAGCGCCACCGTGTTGCGGGTGCCGTCGATGTTCACGGCGATCTGGTTCTCAGCGTCTGCAGCCAAGTCATAAATGGCGGCCAGGTGGTAGAAGTGGTCGATCTGGCCCTTGAGCTGCTTCAAGTCAACGGAGGACACGCCAAGCTTGGGCGTCGTCAAATCGCCCACCACCGGAATCAGCCGGGTGGCGCTGGCGTTGCAAAACTCGCGCAGGTCCTTGACCTTGTCGCTGCTGCCCGGGCGCACCAGGCAATACACCACCGCGCCTTTGCGCTGCAGCAGTTTTTTAACCAACCGCTTGCCTATAAAACCGGTTGCCCCTGTGACGAAATAGCGCATGAATGTCTCCTGGATAGACGCCCATTTTTGTCTGAAAGCACGGTGGTTGGCTTCAGCGTAAACCCGGGGACATGACTCTGCGGCTGTCACAAGCGGACCACGATCCGAGGTGCGGGATGCCAGCGTTGCCATGACAGCCAAGGGCGTTGCAACGGCCAGCAAATTAGGAAGCGATGCCTACACCTCGAACGCATTGCGCCCTACAGTGCCACCCATGCAACGGTGGATCACCGTGCACCTTTTATTGACGCTTTTCTTTACTTTTGTCTTACCTGGAGAACCCGATGGTCACCAAACTCGCCAAAGCCGCCCCCGCCAAGAAACCTGCCGCCGCCAAAAAAGCTTCTGCTGGCAAAAAAGGAGTCGCCAAGAAAAAAGGCAGCCCACTGAGCAACTCGGTCAAGGATTCGGCACAGCAGATCTGGCAGGCCGGTCTGGGCGCCTTCACCAAGGCGCAGACCGAAGGTACCAAGGCCTTTGAGGCGCTGGTGAAAGAAGGCGTCAGCTTCCAGCGCAAGACCCAATCCGCCGCCGAGGACAAGATCAACGAAGCCACCCAGCGCATGACCAGCATGGCCACCGACATCTCCAGCAAGGCCTCGGGCCAATGGGACAAGCTGGAAAGCATTTTTGAAGACCGCGTGGCCAAGGTGCTCAACAAGATGGGCGTGCCCTCGGCCAAAGACATCAACGCGCTGATTGCCCGCATTGATGCGCTGAACGCCAGCGTGCAAAAACTCACGCCGGCCAAAGCCAAGGCCCCTGCCAAAGCCGCCGCCCAGCCTGCTGAAACGGCCAAACCCGTGGTCAAACCGGCTGCCAAGCCAGCAGTCAAAGCCGCAGCCAAAGCCGCGGCAAAACCAGCAGAAGCTCCCGCGCCCAAAGCACCCGCCAAAAAAGCCGCCCCGCGCAAAGCCGCTGCGCCCGCACCGGCAGCCCCCGCACCGGCCACGGAAGAAGCGCCAGGACAGGTAAACCCTGACTGAAAATAGCACGACCGGTCGTAAACTGACGGCCCATGAAACGCACCACCACGCCATCTCCTCGCATCGCTCTGGCGATGGCGGGCGGCGGGCCGCTCGGGGCCATTTATGAAATCGGCGCCCTGTGCGCGCTGCAGGAGTCGCTGAACGGCATCCACTTCAACCGCCTGCAGCACTATGTGGGCGTATCAGCGGGCGGCTTCATTGCCGCCGGGCTGGCCAACGGCATCACCCCGATGCAGCTGTTTGGCCTGTTCATCGAAGACCGCAAACGCCAGACAGAGGCGTTTGACCCGGCCTGGCTGCTGCAGCCAGCGTTTGCCGAATTTTTTTCGCGCTCGCTGCTATTGCCTGAGTTGCTGCTGCGAGGTGCCTGGAACAGCACGCTGGGGCGCAAGTCCTTGATGCGTGCGCTGGAGCGGCTGAGCCCCAGCCTGCCGACCGGCATTTTTTCCAACGCGCAGATCGACGTGGAGCTCAGGCGGCTGTTCTCGCGCCCCGGGCGCAGCAACGATTTTCGCCAGCTCAAAAACCGCCTGACACTGGTGGCCACCCATCTGGACAGCAGCACCGCGGTGGCCTTTGGCCGCCCCGGCTGGGACCACATCCCCATCTCCAAAGCGGTGCAGGCCAGCGCCGCGCTGCCGGGGCTGTTTCCGCCGGTGGAGATTGAAGGCCAGCATTTTGTGGATGGCGCGTTGATCAAGACCATGCACGCCTCGATCGCGCTGGACGAAGGTGTGGACCTGATGCTGTGCCTAAACCCGCTGGTGCCGTTTGACGCCTCTGACCCGGTGTTGTCCAGCGAATCGGCCACGCCCTGGGCGGCCCCTGAGCCGATACCACGCATTGCCGATGGCGGCCTGCCTGCGGTGCTGAGCCAGACCTTTCGCTCACTGATCCACTCGCGGCTGCTGCTGGGCCTGAAAAGTTATGAGCAGGCCTACCCGAACACCGACATCGTGCTGATCGAGCCCGACCACCGTGACCCCGAGCTGTACCTGGCCAACACCTTCAGCTACAGCCAGCGCCGCCACCTGGCCGAACACGCCTACCAGCAAACCCGCCAGTTGCTGCGCTCGCGCCAGAACCTGGCAGGCAAGCTGCACTACCACGGCATCACGCTGAACCATGCCGCGCTGGACGATGAGCGCCGCCACCTGTGCCCGCCCCGCCGCCCTGCGGCCCGCGTGGGCCGGGCGCTGACCAAGCTGCACCACCTGATGGACGATCTGACCCAAATCATTCAAAGCCCCGAACGCCAGGGCCGCACCACATGGTGAAAAAAGCGCCGCGGCGCACCGCAGAGCGCATTCTGGAGGTGACGCTGGCGCTGTTCAACCGCTTTGGCGAGCCCAATGTCTCGACCACACTGATCTCGGCCGAACTCAACATCAGCCCCGGCAACCTGTATTACCACTACCCGGCCAAGGACGAACTCATCAACGCGCTGTTCGACCGTTTTGAGCGCGCGCTCAACGACCTGCTGAACGCGGGCGACGATGTGCGCAACGTGGAAGACGCCTGGTTTTTCATGCACACGCTGTTTGAGCTGATCTGGGAATACCGTTTTTTGTACCGCGACCTCAACGACCTGCTGAGTAAAAACCGCCGCCTGGAAACACACTTCCAGTCGATCCTGAAAAACAAAACCCGCGCTGCGCGCGCCATGCTGGATGGCATGCGCCGGGGCGGTGCGCTGCAGATCGACTCGCGCGAGCTCGAGGTCACGGCCACCAGCATGGTGGTGGTGCTGACCTACTGGCTGAGTTTTGAGTACGTGCGTGACCCGCGCAACGCGCTGGAGCCCAGCAACGCCCAAGCCGCCCTGCTGCGCGGCGCCCAACACGTGCTGAACCTGATGACACCCTACCTGGAGGCCAGCCAAAGAGCGCATTTGCTGAAATTGTCGGATGCCTACAATAAGGAATAGCAACAAATATAAGGTTCGAGGAGACCGACATGGCCAAATGGACCGCTTTTCCCTACGCAGGCGACTACCGATTTGACGCCGCCAGCGTCATCAAAAGCTGGGACCGATTACACGCTGGCGACCTGGAGCCCTTGCCCCAGGATGCGGAAGTGATTCGCTCCTGGGTGCATTTTCACAATGGTGATTTTCAGAAAGCCGCCACCCTGGGCCAGAGCCTGGGCTGTGCAGGCACCTGCGTGGCCAGCAAAGCCACCTGTGTGTACGCCACCTACCTTGAAAAGCACGAGCCCAGCCGCCTGGACCTGTTCCTGTCGGTGGCCAACCAGGCTGGCGCGCTGGCCCAACGCGACCCCGCCAACCTCAACGCGCGGTATTGGCGGGCCTACGCGTTGGGCCGCTACAGCCAGGGCATCAGCGTGGCCAAGGCGCTGGCGCAAGGGCTGGGCACCAAGGTCAAAGCTGATCTGGAATACGTGATTCGCCATGCGCCGCAGCACGCCGATGCCCATGTGGCGCTGGGCAGCTTTCACGCCGAAGTCATTGACAAGGTCGGCTCACTCATCGGTGCCATGGCGTATGGCGCCAACAAAGACATCGGCCTGCAATTGTTTGAGCAGGCCATCACCCTGCACGACACGTCGCCTTATGGTTTGCTGGAATACGCCCATGCCGTGTTGATGCTGGGTGGCGAAGACATGACGGGCGAGGCCAACCAGCTTTACCAGCGCGCCGCACGAACCAGCCCCGTGGACGCCGCCGAGCGGCTGGACGTCGAGATGGCCAAAACCCAGTTGACCGACTGAGCTACCCTTCGCCCCAGGGCAGCATCAGGGTCAGCAGCTTGAGCTTTTCAAACTCGGGCGCAAACTGATCGATGATGGCTTGCGGATCAGGGCACAGCATGCTGTCGCTGATGATGCCAAATTGCACGCCCCCGCCGTAACTCAGGATCGACACACCCAGGCCCACCGAGCCCGACTGTGGCACCCAGAACAGCGCCTGCTCCAGCGTGGCGCCGCAAAAGTGCAGTTTCTCGCGCGGACCCGGCACATTGGTCATGACCGCCGTGGTCTTTTTGGAAAACAGGCTGAGCATCGCGTCTTGCACCGGCTTGACCAGAATGCCTGCCACCGCCAGCAGCCCGAACGCCAGCAGCGGCTGCAGGCTGCCTTTGAGCTCACTCATGCGCCGACGTACCTCGAACACCCGTTCGATGGGGTTGTCCAGACCTAGGGGCAGCACCACGGGCGCCAGGCCAAACTTGTTGCCCAGCTTGTAGGCCTCGGTCATCGGGCGCAGGTTGACCGGCACCATGGCGCGGATTTCCTGGTCGGTCACATCATCACCCGCGTTTTTCAGATACTGGCCCACGGCACCGGCCACGCACGACAGCAGCACGTCGTTGATGGAGCAGCGCAGCGCCTTGCTCACCGCACGCACCTCATCCAGAGGAATCGGTTGGCACCAGGCCACGCGTTTGGCATGACCGGGGGTGCCTTTCAGCCGGGTCGGCGAGTCGTCGGTCATCAGGGCCAGTGCGGCACCGTCGCGCAGCACCTGGTAGGCCAGGCGCGCCGCCTCGGAGGACCCTTCACGGCTTTTGTTCAGACCCAGCGTCAGCCACTTGTCCAGCACATGGCGCGGATCAGCCACCGCCTCAAAGGCTTGCGCAGCGCCATCGCCCGCGGCTTCCAACGCCTTCACGGCGGCGACGGTCAGCGGCTCGATCAGCGCGTGGCTCATCCACTCTTCAGCCGCTTCCAGGCCATGCAGCGATGCGGTGGCTGCGGCGCGCTGGGGCGGGTCCATGCCGCCGTCCACCATCGATTGGATCACCGACAGCAGCGCCAGGCCATCGGCAATGCAGTGGTGAATGCGCACGATCAGCACCGAGCCGCCGTCAAAGTGCTCCACCAGCCGGTAGTCCCACAGCGGGTAACGCCGGTCAAGTGGCTGCATGGCCAGCTCGGCCAGGCGCGCTTGCAGGGCCTGCATCGGGTGCTTTTTGCTGGCGGCCGGCAGTTTTTCCAGGCGCACATGGCGGGTGATATCAAAGCGGGTGTCGGTGACCCAGCTGGCGCCGGTGGCGTCCATCTGCACACGCTGCGAAAAGCGCGGGTATTTCAGCAGCCGCTCGGCCAGGCGGTCGCGCACGTCCGCGTAGCGCACGGCGGGCTTGAGGATCCACACCCCCAGGATCATCATCAGGTTGCTCGGGCTGTCCATGCGCAGCCAGGCGGTGTCCACCTTGCTCATGCGCTCAACGATGTGGGGGAGGGAAGATGCGGTCACCATGGCTGAAAAGTATTGGAGGGCGGACCCTATTCTGGCGGCAAATCGGCCCGTAAGATAGTCTGGTTGTACCCTGATTCAACGCTCTCAAAACTTATCGGAGACCTATTTCATGTCAGCCCTGCAAAAACAATTTGAAGCCGCCGTTGCCAACTCCAAAAACTTGAGTGAGCGCCCCGACAACATGACCCTGCTGAAGCTCTACGCGCTGTACAAACAAGCCAGCGTGGGCGACAACACGGAGAAAAAACCCGGCTTCACCGACATGGTGGGCCGCGCCAAATGGGACGCCTGGAACACCCTCAAAGGCACCGACAGCACCGATGCGATGCAGCAGTACATCGACCTGGTCGAATCGCTGAGCTGATTCAATCCACTTTCTTGGCGGCGCGCTTTTTCACCGGCGCGGACAGCAAGGTGTCGAGGTTTTTCACGATCTCGGCTTCGATGTGGTGCTTGAACGCCCCCACCAAAAAACCGAGGTGGGCGTGCAACTCAAAGCGGGTGGCGTCCACATCAAGCTTGCCCTTGACGCCAGAGCGCGAAAAGCGCACCTCATCCACGGCCTCGCCCTCGGTGTAGGCGCAGTCCATGCCAAATTCGGCCTCGGCCTGTTCGGCCCATTTGAAGGCAATCTTGCGGGCCTTGGCCAGGCCCAGAGTGTGTTCACGAACGATGTGTAAATCTGCCATGGTATTTTGAAGTGGATAGATGGGCCGTAAGGTGAAATACGAACTGACAAGGATTTACTCCGTCTCCCGCGGGGAGAGGGTCACGGTGAGGGCAGCGGTGCGGCTTGGCGCCACTGCCGCATCAGTCAGCAGGGCTTGAAGCTGCTGCAAGCGTTCTGCTTCGGGGTTGCGCGCCAACTGTTTGGCGGCGGCGTAAAACCGGGGCCAGTGGCGCCCTTCACGGGCAAACAGGGCATCAAAGGCGGGTACCCAATCGTCATACGCGGCCTGGGCGCCAAAGGCGGCATTGTTGGCCTGCGCCACCCAAGTGTCATAACCGGCGTAGCCACCCCAGCTGTGTTTGAGCACCGCGTAACGGGCTCTGAAATCTTGCATGACGGCTGCTTTTTGGGTCACCAACCCCTGATGGTCCGGGGATGACGGGTCATGGTCCTGGTAAATGTGCGCCAATTGCAGGCGTGTGCTGCGCGTCAGCGCGCGAAACTGCTGGCGGCGCACATCCAACGCGGCAAAGGCTTCCCGGGCCTGCGGCGTGGCCTGGGTGGTCAGCCAGTGCGCGCCACCCAGGCGCTCCACCGCGGTGGCAAAGGATTCGTTGAACGCCGTGTCACCGGGCACATACAGCACCTGATGCGCCAGTTCATGAAACATCAACCGCGCCAGCTCACCGTCTGGCAGGTGAACAAAGGTGCTGAGCAGCGGGTCGCCACCCAGCCAGTTCATCCAGCCCAGCGTGGAATAGGCCGGCACGCCGTACACGCTGGCTTCCAGCCCTTGGGCACGCAGCTCGGCCGCGTGCGCCTGGGCATCGGCCTCGGCAAAATAACCCCGGTAACCGACACAACCCGCCACCGGGAAACACCAGGTTTTGAGCTCCAACGACCACTCGGGCGCGGCCACCACGTTCCACACCACGTAACGGCGTGGCAGGCTGGCAAAGCGGGTGTAGCTGGCGTTGTCGGGCAGGTGCAGCGCCGTCACCGAAAAACGGCGCAGCGCCTGGGCCAGGCTGAGGCGCTGGCGCAAGGCATCCGGGGTTTGGGGGTCGGCCAGCCAGTCGTCGATGGGGCGCGCTGCCGCCAGCAACTGCAGGTGACCACCCGCTGACTGTGCGGCATACCGGGTGTCGGCACAACCAGCCAGCACAGCGGCCAGCAGCCCCCCCAGCAGCAGGCCAAGCCAGCGCTCAGGTTGCCTCACACCCGCCCCCAAAGCCGGGCCGCGTTGTCACCGCACCCCGAATAGGGCTACCATGACTGTCAGCCAGATTGATCAATTCAGAAGGACGCACCATGCTCTACAAGTTCAAATCCAAAACCACCGGGGATGTGATTATGTTGCAGCCCAACGGCCAGCGTGTGCTGGAGATCATTGGCAAGCACAGCGCGGACGACCCCAGCGTGAAGGGCATTTTGCTGCCCGAGCAGATGCCGCACGCCCTGGCCGCGCTGGAGTCTGCCATCGCCCACGAAGAAGCAGCGCGGGCCGAAGCCGTGGCCCTGGCCAAAGCGGACCACGCACCACCACCCCAGTTTGACGTGGTCAGCCTGCGCCAACGCGCCCTGCCCTTCATGGACATGGTGCGCCATTGCCTGCAGGCCGATGAGCCGATCGTCTGGGGTGTTTAGCTATTTGTAACTGCGGGCGTCTTCGATGACCTTGCCGTCGTTGGGCAAGGTGCCCGGCGCCAGCACCTCGACCTGACCGCGCAGCTTGGTCACATCGCGGATGGCTTCCATCAGCTTGTGTGACAGGTTGTCGGGGCCGCTGCAGGCGGTCTCGACCTTGAGCGTCATGACATCGTTGGCCATCTCGCCGCTGACCACCAGCCGCGCGCGGGTGACTTCGGGGAAACGTTTGGCGATCTGGTCCACCTGACCCGGGTGCACAAACATGCCGCGGATTTTGGTGGTCTGGTCGGCGCGGCCCATCCAGCCCTTGATGCGGGTGTTGCTGCGCCCGGTGGGGCAGGCACCCGGCAGCACGGCGGACAAATCACCGGTGCCAAAGCGGATCAGCGGGTAGGTGGTGTTCAGCGTGGTGACCACCACCTCACCCACCTCACCCGGCGCCACCGGGTCGCCGGTGCCGGGACGCACAATTTCAAGGAACACGCCTTCGTCCACCACCAGGCCCTCGCGGGAGGCGGTCTCGTACGCGATGGAGCCCAGATCGGCCGTGGCGTAACACTGGTAGCCCGCCACGCCCTGCGCGGTGAACCAGTCGCGCAAGGACGGCGGGTAGGCCTCGCCGCCAAACATGGCCTTGGTCACGCTGGGTAGCGCCACGCCCATCTCAGCCGCTTTTTCCAGGATGATTTTCAGAAAACTCGGTGTCCCGATGTAGCCCGCGGGCTGCAATTCGGCCATGGCTTGCACCTGCTGCTCGGTCTGGCCGGTGCCACCCGGGAACACGGTGCAACCCAGCGCGTGGGCGCCGGTTTCCATCATCGACCCGGCGGGCACAAAGTGGTAGCTGAAGCTGTTGTGGATCAGCTCGCCCGGCCGGAAACCCGCCGCAAAGATGGCGCGGGCCATGCGCCAATAGTCACGCGCGGTGCCCTCGGGTTCGTAAATCGGGCCGGGGCTGGCAAACACGCGGGGCATGTGGCTGCCAAAAGCTGCCGCGCTGAAGCCACCAAACACGCTGCCACCGTGCTTGCGGCTGGCCAACTGCAGCGCCAGCAGCTCGTGTTTGCGGGTCACCGGCAGAGTGGCCAGCGCCGCGCGGCTGGTGATGTCCACCGGGTTCACGTCTTTGAGGATCTCGGCAAAGGCGCTAGAGGCCAGCTTGGCATGGGCCACCTGGAGCGGCAGCAGGCGCAGCATGTCGGCTTCACGCTGGGCCGGGTCACGCGTTTCCAGCGCGTCATAAAAATCGGTCATGTTCCATATCTCCTAATTCGATCAACGCTCAGGTGGCGATGCGCAGCGAGCTACCCTTCCAGAAACACCGCAGAACCGGCTTTGCCGGGCTGCTGGTGTTGCCCCCTGCAAGGGGCTGAGGCCAGCGGCTCCGAACCTGCCTGCGCAGGTTTGGACTGGCCGAAGGGCCCCGCCTCCGGCGGCTGGCACGTGGTATAGCCACACGAAGTGGGCAAGCCGGGGGGGTGCCGAACATCAGGCCAGCCAGCGCTTGCGGCGCTTGTAGCTCTTCACGTCTTTGAAGCTCTTGCGCTCGCCACCACCCATGCCAAGATAAAACTCTTTCACGTCTTCGTTGTTGGCCAAATCACTGGCGGCGCCGTCCATCACCACGCGGCCGCTTTCCATGATGTAGCCATAGTCGGCGTACTTCAGGGCCATGTTGGTGTTTTGCTCAGCCAGCAAAAAGGTCACCTTTTCCTTGTGGTTCAGGTCTTTGACGATGTTGAACACCTCTTCCACAATCTGCGGCGCCAGGCCCATGGAGGGCTCGTCGAGCAGCACCATGCTGGGGTTGGTCATGAGCGCGCGGCCAATCGCACACATCTGCTGCTCGCCACCGCTGGTGTACGCCGCCTGGCTGGTGCGGCGGGTTTTGAGGCGCGGGAAGTAGGTGTAGACCTTGTCGAGGTTGGCTGCGATTTCGCCTTTATCCTTGCGGGTGTAGCTGCCGGTGAGCAGGTTTTCCTCGATGGTCAGGTGGGCAAAGCAGTGGCGGCCCTCCATCACCTGCACCACGCCCCGGTTCACCAGATCGGCGGGCGACAGGTTTTCGATGCGTTCGCCGCGCAGCTCGATGCTGCCCTTGGTGACCTCACCGCGCTCACCCTGCAGCAAGTTCGAGATGGCGCGCAGCGTGGTCGTTTTGCCCGCCCCGTTGCCGCCCAGAATGGCGACGATCTTGCCCTCAGGAACATTCAGCGACACGCCCTTCAAGACCAGAATGACGTGGTTGTAAATGACCTCGATGCCGTTGACGTTGAGAACGATTGTGTTGGGTTCCATGTTTCCTTACCTTTATCTGTGCGGCAACCAATTGGCAGCACTGCACGCAATGCTGGCTGTTGGGGTGTGGTTGCAAGCGCTGGCTTTGGTGTTGACGTGGCCTTCTGGGCTGTCATTGCGGACCCGATCCGCAATCCATGTATGCCGGATCAAGTCCGGCATGACAGCCCGGGACAGTTCACCGAGCCAACGCCAACATTTGCAACAACAGACCTTGCATCGCCGACGCAAGGTCTCTCAACCGATCAAGACTGGCAATCTGCCGAGGTCCGCGGTGTCAGCTTTTTCTCGGCTGCGTACTTGGCAGCGGTAGTCTTGACCAGCGGCTTGATGATCTGCTCGTCAGCCTGCAGCCAGTCAGAGGTGAACTTCCAGGCGGCGCCATCCCAGGTGTGGATACGTGCCCAGGCCGAGCCCATGTGGTCAAAACACGAGGTGCTGACCGGGCGCATCACCCCGGCAAACCCCAGCGCATCGAGCTTGGCCTGGGTCAGGTTCAGGTTTTCCAGGCCCCAGCGGATTTGCTCGCCAGTCATGACCTTGCCTTTGCCAAAACGCTCTTGGGCGGAGCGCACGCCTTCAATGCCGAGCATGGCGCTCATGGCACCGCGCATGTAGAGCACCTGGCCCACTTCTTCCTTGGGGCCGGTGCCCTGGCCCTTGGCGTGCAACATGTCCAACACATCTTTCACCAGCTTGGACTGCGGCTCGGCACCATGCTGCATGGTCACCGCGTTGTAGCCCTTGGCGCCGTCGGCCACGTCTTTGACGTCAGGCTCGGCACCAGCCCACCACACGCCGTACATCTTGTCGCGCGGATAGCCGGTGGCTTGCGCTTCCTTGATGGCAGTGGAGTTCATCACGCCCCAGCCCCACAGCACCACATAAGCTGGGCGCGCCTGGCGCACCTGCAGCCAGGTGGCTTTTTGCTCGACACCGGGGGCGGTCACCGGCAACAGTTGCAACTCAAAGCCGTGCATCTTGGCGCGCTCTTGCAGCAGCGGAATGGGTTCTTTGCCGAACGGGCTGTCGTGGTAGACCAGCGCGAGCTTTTTGCCTTTGAGCTTGTCCAGGCCACCCTCTTTTTTGGCAATCGCCTGGATGATGGCATCCGCCGCCACCCAGTAAGTGCCAGCGATCGGGAAATTCCACTTGAACACCGAGCCGTCCGAGCTTTCGCTGCGGCCATAACCAATGGTCACCACCGGAATCTTGTCGACGGGCGCTTTCTCGGTCAGGGCAAAGGTGGCACCGGTCGACAGCGGCTGCACAAAGCTGGCGCCCTTGCTTTTCAGGCGCTCATAACACTCCACGCTGCGGGCGGTGTCGTAAGCGGTTTCACATTCTTCAAACGAGATCTTGACGCCATTGATGCCGCCACGGGCGTTCACCAGCTTGAGGTAGTCCACATAACCGTTGGCCCATGGCACGCCGTTGGGCGCATACGGCCCGGTGCGGTAGGAGAGCACCGGTACAAACTGCTCTTTGGCCTGGGCAAAGGCACTGGTCGACACGACCGAAGCACCCACTGCCAGCGCCGCCACAGCCACCATCACGTTACGAACTTTCATTGTTGTCTCCTGAAGAATAAAAAGATCAAGGCACCGGAAAAATTCACACCACCAACCGCTCAATGCGGGAACGGCCACAGCCGCAGCTTCTGCTTCATGGTGGCCCACAGCTTGGCCAGCCCATGCGGCTCGACAATCAAAAACCAGACGATCAGGCCACCGAAGATCATCAGTTCGGCATGTGCCACGCCAGCCGTGGAGATCTCGATGCCCACCAGGCCCAGCACCAGCGGCAGAAACTGGTTCAAAAAGATCGGCAGGATGACGATGAACGCAGCGCCAAAAAACCCGCCCATGATTGAGCCCAGACCGCCAATGATCACCATGAACAGCAGCCGGAACGACAGGTCCACCGAGAACGCCGCCGGCTCCCACGAGCCCAGGTAAATGAACGCCCACAAGGCCCCGGCCACACCGACGATGAACGAGCTGACGGCAAACGCGGTGAGCTTGGCGTACATCGGGCGGATGCCAATCACGCTGGCGGCCACGTCCATGTCACGAATCGCCATCCACTCGCGGCCTATGGCCGAGCGCACCAGGTTTTTGGCCAGCAGCGCCAGCACCGTCAGCATGGCCACACAAAACAGGTACTTGCTCACCGGGCTGTCAATCGGCAGGCCCAACACCTGCAGGTTCGACACCGACACCGAGCCCGAGGGCGTGTCCATGGTGAACCACTTGATACGCAAAAACATCCAGTCGGCAAAAAACTGCGCCGCCAGCGTGGCCACCGCCAGGTACAGGCCTTTCACCCGCAAGCTCGGCAGGCCGAACAGAATGCCGAAAAACGTGGCGCACAAGCCGCCCAGAATCAGCGTCGGAATCAGCGGCATGCCCGGAATGCGCACAAAGAAGTTGTAGGCCCCGTAAGCCCCCACCGCCATGAACGCGCCCGAGCCCAGCGAGATCTGGCCACAGTAGCCCACCAGAATGTTCACCCCCAGGGCGGCCAGCGCCATGATCACAAACGGGATCAGAATCGCCTGGAACAGGTAGTCGCTGGCCAGCAGCGGCACCGCCACAAACGCCACCGCAAGGATGAGCCCCATGGCGACGCGGTCTTGCGCGATGGGCAGAATCTGCTGGTCTGCCCGGTAGCTGGTT
The DNA here is from genome assembly GCF_020594515.1 of Rhodoferax sp. U2-2l. Lineage (GTDB taxonomy): Bacteria > Pseudomonadota > Gammaproteobacteria > Burkholderiales > Burkholderiaceae_C > Rhodoferax. The sequence goes on from NZ_JAJCTH010000008.1 coordinate 146,687, forward strand.
TTGAATTGGCCGTTTTCTCTGTAAAACATTTTTTGTTTCTCTTAAACGCGATCAATGATCTTCTCGCCAAACAACCCCTGCGGGCGGATCAGCAAAAAGCCCAGCGCCAGCACATAGGCAAACCAGATCTCAATCCCGCCACCCACATACGGCCCGAGGTACACCTCGGACAACTTTTCGCCCACCCCAATGATCAGCCCGCCAATGATGGCGCCCGGCACCGAGGTCAGGCCGCCCAGAATCACCACCGGCAAGGCGCGCATGGCAACCGTGGCCAGCGAGAACTGCACCCCCAGCTTGCTGCCCCAGATCATCCCGGCCACCAGCGCCACCACCCCGGCTACACACCAGACAATGACCCAGATGCGGTTCAGTGGGATACCAATACTTTGCGCGGCCTGGTGGTCATCGGCCACAGCGCGCAAGGCCCGGCCGGTCGACGTTTTCTGGAAAAACACACTGAGTGCCGCCACCAGCACCGCGGCAATGACGGCGGCGTAAAGGTCTTCCTTGTTGATCAGGATGCCGCCTTCAAACACCGAGTCCAGCCAGAACACCGGGTCTTTGGGCATGCCGATGTCGATCTTGTAAATGCTGCCGCCAAACAGCGTCTGCCCCAGTCCTTCCAGAAAGTAGGCAATGCCCAGCGTGGCCATCAGCAGCGTGGTGCCTTCCTGGTTGACCAGATGCCGCAGCGCCAGGCGCTCGATCAGCCAGGCCACCACAAACATCACGCCACCCGCGCCCACAAAGCCAATCAGGTTGGCCAGAAACAGCTGGTCGCCGCCCAGCCAGACACCGGCCCACTCCGAGAAGCGCGCCATGGCCAGTGCGGCAAACAGCACCATCGCGCCCTGGGCAAAGTTGAAGACGCCGCTGGCCTTGTAGATCAGCACAAAGCCCAGCGCCACCAGCGAATACAGCATGCCCGCCATCAGGCCGCCGAACAGAGTTTCAAGAAAAAAAGCCATGTTGTTGTTCCTTAGCCTGCAATAAGCCTGCGGCACGGGCCGCCCTCATCCCCACCTTCCCCCAGCGGGGGAAGGGGTAACAGCCGGACCGCAGTTTTCACCCTCTCCCGCTGGAAGAGGGCTGGGGTGAGGGCGCGGCGGTTTGCCAAACTGAGAATTCGATGTAACGGCATGTCCATGAGCATCAATGCCCCGTACCCAAATACGCGCTGATGACTTCTTCGTTGGTGCGCACCTCGTCCGGCGTGCCGTCGCCAATCTTCTTGCCGTAGTCCAGCACCACCACGCGGTCGCTGATGTCCATCACCACGCCCATGTCGTGCTCGATCAGGACGATGGTGGTGCCAAATTCCTCGTTCACATCGAGCACAAAACGGCTCATGTCCTGCTTTTCTTCCACGTTCATGCCGGCCATGGGTTCGTCCAACAGCAGCAACTGCGGCTCCATCGCCAGCGCGCGACCCAGGTCGACGCGTTTTTGCAGGCCGTATGGCAACTGGCCCACCGGGGTTTTGCGGAACGCCTGAATTTCCAGAAAGTCGATGATGTGTTCGACAAACTCGCGGTGTTTCTCCTCCTCACGCTGGGCCGGGCCGATGCGTAATGCCTGCAAAAACAGGTTGCTTTTGATCTTCAGGTTGCGCCCGGTCATGATGTTGTCGATGACGCTCATGCCCTTGAACAGCGCCAGATTCTGGAAGGTGCGCCCGATGCCCATGCTGGCCACCTGGTAGCTGTCCATGTGGCTGAAGGTTTTACCTCTGAAAGTGATAGCACCTTCGGTAGGCCGGTAAACGCCGTTGATGCAATTAAGCATGGAGCTTTTACCTGCGCCGTTGGGGCCGATGATGGCGCGCACCTCGTGTTCACGCACGTCAAAGCTGATGTCGGTCAGCGCTTTCACGCCGCCGAATCGCAGGGAGATGTTCTTGACGTCCAGAATGACGTCACCGATGAGTTTGGTTGCCATGGGGTGAACTTCTTTCAGGCGGCGGCCTTGACGGGCGCAAAGGTCTTGGTGTCGTCAATACGCAGTGTGGCGCTGACCTTGCCGGTGCGGCCGTCTTCAAACTTGACCTGGGTTTCAATGAACTGGGTGGTTTTGCCGCCGTAAAGCGCGTCAATCAACACGTCGTATTTGTCGGCAATGAAGCCCCGGCGAACCTTGTTGGTGCGGGTCAGCTCACCGTCGTCGGCATCAAGCTCCTTGTGCAGCACCAGGAAACGGCTGACTTGGGAACCGGCCAGCAGCGTGTCCACACTCAGGTCGGCGTTGACTTTTTCGACACATTCCTTGATGAGCTGGTACACCTCGGGCTTTTGCGCCAGGTCGGTGTAGCCCGCATACGGCAGGTTGCGCCGCTCGGCCCAGTTGCCCACGGCTTCAAAGTCGATGTTGATCATGACGCAGACTTTGTCGCGGCCGTCGCCGTAGGCCACCACTTCCTTGATGTGCTGGAAGAATTTCAGCTTGTTTTCCACATACTTGGGCGCAAACATGGCGCCGTCGTTGGCACCGCCCTGGATGCGGCCCACGTCTTTGACGCGGTCGATGATCTTGAGGTGGCCATGCGCGTCCAGAAAACCCGCGTCGCTGGTGTGGTACCAGCCATCGGCGGTCAGCACTTCAGCCGTGGCTTCGGGGTTCTTGAAGTAGCCTTTGAGTAGGCCTGGCGACTTGACCAGGATCTCGCCGTTGTCGGCCACCTTGATTTCCACGCCCGCGCAAGGCACGCCCACGGTATCGGCACGGGCTTCGTGGTCGGGCTGCAGGCAGACAAACACGGCGGTCTCAGTTGAGCCATAGAGTTGTTTCAGATTCACGCCAATGGAGCGGTAAAAGCTGAACAGGTCTGGCCCAATCGCCTCACCTGCCGTGTAGGCCACCCGCACGCGGGAAAAACCCAGGGTGTTGCGCAGCGGGCCATATACCAGAAAGTCGCCGATGGCGTACAGCAGCCGGTCACCCGAGCCGACCGATTTGCCGTCCATCAACGTGGGGCCAACGCGTTTGGCCACGTCCATGAAGTAGTGAAACATCTTGCGCTTGAGCGTGCCCGCGTCTTCCATGCGGATCATCACGCTGGTCAGCAAGCCTTCAAACACGCGTGGCGGCGCAAAGTAATAGGTGGGCCCAACTTCTTTCAGGTCGATGGTCACCGTAGCGGCGGACTCGGGGCAGTTCACCACGTAACCGCAGCTCAGCCACTGCGCGTAAGAAAAGATGTTTTGCCCGATCCAGGCCGGCGGCAGGTAGGCCAGCACGTCTTCCTTGTGGGTCAGCTTGTCAAAGTCAGCCCCGGCGCGGGCGCGGTTCAGGAGCGTGTCGTGCGTGTGCACCACACCCTTGGGGTTGCCGGTGGTGCCGCTGGTGAAAAACATGGCGGCCACGTCGTCGGGCTGCACCGTGGCGACCTGTTCCTTGAAGAAGTCGGTGTGGATGGCGGCAAAGGCTTTGCCAGCGGCAATCAGCTCGTCGAGTGCGGCCAGACCAGGCTCGTCGTAATTGCGCAGGCCACGCGGATCGTCAAACCAGATGTGTTGGAGCTGCGGGCATTGCTCGCGGATTTCCAGCAGTTTGTCGACCTGCTCCTGGTCTTCGGCAAAGGCAAAACTCACCTCGGCGTTGTTGATGGGGAACACACACTCCATCGCCGCGGCGTCCTGGTACAGCGCGATCGGCACCGCACCCAGGCTCTGCACCGCCAGCATGGTGGCATACAGGCGCGGGCGGTTGGCACCGATGACGATCATGTGGTCATGCTGGCGCAAGCCCGCCTGATGCAGGCCGCAGGCCAGGTGCGACACCAGCGCGGCCATGTCGGCCCAGCTGATGGCCTGCCAGATGCCGTACTCTTTCTCGCGCATGGCCGTGTCCTGGGGCCGGGCGCTGGCGTGGTTCAGCAGTAGTTGCGGGAAAGTCGTTTGCATGGCTCGCCTTGTCTCCGGGGCTGTGTCGTTACTCAAAACGGGCTGAATACCGCGTTTGGTGTGGCGCAATGATAGGGTTCGATTTGACGCTAAGTTGTCGTTTGGACGACAATTCAGCGGATTCTCGGTAGGTGTTTTCCCTGCGTGCGTCTGCCCCTTCATCTCTCCTTTTTGCGAAAGGATGCCGTCACATGAGCACCGAAGCCAGCTTGTTGCAGCGCCGCCGCCCACTGACCGCCGCCGAGTTGGGCGTGATCCCGTGGCTGACCGTGTTGCAGCCTGACGAACGTGAACGCGCGGTGGCAGACCTCAAGATCACCGACGCCAAGCCGGGTGATTTCGTCTGCCGCACCGGCCGCCCCGTGACCTATTGGTTTGGCCTGGTGGACGGCCTGTTGAAGATGAGCGCCGACAACATCGACGGCCAGACCATGACCTTCACCGGCGTACCACCTGGCGGCTGGTTTGGCGAGGGCACCGCCCTGAAACGCGAGGTGTACCGCTACAACATCCAGGCGCTGCGCAAAAGTCTGGTGGCCGGGCTGCACGTGGACACCTTTCACTGGCTGCTGGACCACTCCATTGGCTTCAACCGCTTTGTCATGCGCCAGCTCAACGAACGGCTGGGCCAGTTCATCGCCGCGCGCGAGATCGACCGCATGGGTAACCCCAACATCCGCGTGGCGCGCAGTCTGGCCGCGCTGTTCAACCCGGTGCTCTACCCCGGTTTGGGCGCCGTGCTGCGCATCACACAACAAGAGATGGCGTACCTGGTCGGCCTGTCACGCCAGCGGGTCAACGAAGCCCTGACCAAGCTGGCTTCTGAGGGCGCGATTGCGGTGGAATACGGCGGCTTGCGGGTGCTGAATTTGCAGGCGCTGAGGACGGGGATGTTTTGAGCATGACGTCGTTGGCATCAGCGGCGGTGTTGGATGACCGAGGCCCGCGGGTCGTGTGGTTTTAGACGGCTCCGGTAGCATCTTGCGCAGCCTTTGCGTGCGATGGGCGTTGGCGCTGAGGTCGCTGGTTTTTCAACATTTTTCGAAGGAAGAACATCCCATGACACTGAACTTTTCACACCTTGCCAAGTTGGGTGCGGCCCTGGCACTGGGCGCATGCCTGTCGGGTGCGGCCTTGGCCCAGACGGCTGACCCGCATGCGGGCCACAGCATGGCGATGCCTGCCAGCACGGGCACATCGGCGTCGAACGCCGCCTTTGAGCAGGCCAACGCCAAAATGCACAAGGACATGGCGGTGCCGCTCACGGGCGACGCCGACCGTGACTTTCTGGCCGGCATGATCCCGCACCACCAGGGCGCCATTGACATGGCGAATGTGGTGCTCAAGTACGGCAAAGACCCCAAGGTGAAGCAACTGGCGCAAGACATCATTGCCGCGCAAAAGCAGGAAATTGCCATGATGCAGGCCTGGCTGAAGGAAAAACAGGTCGTCAAGTAGACCGCAGCCAGCGGGTCACCGCTGCTGGAGATCCATGTAAAATCGTGCTTTAGCCCTTGATTTATAAAGGCTAACAGCTATATTTTTTATACCATGACCACACCCTCCACGCCTCCGGTCTTCCGCCGTGCCGCGCCGCCACCCGCCAAAGCGCCCCTTCCTGCGGGGCAAAGCAACACCGCCGCCCATGGCGCGGGCGGCACCTTGCGGCTGAACAAACGCATGGCCGAGCTGGGTCTCGCCTCGCGCCGCGAAGCGGATGAATGGATCAGCAAAGGCTGGGTCAAGGTCAATGGTCGGGTGGCCGAGATGGGCCAGCAGGTCACGCCCGATGTGAAGATCGAGATCGACAAGCAAGCCAAAGGCGCGCAGGCCAAACAGGTCACCATCCTGATCAACAAGCCACTTGGCCTGGTGAGTGGCCAGGCCGAGGACGGTCACCAGCCCGCCATCACCCTGGTGCAGCCGCAAAACCGCTGGACCGAGGACAACGCACGCTTTTTCTTCCACCCGAGCCAGCTCAAAAGTCTGGTGCCCGCCGGGCGCCTGGACATCGATTCCACCGGCCTGCTGGTGCTCACCCAGGACGGTCGGGTGGCGCGCCAGCTGATTGGCGAAGACGCCACCATGGAGAAGGAATACCTGGTGCGGGTGATTTACACCGGGATTGAAAACACGCTGGCCGCCACCTCGGCCGCAGCCACCTACGCGGCCCGACCAGCAGTCCGCGCGCCGTTGCCTGCGGGCGCCACCCAGCAGCTCAGCCGCATCGACGATGACGACCCGATCACAGAAGATGTGCAGTCGGTTTTTCCGGCTGCCAAACTGGCGCTCTTACGCCACGGCCTGAGCCTGGATGGCCAGCCTTTGAGGCCCGCCCGCGTAGAGTGGCAAAATGCGCAGCAGCTTCGCTTCGTCCTGACCGAGGGCAAAAAGCGCCAGATCCGGCGCATGTGCGAGCAGGTTGGCTTGAAAGTGGTGGGTTTGAAACGTGTGCGTATTGGCCGGGTGATGCTGGGAAACCTGCCCGTTGGTCAATGGCGCTACCTGGCACCCCACGAGCAGTTCTGAGCCTGGCGCAAGCTGGGCACAACTGGTTTGGCAGGCTTTGGTTGTACCCCGAAAGCTGCCGTCCACGTTCCTACGCCAATCCATGTTGCGCGCTGTTGCGCGACAAGAACACACGTCGTTTTCTCAAGGAACATGCATGACCGTTTTTGCCCGCACCGTCACTGGTTGGCTGTGCCATGCCGCCTTGCCTGACGACCAACCCTTTTTAAACCATGCATTTACCCCACGAACCCACCCACCTGCCCCTTGAGGTGCACGACCCCAGCGAGCCAGAAGAAAAAACGCGGGTGACGCTGAAAATTGAAGACTGGCTCACCGTGATCGTGATGGCGCTGCTGGCACTGGTCACCTTCAGCAATGTGCTGGTGCGTTACTTCACCAACGAGTCGTTTGCCTGGACCGAAGAGTTTTCGGTGTTCCTGATGATTGTGCTGGCGCTGGTGGCGGGCTCGGCCTCGGTGGCGCGCAACCGGCAGATCCGCATCGAGTACTTTGCCGACAGCGGCCCGCTCTCAAGGCAAAAGGCGCTGGCACGTTTTGGCGCGCTGATGATGGCGCTGCTGTTTGCGCTGATTGCCGTTTTGAGCGTGCGCACCGTGTACGACGACTTCCAGTACGGCGAAACCTCGCCCGGCATCGGCGTTCCGCAGTGGTGGTACACGATGTGGCTCCCCATCCTGTCCTGCGCCATTTCGCTGCGCGCCTTGGGTCTGTTTATCCGCCGAGGCAAACAGCCATGATCGCCACATTGTTGTTTGTGGTGTTTCTGGGCATGATGATTCTGGGCGTGCCGATTGGGGCGGCGCTGGGCCTGGCTGGGGCGGCAGCCATTGCGCTGGCCAACGCGGATGCCCAGTGGTTTGGCCTGCTGGCGGTACCGCAGAATTTTTACGCCGGGCTGGGCAAATACCCGCTGCTGGCGATCCCGATGTTCGTGCTGGTAGGCTCGATCTTTGACCGCTCCGGCGTGGCGCTGCGCTTGGTCAACTTTGCCGTGGCAATAGTCGGGCGTGGCCCGGGCATGCTGCCCCTGGTGGCCATTGTGGTGGCCATGTTCCTCGGTGGCATTTCGGGCTCTGGCCCGGCCAATGCAGCCGCTGTGGGCGCGGTGATGATTGCCGCCATGTCGCGTGCGGGTTACCCGGCAGCGTTTTCGGCGAGCGTGGTGGGCGCTGCGGCGGCCACCGACATCCTGATCCCGCCGTCCATTGCCTTCATCGTTTATTCGATTCTGGTGCCGGGTGCGTCGGTGCCCGCGCTGTTTGCAGCAGGCATGATTCCGGGCATTCTGGCGGGTATCGCCCTGATCGTGCCCACTGTCTGGCTGGCGCGCAAACACCACATGGGCGCACTGGAGGCCACCCTGCCCCGGCCGCCGTTCTGGGCCAGTTTGCGTGACGCCGCCTGGGGTCTGACGGCACCGGTGCTGATTTTGGGCGGCATGCGCGCGGGCTGGTTCACCCCCACCGAGGCAGCGGTGGTGGCGGTGTTTTACGGCCTGTTTGTGGGTATGGTGATCCACCGAACGATCAAGGTGCGTGACCTGTATGACATCCTGCGCGAATCGGGCGAGTTGTCGGCGGTGATCCTGCTGGTGGTGGCGCTGGCGGGCATTTTTGCGTTTTCGCTGTCCACCCTGGGGGTGATTGACCCGGTGACCACGGCCATCGTCAACTCCGGGCTGGGTGAATACGGCGTGCTGGCGCTGCTGATCGTGTTGCTGATCACCGTGGGCATGTTTCTGGACGGCATCTCGATCTTTTTGATTTTTGTGCCGCTGCTGTGGCCCATCGTGCAACACTACCAGTGGGACCCGGTCTGGTTTGGGGTGATCCTGACACTCAAGGTCGCTTTGGGGCAGTTCACCCCGCCGCTGGCGGTGAACCTGATGGTGTCGTGCCGCATTGCCGGTGTGCGCATGGAAGCCACGGTACGCTGGGTTGGCTGGATGCTGTTGTCGATGTTTTTGGTGATGGTGGCGGTGATCGCCTGGCCAGAACTGGCCTTGTGGTTACCCCGGCAATTGGGATATTGAGGCTTTTATTTAACAAAAAGGAGATGGACGATGATGAAATTGCGAAGAACCCTGGTGAGCTTGGTGGCGGCTGTGGCGGCACTGGGCGCGTTGCCCGCGGCGGCAGTGGCACAAACGCCGTACAAATCGGAATACCGCATGTCACTGGTGCTGGGCACGGCTTTCCCCTGGGGCAAGGGTGGCCAGATCTGGGCGGATCTGGTGAAAGAGCGCACCAAAGGCCGCATCAACATCAAGCTGTACCCCGGCGTGTCGCTGATCCAGGGTGACCAGACGCGTGAATTCAGCGCGCTGCGCCAGGGTGTGATCGACATGGCGGTGGGCTCCACCATCAACTGGTCGCCCCAGGTGCGCCAGCTCAATTTGTTCTCGATGCCGTTCCTGATGCCCGACTACGCCGCCGTTGATGCACTCACGCAAGGCGAGGTGGGCAAACAACTCTTCACCACGCTGGACAAAGCCGGTGTGGTGCCGCTGGCCTGGGGCGAAAACGGCTACCGCGAACTGAGCAACTCCAAACGTGCGGTGCGCACCCCGGCTGACCTCAAAGGCATGAAGATCCGTGTGGTCGGCTCACCGCTGTTCCTGGACACCTTCACCGCACTGGGCGCCAACCCCACACAAATGAGCTGGGCCGATGCGCAGCCCGCTTTTGCCAGCGGCGCGGTCGACGGGCAGGAAAACCCGCTGTCGATCTTCACCGCTGCCAAGTTGCACAACGTGGCACAAAAACACATCACCCTGTGGGGTTATGTGGCCGACCCGCTGATTTTTGTGGTCAACAAGGAGGTCTGGGCCTCCTGGACCCCGGCTGACCAGGCCATCGTGCGCCAGGCCGCCGTGGATGCGGGCAAACAGGAGATCGACATCGCGCGCAAGGGTCTGGTGGAGCCCGGCCAACCGCTGCTCAAAGACATTGCCGCGCTGGGTGTGACGGTGACACAACTCACCCCGGCCGAGCGCGACGCGTTTGTCAAGGCGACTCGCCCGGTGTACGAGAAATGGAAAAAAACCATCGGCGCCGATCTGGTGACCACGGCTGAGCAGGCAATTGCCGCCCGCAAGAAGTGATGCCCCCGCGCGCTGGACGCTGGCGTCTGGCGCGGTGATTCAACCCAGGAGCTGTCATGCCCATTTACGAATACGCCTGCAGCGATTGCGGTCACCCATTTGAAGCGTTGGTGCGCGCCAGCACGGTGCCGACCTGTCCCAACTGCCACTCCACCACGCTGGACAAGCTGTTGTCCGTCTTCGCCACCACGGCCTCAACCGCGGCCATGGCGCCCATGCCGCCCAGCCCCTGCAGTTCGTGCCCGAACTCGGGCGGGCCTGGGGCGTGTGCGATCCAGTGACGTTCAGGGCGATCACCAGCGCCCTGCATCACCCACCCGGGTTTGCGCCCACATCCTCCAAGAGAGCGCCAGAGAAGGCGACCATCACCCATGAAAAAAGTTAATTGGGGCATTCTGAGCACCGCCAAAATCGGCCGCGAAAAAGTCATCCCCGCCCTGCAAAAAGGCCAGCACAGCCAGGTGAGCGCGATTGCCTCGCGCTCGCTGGCGTCGGCCCAAAAAGTGGCCACCGAGCTGGGCATCCCCAAGGCCTATGGCTCGTATGAAGAACTGCTGGCCGACCCCGAGATCGAGGCCATCTACAACCCGCTGCCCAACGACCAGCATGTGGCCTGGACACTGGCCGCTGCGCGCGCAGGCAAACACGTCTTGTGTGAAAAGCCGTTCTCGATGAATGCACAGGAAGCCGAACAGCTGCGCGAAGTGGCGGGCCAAGTACACATCATGGAGGCCTTCATGGTGCGTTTTCACCCGCAGTGGCAGCGTGCGCGCGAGCTGGTGCGCAGTGGCGCCTTGGGGGAGCTGCGCACGGTGCAGGCCTTTTTTTCGTACTTCAACCGCCAGAGCGACAACATCCGCAACCGCGCCGATGTGGGCGGTGGCGCACTCTACGACATTGGGTGTTACGCCATCGTGGCCGGGCGTTTCCTGTTTGAGGCAGAGCCGCTGCGGGTGATCACGCTGATGGACCGCGACCCGGATTTCCAGACCGACCGCACCACCAGCGCGCTGCTCGACTTTGGCGGTGGGCGGCGGCTGGACTTCACGGTGTCGACCCAATCGGTGCCGTTCCAGCGTATCCAGGCGATTGGGACAAAACAGCGCCTGGAGCTGGTGATCCCTTTCAACGCACCTTTGGGTGGCACCACCGACCTGCTGCTCGACAACGGCAGCGTGATTGGTGGGGTATCGGCGCTGCGCGAGACCACTGCGGCCTGTGACATGTACACCCTGCAAGGCGACGCGTTCTCACAGGCGGTACGTGGCGAGATTGCCCTGCCCTACGGACTGGACGACGCCATCTGCAACATGCGCATCATCGACGCCTTGTTCAAGTCGGACCAGAGCGGGCAGTGGGAAGCGGTGTGAGACGCTGAAGGGCCGGCCCCGCCCCTACTCTGGCACCGTATCAGCCCGCTGCGGGCGGCGCCTGGGTAGCGCCGCTAAAATCGGCGCCTTCCAAGGAGCGTTGCAGCGGGCCACACGACCCGTCAGGCTTGGATTTACACAACGACGCTCACCTGCTTTTTTGAATTTCACAGGTGAGTTGCATGTCCGATTTTGTTGTCCCCCCCCTCAAACTGTCCGGCCTGGAGCCTCTGACCATTGGCATCGCCGCAGCGGCTGACGCCGCGCCAAGCGCCACCTTTGTCAACGTCGGTGAGCGCACCAACGTGACGGGCTCCAAGGCTTTTGCCCGCATGATCCTCAACGGCCAATTCGACCAGGCCCTGAGTGTGGCGCGCCAGCAGGTGGAAAACGGCGCCCAGATCATCGACATCAACATGGACGAGGCCATGCTCGACAGCCAGGCGGCCATGGTGAAGTTCCTGAATTTGATAGCATCTGAGCCAGATATATCAAGGGTTCCGGTCATGATTGACTCCAGCAAATGGAGTGTCATCGAGGCCGGGCTGCGCTGTGTGCAGGGCAAGGCGGTGGTCAACTCGATCAGCATGAAAGAGGGTGTGGACGCGTTTAAACACCATGCCAAATTGCTGCGTCGTTATGGTGCCGCCGCCGTGGTGATGGCGTTTGATGAACAGGGCCAGGCCGACACCTATGAGCGCAAGATCCAGATTTGCGAACGCGCTTACCGCATTCTGGTCGACGAAGTTGGGTTCCCGCCGGAAGACATCATTTTTGACCCGAACATCTTCGCTATTGCTACCGGCATTGAGGAGCACAACAACTACGCGGTTGACTTCATCAACGCCACGCGCTGGATCAAACAAAACCTGCCGGGCGCCAAGGTCAGCGGCGGCGTGTCGAATGTGAGCTTTTCCTTCCGGGGCAATGACCCGGTGCGTGAAGCGATCCACACCGTGTTCCTGTACCACGCGATCCAGGCTGGCATGGACATGGGCATCGTCAACGCGGGCATGGTCGGTGTTTATGACGACCTGGAACCCACCCTGCGCGAACGTGTTGAAGACGTGGTGCTGAACCGCCGCGCCGACGCCGGTGAGCGACTGGTCGAGATAGCGGAGACCGCCAAGAGCGGCGCCAAAGACGAGAGCAAAAAGCTCGAATGGCGCGGCACCCCCGAGCACCCGGTGGCGGTGGAGCAGCGCCTGAGCCACGCCATGGTGCACGGCATCACCGACTTCATCGTGGTTGATACCGAAGAGGCTTACCAGCAGATCGTCGCCAAGGGTGGGCGCCCGCTGCATGTGATTGAAGGCCCGCTGATGGCGGGCATGAGCATCGTGGGTGACCTGTTTGGCCAGGGCAAGATGTTCCTGCCGCAGGTGGTCAAGTCGGCCCGGGTTATGAAATCTGCGGTGGCGCACCTGATTCCGTACATCGAAGAAGAAAAGCTGCGCGATGAAGCTGCCGGGCGCGACGTGCAAACCAAAGGCAAGATCGTCATTGCCACCGTCAAGGGCGACGTGCACGACATCGGCAAAAACATCGTCACCGTGGTGCTGCAGTGCAACAACTTTGATGTGGTCAACATGGGTGTGATGGTGCCCTGCCACGAGATCCTGGCACGCGCCAAGGCCGAGGGGGCCGACATCATTGGCCTGAGCGGCCTGATCACACCGAGTCTGGAAGAAATGCAGTACCTGGCCGGTGAAATGCAAAAGGACGACTATTTCCGCATCAAAAAAATCCCGCTGCTGATTGGCGGCGCCACCACCAGCCGGGTGCACACCGCAGTGAAAATTTCGCCGCATTACGAAGGCCCGGTGGTCTATGTACCCGACGCATCCCGCAGCGTGGGTGTGGCGCAAAGCCTGCTCGGTGAACAAGCCAGTGCCTTTGTGGCCGAGTTGCAGACCGACTATGACAAGGTGCGCCAGCAGCACGCCAACAAAAAACAGGTCCCATTGTGGCCGCTGGCCAAGGCACGTGCCAACAAAACCCCGATTGACTGGGCCACCTACCAGCCAACAAAACCGAAGTTCATTGGCCGACGTGAGTTCAAAAACTTCGACCTGGCGGAAATCGCCCGCTACATCGACTGGGGCCCGTTCTTCCAGACCTGGGACCTGGCCGGGCCGTTCCCGGCGATTCTGGACGACGAGGTGGTCGGAGTTGAGGCCAAAAAGGTCTACGCCGACGGCCAAGCCATGCTCAAGAAAATCATCGAAGGCCGCTGGCTCAGCGCCAACGGCGTCATCGGCCTGTACCCCGCCAACGCGGTGGGTGACGACATCGTGCTTTACACCGACGAGAGCCGCAGCAGCGTGGCCCTAACCTGGTACGGCCTGCGCCAGCAAGCTGCCCGCGAAGTGGAAGACGATGGCAGTTACCTGCCCAACCGCTGCTTGGCCGATTTTGTGGCCCCCAAGCAGGTGACGGCTCACCAAGCAGCACTTGGCCAGGCCAGCGTGCCAGCCGCTCCGACCGGTCTGCAGGATTACGTCGGGCTGTTTGCGGTAACCACGGGTCTGGGTGTGGAAAAGAAAGAAGCCCAGTTCCTGGCCGCCCACGACGACTACAGCGCCATCCTGTTCAAGGCGATGGCAGACCGGTTGGCCGAAGCGTTTGCCGAATGCCTGCACCACAAGGTGCGCACCGACCTGTGGGGCTACGCGGCCAACGAACACCTGAATCCGCCCGAACTGATTGCCGAGAAGTACCAAGGCATTCGTCCCGCTCCCGGCTACCCGGCCTGCCCGGACCACAGCGCCAAAACCGCCCTGTTTGCGTTGCTGCAATGCGCCGACATCGGCATGACACTGACCGAGAGCCTGGCCATGGCCCCCGCTGCAAGTGTCAGCGGTTTTTATCTGGCGCATCCGCAGGCCAGCTACTTCAGCGTCGGCAAGATCGGGCAAGACCAGGTTCAAGACATGGCCGAGCGGCGTGGCATGGATGCCAAAGACTTGCAACGGCTGCTGGCGCCGAATTTGTAGGCGGCCAAATTCCCACTGCCGGGCTGGCCTGTGCAGCGGGTTGTAAGCTGTGAGCGTGTCGTCCGACCAAGACGGTGTGCCGCAGAACCCAGTCCTGGTCGGCGCACCTGTCCTGAGCTGTGTCAGACGCACGAATGCCACCCAACGGAGCCCCATTGCATGAATTTGTCCAAAATCACCACCACCCTGTCAGCGCTTGCCGTCAGCCTGAGCGCGGCCCTGACCGCCCAAGCGGCAGATTGGCCGCAAATTGAAGCCCAGGCCAAGGGCCAGACGGTTTATTTCAACGCCTGGGGCGGTGGCGAGGCCATCAATGCCTACCTGGCCTGGGCCGCCAAAGAGGTGCAAGGGCGTTACGGCGTCACAGTCAAACACGTCAAGATCACCGACGCGGCCGAGGTGGTGAAGCGGGTGCAGACCGAAGTGGCCGCCGGGCGCACCAACGACGGCTCGGTCGATCTGATGTGGGTCAACGGCGAGAACTTTCGCAACCTCAAAAACGGCGGCCTGCTGTTTGGCCCGTGGGCCGAAGCGCTGCCCAGCTGGGGGCTGGTGGACCTGAACAAGCCGGTGCGCAGCGATTTCTCCGTGCCCACCGACGGTTATGAAGCGCCCTGGGGCACGGCGCAGCTCACTTTCATCGCCAACAAGGCCACCACGCCTGCGCCACCGCGCTCGGCCGCCGACCTGTTGCGTTTTGCCCAAGCCAACCCGGGCCGCATCAGCTACCCCAAGCCGCCGGATTTTCATGGCACCACGTTCCTCAAGCAGTTGCTGCTTGAACTCACCCCCACGCCCGCGCTGCTGCAACAGCCGGTGAGCGCTGGGGCCTTGGCCAGCGCCACGCCCAAGCTGTGGGCCTATCTGGACGCCTTGCATCCGCACCTGTGGCGCGGCGGCAAAACCTTCCCGGCCAGTGCGGCGGCCATGCACCGCATGCTGGCCGATGGCGAGCTGAAACTCTCGCTCACCTTCAACCCCAACGAGGCCGCCAACCTGATCACCAGCCGCCAGCTGCCCGCCAGCGCCTACAGCTTTGGCTGGCCCGGTGGCACGATTGGCAACGTGCACTTTTTGGCCATCCCGGCCAACGCGCGTGCCAAAGCGGGTGCGCAGGTGTTTGTGAACTTTTTACTGTCCCCCGAAGCCCAGGCACGCAAGGCCGACACCCGCGTGTGGGGCGACGGCACCGTACTCGATGTGGCCAAACTGCCCCTGGATTTGCAGGCACGGATGCGCAACAAGGCACCCGGCGCGCTGACCGAGTCAGTTCCCACCTTGCCCGAGCCCCACGCCAGCTGGGTGGAGGCGCTGGAGGCCGAGTGGCTCCAACGCTACGGTGCGCGCTGATCACCCCATCACGTGAAAAAGCAGGACTGTCATGCCGGCCCCGGATCGAGCCCGGGGTTTCAGCACCCGGGATCCAGCAATTCGAGGCCTGGATGGTGGGTGGGTGCGCGCCATGACGGCCGTGATACAGGCGCCAGGGTGACGGCACAACCATGGCCGTCAGGTCGCATGCTGGCACTGGCACTGGTGGCCGTGGTGTTTGTGCCGCTGCTGCCGGGCCTGGTCTGGGCGCTGGGGCCCAGCCTGAGCGCGGCGGTGTGGCAAGCGTTGCTGGCGGACCCGCAATGGCCGCAGGCCTTGCGCGCCACGCTGGTGTCAGCGCTGCTGGGCACGCTGCTGGCGGGCCTGATCGCCGCGGCCTTGGCGACGCGCTTGTACCCCAGCCCGGCGTGGCAGCGGCTGCAACAGCGCTTGCCGCTGCTGCTGGCCATGCCGCACGCCGCATTTGCCGTCGGTTTGTTTTTTTTGATGGCGCCTTCGGGCTGGCTGGCCCGGGTTGCCGCGCATGGTTTGTCCTGGCCCAGCCCGCCCGACTGGGTGACGGTGCAAGACCCGTATGGCTTGAGCCTGGCGCTGGCGCTGGCGCTCAAGGAAAGCTGGTTTTTGCTCTGGGTGTTGGTGGCTGTGCTGGGCGAGCAGGCGGTGACGCGGCAGATGGCGGTGGCCCGCTCCCTGGGCTACAGCGCGGCACAGACCTGGCGGCTGATCCTGTGGCCGCAGCTGTTGCCACGGCTGGGTTGGCCGGTGGCGGCGGCTTTCGCCTACGGTCTGTCGGTGGTGGACATGGCGCTGGTTTTGGGGCCGGGCACCCCACCCACGCTGGCGGTGCTGACCTGGCACTGGCTCAGTGACCCGGATGCACGGGTGCAAGCGCAAGGCGGCACCGCCGCGCTGGTGCTGCTGGCGCTGTTCCTGAGCGTGACGGCGTTGGCCTTTGGCTTGTGGCAGGCGCAGCGGCGCTGGCGGGCCTACCCCACCGGGCGGCGCCGGACCGCCGCGCAGCCGTCCCGGTTTTGGCTGGTGCCGCTGTGGGGCATCGGCTACGCGGTGCTGGCGGTGCTGGGTGTCTGGTCGGTGGCCGAGAGCTGGTTTTTCCCGGCGCTGTGGCCGGATGCGCTGACTGGGGACAGCTGGCGCGCTGCCGACTGGGCGCCGTTCTGGACCACGCTGTGGTTGGCGCTCACCGTGAGCCTGCTGTGTTTGCCGCTGGCCCTGGTCTGGCTGGAGTGGGGGCCAGCGCAATTCAACACGGTGCTGTATCTGCCCTTGATCATCCCGACGCTGCCGCTGGTGGCCGCGCAGTACGCCGCGTTGTTGCGTCTGGGCCTGGACGCCACGCCGCTGGCGCTGGTGTGGAGCCACCTGCTCTGGGTGTTGCCCTACATGGTGCTGACGCTGGTGGGGGCCTACCGGGCGTTTGACGCGCGCCTGATGAGCAGCGCCCGTGCGCTGGGCAACACGCGTCTGCAGGCTTGCCTGCGCGTGAAGTGGCCGCTGCTGCTACGGCCCATCCTGGGTGCCTGGGCGGTGGGGTTTGCGGTGAGTGTGGCGCAATACCTGCCCACGCTGTTTGCCGGTGGCGGCCGGTTTGCCACCGTCACCACCGAAGCCGTGGCCTTGAGCGCTGGTGGCAGCCGCCAGATGCTGGCAGTGCAAGCGCTGCTGCAAGTGGCGCTGCCACTGGCGGCGTTTGCGCTGGCCACCGCGTTGGCGCGCGCCCGAAGCCACAACCGGCAAGGCCTGCGCTGACATGCTCAAGATCGACCACCTCACGCTGCGCCTGGGCGAAGCCGTCTTGTTATCCGACCTGCAACTGCGCATCGCCCCGGGCGAGATCGTGACGCTGACCGGCGCCTCCGGTTCGGGCAAATCCACCCTGCTCAACGGGCTGCTGGGTGACCTGCCCCCGGCGTTTTCCGCTGCAGGAGAGATCTGGCTGAATGATCGCCCGCTGCAAGACTTGTCCATTGAAGCGCGCCGTATCGGGATCTTGTACCAGGACGACCTGCTGTTTGCCCACCTGAGCGTGGGGCAAAACCTGGCGTTTGCGCTGCCCGCCACCGTGACAGGCGCCGAGCGGCGGCGACGCATTGCGCAGACCCTGGCCGACATCGGTCTGGACGGTTTTCACGACCGCGACCCGGCCACCCTGTCTGGCGGGCAGCGCGCGCGGGTCAGCCTGATGCGCGCCCTGCTGGCCCAGCCGCAGGCGCTGCTGCTCGATGAACCTTTCTCACGGCTGGATGCCGCGCTGCGGGTGCAATTTCGCGGCTTCGTGTTTGAGCAGATTGCGCGCCTGCGCATCCCGACCCTGCTGGTCACCCACGACCTGGCCGATGCGCCGCCGGGTGGGCGCGTGTTGGACATCAGCACCTGGCAGCCGCGCCATGTTTGACCGCGTCCTGAACAACGCCCTGCAACGCCCGCTGAAAAGTTTGGCGGGCGCGCTGGTGCGCCGTGGCTGGCGCGCCGACCAGGTGACCTGGGTGGGTTTTGCACTGGGCCTGTGCGCCGTGCCCTTGATTGCGCTGGGGCACACCCACTGGGCGCTGCTGGCCATGGCACTGAACCGCCTGGCTGACGGGCTGGACGGCAGCATCGCGCGCCTGACCCAGCCGACTGACCGCGGCGCTTTTCTGGACATCTCGTTGGACTTTCTGTTTTACGCCAGCATACCGCTGGCCTTTGCGCTGGCTGACCCACAAGCCAACGCGCTGCCCGCCGCGGTGCTGATTTACAGCTTTATTGGCACCGCAGGCACTTTTCTGGCCTTTGCGGTGCTGGCCGCCAAGCGCGGCTTGAGCAGCACCGCCTACCCCGGCAAAGGCTTTTATTACCTGGGTGGGCTCACCGAAAGTTTTGAGACCCTGCTGGTGTTCACACTGATGTGCCTGGTGCCGCACTGGTTCACTTACCTGACCTATGGTTTTGCCGGCTTGTGTGCTGTGACCACCGTGACGCGCATCGCGGCGGGCATCCAGGTGTTCAAGTCAGACTGACTTCAGCGCCCGGCGGTACTGCATGGCTTCGGCCACATGCGTCACCTGGGTGGTACGCGCAGCGGCCAGGTCGGCAATGGTGCGCGCCACCTTCAACGCCCGGTGGGTGCTGCGTGCCGACCAGCCCAGCCGGGTGGCGGCCACGTTCAAAAACTTGGCGGCGGCATCATCCAACAGCACAAACTGGTCAATTTCCTGGCCCTGCAGCGCCTGGTTGGGCTTGCCCTGGCGGGTGATGGCGCGCTCCCGCGCCGCCACACAGCGCGCCCGAATGGTGGCGCTGGCCTCGCCGGGCGGGGCTTGCATCAGTTCGGTGCTAGCCACGGCGGGAACCTCGACATGCAGGTCGATGCGGTCCACCAGCGGGCCGCTGAGCTTGCCCTGGTAACGCGCCACCTGGTCCGGCGTGCAGCGGCAGGCATTTTGTGCCGAGCCCAGGTAGCCGCACGGGCACGGGTTCATGGCGCCAATCAGCTGAAAGCGCGCCGGAAACTCGCTGCGTCGCGCCGCCCGTGAGATGGTGATGGTGCCGGTCTCCAGCGGCTCACGCAGCGCCTCCAAAGCGGCGCGTGGAAACTCGGGGAACTCGTCCAGAAACAGCACACCATGGTGCGCCAGCGAGATTTCGCCAGGGCGTGGCGGCGAACCACCGCCCACCAAGGCCACCGCGCTGGCGGTGTGATGTGGCTGGCAGGTGGGGCGGCGTGCCCACGATGCCAGCGAAAAACGCCCGCCCAGGCTGGCCACGGCAGCGCTTTGCAAGGCCTCGTTCGTGGTCATGGGCGGCAGCAGGCCGACAAAACGCTGCGCCAGCATCGACTTGCCCGAGCCGGGGGGCCCCACCAACAAGAGACTGTGGCCACCGGCCGCCGCAATCTCCAGCGCCCGCTTGGCGCCCAGCTGGCCTTTCACATCGGCCAGGTCAGGATAGTCTGCCGCCTGGACAAAAGGCGCCGCGTCGATGCGCGCCCAGCCTTCACCCGGACCCGCCGCGATGGTGTCTGACGCAACAGGTAAAAAATGCTGCACCACATCCAGCAGATGCCGGGCCCGGTACACCTGCGCGCCGGGCACCAGCGCCGCTTCTTCGGCGCTGCCAGGCGGCAGCACCAGTTGCGTGACGACACCGCTGCCATGCAGCGCCAAACTCATGGCCAGCGCACCGCGCACCGGGCGCAATTCGCCCGACAGCGACAACTCACCCGCAAACTCCCAGCCCGCCAACGCTGCAGCCTCAATCTGCCCGCTGGCGGCCAGAATGCCCAGCGCCATCGGCAAGTCAAAACGTCCGGAATCTTTTGGCAAATCTGCCGGTGCCAGGTTGACGACGATTTTTTTGTTGTTGGGAAACTCCAGGCCCGAGTTCTGGATGGCCGAACGCACCCGCTCGCGCGCCTCTTTCACCTCCACATCGGCCAACCCCACCAGCGTGAAGCTGGGCAGGCCGTTGGCCAGGTGAACCTCGACGGTGACAGCCGCCGCTTCCAGGCCCAGCAGGGCTCGACTTTGCACTAAAGACAGACTCATGAGACTCCCTAGCTAAAACGGTGCGCAAACCGCAAGCAGCGCCTGAAATCATGCACCGATTTGGTGCAAACTGGTTATTTGTACAGATATGTTAACCCACAGACTTCCGGTGGATTTGCCCTGTCCTGCGCCAGTCGGCGGCCGTTGCTGGCACGAACTCTGCTTTACCACCTTGTCAACCCACTTGTTGAAGAGGCCAATGACTCAGAACCCGCCGAGTGTGACCCACTCTTTCCAAGCCAAGGAGAACTCATGAAACTTGTCACCGCCATTGTTAAACCCTTCAAGCTCGATGAGGTGCGCGAAGCGCTCTCCTCCATCGGCGTGCAGGGCATCACCGTCACCGAAGTCAAAGGCTTCGGTCGTCAAAAAGGCCACACCGAACTGTATCGGGGTGCCGAGTATGTGGTCGACTTTCTGCCCAAAGTCAAGGTCGAGGCGGCCGTGTCCGACGAGATGCTTGACCAGGTGATTGAAGCCATTGAAGGTGCCGCGCGCACCGGCAAGATCGGTGACGGCAAGATTTTTGTCACACAGGTCGAACAAGTGATCCGCATCCGTACCGGCGAGACCGGCAAAGAAGCGCTTTAACTCACCGCCACTTCACACGAGATCACACTTATGAAAAAAATACTTGCATCCCTCGCGTTGGGAATCAGCCTACTGATGGGCGGCGGGGCCGTGTCGGCGCAGACACCGGCCGCCTCCGACGCCGCGCCAGCGGTCACCGCACCGGCCGAGGCGGCAGCGCCAGCCGCTGAAGCCACCGCACCCGCAGTCGTCGCGCCTGAGGCACCGGCTGCGGCCATGGCCCCCGCCGCACCTGCGGCAGCCGAGCCCGCCGCCGCTGAAGCGGCCCCAGCCCCGGTTCCCAACAAGGGCGACACCGCCTGGATGATGGTCTCCACCCTGCTGGTGATTTTGATGACCGTGCCCGGACTGGCGCTGTTCTACGGCGGCCTGGTCCGCTCCAAAAACATGCTGTCGGTGCTGATGCAGGTGATGGTCACCTTCTCGATGATCGTGGTGCTGTGGTTCATCTACGGCTACAGCCTGGCGTTCACCGAAGGCAACGCGTTCATTGGCGGCTTTGACCGGCTGTTCATGGCCGGTGTCTGGGACAACGTCGCAGGCACCTTTGCCAACGGCGCCACCTTCAGCAAGGGCGTGGTCATTCCTGAAATTGTGTTTGCCGCCTTCCAGGCCACCTTTGCCGGTATCACCGGTGCGCTGATAGTGGGTGCCTTTGCCGAACGGATGAAGTTCTCCGCCGTGCTGGCGTTCATGGTGCTGTGGTTCACCTTCTCCTATGCCCCGATTGCCCACATGGTGTGGTTCTGGATGGGCCCGGACGCCTACAGCAGCGCCGAAGTGGCGGCTGACATGACCAGCAAGGCCGGCATGATCTGGCAATGGGGTGCGCTGGACTTCGCTGGCGGCACCGTGGTGCACATCAACGCCGCTGTGGCGGGTCTGATTGGTGCCTACATGGTGGGCAAACGGGTGGGCTATGGCAAGGAATCGATGGCGCCTCACAGCCTGACGTTGACGATGGTCGGTGCGTCCCTGCTCTGGGTGGGCTGGTTTGGCTTCAACGCCGGTTCCGCCCTGGAAGCCAACGGCTTTGCAGCGCTGGCCTTCATCAACACCTTTGGTGCCACCGCAGCGGCCATCCTGGCCTGGTGCATCGGTGAATCGCTGATGAAGGGCAAGGCCTCCATGCTGGGTGCCGCTTCCGGCTGCGTGGCGGGTCTGGTGGCCATCACACCGGCTGCCGGTAACGTGGGCATCGGCGGTGCGCTGGTGATCGGTTTCCTGTCGGGATTTGCGGGTCTGTGGGGCGTGAATGGTCTGAAGCGCCTGCTCGGTGCAGACGACTCGCTGGACGTGTTCGGTGTGCACGGTGTCTGCGGCATCCTGGGTGCGATCCTGACCGGCGTGTTCAACAGCCCGGCCCTGGGCGGCCCCGGCTACGTGGCGGACTGGGTCACAGCCACCATGGTGACATCGGCCGACTACTCCATCGCAGCCCAAGTCTGGGTGCAAACCAAGGCGGTGCTGACCACGGTGATCTGGTCTGGCGTGGTGTCCTTCGTGGCTTACAAGATTGTGGACATGACGATTGGCCTGCGGGTGTCGGAAGAGTCCGAACGCGAAGGTCTGGACATCACCTCCCACGGCGAAACTGCCTACGGCAGGTAATCAGGGAGGTGACGGCAGGCCACGCGCCTGCCGTCTGGTTGAGTTGTTCTTGAGAGTTGACCCACCAGGGCCTTGCGGTCTTGGTGGGTTTTTTTTACGTCTGTGCCCTGCCTACACACCCTGACAGAAAACACCCTAAGCACACGTACTTATTCACAAGCCGCAGGCACCACGCTACGCTCCCCGGCCATGCCAAGCTTGGAAGGACAACCGGTGACAACAAAGAAAACAACCCACGCCTGCGGGCTGGCCGATCTGCGGTTTGCGTCGTGGATGGAGCTGGCCCATCTGGCCGCCAACCTGCGCTGGCAAGACCTGGGCACCCGGGTGGTGGTGCGCCTTTTGGACCTGCAGGGTAACCGCGCCTGGTGGGGCGTCACACTGAACAATCGCTTGCTGCGCGCGAGCAATGGTGCCATCACCATTTTTGACTCGCTGCTGGCGGCCGACCGATTTTTGCGTCTGCTCAAGGTGGACCGCTTCATGATTGGTGAACACTGTGAACACGCCCTCTTTATGGCCAGTCAGGCTCAAGAGGTCTACACGCTGGGCCAAGGATGTCCTGCCTGTGACCGCACCCAGTGTGGCGCCGCCATCAACCAGGATGTTTTTCAATGCCTGCACCTCACCCAGCAACGCCTGGCCATGAAGCCCGACACCCACAGCACGGCCGGTCAGTTGCAACACACACCCGCCCCGGTGTTGACATAGGAGGCTGTCCTTGCGCGGCGCGGGGTGAGTTGCTGGGCGCTGACGGCCGCCTGGTCACGTGGCAAGGCACAATGCGCAGCTGTTTTGACGCCAACCTGCACGCCCATGACACGCACCCTCAGCACCCTGGATACCCCCTGGCAAGTCGTCACCCCGCACCGCTGCCAGCTGGGTGAATCACCGTTCTGGCACCCGCAGGAGCAGATGCTGTACTGGGTGGACATCCCTGGCCAACAGGTGCTGCGTGCCAACATCTACATGGGCACGGTCGACACCTGGGATGTGCCCGCGGAGCCCGGCTGTATTGCCCCGGCCCGCAGCGGTGGCCTGGTGCTGGCGCTGCGCGACGGCATTTTTCGCGCCGCCGACTGGGGCGCGCCGCTGCAGCAGATCGCCCGGCTCGACATCAACCCCGCCACCACCCGCGCCAACGACGGCAAGTGCGATACCCAAGGCCGCTTCTGGGTCGGCACCATGGATGAAACCCGCCAGCTGAAAAATGCCGGGCTTTACTGCGTGGATGCCCACGCCCCCGGCCAGCCGCGGGTGGACTGCAAGGTCGCCCCCACATCAGGCATGACCACGGCCAACGCGTTGGCGTTCAGCCCGGACGACCGCACCCTGTATTGGGGTGACTCGGCCAGCCACACCGTCTGGGCCTGGGACTTTGACACGGCCACGGGTGAGATCCGTCACCAGCGACCCTTTATCAGCGTGCCGCCCAAACCCGCGGGCTGGCAGCCGCTGGACACCGGTTACGGCGGTCGCGCCGATGGTGCGGCGGTGGATGAACAGGGCAACTATTGGGTGGCCATGTACGAAGGCCAACGCGTCTGCCAGTTTGCACCCGACGGCACCCTGCTGCAAACACTGGCCACCCCGCTGCTGTGCCCGACCATGGTGTGCCTGGGCGGTGAAGACCTGAAAACCCTGTTTGTCACCAGCGCCGGCCTGCAGCGCAGCGCGACCGAGCAGGCGGCTTACCCCCTGTCAGGCTGCGTGTTGTCTACGCGGGTCGAGGTGGCCGGGCTGCCGGTGAACCCCTTTCGGGACTGACGTCCGGGAGCGCAGCCGAGCCTCACCGGGACTTTTTTGAACAACAGGTGATCGAAAAATTCAATCCGGCGTGATGGCTCAGGCCGTAACATGGCGGCCCGCCTACTGACCACGCAGCCACCATGACCGACACCCTGCAAGCCCTGATCGACCCCATTCGCGCCGCCGCTGCTTCCAAGACGCCGCTGCGCATCCGCGGCCAGGGCAGCAAGGACTTTTATGGTCAGCCCCCGAAGGGCGAGCTACTCGACACCACCGTGCACAGCGGCATCGTCAATTACGAGCCCACCGAACTCGTCATCACCGCCCGCGCCGGCACACCGCTGGCCGAGCTGGAAGCGGCGCTGGCCGAACACGGCCAATGCCTGGCGTTTGAGCCACCGCGTTTTGACGGGCGCGGCACCGTGGGCGGCATGGTGGCCGCCGGGTTGAGCGGCCCGGCGCGCGCCAGTGTGGGCGGCGTGCGCGACTATGTGATGGGCGTGCAGCTCATCAATGGCCGTGCCGAGCACCTCAGCTTTGGCGGCCAGGTCATGAAAAACGTGGCCGGGTATGACGTGACGCGCCTTCTGGTGGGCAGCCTGGGCGTGCTGGGTGTGCTGACCGAGGTGTCACTCAAAGTGCTGCCAGTGATGCCTCTTGAAGCCACGCTGGTGTTTGAGATTGACCAGGCGCACGCGCTGGACCAGCTCCACGCCTGGGGCGCGCAGCCGCTGCCGCTCAACGCCAGTTGCTGGGCGCAGGAGGACGCCGCCCCGGGCGAGGTCGGCAAACTTTATGTGCGCCTGCGCGGTGCCGCGGCTGCGGTGAACGCGGCCATCCCCAGGATGCTGCAAGACCTGCCTGGCGAGGTCATGGAGAATGCCCAGGCCGGGCCCGACTGGGCCGCCTGCCGCGACCAGACCCTGCCGTTTTTTACCGCAGCCGACCACCCCGGCGAGGCCCTGTGGCGCCTGAGCGTGCCGCAAACCGCCCCGGCGCTGAACCTGCCGTGGCCGCAACTGGTGGAGTGGCACGGCGGCCTGCGCTGGGTCTGGGCACCCGCGTCAGCCTTGCCCAAACTGCGCGATCTGACCCAGGCGGTGGACGGTTTCACCACGCTGTTCAGACTCGCCAGCCCCGGCGACGCGGGGGCGACCAACCGCTTTGAACCTTTGGAATCGCCGCACAAGCAGATTCACGCCCGCCTGAAAGCCGAGTTTGACCCGGCGCACCTCTTCAACCCCGGGCGTCTGGTGCCGTCGCTCTGAGCCGCTGTTGCCATGCAAACCCAACTCGCCCCCCAATACCAAGGCACCTCTGACGGCATCGCCGCCGAGGCGATTTTGCGCAACTGCGTGCACTGCGGTTTTTGCACCGCCACCTGCCCCACCTACCAGCTGCTGGGCGACGAGCTCGACGGCCCGCGTGGCCGCATTTACCTGATGAAACAGGTGCTCGAAGGCGTCACGCCCACCCGCAAAACACAAGCGCACCTGGACCGCTGCCTGACCTGCCGCAACTGCGAAACCACCTGCCCCAGCGGCGTGCAATACGGCCACCTGCTCGACATTGGCCGCAAGCTGGTGGACGAACAAGTGCCGCGCCCGGCTGGCGAAAAGGCGCTGCGCTGGGCCTTGAAAGAAGGCTTGCCCTCGCCCCTGTTTTCGCCCGCCATGGCACTGGGCCAATTGGCGCGGGGCCTGCTGCCGCCTGCACTGCAGAAAAAAGTACCCGCCAGACAAACCGCGGGCACCTGGCCCACTCGCCAGCATGTCAGACGCGTGCTGATGCTGGCCGGTTGCGTGCAGCCCGCCATGAGCCCGAACATCAACAGCGCCACCGCGCGCGTGCTCGACGCCGCAGGCATCCAGACGGTGATCGCGCCCAAGGCCGGCTGCTGCGGCGCGGTCAAGTTCCACCTGAACGACCATGACGGTGGCAAAGCCGAGATGCGCACCAACATTGACGCCTGGTGGCCGTTCATCGACGGGACGGCGGGCCAGCCCGGTGTGGAAGGCATTGTGATGAACGCCTCCGGCTGCGGCGCCACTGTCAAAGACTACGGCCACATCCTGCGCGACGACCCGGTCTATGCGGCCAAGGCGGCACGCATCAGCGCCCTCACCCAGGACATCAGCGAGTGGTTGCCCGAGCTCAGCGAGAAGCTGCGCGACCGCGTCAAAGCGCGCGCCAGCCAAATCGCCTTTCACCCGCCCTGCTCCCTGCAGCACGGCATGAAACTGCGTGGCGGGGTAGAAAAATACATGGTGGAGCTGGGCTTCAACCTCAAGATCACCGGCTGCGAACCCCACCTGTGCTGCGGCTCGGCAGGCACCTACAGCGTGCTCCAGCCCGAGATCGCCACCCAGCTGCGCGACCGCAAACTTGGCCACCTCAACGCCACCTTCGAGAGCGGCAAGCCCGACCAAATCGCCTCGGCCAACATCGGCTGCATCAACCATTTACAAAGCGGCACCCAAACGCCGGTGCGGCACTGGATTGAGTTACTGGATGAGGCACTGCAGGCTGGGGTGTGAGGGTTGTTTGGGCCGGGCATCGCTGACCTGGGCACGAGTGGTGGCTTCTGCAGCGGGAGCGGACCCGCAGTCAAATTTCCAGATTGGGGTGGTCGCCAGCGGCAATAACCGTCAGAATTG
Source organism: Rhodoferax sp. U2-2l (assembly GCF_020594515.1). Taxonomy (GTDB): domain Bacteria; phylum Pseudomonadota; class Gammaproteobacteria; order Burkholderiales; family Burkholderiaceae_C; genus Rhodoferax. Next base: position 173,074 of record NZ_JAJCTH010000008.1, read on the forward strand.
CCACTGTCCCTCCAGCACACCCATGTTCCCAAGTCCCATGTCACCTCTGCCAGTTGAGTTCGGAAATTCAGGGAACCTCGATACGAATGGTACGGGTTGGATCATTGGGTTCAGCCACTGGAGCAAGCGAGAGCCATATGACCTGCGGCACATTCCAGGCGGCACGCTGTCTACAGGGCTCTGCGTCAAGTGGTTTTCCCATCTAGCAGGGGATCCGGATGGTCAAGACAAACCAGTGAGTACCGGAAGAACTATGTCTGTGCTGGTCTCAGATCTAAGCGATTTCAGGATTGACTTCAGCGCCGATTCGACCTTCCCGAAAAATGCCACGATCACATACAGGTTGCAGCGAATGGGAGACTATGTGATTTGGGGACCAGGTGTTTATCACCGGGCATTTGGACTCAAGGCAGCTACGATCATGACCGTGCGATGGGAGCAGGAACACTGCGCCGATTGACCCATCAGATTGCTGCCAGCCTCCTTTTGCTTAAGTGTGTGCCTTGAGCTTTGTGCTTGAGGATGCGTGAACAAACTATGTCGGACATTGGCCGATCAGCAAAGCAGTTGATGGAGAGATCGACTGCCGGTTCGCAGCGGGAGCGGTCATTCAGTGCTACCCCCCGTTTTGGGGATACCCGTGCAGAGAATTCGCTGTCAGAATCGTAGGGAGAGTGCTCGCTCACACAACTGACCAGTAGCCGAGTTGACAAAAAATGTCGGTGTACTGGTATTTCTGGAACTGTTATGCCCCTTGACGTTGACCGAAAGTCGTCAAACACCCTTATTCCAAGCGGTTCTCAGAAGCTTATCTACTCCGATGTTAGGGAGACACGGGCGTGTCTCCCTATATTGAGTTAGCCCTCACTGAAGACGCATGTCGCACTACCCAGATCCTGAACAGTTGCTTTGCCTTACCTGTGGCACCTTCCTGAAACGAGCAGATGCAGCTTCGGTATGCATCGAGTGTGGTGCGCCACTTGATCACGAGGCCCTCCTTCGCCTGTACGAGTATGCGGCAGAGGTCTACTACTACGGCCACCAGTATCGCGTCTACTACGAGATAGCTTATGCCAGAGATAAAAACCCTGCCAAACCGTCGCTAGGCTTTCCAGGCGAAGCATTTGCTTGGGTAATGCTCGCAGTGCTTAGCGGTGTTCTTGGGAATGCTGGTTATGACGCCATCAAGACAGTTATTGCGAAAATTCGGACTGACGTTTCATCCGGTAGGGTTCGGCACAAAGATTACTCAGCTTTGCTCGAACTTAGCGATGAGCAACTGGGCGAACTAATTGATGCCGCGCGGACATACTGCGATGGAATGGAGGGCTTGACCAAGGAGGTACGAGCAGCCATCGTCGAAGAGATCGTGGCTGACACCGTATCGCATGATCCTGCGATTTCCCTAGAGATGATGAAACTCATGCAACGCAAGGAGATCAAGCCAAAACACCGCAAGCGTTTCGCCGAACTATTGCGCGGAGCAATCGTCCGATCGAAGAAGCGAACGACGCCATCTCCAGGTGCACTTAATGGTCTCTGGTCAAGGTTGGAAAAGTGAGAGCTAACAAGTTGCTCGTCGCGGACACACAGCAGCAGAATGCCGCTTCGCGGCGCATGCTGTCCTGCCGGACAGCACCGACGTTAAAGCACAAACACAGTAAGCGTCCAGCCGTGCCACCTTGACGGCGCGTCCTGAATCAGTCGCCGTTTATTTCGTCGACGATTTCATCATCGGCGTAGAACTTCCCAATGGCTTTGTCGAGTCTCTTGAGTAACGCGTTCAG